>DASPTU010000060.1:0-71960 GCA_035623255.1 Terriglobales bacterium | reverse complement strand
TACTTGGGCGGCGGCAGCCTCGGTTATGGCGGCAATCAAGGTAACGGAATCGCGCTTGACCTATCCGGGAATGTCTATGTTGCAGGGTCTACAAGCACTCCTGACTTTCCCACATTCAACGCGCTGCAACAACAGTTGAACGGTTTCTCTAACGCTTTTGTGACAAAGCTTCTGAACCAACCATCGCCTGGCATCGCCGTGGCACCCATGAGCATTGATTTCGGCGGTGTTGTGGTGGGCGGAAAAAGCTCGTCACAGACTATCACTGTGACGAATAACGGCGTTGCGCCGTTAGTCCTGTCAGGCATTGAGGCTAACGATGTCACTTATCCGGCACATGACTTCTCGCAGACAAACAACTGCAGCCAAGCTATTGCTCCAAGTGCAAACTGCACAATTCAAGCGACATACGCGCCCAGTCAGCCGAATTCTGAATCAGGAGTACTCATCATTCTTAATAACGCTTTGCTCGTGCCTGAAGTCATTCCGCTTTCGGGCGTAGGTCAGAGTTTTTCACTTCAAGGTTCACCAAGTACTCAGACTGTGTCACCGGGACAAGATGCTACATTTGCGCTTACGGTAGGACCTGTTGACGGCTTTAACCAACAGGTTTCACTTGCTTGTAGCGGTTCACCAGCTGGCACAAATTGCAGCATCTCGCCCCCGAAGGTTACGCTTGACGGAAAGAATCCCTCGAACGCAACTCTTACCGTTAAGACCACCGCCTCCTCGGCGATGATCGGGAACGCTAATCTTTTCCAGAGAAGCTTGGCAGCATCAGTGAACTCGCGATGGCCTTTGCTGCTGGAGTGGGTCGGGATGGTGACAATAGTCCTTCTTCCCCAGGCGAGAACTCGATTCCATGGCGACATACGGGCTAGGACAATTGCTTTGGTGGTCACGTATTTTGCGTTCGCATTCGTGCCCGCTTGCGGCGGCGGAGCCACGGGTGGAGGTAATTCACGTAGTGGCGGAAACGGAGGGACCGGCGGTTCTACTCCAACAATCTACACAATCACTGTTACAGCAGCTCCCACCTCAACACCAACAGCCATGCAAACGACTCAGTTTACGGTCACGGTGAGTGGCTCATGATTGAATTCTGCGATCCAATGCGCGATCCGTTTGTCTGCGCTTAAACTGCTTTTCATATACTTAGGTGCCATCCGAGGTCCTGCATGTTGTTGAATTTACGTTTCAGCGCGGATTCGATTCCTTCCGCGCTCACCATCTCTTCAAACACCTACCGGAGAGGCAATCTGGAAGATCGCGGCACGACTTTAACAGGCCGGGCCGCGCGGAGACTCGAACTCTGCCACGTCGTCATCCAGAACGCGCAAGTTGTCTTCCCTGAATAAAAGCTGTGCCGCGTTTCGTGTTCAAGCGCGGAAACATCTCACTTTCATCTGCGACCTCACAGGGTGACGTACGTCACATCCGTACGTGAGCCAGCCCACAGCGGAAGGGTGATTCATAAGACCAAAATACCGCCCAAGTTTTTCAGATCAAGCCAGTCGAATTGGGAAAAAATTCTATCGCCCAAATAGAGTGCGAGAGGAAAAGGAGCATACAGATGAGGAAAGCAGTCTTTTTTTTGCTTAAAGCAGTCGCTATTCTGGTTTTCGTAATTGTTGCCGCGTTTAATCCTCCCAATCTGATGGCCGTTCCCAGCTATGCGCGGCAGACGGGATTGGCATGCAGCGGCTGTCACTACAACCCTCCAGAACTCAACCCTGCCGGAAGAAGATTCAAGCTGCTGGGTTACGTTGATCGGGGGGATCAAACCCAAGTCATTAAGTCCAATGCAGCCAAGGAGCATGCACCGCTTGATATTCTCAGCTCTTTGCCTCTCTCGGTGATGCTTGAGGCCTCTTTCACCTCGATCAAATCACCCGTGCCGACTACCCAGAATGGCAGTTTTGAATTTCCCCAAGACATTTCGCTCTTCCTTTCCGGAGCGTGGACAACCCATGTCGGCAGCTTCGTTCAGGTCACTTACGACACGCAAGATGACCATTTCACCAGCGATAACACAGATATACGCTACGCGAACAAGACAAAGGTGGGTGGCAAGGAACTGGTGTGGGGTTTAAATCTCAATAACAATCCCACCGTCGAGGACCTCTGGAACTCCACGCCAGCATGGGGCTTCCCATGGATCGCCAGCGATTTCGCGCCCACTCCCACCGCCGCGCCGATCATTGATGGTGGCCTGGCACAGGATGTGGCTGGATTCGGAGGCTACGCCATGTGGAACAACCACTTGTATCTCGATTTCGCAGGCTATCGCTCTGAACACGTCGGCGGCCCGCAACCAAACCCGGGCACCAACTTTTCCTTCAACATCCGCGGGCTTGCTCCATACTGGCGGGCTGCCTGGCAGACGTCAACCGCCAAGACGCAGTGGGAGGTGGGAACGTACGGAATCCACCTGCAGTCCACGCCTGGCGCTATAACTGGTCTGGAAGATGAGTACACCGACTGGGCTGTAGACACTCAGATTGATCAGACCATGTTCAGACGAGATGTGCTTTCTTTCCGTGCCACGTATATCCACGAAAAATCAGATTTGCTGGCGAGCTTTGCTTCGGGTGCCGCAAGCCTGAGAAACAACCATCTGAACACGGTGATGGCCAATGCCGAGTGGCATTTCGGCAACCGCGCCTCAGCCACTTTCGGCTGGTTTGATACCAGCGGCACGGTCAATCCTTTGCTGTATACGCCGAGCGGGAGCGTCAACGGCAACCCTAAGAATGACGGGTATATCGCGAATTTCTCGTATTGGCCGTGGCAGAATCTGCAGCTCGGTGCTCAATACACCGGATACACGCGGTTCAACGGCGCCGGAACCAACTATGACGGCACGGGCCGCAACGCGAGCGCGAATAATGCGATCTATCTAGATGCAAAGTTTCTTTTCTAGAGCGCAGTTACGCACAAAGTTAAAAGGAGAAAAACGCAATGAGGTTCAATGCATTCATTTTAATGGTGGCGATCGCCGGGCTGTGCATGTCGGCGTGGGCTGGCGACATCGAGGGCAAAGTGAGCGGGATGAAGGGCAAGTCGGTGGTTTACGTGGACACAATTCAGGGTAAAACGTTTCCTGCTCCCAAAGACCATCCCGTCATGGATCAAAAGGGACTGCTGTTTGAGCCGCACATTCTGGTCGTGCAACAGGGCACAACCGTTGATTTCCTGAACAGCGACAATGTGCAACACAACGTCTTCTGGAGTTCTGTCGGCGGCGACAAGAAAGCTGGCCACAATCTCGGCACCTGGCCGAAGGGGGAGAAGCGCTCGTTTACCTTCGACAAACCGGGTGTCGTGCCTCTGCTCTGCAATGTACATCCCGAAATGGCAGGTTATCTCGTCGTCAGTCCTACGCCGTATTTTGCGGAAACCGACGACAGTGGCAATTACAAAATCAAAGACGTTCCCGACGGCAGTTATACGCTCGTTGCCTGGCACGAAGGGGCCAAGAACCAATCTAAGCCGGTCAATGTCAGCGGAAGCGCGAAACTCGATTTCACACTCAGCAAATAGGTTCGCGGGGAGTGGTATGCACCCACTCCCTCGGCTTGTTAACAAGGTTCAACTCCGGATGACAAGCACATAAATGCTAAGGCGCTACAGAGAAAAGAAAGTCGACGTCGACTGGCTGAACACAAATTTTCCTTGCATGATGGCCTGTCCGGCGCATACCAACGCTGGTCGCTATGTGGCTCTGATTGCAGAGGGACGATTTGAAGAGGCCTATCATTTTGCCCGCCAGCCAAACCCGCTGGCTTCAATATGCGGGCGTGTTTGTGCTCACCCCTGTGAATCCGCTTGCCGTCGCGGCGAAATTGACCGCCCAATTTCTATTCGCGCGTTGAAAAGATTTCTAACTGAGCAGTATGGGCCAGAATCGAAGCACGCTGTCAACGTCAACCTGGGCCGGTTGGCCGAGAAGTTGCCCTACAAAGTGGCAGTAGTTGGTGGCGGACCAGTAGGGCTTTCCGCAGCACATGATTTGGCGCTAATGGGCTATTCGGTAACGATCTTTGAGGCTGCTCCGGTCGCGGGCGGAATGCTGTATCTCGGGATTCCTGAATATCGCCTGCCCAGAGATGTCGTCGAAGCGCAGGTTCGCGAAATCCTCGAAACTGGCAACATTACACTCAAGCTAAACCACGCCGCTGGGCGCGATTTTGCGATTTCCGATTTGCGCCATCAAGGGTTTCACGCCGTGCTGATTTCTGTCGGTGCGCATCGCAGCCGTGACTTGAGCATTCCGGGAGTTGACCTGGATGGAGTACATAAAGGCATCGATTTTCTGCTTAATGTAAATCTCGGCTACAAGTTCACAATTGGCAAGAAGGTCATCGTCATTGGCGGCGGAAATGTTGCCATGGACGTGGCCCGCTCGGCGGCAAGAGAGGTGATTCGCCAGCACGCCGCGGGTGTCGAGGAAGCGGTTCCGTCAATTGAAAACGTCTCGGCAGTCGCCACACGGGAAATGGTGGACATCTCACTCTCCGCTCTGCGCCTGGGCGCACGGGAGGTCAACATTGTGTGCCTGGAGCGACGGGATGAAATGCCTGCCGCTCTCGAAGAGATCGAAGAAGCCGAGGCTGAGGGTATCAAACTTTATCCCGGTCGGGGGCCAAAGCGGGTCGTGGGCAAAGATGGAAAGGTGACGGCTCTTGAGACCCTGAACACCAAGTGGGTTTTCGATCAGAACCGGCGTTTCAATCCTGCTTTCTACGACGGAAGCGAGAGCCAACTCGCTTGCGACACCATCATCATGGCGATTGGGCAGGCGCCGCGCCTGGATTTCCTGAACCCCGAAGACAAAGTCGAAATTTCACCGCGTGGTTTGATTGCGGTCAATCCTCGGACGCTCATGACCTCCGCTCCAGGAATCTTTGCCGGCGGCGATTGTGTCTTTGGGCCAAGACTGATTATCGACAGCGTCGCTGACGGCAAGCGTGCCGCGATCGGAGTCGATGAATACCTGCGCGGCCACAAGCATCCCGAGCCGATTGTGGAAGTCGAAATCTTACGCCGTCATGCCATGCCGCTCGATTTCCTGGATATCAATCGGCAGCCTGTGCCCATGCTTCCGCTGGAACGTCGTACCGGTGTCACTGAAGTCGAGGTCGGCTACGACGCGCAATCCGCCATGGAGGAGGCGCAGCGCTGCCTGCACTGCTGGGTCAACACTGTTTTCGAGGGCTACGAAGAGGATGGCACGTTATGCATTCTTTGTGGCGGCTGCGTCGATGTTTGCCCCGAGAACTGCCTGGAATTGGTTTCCCTTGATCGCATTGAGTTCACGGATGAAACAGTTCAGCACATTCGCGACAACCAGGGATGCTTCGGAGTTGAGCTGAATGAGATCGCCGCCGCCGAGTTAGGAATCATTACCGGATCCGCCATGTTGAAAGACGAGACACGCTGCATCCGATGCGGTTTGTGTGCCATGCGGTGCCCGGTAGGAACCATCACTATGGAGGCTTACAACTTTGTGCCTGCCGAGGCTACCGGTTTGATCTCGGTTGCCGTAATCGACGCATCCGCCAGGCCAAAAGCCGAGTCTGCCGCCAAGTAGGAAAACTATGTCCGAGGAAGAAAAAGACCAACAACCGGATGCCAGGGAACTCGACCGCCGTAGTTTCTTTGTCAAACTGGGCTTGGGCTCATTGAGCATCGCAACCGCCGGGACGGCGGTTTTCGCTTACCAGTTTCTCTCGCCCAACGTTTTGTACGAACCCTCGCCGATTATTAACGCTGGCAAGCCGGAGAGCTATCCCCTGGATTCGGTCACGCTGGACGTGAATTCAGGAATCTACATCATTCACGCCAAAGAGGGCTTTCTTTCGTTGTCTGCCGTGTGCACCCACCTTGGATGCCTAACGGCATGGAAACCCGAGCTCGGAATCATCGCGTGTCCCTGTCACGGCAGCAAGTTCAAACGGGATGGCCAAAAGATCGAAGGACCAGCTCCCCGGCCACTGCCCTGGTACCGCGTATGGGTGAGCGATGAAGGCGACCTAATGGTCGACCGCTCCACGGCGGTCCGATCTTCGCAATTCTTGAGGGTCTAACTATGGCGACCAGCGCGAATTATTTCGATCAACTACGCAAAACTCGAGTCTGGCGCTCGATTTTCCGCAGCGGCACGGGCACGAGCACGCTCCGTCGTTCCCTGGTCATCCAGCAGGACGTCTTTCTTCACCTGTTCCCGACAAAGGTGCGGCGCCGCATGTTGGATTTCAGTGTGACGTGGTATCTGGGCAGCTTGACGTTTGGAACATTTGTGATTCTCGTGACCACCGGGATTTTACTCATGTTGTATTACCATCCCTCCGTTCCACAGGCTTACGCTGACACCAAAGACTTGCAGTTTGTAGTCTCCTCCGGATTGTTTCTGCGCAATTTGCATCGCTGGTCGGCGCACGCCATGGTCTTCCTGGTATTTGCGCACATGTTCAAGGTGTTTTATCGCGGAGCGTATCGTCCGCCTCGGGAATTCAATTGGGTCATTGGCGTAATTCTGCTGCTGACCACGCTCTTACTCAGCTACACCGGATACCTGCTGCCCTGGGACCAGCTTGCTTTCTGGGCAATTACGGTGGGATCGAACATTGCCTCGGCGGTGCCGTTATTCGGCAACAAGATTCACTTCCTGCTGCTCGGCGGAAATCTGGTGAATGCCAACGCTCTGCTCCGCTTTTACGTTCTGCACTGCATGATCCTGCCGCTGGCTGCAATCTTCCTCATCGCCATCCACTTCTGGCGCATTCGCAAAGATGGCGGTCTGTACGTGCACGCGACCGACCCCGGTAGCGCAAAAGCAGCAGCGAGGGAGGCGCGATGAGCGATTCGAAAGACTTCGTCACCGGCGTGAATTCAAACGCGAAGAAGGAGCCTCGGCGAGTAGTATTCGTGACCCGCCGCACCTCACCGCAGGTGAGAGTCGCTGACGAAGAGGTGGTACAGACGTTCCCGGAAGTTTTCTTCCGGACGGCAGTCGCAGTTGAAGTGCTCGCGATTGCTCTAGTGGGAATTGCGCTGCTGTTCAATGCCCCGCTAGAGGGAATCGCCGATCCCTCGCACACACCGAATCCGGCGAAAGCGCCGTGGTACTTCCTCGGTCTGCAGGAAATGCTGCATTATTTCCCGCCGGTTGTGGCAGGAGTTTTAGTTCCGACGCTGGTTGTTATCGCACTGATTGTGATTCCTTATTTCAATATCAATGTTGAGGCCGAGGGGCTATTCCTGAAAGATCGCGCTCGCCGCCTTCCCATCTTCTATGCAGTGGCTGCAGGATTTTCAATTTTTCTGATCATTTTCGACGTTTACGTCGCCTTGGTGCCTACCTTGATCGTGATCGTGTTCATGGTGGTTGCGGCCCAAAGTACAGCGAGTTCGCCATCTCGATTCCGGCGATATCTGGCGGCAAGGCCACTTTCTTTCTGGATCATGAGCTGGTTTTTGTTTGAATTGATCGTGCTGACGACCGTCGGCACATTCTTTCGCGGCCCTGGGTGGTCGTGGGTTTGGCCCTGGAGGGCTTGAGTGCAAACTCCGAGCAAAAATCGATCCTCGTTGTGGCGCAAATTGTTCGGCGATCCCCTACGAGCGTTCGGTATCGTCAGCGTAACTCTGCTGCTGTTGCTCGCGATCGCCCCCGCAAAGAATCATTTCAGCGAATGGCGTCATTACCAGAACTCCTATCTGACCATGATTCGCGGCCGTGGCGAGGCGATCACTCTGCAGCGGCATTTCCAGAGCGGAATCCAGCAGATCTGGCATCCCGAGCTCGGAGTGGTCGACCGCTGCACCAGTTGCCATGTTGGCCTGAAGGAAGCTAGCTTGAGCGATGTCAACCAGCAGCCATTTCGGCGTCATCCGCCAATTCCGCATAACCTTGAGCCGTATGGTTGTGTGATGTGCCACCGTGGCCAGGGAGTCGCGACCACCGTCGAAGAGGCCCACAGCAGCACGCTAGCCTGGGAGCAACCGTTGCTTCCCGCCCGCTACATTGAATCTTCCTGCGGTCAATGCCATCGGGCACCGCTCACGGGAACGCCTCAGTTGAACGAAGGCAGGAAATTACTGGCGTCTTCGGGATGCGTGCACTGCCACACCATCAAGTTGCCCGAAGGTGGCACGTTGCAAGCGACCGACGATCCGCCCTCACTTCTTCATATCGCCGACAAAACCACCCGTGAGTGGATTTTCACCTGGCTTAAAGATCCGACGGCCTATGCGGTATCAGCCCGAATGCCGAACTTCAAGTTGAGTGATAACGACGCCCGCGACATTTCGGGGTTTCTGATCTTCAACAGTGTTGCCAGCCCGGGAGATACGCTTGCTCTGAAGCAAAAAGCTGCTGCCGACCCGAGCGCCGGTCCGAGTCTGTATGGTGAATCATTCTGCGCCACCTGCCACGCGGTGCAGAATGCTGCCGGAAATCTGGTTGGCGGCAACATCGGGCCCGAACTTACCAGAATTGGCAACAAGGCCAAGCCAGAATGGCTTGCCGCTTGGGTCAACAATCCCCGCGTCTACGATCCCGGGACTGCGATGCCGCATTACCGTTTCACCGAGGAGCAAGTCGCTATTCTGGCGGGCTTCCTGCAGGCGAAGAACGACTCTGATTTTCTGGCCAATGTTCATCTCGATCCCGCAACCCCGGAGCAGATCGCCCATGGCAAGTTGCTCGTCACTGAATACGGCTGCGCCTCGTGCCACGAAATCTCCGGCATCAAGAAGCCGGAGAATTTTGCCCCCGAGTTAACTCGTATCGGCAGCAAACCAATTTCACAACTCATCTTTGTCGCCGGCATGAGGCATGCGCTGCCGGATTACATCGCTGGAAAATTGCGCCAGCCGCGGTCGTTTGCTCCGGGCCTCAAGATGCCGCAGTACACATTCACCCCTGTGCAGATCGACGCATTGACAACCGCTCTGCTTGCTTTGAATGATCGCTCCCAAACGCTGCCGGGAACGATGACCGTTCCCAATGTCGCAGACTCAACCTACCGGCCAGCGGGCAAAGCTGGCCAGCTTATGAATGACTTGGCATGCTTCAGTTGCCACCGCATCAATGGACGGGGCAGTAGCCTAGCGCCCGATTTGACTTGGGAGGGAAGTGCGGTGCAGCGCAAATGGCTGGACGATTTCCTGCGTAATCCCAACACGCTGCGGCCAGCCTTGATCCGCCGCATGCCGAAATTCAACCTGAAGGCCGAAGAGGTCACGACCCTAGCCGATTACATCATGACCGTCTATCAGAATCCGGCATTCGATCGCGATTCGCTGCCGAATTCCGGATACTCGGCCAGCGACATCGAACATGGCAAACAGCTCTTCTATTCGAAGTATGCTTGCCAGGGATGCCACATTGTTGATGTGAAAGCCGACAAGGGTTACATCGGACCGACTCTGACAGCGGTTGGTTCGCGTTTGAACGCCGCGTGGATCTACTACTGGCTCAAGAATCCTCAGGCGTTGCGGCCGGAAACGATCGAACCCAATCGCAACATGCCCGATGAAGATGCTCGCGCGCTGACAGTATTTCTTGCGTCGCAAAAGGAATCGGCCAAACAGGAAGCAAAGAGATGAGGCATGCCAACATTCTCGGATTGCTTTGCCTGTCTGCAGTACTTTGCGGCTGTGCGCGCAAAGCCGCATCCGCTCCTCCACCGACGGCTTATGGCTCTGTGCTCGTCGAAGTCAGCGGCGGAAAGCAGGCCGCGCCGGTTGGCACGAGGCTGGAACAACCGATTGTAGTGCAGGTAAACGATGATCAGGGCAATGCGGTTACCGGAGCGTTAGTGTCGTTTCACGGTCCCAGTAGCGTGGAGTTCGACCCCGCCGCAGGTTCGACAGACTCCAGCGGTCAATTCACGGCGACTGTAAGTCTGGGCGGAATGGCCGGACGCTATCAGATCGTTGCCAGCACGCTCACCAAAACTCAACAAACAGCGACGCTGAAAATCGAGGAGATGGCTCTCGGATACCAGGAAGTCCTGGGCCGAGAACTTAACGAACAATACTGCTCGCGCTGCCACAACCCAGAGTCCACACCAGAACGCGTTTCGAATTATGACAATCTCGAAGTGAAACCGCATCCATTCACCGAAGGCGATACATTGAACAAAATGTCAGATCCTGACCTGCTAGCCATCATCAGCCACGGCGGTCCGGCACTGAACAAGTCGCCTTTGATGCCGCCCTACGGCTATACCCTGTCCAAGTCTGACACTCAGGCGCTAATCGCATATATAAGGATGATCTCGGATCCTCCATATCAGGTTCCGGGAATGTTGTACACCAAGAAGTAGGGTTGTTCGTAACTTCACACCGCTCGATTGGTCAGTCGTGATTGGTACTGAGAAACGCCTTATGGCCAGTCTTACCCTGGTACTCAGCATTCTTTCAGCGGTCACAAAACCCAGCTTTGCGGTCGCGCAGAGGCGAGCTCATGCGGGATCCGGTAAAAACTGAGTATCCACACCTTTCTTAAAGACCACGTAGGCCCGCTTCCAAGGCACGGGTTTCATCTTAGTTTTCAGGAACCCGTCGGGGCGGTCTGACCTAGCTGACGAGGTTTTTAAAACGATCGAGCGCCATTTGAGTATATTGGCCGACCTCGATGAGGTACCCGTCGGGATCACGCATGTAGCAGCGCCATTCCCAGCCGTCGGGATTCTTCAGCGGCTCTGTAAGGAAGATCGCGCCTTTGTCGCCCCATTGTTTGTAGCAGGCCCAGATGTCGGCGACACGCAAATTGAGGAAGCTACTCACTCGGTTGAGATCCGAGGGCGTTTCGAGAATGACCGCTGGCTTGTCGGGAGTCGGGCCACCGCCGCAATTGAGAATGATCCAGGTATTGGCCAGCTTGATATAGCAGGGATTTTCCGCCTTGATAACTTTCCCGCCCAGAATGCGGACATAAAAGTCCTTCGATTTTTCCTGGTCCCTCACAGTGAAAAAGTGCGTGGCGAAGAAGCCCTCGTGTGCAATCGGCGCGTCGGGTAGATTCATTCGGTGCCTCCGGGTCTCGAATACTGAAGCTGGCAATCAAAGCAGGCTTGCCGCTTGCCCTGTGGCTTGATGAGTCGGCCGTGGATGCGCTCCCGAGAGTCTGCGCTCGAACTGAAGGTCAATTCGGAAGCGCCGCCGAGTGTTGCGACCGTGCGGCAGCACGATATTGTTTGGCGGCTAGGGTGAAATCTTACGTCCATAAACAGAGCAAGTCAATGAAAGTTACAACCTGGGGAAGTCCGACCAATCCGTTGGCGATAAATCCACAAGACTCAAAATCGCCGATCAAGGCTCTTATAGGACGGTCAAGCGTCCAACTACTTCGGCTCTGTGATCTGAAGCGTTTGATTTTCACCCGGGCCAGTGGTGAGCGTTTGTCTGCGGCCGGAGGGCCAGTCCACTTCTACGCGATCAATTTTGCCAGCTTCTCCCAGGCCGAAATAAAGCGGCAAGGAACTCTGCGCCAGGTATCCGGATTTGCCGTCGTTGTATTTTGTGTACGTCTTCCCGCCTGCCTGTACGCGAACCGTCGCGCCCAGCCCATTGCGATTAGACGTCGTGCCCTGGAGATTAATCTTGATCCAGTGAATCTGCTTTTTGTGCGCGAGATTGCTGACCAGAAGCTGCGGCTCAGAGTTGAAATCGTTGGTCACGATGTCAAGGTCGCCGTCGTTATCTAAATCAAAAATCACTGATGAGCGGCTGGAGCGCGGCGCCATGATTATCGATTTCCCGCGCTGGCTGACACAGACTTTGCTATTCAGTTCTTGTTGCTGCTCGCGTTCCCGGGGATCAGAGCAATCGATTTCGAACCAGGGGGTGTAGAGATTCTTCCGCGGCTCAATGCCAAGGACAAACTCCGAATCTACGAACCTTTCGCCGCGCTCGTTCAGCAGGAGCGAGTTTATCCCGTAACGATAGGGATAGCTCATGCCGGAAGCGATAAAAATGTCGTCCCATCCGTCGGCGTTCACGTCTCCGACGCTCGGACCCCAAGGCCAGTAGGTTTCTACACCCATGCGGTCAGACACCTCTTCGAACTTACCGTTGCCGAGATTGTGATAGAGGGAGTTGCCCCAGATGTAATCCGATTTCGTTCCCTGAATATAGGAGTCATCCCAAGTTATGGTGGATTTCAGCTTTTCATTTTCCGGCCCGGGTTCCTGACTCATATCGGAGTGCATATCCGCGATGAACAGGTCCATACGCCCGTCGTTATCGTAATCAAAAAACTTGATTCCCATGGCACCCCAGGGAGTCTTGGGGAAATATTGGTCGGTCTTTTCGACAAACTTCTTCCCGTCTTCGTTCTCGTAGTAGTGATTGTGCCCCTGCATGTTGAGGAAATAGACGTCAGGCAGGCCATCGCCGTTGAGATCAGCAAAAGTGGCATCGCCGCACCAGCCGTGCGGATGCAAGCCGACTTCGGCGGTCACGTCTCTAAACCGATTATGTCCGAGATTTTTGTAAAGAACTGGGTATTCGTAGCGCTCGGGATAAAGATGTCCAGAAAAAGCATTGGGGATTGCGACGTATTCGCCATCCGGGCCCTTTTCATCGTGGGTATATTTGCCGACATTACAAACCAGCAGGTCAAGTAGCCCGTCGTTGTCATAATCAAAGAAGAACGCACCGGAAGAATGTGCGACCAGGTCTAAACCCGCCCCCTGGGTGATGTCGGTGAAGTGTCCGTGGCCATCATTGTGAAACAACACATTACCGCCACGAACTGTGGTTACGAACAAGTCCTGATTGCCGTCGTTATCCACGTCGGCGAAAGCGGCCCCGACGCCGATTCGGCCGGGTAAGCCCACGCCTGCCTCCTGAGTGATGTTCTTAAACTTCCCGCCGCCCAGATTCTTCCAGAGCTCGTTACCTCCCACCTGGTTAACAAAGTAAATGTCGTAGAGGCCATCGCCGTCCACATCGGCAACAGCAACTGCGCTTCCGTGATCGTAGTGCCCCATACGCATGTGCTTCGTGACGTCGTCAACGGCATGATATTTGAAAGTGATTCCGCTTTCTTTGAGTTTGTCGGCAAACTGAAACTGGTAAAAGACTTTGTATTGTTTTGCCGCTTCAAACTGCGCTTTCTGACGGGAAGGCAGGGAATCCTTCCCCATGTCATCCTCGGGATATCTCAGCCGGAGAGCGGAATCACTCGCGATGACCGCGATCAGAAGTGGTGTCAGACCGATCAGAATGAGCAAACGATTTCTCATTGGCATGCAATCATAGCGCGATCTGCAAAATGAGGTCATTCTGGCTGTTTGACGGAACGACCGAGAGAGAAGAACAGCCATCCACAATCCAGTCTGGGCCGGCAGCGACAAGTTCAGGCTGCGGATATGTTGTGCGAAAAGCAATCACCCGCGCCCCAGCACGCTTGCCGGCCAGTATCCCAGCGGGCACATCCTCGGCCACGACGCAATCTGAGGGTGCAACGGCGAGCATCTGTGCGGCCTTCAAGTAAGGTTCGGGATCGGGCTTTCCCCGGGCAACATCACTTGAGGTAACCATGCGGTCGGGGATGGGCAACCCGGCTGCACGTAAACGCACTTCCGCCAACGGCCGCGTGCTTGAGGTCACAATTGTCCACGAGCCAGGGGGGAGGGCCCGAAGCAGTTCGGAGGCTCCGGGGAGAAGTTTCACGCCTTCGAGATCTGACATCTCGCGGCGCTCGAGTTCGCGATTTTCAACCTCAGGGTCCGCATGAGGAAGATATTCGCGCACGGTCATGAGACTCGGTCGTCCATGGGCCCGCTTAACAGCTTCTTCCGGATCAAAACCATGCTCGATGGCCCAGCGTTTCCACACCCTCGCTACGGCAGGGGTAGAATCAATCAGCACGCCGTCCATGTCGAATAGAATAGCCTTGCAGATGATTTCGGCCATGCACCAAGATAACAGTTTGACCTTTCGCGGTATGACCGTGGTGAAACACGGATCGACGCAAATTGGGTAAACATTTGCTCATTTTTTTGTCCCGTTCACTGCCAACAATAGGAGCAATTACGCATTTCGCTGGACGGCAGGTTCCGGCAATTGCGTTGATCCTGTGTTCATCGATTCTGGCTCAGACTTCCAACACCGGAGTTGCGGACATCACGTCGGCCTTGCGCGCCAGGCATTTCGATGAGGCTTTGGAGCTTTTGAGGACGGAGTTAGCACAAAGTCCGAACAATGCCCAGTTGTGGACTTTGCGCGGCATTGCACTTTCGGGCAAAGGAGAAAAGAAAGAAGCTCTGGCGGCGTTCCGCCATGCTTTGAACATCTCTCCAGATTATCTGCCAGCGCTGGAAGGCGCGGCGCAGATCGCTTATGACAATGGCGACAAGGACGCAGGCTTTTTATTACAGCGTGTGCTGCAATTGCGTCCCGATGATCCCACCAGCCACGCGATGTTGGGAGTGTTGGAATACCGGCGTGGCGATTGCAGAGGCGCTGTACCGCATTTCGAGCGCAGCGGGCCGCTGCTGGACGCCCAGCCACAAGCGCTGCAGGAGTACGGCGCCTGTCTCGTGAGGTTGAAAGAAATTGATAAGGCAATCTCCGTTTTCAGCCGAGCGTTGCAACAGTCAGATGACTCCGGCACTCGCTATCGGTTGGCAAGTGTCCAAATGATGGCGCAGCATCCGAAAGATACGATCACGACTCTGCAGCCGCTGTTGCGAGAGAACACCGCTAATACAGATGTTTTGGAATTAGCAGCAATGGCTTATGAAGCTGATGAGAATACTCCGGAGGCTGTGCGCTTACTTCGTCAGGCGATTGTGTCGAATCCCCACAAGGTAAACCTGTATCTTGATTTCGCCAACGTTTGCCTCGATCATCAATCGTTTTCTGTCGGGATTGATATGATCAACGCCGGCCTGCGAACCGAACCCAAAGCGGCCCAGCTCTACGTGGCACGTGGTGTTCTGTACGTACAGCTTGCCGACTACGACAAAGCTGAAGCGGATTTTGAAAAGGCCGATACGCTGGATCCGAGAGAGGCACTGGGTTCGGCTGCGGAGGGTCTCGCTGCTGTGCAGGAAAATGACCCGGATCACGCGCTCGCGACCGTTCGAGCCAAGCTGGTCAAGAAGCCGAATGATCCGTTTCTTCTTTATTTACGAGCGGAGATTCTGACGCAAAAAGGACCACAGCCGGGCAGCGCGGAATTCCACGAGGCCATGGAATCAGCCCAGAAAGCGATTGCGCTCCAACCCTCTCTGGGCGCCGCACGCGATGTGCTGGCGAAGCTCTACTTACAATCAGGGCAGAACGACCCGGCCATCGAACAGAGCCGCAAAGCTCTGAGCAGCGATCCAAAAGACCAGACGGCGCTTTACCACTTAATTCAGGCGCTACGCAAGAGCGGCCAGAAGAAAGATGAGATACCGGGCCTCCTGAAACAACTGGCCGAGTTGCGCATGGAAGCCACCAAAGAGGAAGGCCAGCACAATCGCTATAAGCTCGTGGAAGAAAATCCCGCCTCGACGGAGATACAGCATCCTTGAAGTTTACGCGCCGTGATTTTGTGCGACTTTCCTTTGGGTCGGCCGCGCTTGCGGCCACGCGCCCTCTCTTTGCGCAGGGTGTGGCCACTCACAACGTAAAGCCACTTGCCAGACCCGCGCCATCAGGCCGTCCTTTTTACGCCCACTTTACCGACGTGGCGGAAGCTGCCGGGCTCCGTGAGCCCGTGGTCTACGGCGGTGTGGAGACCAAGAAATACATTCTGGAAGCGACTGGCTGCGGCTGTGCTTTCATCGACTACGACAACGATGGTTGGATGGACATCTTTCTTCTTTCCGGAACTCAGTTGACAGGGGATCCGCCGGGAGCGACGAACCGGCTTTATAGAAATAACCGCGACGGCACTTTCACCGATGTGACGGAGAAGGCAGGTCTGAAAGCTGTCGGCTGGGCATCCGGTGTTTGCATTGGCGATTACAACAACGATGGATTCGAAGACATTTTTTGTACCTACTTTGGACAAAATCGTTTGTATCGAAACAACGGAGACGGAACATTCACAGACGTAACCAAGGCCGCCGGTTTGTGGAACGACCAGCCGCGTTGGGGAGCTGGGTGCAGCTTTCTCGATTACAACCGCGACGGCCACCTCGACCTTTTCGTTTCCAACTATGTCCGTTTCTCGTTTGAACACGCACCGGTGCCTGGCGAAAATGTCAATTGCAACTGGAAGGGAGTGCCCGTCGAATGCGGGCCGCGTGGATTGCCGACCGGACGACATTCCCTCTACCGGAATAACGGCGACGGCACTTTCGCGGACGTCAGCCAAGAGGCCGGAATCGCCAAGGCGACCGAATCCTATGGCATGACGGTGGTTGCAGCTGACCTCGATGAGGACGGATGGACAGACATTTTTGTTGCCTGCGACTCAACTCCCAGTCTGCTGTTCATGAACAACCACGATGGAACCTTCCGCGAAGAGGGTGTCCTGCGCGGTGTGGCGCTCAGCGATGATGGAATGGAGCAGGCCGGCATGGGGGTGGGAGTGGGTGATTACGATTTAGACGGACACCTGGACCTTTTCAAAACCCATTTTGCCGATGATGCCAATGGCCTTTATCACAATGATGGCAAAGGAAATTTCGACGATGTGACCCGTTCGACGCGGCTGGCGGTTGAGACGCGCTATATCTGTTGGGGTGCAGGGATCGTGGATCTCGATAACGATGGGTACCCCGATTTATTCCTGGTTTCGGGTAACGTTTACCCCGAAGTTGAACGTAAGCTTCCCCAATACCCGAACAGGACCCCGCGGGCGCTATTTCGTAACCTGGGAAACGGCACATTTGAGGAGCTCTCGGAGCAGGCTGGCCCCGGGATCACGGAAGCGCACTGCAGTCGCGGCTGCGCCTTTGGCGATTTTGACAACGATGGCGACCTAGACATCCTGGTGGTGAATTTGAATGAGCCGCCGTCGCTGCTGCGCAACGATCTGCAGGGGAAACAAAACTGGATCAAGATCAAGCTGGAGGGCGTCAAGTCGAACCGCAGCGCGATAGGGGCCAGGGTGCTAGTGCGATACGGGTCCAAAGTTCAGGCGCAGGCAGCACTTAGCCAATCCAGTTTCTATTCCTGCAACGATCCGAGGCTGCACTTTGGACTTGGCGCAAGTACCGCAGCGGACATCCAGGTGTACTGGCCCAGCGGCCTGCACGAGACGGTAAAGGGGATTGCTGCGAATCAGTTCGTGACTCTGAGGGAAGGGGCAGGAATTGTGGCATCCAAAGGCTGGAACAAGAGTTAGGTTTGCGTCCACACTTTGGACGGGACGGCGCCAGGAGACCCAGGCTCATACAGTGCGTTTTTCGGTTCAGGTTCAGCTAGTGCTGCGGGGCCTAATACAAATCCACTAGAAAATTCTTGACAGCGATAATAGAGGAGAGCTATAAGTTCTGCTGTCTAAGAAAACGTTTACTCCCTTTGTCCCGCGCCAACCTGGCAACTTGAGTGGGGTGCATATGGCCGCGAAAGAAAGATTCGGACTCTGTGCTGTCTGCCTGGCGGTTTTCCTTCTACTCGCCTCTACTTCGCTAGTAGCGCAATTCACGGGAAGCATACAAGGCAGCGTTCAAGACCCAACGGGAGCTGCGGTGACCGGCGCCAAGATTACCCTCGTGAATAGTGCTACGCAGGTTACCTCCAGCGCCACCTCCAATGCATCCGGCAACTATCGATTTATTAGTTTGGCGCCAGGCGCCTACAAAATTACCGTCGAAGCCCCCGGCTTCGGCAAGTCTGAGACGGACGTTACTCTTCTCACTGAGCAGGACCTGAACGTACTGGTAAAACTGAAAATCGGGTCGGCAGTCGAAGCCGTAGAAGTTACTTCAGAGGTGCCGATCGTTGACACGGCCGATAGTCGCAATGAACTCACGCTTGAAAACTCGGGAGTCGCTGAGTTGCCAGTGGCCGGCCGCAATTTAGTGACACTCACTACCTTAGCTCCAGGCGTAACAGGACTGGGGACCGTGGGCGGGGGCCAGCCGGGTGCGGCTGGTACGCCGGGGTCTGGTGTGGACAACTACTCAACTGAGACTCAAGTTGACGCCAGTGCCAATGGTCAGGGTCAGATGTCAAATATGTACGTGATTGACGGACTTGACGTGACGAGCGGTATCCGCCAGGGCGTTCTGAATCTCACGCCAAATCCGGAGTCCATTCAGGAAAGCAGCATTCAGGTCAATACTTACTCCAGCGAATACAGCCGGGCGACTGGGGTAGAGGAAGTGATGACTACAAGATCGGGATCAGATCAGTTCCACGGCGAAGCGGCCGACTGGTTTTACTACCAGAAGTGGTTTGCCAAAACGCACTTCAGCTCGCCCACGGGATATTTGCCTTTTCATGGCAATAACATGTCATTCTCGATCGGGGGGCCGATTATTCCCCATCACCGCTTCTTCTTTTATTTTGCGGTCGAGCCTCTACGCTCTTCACTCGCCACCAATTCTTCAATCACTTTCGCAGATCCCCAATTCATTGCGTACGCAAAACAGAATTACCCCAACACGGTGGGTACGCATTTGCTGTCGACATATTTGCCGACAAATGTGACAGGAATCACGGTTGCCAACAACGGAACTGCGGCAGGAGTGTTCGGCACCGGGGCTTCGGGCTGCGATACAGCATCGACAGCTTTCATTCCTTGCGCGTTGCCGATGATTGATACGGGCAATTTCAGCGCCCCACAAGTCCGCAACGGCACCCAATACTTCGTTCGCGTCGACAAGTACTTCGCCAACGACCGGATCTACGGAAGCTTTTACAGGACGCTGCTTAACTACGGAGCAGCCTCGGCAATTCCGGCATTCTCGGCACTGAACAACAACTGGCAACGGGCTTTCCAGGTAAATTGGAGCCACACGTTTTCAACTAATACGTTGAATGAAGTCATCTTCGGTGCAAACCGCGTGGAGGGCGTGCTCGGAAGTGGGGCCAAAGATTATAGCGTGCCTTCGATCGCGGTTAGCGGAATCAGCACCGAAGGCGGACAGGCGTTTGGCGTCGGTTTCGCTCAAGGAGACTTCATCCAGCACAATTATCACTGGCGCGATGTTCTAACCCACGTGCGCGGTGCTCACACGCTGAAGTTTGGCTACGAAGGTTGGTACGGAGATGACGTTGAACCCTTCCAGGGGCCGTGGTCGCAACCAACCTTCAATTTTAATGATCTATTGGCTCTGGCTCAGGACTCGCCTCACACCGAAGGCCATGTGATGTACGACCCGATTACCGGGAAGCCGGTGCTTTGGTCGTGGGATGCGGCTTCGCGAACGTGGGGTTTATTTGCGCAAGACACCTGGAAGGCGCGACGTAATTTAACCCTGACACTCGGTCTGCGCTGGGATGATAGCGGTAACCCGTATTCGAAGAGTCCAACGACCGTATTCGGTAACTTCTATCTGGGCCCGGGGCAGACTTTCGGGGAAGAAGTGGCGAACGGTTTCGCCAAAGCGTCCCACAATGCGCTCAACCACACGGTCAACAACCTTCTCAGTCCTCGCGGTGGTTTAGCGTGGGATGTAACTGGCAGTGGAAACTGGGTGGTCCGAGGTGGCGTTGGTCTCTACAACAATTGGTTGACTTCGGCGAACGTGCAAGAGGAATTTCGTGGCAGTCCTCCGGGTCCGATTGTGCCAACCTTTACTACCGGTACAGCGACCCCGCCCCTATTCGTACTGGGAACAGGCGGCAAGCCCCCGTTTGGCTTCACGTATCCTGCGTTGTTAGGTTCTCCCATCTGTCCAACTCTGGGACCCGAAGGCTGTCTTAATTCGCAGGGCGGGATTGTAGGCGGCAATTTCGCCATCGGTGGCATTAATCCCAACCTGAAATCACCGAAGGCAGTAATTTGGTCAGGCACCCTCCAGCGAAAAGTTGGGCGCGACTACGCAGCCAGCATCGGCTATTCCGGGTCGCACGGTTACAACCTGGTGGGAGCGGGAGATCAGTCGGGGATTGTGAGTTATGGTCAAGACATTAATGCCTTCGCCGACGACTTGATCATACATGCGAGCCTCGCGCCCACCCGATTGAATCACAGTTTCGGCGAGATCAACTACACGACTAATGATCGTTACAGCAACTTTGAGAGCGTATTCTTCGACTTTAAGGGACGTTTCGCCCGTGGCGGTTTCTTTGATGCGTCCTATACGCGCTCCGAGTCGAAAGATGACGCGTCGAACTATCCCGCCGAGGCCGATCCTGCAACCTATTATGGTCCCTCCCCCTGGGATGTTCCCAACCGTTTCTCGCTGACACTCAACTACGAGCTTCCGGGGCTGAAAGGAAGCCACGGCTTGGTAGGCTACTTGACGGGCGGATGGGGGATAAGCGGAACCAGCATCTTCCAGTCGGGTTATCCCGCTATGGTCTCAACCAGTGCTCCGTTTATTCCTGTCTGTAGAATCACAGGCGCGGGCGCGCCTTCGTGTCCGTCACCGGCGAACCCACCAGTTGGTTACGCTCCTGGCAGCGGCGACTTCAATGCGGATGGGGACAGCTCGAATACTGTCGCCAGCGTCGGTCTTGGAGGCATTGATTATCCAGACGTTACAAGTTACCAGCAGAAGACTTCAAAGTCGGCATTCCTTACGGGCGCGTTCTTGTCCGGCCAGTTCCAACAGCCAGCGTTCGGAACACAAGGAAATGAGAAGGCAAATCTATTCCGATCTCCGAACTTTGCCGAGACAGACGTTAACTTTTACAAAAACACGCGCATTACGGAGAGAGTTACGTTTCAGTTGCGATTTGAATTCTTCAACATCTTCAACCGAGTGAACCTAACCGCATTCCAGACCGATCTGTCAAAAGCTACCTTCGGCTTGGCGACGGCACAGCAGTTACCACGGAACTGGCAGATTGGCGGCAGGCTGATGTTCTAGGGGGATGGAAGAGGAATGGCAGGAGCTTTTCTCACTTGCTCTGACCTCCGCGTGGTATGGTAGGCGGACGCCATCAGGCTGGCGTCGATAATGCGAGCCGGGTATGGTTCCAGAGTGCTGGTTGTTCTGTCCGTAACCTGCTGCCTGCTCCCCGTGCGTCTTCAAAGTGCAGCGAATCGCGACGCGATTCGCGCCGCACTGCGAAACCAGGAATTTGAAAAGGCTCTGGAACTACTTTCGCCGGCCTTGGGTGATTCGCCTCAGGATGCCCAGCTGTGGACCATGCAGGGTCTGGCATATGCTGGGGAAAAACGCGAGAAAGAGGCGTTGGCTTCATTTCGCCATGCACTTCAACTCGTTCCGGACTACCTACCCGCCCTACAAGGGGCAGCGCAGATCGAGTACGACGCCGGTAGTCCGAACGCGATTCCTCTCATCCAGCATGTACTCCGCTTACATCCCGGAGACGTAACCGGTCACGGCATGTTGGCAGTGCTCCAGTATCAACAGGGAAACTGTACCGCCGCCGTCCGTCATTTTGAGAAAGCAGGCGCGCTGTTTGACTCTCGCCCCAGCGGATTGCATGCCTATTCGATCTGCCTTGTAAAGCTCAAGGAATTCGATCGCGCAGCAATAGTTTTTCAGCGCACGGTAGCGATGAATCCGGCCGATCATCGGGAGCGGCAAGTGCTGGCTGCCATACAACTGATGGGCAATAAGTCTGGAGATGCGCTAACTACTCTTCAACCGCTTTTGCAGGTGGACAATCCCGAGCCTGAGACCCTGGATCTGGCCTCCCGGGCGTACGAGCATATTGGAGAAACAGCGCAGGCGGTCGGCCTGCTTCGGCAGGCGATTCTGCTTGAACCACAAAATGTGAATCTGTATCTGGATTTCGCCAACCTTTCTTATTCCCATGGATCGTTTCAGGTCGGCGTCGATGTCATCAGCGACGGCCTGGGGTTGCAGCCCAAAGCAGCACCTCTATATTTTGCGCGCGGGGTGCTGTATGTTCAGTTGGCCCAATATGACAAAGCCGAGGCCGACTTCCAGGAAGCTTATAGTCTTGATCCTAACCAGTCTCTCAGTTCGGCTGCCCAAGGATTAGCGGCGGCGCAGGAAAACGACTTCGAGCGCGCCCTGGAGAAGGTGCGCGCTTCATTGGCGCGCAAACCGGACGACGCTTTCATGCTGTATCTGCAAGCTGACATTCTTGCGGCTAAAGACACTGAGCCCAACACGCCCGGTTTTGAATTAGCCTTACGCTCTGCCCGCAAAGCTGTTTCCTTGCAGCCGACTCTGGCGCCCGCCCGCGGAGTGCTGGCAAAACTTTATCTGGAGTCTGGGCAGTATCAAGAAGCTGCTGACGAGTGCCGCAAAGCCCTAGCTACTAATCCTAAGGATCAGGCAGCCGTGTACCATTTGATCCGGGCGCTGCGAAAGACCGGCCAGAACGCCGAGATTCCAGATTTACTGAAGAAGCTGGCTCTGCTGCGTCACGAGACTGCAAGAGAGGAAAGCGACCGGTACCGCTACAAATTAGTCGAGGAAGATACGCCGCATTAGGGCAGGGTTTGGGTCTCGGACAGCGCCCACTATCTTTAGAAATAGTTATGTTTAAGTGCGCTCTCGGTCTTCCTTCAGTGCATGGCTTCTTTGCTTATTGATGATCCAGCAGAATGCGACGATCGACTCCACCAAGTTCGCCGAGCCAAGCCTGGCACCCTGAGCAGAGGCGCAGCTGGCTTTAGGTCTTCACCGTCACATACGTGCTGTAATTTTCCTTATCGATATTGATGAACGGTCTCATGGTGATAAGGCTTCCGTCGGTAGAATTGGCGGTCCAGTCTCCAGTCGAATTGCTTGTTGGCTTGGCTTGTAATAATTCGTTGCGGGAAAAAGCAGGCTGCGAATCTGCGATGGCGAAGAGCACAAGAGGTCCGCGCAGCAACGCGACGAGATTGGGATGATTAGCGTCTACAGGTTCCAAACGCATAGGCGTGGAAAGCTCCAGCTCAACGCGATCGCCATCTTTCCACGTCCGTGAAATTGCGGCGAAAGTTCCTGGCCGCGGCGAATCGGCAACTCGCTTTCCGTTCACGGACACCACGGCATCCGGAGTTGACCACGCCGGAATGCGAATGTAAAGCGTGTAATCCTTCGGCTGCGAAGCGGACACGTAAATAGTGATTTTGTTGTCGAAGGGATACCGGGTTTCCTGCCTCAGACTATAGCGCCCGCCGTTATCGTTCCATTGCAACTTCGACGGCGTAAACAGGTTTACGTAAACACCGTCAGCTGAGCGAAAGTATGTACTGATGTGGTAGTCAGCGGCGAGCTGCGGGAATGTACCCGAGCAGCAAGGCCACTTGTCCCTGTACCAGACCTTTCTGCCGGTCGTTGCATAGTCGGAGTAATAGAACGATGTGCCATCAGCCTGGACCGGCCAAGCCCCAAGGATCGTGTTGTACAGCACGCGTTCCATGCTGTCGCCGTATTGCGGATCTTTTGTCACGCGCAGCAGATAGCGGGTGATTTTGAAGTGCCCATAGGAGCCGCACGGGGTCTCGAAGCTAGCGTGGGTAGAGGAAAGGCTGTCGCCCAACTGACCACGGCTTGGCTCTCCGAACGCTTCGTCTGGCCCCCAGCCGCCGGTGGCGAAGCTTTGTGTCGTCTGCAACATCTCGAACCCATTCTTCGCGGCGCGTAAGTGCTTCTCGCTGCCTAACGTGATGTAAGCCTGCATGGCAGAGCTGAAGGCATTCACATGACTGTAGGCATGTTCGAAGGGCAATACATTATTACCTTGGGCGAGGGGATCGAAGTAAGTGTCATCTTCGAGATACCTGGCCGCCATGTCGCGATAGAAAACATCCCCGCTGCGTTGATACGCAAGAAAGAGATTTTCCGGCAGCGTGTAAGTTTCATCCCAGGTATAAGAGGTGTCCTTGTGAGGCCGGGCACGTTGCTCCGCACGTGAGAGCGCCTTTTCGGGTAGATAGGCCGTGATCGCGTGGGTGAGTTTTTCGTGAACATCCATGGCCAATGGATCGTGAGCGAACTCGTGAGCATCAATCAGACCGCAAGAAAGCTTGTCGTAGGTATAGGCGGGAAGGCGATAGTCCACGAAAAATTTAGCCTTCGGATCCAAGGTCTCCGAGTAGCCTTTGACGAGGCGATTAACTTTTTGGCGAGTAGGCTCGGATCCGGTCACGGCGTGTGCTCGAGCCAGCGCGGAGACGTATTGCCCAAAACTATGGCCCGCAATGAAACCGTGAAAGTCATTGCGCTCCAGGCTGAAGCCAGTCAGGTCGTACCAACCTCCCATGTCGTCTCCCGGCGCCGGCAGACCTGCAACCTGGCGGAAAACCTTGAGCAAGCGATCATCGTCGAGGTTGAAAAAACGAGCATGGAGCTGTTCGAACTGGGTTTTCATGGGGCCATCCAGCAGTTCGACATCGGAATAGGCGAACTGGGACAACGGAGGTGTCACTACGACCGATCCTCGATGGTTGTCCTGCGGTGCAGCCCATGCAGGCAGGGCTGAGGCAACATAACCTGCAGCTGCCGTAGCCGTGGCGGTTTTCAGGAAGGTTCTGCGGGAAAGATTGCGCATCGGAAGCCTCGTATAGTCAGAGCAAACGTTTACTGTACGCCAGATTTACTCTCTTGACGGTTGGCTTGTCAATTCTAATTGAGATCGAGATCAGGCAGCGACTAGCTGTTGCAAAGCTCGCTCAACTTCCGCGAGCTCACCGGGTGGTAGACGAAACGTCGCGGCGCCGACAATGCCTTCGACTTGTTTCGTGGTGCGAAAACCGACAATGGCCCCAGTGACGGCCGGATGATTTAACGTCCAGGCAATCGCTACTTCGCCCGCAGTGCGACCATAGCGCTTGCCGATGGCTCGCAGGAACTCCACCAGCTGGAGATTGCGCGAAAGCGCGGGTTCAATGAAGCCCGGCAGATTACGACGCCAATCCTCGGGTAGGAAACCGGCGACTCGTTCTTTCGTCATGGCTCCGGTCAGAAGGCCTGCATACATCGGGGAGTAGACGATCACGCCGATATTCTCGCGCTGACAAAACGGCAGGGTTTCCTGTTCAATTTCCCTGCGAATCAGTGCGTACGGCGGCTGAAGGGAGGTAATGGGCGCAATCTTCCGGGCCCGCTTCATCTGGGAAACACTGAAATTGGAAACCCCGATGTAGCGGACCTTGCCTTCGCTTTGTAGTCGAGCGAGTTCTGTCCATCCTTCCTCAATGTCTTCGTCGGGCTCGGGCCAGTGGATCTGGTAAAGATCGATAGCATCAGCTTGCAGGCGGCGCAGGCTATCTTCGCATTCGCGGCGAACGGAGGCAGCTTTCAGAGATGCGCCGACGTTTCCGTTGTTATCCCAGACTCGCTCGCATTTGGTAAAGACATAGGGACGCGGCCTTCGTCCTTTGAGAGCACGGGCAACCATCTCCTCCGAGTGACCAAGGCCATAAAGCGCAGCCGTGTCGATCCAGTTCAGCCCGTAATCCAAGGCGGCCTGAATGGCGGGAACAGAATCGGCATCGTTCTGGGGGCCCATGCTTCCGTACCAACCACTTCCACCAATAGCCCAGGCACCGATGCCGATTGGAGTAATGTGAAGATCGCTGTTTCCGAGCCTTCGCGTTTCCATAGAACCGTCCCTTTTGCCCGACGTGAGTACAATATCAAATCTTGTGAAAGCGATTTCTGGAAGGTCCTCGGCCCGGCAGTCTTTGGCGGGGAGGAATTCTTGGCAGCGCGAAAAATGTCTTGACATTCACGGCTATACAGAGCTATAAGCTTTTTTCCATTATCTGAGAAATCGTTTACTCACATTTGCTCTTTTGATCTGATCCGGGTGGGGAGGGAAAAATGCTGGTGCGATCCGGTAGCCACTGCCTACGGCTGCTTGGCTTCCTCGTTTCACTTCTTTGGACTGCAGCCGCTTTTGCCCAATACAGCGGGAACGTGCAGGGTGTCGTGACCGATCCAACGGGCGCGGCCGTGAACAACGCGTCAGTCCGCCTGCGCAATGCGGATACCGGAATCGAAGCAGCAGCAACGACGAGCGTTTCCGGCAACTATCGCTTCAGCAGTCTCGGGCCTGGCAACTACGTGGTAAGTGCCGAAGCCAGTGGTTTTCGCAGGACAGAGGCCAAGTTCACTCTTAGCACGGCGGAAACGAAAGGAATCAATCTGACGTTGTCCCTGGCCGGGGCTCAGCAAGAGGTCACGGTGGAGGTTTCCCCTCCAGTAGTGGATACAGACGACAGTCGTTTGGAAGCAACCCTTTCTTCGAATACCGTCCGCGACCTTCCCGAAGCCAACCGTAACTTGTGGGATATTTTGGCGGTTGCGCCGGGGGTGGTAGGCAACGGCACACGAGCGATCGGAGAATCGCCGGGCGGATTCGCCGACAATTTTGGAACTCAGACTCCCCAGATTAGCGCCAATGGCCGCAGCTACACGGGAAATCTGGTGATGGTTGACGGAATGAACGTCACCAGTCCAATCCAGAACGGCAACATCATTCTGGCCCCGATTCCCGATGCGGTACAAGAAGTGACCATGCAGACCAACTCCTGGGATGGGGAAGTCAATCTAGCCAGTTCAATCCTGGTTCAAGTAACTACAAAATCCGGCACCAATCAGTTTCACGGAACCGGGAGTCTGTTTTTCACGAACCAGAATTTGGTGGCCACGCCGGAGTTCGCCTCAGGTGCGTTCACGCCGTTTGCACGCAAGGATCTCGTAGGCACACTCGGGGGCCCAATTCGCAAGGGGAAGACATTTTTCTTTGCTGCGTTTGAGAAGCTTTGGGCAACCACTGCGGCAGCGGCCAATACCGGGCTGCAGTACTTCGAAGATCCTCAATTCGTGGCTTGGGCACAATCGAATTTCCCCAACAATGTAGGCACGAAAGTCCTCGCCGGGTGGCCGGCCAGTAATCTTAGGGGCAGCGTTTTCCAGACGGCAGGGCAATATCTCGGCGCGGGCAACTGTGGCACGCTGACACCGCTGACCCCACCCTGCGGCCTGCCTATGATCGATTCCGGCAGTTTTGCTGCCAGTCCTTACTACAACGCACTCCAGTACAACTTTCGCGTAGACCACTACTTCACCCAGAACGACCGTTTGTATCTGAGCTACTACAACGACTCGTTCGACCAAGAACAGCTCTCCCCCAGGCCGCGGCTGGGTGCTCTGGATATTATGAGGAATCGCTACGGCCAGATCGACTTCACGCACACATTCAATTCCAACATGCTGGTAGAGGGCGCATTTGCCTTTGCGAGCGTGGGTGGCGCTAACGGCCAAGATGCGAACTTGGCCGTGCCCAACATCAGCGTCTCGTCTACTCTGAATGGACCTGGCTTGGTGGGTTTTCCGGTAGGCGGCGGATGGGGTCCGGGAGAATATCGCGGCCCGAATTACAACTGGCGCGGCATTCTGAGTTGGGTACGTGGCAAACACACGCTCAAGTTTGGATACGACGGTGATCATGCCATCGAGCATGGAGATTTCACACCCGTCAATGTGCGTCCGGGTTTCACCTTTACGAATTTGTTGAATCTGGTGGAAGACAATGTATTCCAAGAAACGGTCGGCGCTTACAATCCACTCACCGGTCAGGCGGGCACGGTAGTGTTTGGCGGCCAGACCAACCCGTTTGGATTCTTCGCGCAGGATGATTGGAAGGTGAGATCCAATCTTTCTATTACCGTGTCACTCCGCTGGGATGACCTTGGCAACCACACGCCCTGGGGGAACAGCGGATTTCAGTTCAGCTCTTTGATTCTTTCTCCGGGAGGCAATTTCAATACCCAGGTGGCCAACGCCTCAGTGGGGCAGGTTCCAAAGGTATTCGAGAACGATATGAAGAACCTGTTCAGTCCTCGTATCGGCTTCGCTTGGGACCCATCAAAGACCGGTAAATGGGCGATACGCGGCGGGGTTGGTGTTTACCACGATTGGGTGGTTCTTGGTCAGAGTGTTGATCAAACCCGCAACAATCCGCCGGGGGTACTGAGTGAAGTTTTCACGAACGTCGCACCGAATGGCACAGCTCTAAGCAATTATTTCGCGATTGCCCCAACTGGAACTTATCCCTGGAATTTCCCCTTGCCGGCGATTCCTGCAGGGAGCCTCAATAATCACGGAGGCATTGCCGGGTTGCCTACTGCTGTGGATGCCTTGGATCGTAACCTTGTAGCACCGCTCGCGGTGAATTATGTGATCGGCATGGAGCACCAGTTGGCGGGGAATCTCGTCGCGGGTGCCAACTACACCGGATCAAGAAGCTATAACGGTTTGACCGGCTCCAATGTGAACTATTTCCCGGGCGGCGCTACCTTCGCTGGCACTGGCGGAAGTGTGGTGGAGACCATCGGTACCTTAAATCCAAATTTTGGGCCGATCACCTACGTCACCAACGCAAACCGGGCGACTTATAACGCGATGATCCTCTTTCTTCGCGGCAAAGCGGGACGCCGGGGCAGTTTTCAGGGCTCCTACACCTTGTCGCACGCACAGGACTTCCCCGAAGCCAATACCCGCTTCGATCAGGATGCCAATATCAATATTCCGCAGCCGAGTTCGTATTTCAACTACTTCGGCGACGCGAATTATGATGTGCGACAGCGCTTCTCTTTCTCCGGTTCTTATACTTTGCCGGGGGTGGGGAGTGGTGTGGCCAAGGTCCTGACCTCAGGATGGGAAGCTTCCACTATTATTGCTGTACAAACCGGAACTCCATTCTGGGTCGTCGATAATCGTTCGTTCGACCCCATGTGCAATGTGAACGGAACTCCAACCGCGTGTTCTTCTCCCGCGGCTGCCGGATTTCCTGTGATTCCGAATACGATTGCTCCCGACAGCGGCGACTACAACCGGGATGGAACCAATTACGACATCCCGAACACCCCGGCCCAGAACTTCACTGGCTCCCACGGCAAGTCTGCCTATATTAACGGCCTGTTTGCCGCCAGCGACTTTCCGCAACCGGTACTGGGGGCGGAGGGGAATGAGCCGAGAAACATCTACCGTAATCCCGGCCTTGTGCAGGTCGACGCCAGTGTGCTGAAGAACAATCATTTACCCTGGCTCGGAGAGGCGGGCAATCTGCAGCTTCGGTTCGACTTCATCAATGTGCTCAATCACCCGAATCTTGGTCCGGTGGACTTCTTCATGGGGGACCCCGGCTTCGGCAAGGTGGCTACCGCACTCCCGGCCCGGCAGTTGCAACTGGGGATTCGGTTTGCGTTTTGATCGGATAAAAAGTTGAGCTAGGCGTCCCGATACCGCGGCAAAGTCGCGGGCTCCCATCGGGCACCAGAGAACGGCGTTCGCGACTTCCCTGGGGACCGTGCCGAACGCCGTTCTTCATTCTGCCTATTGGAGATACCTGGCAGGTCTCAGCGAAGAAGGTGTAAGCTCATTTCAATTGCAGCAAACGATTACCTCGATCCGTTATGTTGGCCGCCTGTGAGGATCTCTCGACCGCAGCTTCGCGTTAAGCAGGGAACGGAGAAATCCTAGATGTCTACCAAGGAGCCCGACCTCTGATGTTCTCGGAATCTCGCCGGCAATTTCTGCAGCAGGCAGGCGCTGCAGGCGTGGCTTTATCCGCTGACTTGCTCTTCAGACGGCCATTGTTGGCGCAAGTTGCTCCGTCCAACGCGCCAGCCAGGGTTTACGTCGATACACGGCGCACAATTTCTGCAGTCGACCCCAATCTCTTTGGTTCCTTCCTGGAGCATCTGGGACGCGCGATCTACGGCGGTATCTATGATCCCGGCTCGAAGCTAGCTGACGCAAACGGCTTTCGCACCGATGTCCTAAGCGAAATCCGTCAGCTGGGTGTTCCCATTATTCGTTATCCGGGAGGCAATTTTGTGTCCGGATATAACTGGCTCGACGGAGTTGGGCCGAAGCAGAATCGGCCGCGAGTGCTCGATAAGGCATGGAACACACTGGAGTCGAATCAATTCGGAACGAATGAGTACATGGCGTGGTGCAAGGCGGCCAAAACTGAACCGCTCATGGGACTGAATCTGGGGACAGGAACGGCGGAGGAGGCCGCGGCCCTGGTCGAATACTGCAATATAGACAAGGGAACACGTTGGAGCGATCTGCGGCGGCAACACGGAATCCCCGACTCTTACAACGTACGGCATTGGTGTCTGGGAAATGAAATGGATGGGCCTTGGCAGATCGGGCACATGTCGGCGGCCGAGTATGGGCTGAAAGCTGCGGATGCAGCGCGGCAGATGCGTGACGTCGATCCCGATCTTAAGCTGATCGCCTGCGGTTCCAGTGGGCCGTTCATGCCTACGTATCTGGAGTGGGATCGCGACGTTCTGGAGCAATGCTATGAATACGTCGATGGCCTTTCACTGCATCGATATTTTGGGAATAACACTCGCGACACGGGCGGGGACAGCGCAAAGTTCGTGGCGCTCAATCTCATGATGGAACGCCAGATTGCGGAAACGCTAGCCGTCTGTGATCTGGTGCGTGGGCGTAAGCGCTCACCGAAGAAGTTGTGGCTGTCGTTTGATGAATGGAATGTCTGGTATCGGACAACCAGCGGGGATGCTGTCGATGGGCACAGGAAAGAAGCGCCGCCCCTGCTGGAAGAAGTCTATAACCTGGAAGACGCATTGCTCGTGGGAGGGATGGTCAACACGCTGCTGCGCAATGCCGACCGGGTGAAGATCGCTTGTCTGGCACAACTGGTGAATGTGATTGCTCCAATCACGACGAACGAGAACGGACTGCTCCGTCAGTCAATCTATTATCCGTATAGCTGGGGATTGCAGTTTGGCAGGGGCTCGGTTTTGAATTTGCTCGTCGAGTCTTCCACCTACGACGTCTCCGGACTGGAGCAGGTCCCACACTTGGATGCGACCGGGTGCTATGAGGCAAGCGGCAAAATTGTCCTATTGATTCTGAACCGCGACCTCTCGAGGGCCCATGAGGTTGAAGTTGTCTGGGAGGATGCCGCACCCACACGCGTGGTTACCGCGTCCGTTCTAACGGGAGATGATTTGAAGGCCTCTAACAGCTTTTCGACACCGCAAAAAGTTGTACCCCAAAAATTCTCGGCGCCGACAACCTCCGCGGGCAAAACCAGATTCGAGGTTCCGGCAAGGTCCTACACTCTGATTCAATGGTCGCTCTGAGAGCAGGGTCAGCTCATGGCTGAAAAAGAGAATATTTCGCGCAGACAATTCGTGACCACCGCAATTTCGGCGGCAGCGTTAACTACTTTGCCGGCCGCTCGAAGCCTGGCACAAGCCGTGGGTGGGGCGAATACCAATCGAAGCAGCGAAGTTGCTCTCACCGAGTCGCCTGGCTGGAAAGATCAGGGAATCGAAAATCTCGCGAAATCACCTCACGCGAAGTTGCGGGACATTCCCGTGAGCGCTGTGATGATAACCGGCGGCTTCTGGGGCCCACGGCGCGAAATCAACGTCAACAGAAGCATTCCGAGCATGCATGATCTGCTAGAAGCCAATGGTCGGATGAACAATTTCCGCCGCCTGCTCGGGAAGAGCAATGCGCCGCAGACTGGCCCGGTGTTCTCCGACTCCGATGTGTATAAGTGGACTGAAGCGGTTGGCTTCGTGCTGCAATCCGGAGACCGTCCCGAACTTCGCGTCACGGCTGAAAAACTCATCGAAGGCGTCGTGGCGGTTCAAGAGCCGAGTGGCTATCTCAATACTTATTATCAGGACGACCGCAAGTCCTTGCGGATGACTATCCAGACCCAAACCACCGGTCATGAGCTGTACAACATCGGACATATGTTGCAGGGTTCCATTGCGTTCTACCGGGCGACTGGCGACCGCAAGTTGCTGGATGCCGGGATCCGGTTCGTTGATGATTTCCTGATCCCGAATTATGGGCCAGCGCCGAAGAAGCCAGTCGTCTCGGGGCATCCGGAAATCGAGATGGCCCTGATTGAGTTGTACCGTATCACCGGTGACAAGCGCCAACTCGATCTCGCAGGCTACATCCTCCAGGGCGACGATCGTCTCCAGTTGCCGGAGCGTCGAACCATCTACATGTTTAGCGGAACGCCCTTCACCGCTCGCACGAAGATGGAGGGTCATGCCGTGCGTGCCATGTATGCCTGCTGCGGGGCCACCGACTACTACCTGGAAACTGGAGATGATACCTATTGGAAGACGCTGAATACTCTTTGGAACGACATGACTGCAACCAAAATGTACGTGACCGGTGGGGTGGGTTCTCGGTCGGATGGAGAAGCATTCGGGGACGCCTATGAGCTGCCGAATTTCCGTGCTTATGGGGAAAGCTGTGCCGCGATCGGCAACATGATGTGGAACTGGCGAATGCTGGCGGTTACCGGTGATGCGAAGTTTACCGACGTAATGGAACGGGCCCTGTACAACGGAATCAACTCCGGGATGTCGCTCGACGGCACGTTGTATTGTTATCGCAATCCACTGGCGTTTGATCCTTCGACCGGAGACAAGATCCGCAATCCCTGGTATGACGTGACCTGCTGTCCGCCGAACCTGGAGCGCACGTTTGGTTCGCTTCCGGGATACTTTTACAGCACGAGCAGCGACGGCTTCTACGTCCACTTCTACGACAATTCGGAACTCAATTGGCGTCTGGAGAATGGCGTCGGAATCAAGGTTACGCAAAAAACAAACTATCCATGGGACGGGGAAGTCCACATTTCAGTCGCTCCCGCACAAGTGTCGGAGTTCACCGTGTATGTGCGTATTCCGGGATGGACCGATCGCGCGCAAGTCACGGTAAATGGCAACACGGTTCCCGGTGCAAAGCCTGGTGAGTATCTTCCCATTCGCAGGCGCTGGTCATCGGGAGACACGATTCATCTCCAATTTGAGCTCGTCACCCAGGTTATTGAGGCGAACCCGCGGGTCGCTGACGACTCGGGCAGAGTCGCGATTCAGCGGGGCCCACTGATCTATTGCCTCGAAGAAATCGATCAGCCCAGCGGGGTATCTCTAAGTGACGTAGCTGTGGACGCCGGACGCCGCCTCTCGGAGCAATTCCAGCCGGAGTTCAGGAGGGACTTGCTCGGAGGAACGGTCGTGCTTCATCACACCGGCAGCGTGTATGAACGAGGAGCATCAGAACGAGGCCTGTATTTTCGCTATGCAGGAGCTTCGCCAAAGATGCGACGCGTTCCACTGACGTTTATTCCTTACTATGCTTGGGCGAACCGGCAAGCGACCTTCATGCAGGTCTGGACTCTACTGTTGGAAACTTGAGTTCACCACGCTAGCCGCAATAGAGAGGTTCCCTGGCGGGGATGCGTGACCTGCGATTGTGGAGCCAAGGGCGCAATCTGTTGGGCAGAAGGCCGAAAAACCAGCAACCAAGCTGCATTTCCATCGCCGCGCTAGCGCGTAGAAAAGCTGTAGATGGTCACGGTGTGATATCGCTGACCCGGCCTTAATTCAGTGTTCGGAAAATCAGGATGATTGGGCGAATCGGGGAAATGTTGCGTCTCCAGACATAAGGCCGCATGCTTTTCATACGGCTTCCCGCCTTTGCCCTTGATCGAGCCGTCCAGAAAATTTCCGCTGTAGAACTGAATTCCCGGCTGGTCGGTGAAAACCTTCAGTACGCGCCCACTGTCGGAGTCATAGACCTCGGCCGCCTGGGTGAGTTTTCCGCTGCCACTATCCAATACCCAATTATGGTCATAGCCATGCCCAAGGCGGAGTTGCTCGTCATCGCCATCAATTCGGGCTCCCACGGCAGTCGACTTGCGAAAATCGAGCGGAGTTCCTTCGACCGACTTCAAATCTCCGGTAGGGATCAATCCCGCATCGACTGGAGTGAAACGAGATGCGTACAATGTGAGGCGGTGATTGAGAATGTTTCCCTCACCCTGTCCGGCAAGGTTGAAATAGGAATGGTTCGTCAAATTGAGCACGGTATTTTTGTCCGTGGTCGCCAGGTACTCGATCCGCAAGTCGCCTTTCACTAGCGTGTAACGGACCGTGGCGGTCAGGTTCCCCGGGTATCCAGCCTCGCCGTCCTTGCTTAAGTAACTCAGTTCGACCCCGTTGGCAATCGGCTTCGCTTTCCAGACCACGTTGTTGAACCCGCGAGGACCGCCATGAAGCGAGTTTTCGCCGTTGTTCAGAGGCAACGAGTACTTGTGGCCGTCCAAAGTGAAGCTGCCGTGGGCGATGCGATTGGCATAGCGTCCGATGATTGCGCCAAAAAATGCGCCTCCTTTAGGGGCATTATTATTAGCGACGTAGCCGTCGAGATCATCAAAGCCCAATACAACATCCGCCGCTTTACCGCTCCGGTCTGGCGCTTTCAGCGAGACGATGATGCCGCCGTAACTGGAGACACGTACCTGGAAGGGGCCATCCTCCAGGCTATAGAGTTCAACCGGGGTTCCATCCGGCATAATTCCAAATGGCTGATTTGTCACTGTTGTCTTCGCCTCCGCAGGCCCGATTAGCCACAAGCAAAGACCGCCCATCACGATCATACGCATGATTTCCAGAAGTCGCATTCGTCTTCCTCGTCCTATGGCTTCGCCGGGTTCGCCAGCGATTCCGATACTGCGATCAATGTGGGCAGGACATCGCCTAATCCGTTGTTTTCTCTCTGCCCCAAGGTGAAATACAGTTTGCTATATAAAGGATAAAGTTTCTCGTAGGTAGCTTGCGCCGACTCCTTTGGCAAGAAGGTGCGGTACGAAGGGCAAATCTTGTCCTGCGCTTCCTCGATGGTCTTGAAAACCCCAGCCGCCAAGAAGGCAAAGATGGCCGAACCCAGACTGACCACGCTTTTATTCGGAACCAGCACAGGGCGACCCAGCACATCGGCGTAGACCTGGTTCAGGGCATTGTTCTTCTGTGGAATCCCACCCCCGTTGATCACGCGCTTGATCTGCACGTCATGGGCTGCCATGCGATCCAGGATCACACGGGTGTGAAAGGCGGTGCCTTCGATAGCAGCGAAAAGTTCGTCCTGCGCTGTGCTTTGGAGATTCCATCCCAGCGTGACGCCGCGTAGGTTGGGATTTACCAGCACAGTACGATCGCCGTTGTCCCAGGTCATACGCAGCAGGCCGGTTTGTCCGGCGCGGTAGTTCTCAATACCTTGGCTTAGCGAGGTCACATCGCTACCGGCTCGGGAAGCGATCGCATTGAAAATGTCTCCAACTGCGGAGAGTCCGGCCTCAATGCCGGTTCGGTGAGGATGAACACTACCTTGGACAACACCGCACACGCCAGGAACCAGATTGACTGATGGCGTGATCCCGATGATGCAAGTGGAGGTTCCAATCACATTCACCATGTCGTGGGTACGACAACCGGCGCCGATGGCATCCCAGTGGGCATCGAAAGCTCCGACAGGAATCGGAATACTCGCCTTTAGTCCCAGCTTCTCAGCCCAGAATGGAGAAAGTGTGCCTGCAATCTTGTCCGAGGTTGCATACTCTCCGTCTAACTTCTCACGCACTCCCCTCAGTAGAGGGTCAACTTTGACCAGGAAACCTTCCGGGGGCAAACCTCCGAGCTGGGCATTCCACATCCACTTGTGTCCCATTGCACATATACTACGCCTCACTTTTTTGGGGTCTGTGATGCCGCATAGTGTGGCCGCTATCATGTCGCAATGTTCGAAAGCGGACACAAATTCTGGACGTTTTGCGGGATTGTTTCTGAGCCAGTGGAGAAGCTTAGAAAATCCCCATTCCGATGAATACACGCCGCCGCACCACTTGATTGCTTCCAGGCCTTCGCGGTGTGCGGTTTCCGTGATTTCGGCTGCTTCGCCTTTGGCGCGGTGATCACACCACAAGTAATATTCGCCGAGAGGCTGAAGATCCTTTCCGACCGGAATAACAGATGAACCTGTCGTGTCCAGGGCAATAGCCTGGAGTTGATCTCCTCTCACACCTGCTTTTTTCAGCACTTCACGAGTGGCTGTCGCCAGCCCCCGCATGTGGTCATCGTGAGATTGGGTCGCATATTCGGGATCTTCGCGCTTGCGGTGGAGAGGGTAGTCGGCGATAGCTGACTCTAGCAAGCCGCGTTCACTGTCAACGAGAGAAACACGAACGCTCAGAGTTCCAAAATCCACTCCCGCCACAATGGCCATCAGCAGGCTCCGCTGTCCGAGCCGTGCCAGTACATGTTCCAGCCCAAGTAGCGGGTGGCTGCCTCGTGCACGGAAGAGGCTACAGACGAGAGATTGGCAGCTACGTGATGTTCGAACCCGTTCGCGCAAATATAGCGCAGTAACCTTTGCATTTGCGGAATCTCCACCACGCCAGCCCCGCCAAAAGTGTTGAGTGGATCGTCAGTAAAGCGACCATGGCCGACATAGCCTCTCATCTTACCGGAGGTATCGTCGGTGGAAAAGCGCGCAAAGGTCATCCTTTCGGGCTTGATAAGCCCCACGCAGGTACCAAATGTATTTTCCTTTCCGACCGTGCCGGCAATGATCTCTTGGAAGTCCATTTTCACGGAGCGGAAGAAATGTTTGGGCAGATTCGAGCAATGGAAACAGACGGCCTTGTTGGGGTCGGCTCCATAATTGTTGTTCCAATCGAGAAGCGCCGAGGGTGTGCCTGAAGCCAGCTGCAACGCGTGCATGCCCAACACTCCGCAGATATCAACCTCGCAAGCACTGGAAAGCAGTTCGTTGCTCATCATGCTCATCACGGTGCAGGGAACTACTCCCAGGTTTTCCTCTATCGAGGTCCAACATTGAACTGCGCTGATCGTGACTTCCGTGTCGGCCATCCACTTGTCGATCACAGCCCCGAGCTTGGCCATCTTGAGCAATGCGGGCGCCGGTACGTTAGCTGAATCCACATATTTCTTGATCGCAGCCAACTTGGCCCGAGCATGATCATCGTTGTCCTTCATTCGCTCAATGCGGCCGAGAACTTCGGAGAGATCGAGTGTCTCGATCGAAATCCCCTGCGCTTCCAGAATCTTTTCGCTATAGCGGACAGTGTTGAATGCTGCAGGCCGGGCGCCAATCGCTCCAACCCGCAGATTATGGAATCCCTTCACGACGCGGCACACTGCAGCAAACCAGTCCAGGTCAATGGCGAACTCAGAAGAATCTGGGCTTTCAGTATGCAGGGTCGTCAGAGAGTAAGGAATTCCGTACTGCCGAAGGTTGTTGCAGGCCGACATCTTTCCGCAGAAGCTGTCGCGACGGGACGCGATGCTCATCTTTTTGGGATCATCCGGAGTCGCCTGAATCAGCACCGGCACACGCAAATCGGCTAGCCGAAGAACATCTGCGATTGCACGCTCCTCTCCGAAATTCGGTAGCGTAACAATAACTCCATCAATCCGTCCGCGATTGTGAGCAAACAACTCTGCGCAGCGTCTCGATTCTTCCCGAGTCTCCACAGCTCCATACTTGCTTTCGGCGGGATCGAGGGCCACAACATCCATGCCCGCCTTCTTCAGGGCGTTGAGAGTCTCCTCTCGTCCGCTTTTGGCCAGATGATCGGGGAAAAATCCCCGGTTGCCAACAATCACGCCCATTGTCAACTTCTTGTGATCGACAGACATATCATTCCCTGTCTGCGCCTGCGATGCTCGCTTTCGATGCCCGTTTCGGCGCGAACCTCACACAATAGAAAAGACCGCAAATCAACAGCAGTGCTCCCCACCACAGGTTGGCGTGCAAGTTAAACAAAACCACGCCCGGATTAGCTGGCGGATCCACGAGTTGGTAAATTCCCGCGGCTAGAATCAAGGCGCCATTTACCAGCAACGAGATTCCGATGAAAAACCAGATCGAAACCATCCCTCTTCCTCGCAGCGAATTCTGCTCACCAAAAAATCAGGTTAAGTACGATGAACACTATGGTGACCACAGCCGCCCAGAAAACTGGCCTCTTGTGCAGTGGAACGTTTCCGACCTCGGGTACTTCGGTCAATCCATATACCAGGCCCGTCAATTCACGCTCCGGCATCGGGGTGGTGGCAAGGCTGACTGCCACGGTTACCAATACGCAGACCAAGCATGACCAGAGCGCTTGAAAGTAATCCTGGGCGAGCCCTTTGGCGTGCGGGGAGAGTGCAACATAGCGCAACGCAGACGGATCGACCTTTACCCACGCCCACATGCCGATTGAGCAAAGTGTGCCGGATAGCAGTCCCCAGAATCCTGCTGCAGAAGTCGCTCGCTTCCATAGCATTCCAAGGACAACGGTTCCGAACAGCGGAGCAATGAAGAAGCTGAATAATGCCTGCACGTAATCCATAATGCTGGCGAACTGCATCACCAGATAAGCCGTGCCGACGCTGATCAGCACTCCGATAATGGTGGTCCACCGTCCCATACTCACGTAATGTTGATCGGTGCCCGTGCTGTTGATTAAAGGATGATAGATGTCATAGGTCCACACTGTGGTGAATGCGCTGACATTCCCGGCCATGCCCGACATGAAGCCGGCGATCAAGGCGGTGATTCCCAGACCAAGCAGGCCGGGACCGCAATAGCGCGCCAGCATCAGCGGAAGTACGTCGTTGTAACTGTGGGCTCCGACAGAGGCGGCGATAGATTCCGGAACCAGTTTCTCGGGCAACACCGCCAATCCCAGCAGTCCAGGAAGGATCACAATGATCGGAACCATCATCTTGAATGCGGCCCCGATGATCGGCGCCATTTCAGCGCTGCGGATATCCTTTGCGGAGAGGATCCTTTGTACGACCAGAAAATCCGTGGTCCAGTAACCCATGGAAATGACGGCGCCGAGGCCAAACACCACCCCGACCCAGTTGATACCCATCGGATTGTTGGAAAAGGAGCCAACTCCGGCCCATATATGGACGTACTGTTCCGAGAACCGATGGGCAATAAGCTGCTTGAGATTCCCCCATCCACCGGCCTCATACAATCCAAGGATCGGGATCAGCAGAGATCCAGCCCAGATAAGGAAGAATTGAAGGACTTCGTTGAAGATGGCTGATCGGAGGCCACCCAGCGTGACATAAACTGCAACCGTAAGGGACGAGACCCAAATGCTGAAATTGATGTTCCAGCCCAGCACGATTTGCATCACCTTCGCCATAGCGAACATGTTGACCCCGCTCATGAGCACGGTCATAAAGGCAAAACAAATCGCCGAGAGGGCGCGACTAGGTTCTCCGAAACGCAGTTTCAAATACCCCGGTACGGAATGAGTTTTGGAAATGTAGTAGAAAGGCATCATCACGAGCGCCAGGAACAACATGGCGGGAATTGCCCCGATCCAGTAGGCATTCGTCGCCATAATGCCGTACTGGTAGGCGGATCCTGCCCATCCCATCAGTTCCAACGCTCCCAGGTTTGCAGAGAGAAAGCTGAGACCTGCAACCCATGCCGTCATTTCACGTCCCGCCATGAAGAAATCTTCACCAGTTTTGGCCCGCCCTTTCAGATACCAGCCGATGGAAAGGACGAGGGCGAAATAGAACGCAATGATGACAATATCTACCCCGGATAAGTGCACCAGGCGAGCCGTCGCATAACCTGCGAGCATATGCCTCATCGCCTGTCCTTTGGTTGGCCGTAGTAGGCGTTCGGGCCATGCTTTCTCAAAAAATGCTTGTTGTGAAGTCCACGGCCGACGGGTTTAGCCGTGGATTCGATATTTGTGGTGAGGTAGGCCAGGCGTGCTATGGCTTCCAAAATGACTGAGTTATGAGCGGCAGCTGCAGCATCTTTTCCCCAGGTAAATGGTCCATGATTGGCGACCAGTACGCCGGGTGTGCATAAAGGGTCGGTGTTCTGCAGGACGCGGACGATTGCGTCACCCGTGTTCTTCTCGTAGTCCCCGGCGATATCCTGATCGCTCATTACTGCGGTGACTGGCACGGGGCCGTGGAAATAGTCGGCGTGAGTCGTGCCGAAGCAAGGAATCGCTTTGCGGGCTTGTGCCCAGGCGGTTGCGTAATCGGAGTGGGTATGGGCGACGCCGCCAACCTGGGGAAACTCATTGTAGAGCACCAGATGAGTTGGGAGGTCAGAGGAGGGTCGCAGTTTGCCTTCTATGACCTTTCCCGTCAAGTCGGTCACCACGAGATGGTCCAGTTTCATTTCCTCGTAGCGGACCCCACTGGGCTTTATGACAACCAACCCCTGCTCGCGTGCGACGCCGCTGACGTTGCCGAAGGTGTACAGAACCAGGCCTTTACGCACTAACTCAAGGTTCGCTTCAAGTACCCGTTCACGCAAGTGTTGGAGCAGCATCCTTGAAACTTTCCTTTACAAGACGGGCAACCGCGACGATTCAGCGAGTAATCGTTTACCCAGAATTAGGGCAATCTAGACTATTCCGTAATGCTTGTCAATTACAGCTTTCTGCTTTGCCAGACAATTCTAACCCACGGATGGAGAGGCGCAGAGCGCAGAATTGCAGGTCAGCGGTGGGCGGCAGCCGAGTTCTTGCGTGACCCCGACCGGTTCGAAGCGGCAGGTTTTGCCTTATGTGCTCCTGGCACGGCCAGCGCTGTGGAATGCCTGAGGACCAAGCTGGTGTTTAGCTCATATTCCGTGCGTTCAGGGGATGGCGATATACGGGAAACTTCCTTAAGTAGGGCTTCAAAGGCAATTCGCGCAAGGCCTTTTTGTGACATCTGAACCGTCGTCAGTGGAGGAATAGTGAATTCTGCCAAGCGAATATCATCGAAACCAACGACCGAGAGGTCATCCGGTATTCTGATGTCGTGATCATAAGCTTCTCGCATCACCCCGATCGCTGTCATATCGTTGGAGCACATGATCGCAGTCGGGCGATCGGCCAGCTTGTTAAGCTCAACCAGAGCCCGCATGCCCCCTTCCATATGATGATCTCCGGCTACGATCAAATCGGGGGAAAGCCCAATCTCCGTCATCGAGCTCTTGAAGGCTTGCCGTCTCGCCAGAGCCGATTTCAAGTGCGGAGGCCCCGTCACAAATGCAATTCGGGTGTGGCGTAATGCGGCCAGGTGTTGGACGGCCTGGCGGATTCCATTCTGATAATTGATGCGGATGTTTATAATTCCCCGGGCATCCGGTCCGACGTCGATGAATACCAGTGGAACCTTGCGAAAACGAAGGTGATCGAGCAGATATTCTTCCATTCCGAACGTCAAAATAGCGACGCCATCTACTCGGCGTTCAATCATGCGTCGAACGGCCAACTCCATCCGTTTTGGGTCATGCACGGTAGAGGTCAGCAGAATCTCGTAGTTATTTTCGACTGCAAGATTCTCAAAAGTCTGCACGATCTCCGGAAAAAACGGGTTTGTAATTTCTGAAACAATCAGGCCAAAGATACGGCTTCTTCCTGAAACCAGTGCGCGTGCCTGGGTATTCGGGTAATAGCCGAGTTCATCGACTACCTTCCAAACCCGCTTGGCCAACTGAGAATCGACAGTAGGAACACGGTTAATCGCTCTCGACACCGTGGCAGTAGAAACCTTGGCTCTGCGCGCAATCTCCCGAATATCCATGGCTTGGCGAGTGTAGCCGTCGTACGTCTGCCCAGCATGTTATCACGTGGCGGGTATAAGCAAACGTTTGCTCAGATTGTGAGGGTTATCTGGTTTGCAGGGTAATATGCTGGCCTTATCTCCTTGGGCCTTACAATCGCGTAGGAGTGGAAGGCAGGCCATGTTCCCCACGGAAACCACCGCGAGGCAGCTTGCGGAACTGCGGCGGCACTTTGTTCAACGGTATGGAGGCGTTCCACGATTCTTTCGGGCCCCAGGACGGATTAACCTCATTGGAGAACATACTGATTACAACGACGGTTTCGTGCTGCCGGCGGCGATTGACTTTGCGGTTTGGGCAGCAGTTGCGCCGCGTAACGACGGCAGGATCCGGGCTTTCTCCACCAACTTCGGCGAGGAAGCGGAGTTTTCTCTTGCACGCGGGCAAGAACGCCAAGGACGTTGGAGCGACTTTGTTGAGGGGCCAGTCTGGATCCTGCAACGTTGCGGATATGCTCTGCGTGGCGCTGACCTTCTGATATGTGGGGACGTTCCAATAGGCGCGGGTCTGAGTTCATCGGCGGCCATCCAGGTGGTGGTAGCGCTTGCGTTGTTGACGAACTCAGGCCTAACAGTTGAGCGCAGCAAGTTAGCTGAACTCTGCCGTCGTGCGGAAAATGAATTTGTAGGCGCCCGCGTGGGAATCATGGACCCATTTGTCTCGTGCTTTGGGCGCGAAGGCCAGGCGCTGGAATTAGACTGCCGGTCCCTGGATTGTCGCTGGCTATCCATACCCGAGCGAGCGGGTCTAGTCATTTGCAATAGCGGAGTAAAACACGAAAATGCTGCCAGCCAGTACAACAACAGGCGAAGCGAGTGTGAAGAGGGAGTTAGCCTACTGTCCGATTACTTACCGGGAATACGAGCGTTGCGCGATGTAAGCCGGCTTGATTTGGAATCTTACGGGGACAGGCTACCTGAGACGATCTATCGGCGATGCCGTCATGTTATTTCCGAAAATGCGCGGGTCAAAGATGCCTCGGCCGCACTGGAGCGCGAGGATTTGGAAAGCTTCGGGCGTCTTATGGGCGAGTCGCATCGCAGTTTACGAGATGATTATCAAGTGAGTTGTCCGGAACTGGATTTGCTCGTCGAGCTGTCAGAAAGCACAGCGGGTGTGTTTGGTGCGCGTATGACGGGTGGCGGCTTCGGGGGCTGTACTATCAATCTTGTGGACAGGGATGCTGTGTCACAATTTGAGCGCCTGATCGCACCAGTTTATGAGAAGCGAACAGGCCGGGCAGCTCAGATTTGGGTTGTATCGGCCAGCGCTGCAGCTGGTGAGGTTCAATGCTGATGTGCGCTGGCAGGCTTTGCGGTTCGCAACAATCGAATGACCGACTGGGACCTAAATAAGCATTCTCATCGCCGTTGGAACCCCCTAACCCGCGAATGGGTTCTAGTTTCGCCGAACCGTATACAGCGGCCATGGCAGGGGCAGACGGAGCCCGAAGGCAGCTCGACCCGGGCCGCGTTCGACGCTCGTTGCTACATGTGTCCAGGCAATACGCGAGCCAGTGGCGTGCGGAATCCTGAGTACAACGGAGTTTTTGTCTTCGACAACGACTATCCCGCACTCGGCAGCGAGGATCATGCGGAAATCACAGGAGACGGTGGGCTGATCCGAGCGGCAATCGAGTTTGGCCGGTGCCGCGTGCTCTGCTTTACCGGGCGGCACAACCTCACGATTGCCAGCATGCCGCTTTCCGGTGTTCGTGAGGTGGTGGATGCCTGGGTTCAGCAACACATAGAACTTAGCGCAAACCCGTCGGTGAGATATGTACAGATCTTCGAAAACCGCGGCGAGATGATGGGAGCAAGCAATCCACACCCTCATTGCCAGATTTGGGCCAGTTCCAGCGTGCCCAACGAGCCGGCGAAAGAGCAGCTTGCTCAATACGAACATCGCGCCGTAAAGGGATCTTGTTTGCTTTGCGACTACGTATGCGAGGAAGTGGAACGAAAAGACAGAATCGTGATGCACAATCGCGAGTTCCTGGTGGTGGTTCCGTTCTGGGCGATTTGGCCTTTTGAGACATTAGTGCTTCCCCAGCGCCACCTCGCTAACTTCCCTGAGCTCACATCAGAACAGCGGGATGATTTGGCAGATATCCTCAAACGTCTGACGAGCTGTTATGACTACCTCTTTCAAACCCCCTTTCCCTATTCGATGGGATTCCACCAGAGTCCGTCCGATGGGGCCCACAGCGAATGGCATTTTCATGCCCATTTTTATCCGCCCCTGCTACGTTCTGCCAACGTGCGCAAGTTCATGGTGGGATACGAAATGTTGGCCTCGCCACAACGCGACATCACGGCGGAGGAAGCTGCCTCCCACTTGCGTTATGCCGATCTGCGTCGATGAGAGGGAACGAGGCACTGGCACGAAACTTTCTTTCCGCGGGGATCACATAAGCTTCCCACCTCGGACTTCAGCGTGAAAGTGGAGTGGACAGAACCAGTCGCACGGATCTGGGTACTCTCTGCCATGGGTGATCCGCTGTGTAAGCGTATGACTTCCGCCTTCATTGGCTGGCTGGTCTTGCACGCCAGCCAGCATGGGGCCGTAATCGTACGATCGAGGAGCCGCACCCAGCCGCAGCGGATCGTTCCGCCGCCCTTTCACACGCGAGCCACACCTGCCTCCGACACACAATAGTGTGATTTCAGTCACAGCCACGCCGGCAAGGTTCTGGGATTATGAAAATGAAATTCATTTTCAATTGGAATTTCACGTGCATTGTTCTTCGCAAAACTCATATTCGGTGAAAAGCAAGGAAGCCAGCATGAACCGCGAAAGTGGTGGTTTACATATTCCTCATCTTCTTCCTGACTCTATTGTTTTCCTGGCTGGCGCCGTTGTTGTGTTGTGTTGCGCGGGATGGGCACAGGTGGCGTCAATCACCGGAGTCGTTGTTGATCCCAGCGGAGCTGTGATTTCAGGAGCCACCGTGGTGGGCGAGAACCCGGAGGGTAGCTGGCGAAAGAAGTGCGCGACCGGCGAGGATGGTTCCTTCAGTCTGCCTGTACCAACACCCGGTAACTACCAACTCCGGATTGAAGCTCCCGGATTCGAGCCATACGTTGAAAACGATCTTGTGGTAGATGGTTCAGCGCCGGCCGGTCTCAATGTGAGGCTGGCTCTCATTTCTGCAAGAACAACGGTGGAAGTCACGGCTGATCGCCTCCAGATCGACCTCGCCGATACCGAACGAGGCGAGACCATCGGTACAACAAAGATGACGAGCGTTCCATTGAATGGCAGAAGCTTCACCGATCTGCTGGGCATCCAGTCCGGCATTGTGCCGAACAGTTCGCAGCAGCCGAATGCCGTCGTGATGAGTGGCGTCACCAGCACGCCGCCATCGGGCGACTTGAACGCCGGCAACCTTTCGATCAGCGGTCAGCGAGAGACCTCGAATGGCTTTCGCGTCAACGGAAGTGATGTGGAAGAAGACGTGAACATGGGCGCAGCCATTGTGCCGAATCTGGACTCGGTGCAGGAGTTCCGGGTTCTCACCAACAATTTCGATGCTCAATATGGCAACTACAGCGGCGGGCAGGTCTTGCTGATGACCAAGGCAGGCACGAATCAATTCCACGGGGATGTTTTCGAGTTTCTGCGCAACACGAATCTGGATGCGAGAAACTACTTCTCGACGCAACGCGCCCAGTTCTCCCAAAACCAGTTTGGGGGGACACTGGGCGGTCCTATTCGACGAGACAAGGTCTTTTTCTTTGCGGACTACCAAGGCACGCAAATGACTCAGGGCATAGACACGGGACGAATCTCTGTTCCGAGTTTTGCCGACAGAACGGGTAACCTTTCCGATCTGGCTGGTTCGCTTACAGGGACGGTGAATGGGCAGGCATGGGCGCAATCGCTTTGGCAACGACTTGGTTATCCGGTCTACGTAGGGGAACGGTACTATACACCCGGCTGTACAAGACCCTCAGAATGTGTCCTCCCCAATGCCCGGATTCCAGAAGCTGCATGGACTGTGCCGTCGAAAGTGCTGCTGCGCTACATTCCGATGCCGAACGAAAAGGCGTCGGCATTTTCGACCTCTGCCTTTAACCAAAGTCTTCGCGATGACAAGTCGGGAGTCAGGATCGATGCCGACACTTTTTTCGGTTCCATCGCTCTGTATTACTTTGTCGACGACTACGCGCTGAATAATCCGTATCCGACTGGGGTCGGGGGAGCGAGCGTTCCAGGATTCAACGCAATGACCTTTGGACGGGCACAACTGCTGAGTTTCGCTACCACGAAGGCAATTGGAACGACAGCGCTCAACGAACTTCATTTCAGCTACATGCGTTCTGCCAACAACGCTGGCGAGCCAATTGGCGGGGTTGGCCCGAGTCTAGCTTCTCAAGGTTTTGTTGACTCGAAAGGCGCGCCTGGAATCGTGCCCCTCGCTCCCAAGATTGAAGGTGTAGAGAACGTGTCGTTCAACGATTTCACCTTCGGTCTGAACACCACAGGGTTGACACAAGCGAATAACACCTTCCAGTGGATGGATAATTTCTCCAGAATTATCGGGAAGCACACGCTCAGAGTTGGCGGCGAGTCCCATTTTGATCAGATTAATACTCACCCGAATGTCGTCTTTAATGGAGCTTTCCTGTTTCAAGGAACCGAAACCGGAGTGGACTTCGCCGACTTTCTCCTCGGCATTGCCAGCAGCTACACCCAGGGAGACTCTCAGCCGTTCTACAACCGCAACAGATACATCGGTGTGTTTGCACAAGACACTTGGAAGCTGAAATCGAACCTCAGGCTAGATTACGGACTTCGTTGGGACGTGATCTCCCCGTGGTACGAAAAGTACAATCAACTTCAAACCCTGATCCTGGGCGAGCAATCTCGCGTGTACCCCGGCGCACCGCAAGGATTGGTCTTTCCGGGTGATGCTGGGGTTCCGAGAAGTCTTGCTCCCACAAAATATGACAATGTTGCCCCCCGTATTGGTGTTTCCTTCTCGCCGGACGCACAGAATGGAATGTTAGCGAAATTGCTGGGCGCAAATGGGGCAAGCGCAATCCGCGCCGGTTATGGCCTCTACTACACAGCTTTCGAAGGACTATCTGCGGGGATTATGAGCGCCAATCCCCCTTACGGGTATACGTATTCAAGCGTAGCACCTCCACTGTTTGCCACTCCTTTCGTTACGGCGGCGAGCGGGCAGAGCGTCGGACAACGCTTTCCGCTTAACTTTCCTCCTATGGGTGCTTCGACACGCAATCCCAATGCAAATGTTGACTGGTCGCAGTACCTTCCGATTACCGGAGTGCCGTCTTTCTTTCATGGCAACGTACCGCCCTACACGGAAAGCTACACACTTTCACTCGAGCGACAAGTAACACCCGGGACATTGTTGAGTGTCAGTTACGTTGGGTCGGAGGCGCACCATTTATTGGTGCTCACATCAGCCAATCCAGGTAACCCTGCGCTTTGTATGAGTCTCAGCCAGCCGAACGAGGTCATGCCGGGAACACCGACATGCGGGCCTTTTGGTGAAAGCGGTACCTATATCAGATCTTCGGGCGCGGTCGTTCGCGGGACGCGAGGGCCGTTCAGTTCGCAGTTCGCGGCAGTCACTTACCAGAAAACCATGGCTAATTCAGATTACAACGCACTTCAGATCAACCTTCGCCACAATTCAGGCCCTCTCGAATTTATGGCCGGCTATACGTACAGCAAATCGCTCGACGAGTCTTCGAGCCTGGCGGAAGCCGTGAACCCGATTAACCCAGAGTTAAGCCGGGCGCTCTCCGCCTTCGACATGCGGCACAACTTCGTGGTGAGCTACAACTGGCGGCTGCCCGTCAATAAGCTACTTCACCGCGAGAACCAATGGACGCAAGGTTGGGCAGTTTCTGGAGTGAGCCGTTTCGCAACAGGTTTTCCTGTAACCTTATTCAACAACAACGATACATCACTTTTGGGAACAATTCCGAACGGCATTAATAACAATGGCGTGGATACTCCTAATGTTGCTCCCGGCATTCTTGACCTCAATACTAATCCCCGTCACGGAGCTCCCGCGTTCAACACGGCTCTCTTCAGCCTCCCGTCGCTCGGTCAACTCGGCAATTCTCCGCGACGATTTTTTGATGGGCCGGGAATTTATAACTTTGATATGGCGGTGCAGAAAAACGTGCGGTTCTCGGAGTCCAAGTTCCTGGAGCTGCGCCTGGAGGCATTCAACTTCTTCAACCACGCCCAGTTCTATGGGCCCGCAGCGGTCAACGGCAACATAAGCAGTGCCAACTTCGGAGAGGTGATCAGTGCTGCCGCTCCTCGACTGATGCAGTGCGCGGCGAAGTTCTATTTCTAGATGTGTTTACTTCTTTTTTAGGGGCACCGCTCCGAAGGAGGAGAGGTGTGATCCGGGCTACTCACGCACTCGACTGCTGAATGCGGCGCAGGAGCTGATAAACGGTGTTGCGGCCCACACCGAGAATAGCAGCTGCTTTTGCCTTATTACCTTGAACGTACTCAAGAACCCGCATCACATAGCGTCTCTGCATATCCTCAAGAGTGCTGAACTCGTCGAGTTCAGAAATTTGCGGGCGCATAACAGCGCGCAAGCGTTCCGGCAAATCCTCCAGATCAATCACGTTTCCGGTACCCATGATACAGCTGCTGCTGATGACATTCTCCAGTTCGCGTACGTTACCCGGCCAGGAATAAGCGGCCAGGCGAACCTGGGCGCGGCGAGTGAATCCGATGATCTTTTTTTGATACATGCTGGAGTATTTCTCCAGAAAGTGCCGCTGAAGCAAAGGCAAGTCCTCCTGGCGCTGGGTCAAGGTGGGCAAAGAGATCTCCACTCCCGCGAGACGGTAGAACAGATCTTCGCGGAAACGGCCTTCGGCGACCATGGCGGGCAGATCGCGATGAGTAGCTGCGATTACACGCACATCGACGTGCCGGAGAACCGGGGACCCGACTCGTTGAACCTCCTTGTTTTGGAGGACTCGCAAGAGTTTTGCCTGCGCTGACGGTGGAAGTTCTCCAACTTCGTCAAGAAACACGGTTCCGCCATTGGCATATTCAAATATGCCTTGCTTGTCCTGGACAGCGCCAGTAAAAGCACCGCGCACATAACCGAACAGTTGGCTTTCCAGCAGGGTCTCCACCAGCGCTGAGCAGTTGCAAACGGCAAAAGGAGCCGCTGCTACCGTACTGAGACGGTGAAGTGCTTTGGCCACGAGTTCCTTGCCCGTACCCGTGGCCCCATTCACTAATACCGAACGGAAGTGCGGACCGATGCGGCGAATCTTCGCAAAAACTTCCAGCATCAGGGGGCTGCGACCAATCATTCCTTCAAACTCGTACGCGCCGAGCAAATCGTGATCCAATTGGAACGTACGTGACCGCGTTTCCGTTTCCTGGAGCAGAATGTGAACGCATTCACGCAATTTCTCTGGATCCAGTGGTTTTTTCAGGTAGTCGCGAGCTCCCCGCCGAATGGCCTCAATTGCCGATTCAGTTGAGTAATGCGATGTCATCAAGACAAAGTCGAGTCCCGGATCTTTTGCCAGAATGCGATCCAGCAACTCGAGCCCGTTCATCCCCGGCATCACGAGATCTGCCAACACGATTCTCGGGCGCACCTGGAAGAGGCGCTCCAATGCGACTTCCGCGTTTGGCGCGGTAAAGATCTGCACGGGTTGATCGGCGAGTGTTTTACGAATTAAATCTAAATTCTCCCGCGAGTCGTTTACGACCAATAGCTTCAGCCGAACCCTTGGCTGGTTCAATGCCAGGTCCCCCCTCGATTTCGAATGTCGCACAGCGTGCGTTCCCTAGCATGGGTCCCGTGGGAGTGTTCTAAAAATGGAACAGGCCCTCTAAATCAATCTAAAATAAGGTAAATACGGTTATATCTATCGTTTGGGCGAGAACCGACGGCAGGATTTGGACGTTTGTCTGTTCCGAAAACCGAACAGAGCATAAAACGAGTCACACCACCGCAGTAAAAATTGCTTACACCCATAAGGGCAACCGCTACCCGCATTTGATCGTATGGTCGGGCTACGGATGGGTCTGTGATGAAAATCACATCCCAAGAAGCCGATTCCTTCGTAACGTCCCGGCGTAACCCATTGGTCCGCGAGATTGTGCCGATAGTATGGGCATGTCCGCGCGCACAATTCTTGTTTTCGTGGCGCCGAAGCGTTGCGATTTTTGCACAGAGGGGAAGTTCGCCAAGGCCTATGCATGCCACCCTTTCGTGTTCTTGAAAGGCACACCTATGGAGGCTCACGCGCGACAAGATTGGACGGCATGCGCAGCGTGCGCGGAGCTGATTGATGCGGACAAATGGCAGGCGCTCACCGAACGCACCCTGCATGGTCTTGTCAAGGATCATGGAGCCCCATACGAGGATGTGCCGGCAGTGCGCAGTCAGATGCGAGATCTGCTGGATGCCTTCCGCCAGAACATGATTCCGGAAGCGTAAACAAACTCGACTCAGATGATCACGTGTTGCGGCAGGATGGTTCGTTCAGGGCCCAGCAAGATACTCGCGCGTTCGATGACATTGCGCAATTCGCGCACGTTCCCCGGCCAGGTATGCTGGCGCAAGAGCGCACTGCCTTCAGGGCTGATGCTGACCTCGCGAGCGCAAAATATGGATAGAAAATGCTGCGTCAGCAGATCCAGATCGTCCAGCCTATCGCGCAGAGGCACGAGTTCGATCGGAAAGATCGAGAGCCGGTAAAAGAGATCCTCGCGGAAATTATGTTCCTGCACCAGGCGACGGAGATTTGCGTTCGTAGCCGCAATAACGCGGACATCCACGCGGAATACTTCCGTGCTGCCGAGCCGCTGTACTTCGCCCTCCTCAAGAAATCGCAGCAGCTTCGATTGCAAACCAATAGGTAAATCCCCGATTTCATCAAGGAATAGCGTTCCCCCTTGCGCGGCATGGATTCTGCCGATCCTGGACTGCACAGCGCCGGTAAAAGCGCCCTTAACAAATCCGAAGAGCTCCGCCTCAAGCAGCGGTTCGGGAATGGCAGCGCAGTTAATTACGACAAAGGGCTTCAGACGCCGTTGGCTGAGCTGGTGGACCGCTTGAGCGACGACGTCCTTGCCAGTTCCGCTTTCACCCGTGATCAGCACGGTAGTGTCACGCGGTGCTACTAACCTCACGATAGAGGACATGCGTTGCACGGAGAGCGAGCGGCCTACAAATTTTGGCAGAGAGGTTCGGCGCGTCGAGTCGTCCTCAGAGTCGTAGGCCGCAGATGCTGCGATCGGCAGCGAAGCACCCTGACCGATCCGCTTCATGATCTCGAATGGCAAGGAATTAGGAGATGGAGTCGCTGCCAGTGGCTGGCCCGTGTGGGGGTTGATCGGAATCACCGTGATGGCAGGATATTGCGACCGGATGATCTGTTTGAACTCATCTACGGTGAGGTCGGGCAATCCAGGATCAAGCAGTATCAGAGAAAGGTCCTCGACAGAGATCTTCTCCAGGGCTTCAGCCCCGCTGGTGGCCTCATATATGCTCCACCGATCGGATTTAAGCCTCAAGCTGAGGTCCCGGCGCAAGTCCTGATTGCGGCTGATCAGCAAAAGACCGACGGGGGGTACCGAAGGCAAGTGATCCGCTGCCAATTTCTGCGACGCTATTCCAGTATCCATGACTCAGTTCGTTCTCACTTCTTCAATTTGCCCCACGTGACTCGTTGCCGGCACCACCTTCATTGACGTGCTTGACCGTTTAATTCGGTACTCGCTCGCTGGCCTGATCGTAGAAGCTTGCGGACTTCGTCGAAACAGTCAGCAACGCGACGCAGTTCTGCAATGGCTCGCTCACAGCATTTTCGGTAATCCTCGACTGTATCGGCCTTCGACAGGGCCAATTCGAGCACACCGTGCAAGACCGTGAGCGGCTGAGCCGTCTTGTGCAGTTCCCGTGACATTTCTACTGCTGTACGGGGATTGATCTGTATCTCATGCCCTTGCTCGTCAATAAACATTACCCATCCTTACTGTCTGTCGCTCAAGAGATATCCAACACCACGAATGGTTCGTAGCAACTTGGGCGAGAAATCTGCATCCACTTTGTCGCGAACATATTTCATATACACATCGACTAGATTTGTGCTGCCGTCGTAGGAGGTTTTCCAGACATTCTCCATAATCATGGCCCGGGTCAGGGGACGGCGGGCGTTGACCATGAGGTACTCAAGGAGAGCGAACTCTTTGGCGGTCAAGTCTATCGCCTTGCCCGCCCTCTCGACGCGGAACTCATCGCGGTTCAGCATCAGATCCCCGACCTGAATCTGTCCGACTGAGGTGCTGTTATGGCGCCGCAAGAGCGCCCGAGTCCTGGCCATTAGCTCCTGGAAAGAAAATGGTTTTACAACGTAATCATCAGCGCCGGAATCCAGGCTTGTAATCCGATCTTCGACAGCGCCACGGGCGGTCAGCACAAGGATTGGCAACCGCGACGTGGTAGCACGAATGCGCTTGAGCAACGACACCCCATCGAGTCTGGGGAGATTCAAATCGGTTACCAGCAAGTCGTATTCGCCCTGAAAGAGAGCATCGACTGCGGCTTCCCCGTCATGAACCAGGTCCACGTCATATTCGTTGTCCTGGAATCCGCGCTGCAGGAAGCGTGCTAGTGGAATATCGTCTTCAGCGACAAGTACGCGGGATTGATTCGAACGCCGAGCCAATTCCTGGTTTGCGGTGTTTGCGTTCTCGAGCTCCATGTTCCCTCGTTCACCACTTTCGTTCTGTTGACAGCAATGCACTCGCAATGTCTGAGAGCGCCACCGGTCTGCGGCACCAAAAGTTCACCGATCCAGACCGGCTTGTACGGCTTGGGGGAGGAATATCCAGGCAGGTTCTCCTGGAGGAATTTGTCCGTTGCAATTAGAGAGCCTTAATTCGAACTTAATGATTTTCCCTGAATTTCCTTAATTCTCGATTGGTTTTGTGGAAAAACTGAAAAAATGAACTGTTCTCGATTCGAACAGGTGTCATTGATTTGAACACATCGAGATCACGTGCGAATGGAATGGAAGTTCTACGAGGGGCTTCATATGAATTAGTTTCGCTGAAAGTCGACATGTCTGTTTGAGAATCGTGGAGAGCTGCGGTCAGAAGTTTGGGAAGACATCGGTGAAAGACAATCATTCGTCTAATGTCACGCTAATTTTCTTGAGCCAGGAAGTCGCTGTACAAGCTTTCGACAGGACGAGGTCCCTTCTGCTGCCAGTCCACAAAGCCAGATCAGTTCTTCGCTGAAGGCTTTAGCTCCGGGCTTGACGCGGTCGGACTCACTTGTGGCTCTGAGTTGTCCAACGGTAGCTCGGTAGTGACATCCAGATATTGAACAATCACCGAGATTCTGCGATTGGAAGGGTCGAAGGGATTGTCGGGTGTGCGTAGTCTTTCATCCGCAAACCCTCTAACTTGTGAAACCTGGTCTGCGCGAATGCCGTTCTGCTGCATGAGACGGCGGGCTGCGTTGGCACGATCCGTGGAGAGCTCCCAGTTTCCGTAGTCACCCTTTCCGGTATAAGGCTTGGAATCGGTATGTCCCTCGACAGAAAGCTTGTTGGGAAGCTGGCCCAGTTCCGAGGCAAGCAAAACCAGCATCTCAGTTCCGTCGGCGTTTGGTTTTGAACTGCCACTCTCGAAGAATGTTCCCGAGGCGGTTTCCAGAAGTTCGATGCGTAGTCCTTCCGCGGTGACGGTCATCTGGATCTGGTTCTTAAGCTTTTCGAAGTCGTTCAGGCGCCGCACGGCCTTCTGCAGCTGTTCTTTTAGCCTCGACATGTCTTCTTTGGTCAAACTGAAGTTGTCTCCGGAGCCGCGCTTGTCGGTTCCGACCATCTTGGAATTTCCTGAAGGATCTTTGAAATAACCGCCCACTGCCTCCTGTATCTGCTTGCTGCTATTCATCAGCCAGAGCACGATGAAGAGCGCCATCATGGCAGTGACGAAGTCCGCATAGGCCACCTTCCAAGCCCCCCCGTGGTGGCCGCCGTGACCGGTCTTTTTCTTCACGATGATGATGGGCCGTGCTTGAGCCATGGCAGCGCTTCTCCTCAGGCGGAAGCAGCGGCGGCTGCTGGCGCTTCCTGCTGCTGGCCACCACCGCGGCAGGTCTTTTCAACTTCTGTGAAGGCGGGGCGTAGATGGCCGGGGATTGCGCGACGGCCAAATTCGACTGCCATGATTGGCGCCGCACCCTTGAGGAAGGAAATCATCACAACCCGAAGAACATGAAGATAGGCACGCTCTTCCTCGGAGGTTTTGGCCATATTTGCCGCCAGCGGCCCGACCAAGCCGTAACACAGCAAAATGCCCAAAAACGTTCCGACCAGCGCTGCGCCGACTTTGTGTCCTATTTCTTCGGGAGGACCGCCTAAAGCCCCCATCGTGATCACCACGCCCAGAACCGCAGCGACGATGCCCAGGCCGGGCAGCGAATCCGCCATGCTGCTGAGCGCCGTCACGGGCAAGCTGGAGTCGTGATGATGCACCTCCATATCGAGTTCGAGGAGTTGATCCAGTTCGAATGCTTCAGTCCCTGTGATCGCCATCCGCATCGTGTCACACAGGAAAGCAACTACATGGTGATCGCTGATAAAGCTTCGGTATTTGGAAAGTATCGGGCTTTTAGCTGGCTCTTCCACATCATTTTCGAGAGCCATGAGGCCTTCCTTGCGGGCTTTGTTGAGAAGCTCATACATCATCTTGAGTGAATCGAGATATCTCTGTTTGGTGACCTTCGGCCCCTTGAAGACTCCAACCACGCCAGCGGCAATCTGCTTGAGAATGTGGAGGGGATTGGCAATCAGAACCGTACCGATGCCCGCGCCGCCAATGATGATCAACTCGGCTGGCTGGATGAGCACTCGCAGGTTGCCGTGCTCCATGCAATACCCACCCACGATCGCGCCGAAGACCACTACGATCCCAACAATGGCAAACATAGTCGTTCACCCAGTAAGGGGTTTCCCCTAATCGGCAAAAATCGCTGCAAACTTTAGAGAAGTGATTGTGTTACAGGTACTTGGGATATTTCTGTGCGGGTAACGACGAGACCCTATTGGCCAGCCCGAAGATCCGCGGGTCGCGTCCGACTGTAATCCGTGTGCGCCACCACTATAAGGTCAACCCTGCGGTTGGCTTTTCGCCCCTCCTCTGTGTCGTTGCTGGCGATGGGACGATACTCAGAATATCCGGCGGCGGAGATTTGATGGGGATCGAAGCTGTGCTTTTCGATCAGTAATGAAACGACTTCGGTAGCCCGCGCGGTTGACAGCTCCCAATTGGACCTGAACCGGTTGGTGTGGATCGGCTGATTGTCCGTGTGGCCCTCAACCCTAACTTGAAAGCCCTTTTCGTTCAAAACTCCCGCGATTCTGGTCAGCGTTGCCTGCCCGCCGGGCAGAAGACTGGCATCGCCGCTGGCAAAGAACCCTACTTCACTCAGACTGACGACCAGACCCTCTGGCGTAACTCGCATCTGGATCTCGTGTTTCTTGATCTCTTCACCCAGGGCTTCTTCCAGATCGTGGCGAAGCTTGTTCACGTCCGGTCCGCTTCCCCCGACCCCGGCATTCCCCATGCGGTCTGCCAGAAGCTCCAACTGGGGTCGTTGTTGCGGGGCAGGCTGGATTGCGGGCGACCCTGACGCTTGTCGTGTGCCGCCGCCCGAACCGTTTCCAGTGAACACGCCCAGCTCCTGAAACGCGCCCTCAATGGCCGCCGACACTTGGGCGACTTTCTTGTTATCGACCTGCGCCGAGGAATACATAACCACGAAAAATGCAAACAGGAGCGTGATGAAGTCGGCGTAAGAGACCAGCCAACGCTCGTGGTTCACGTGATCGTGCTTTTTCTTCCGGCGGCTCATGCTTTCTGCGCCTCCTGTACCGGGTGATCATGCATGTAGCCGACGAGTTTGGTCTCGAGCATACGTGGGTTCATGCCTTCCAGGATGGATATCACGCCTTCGAGCATCATTTCCCGCCAGACGTGTTCCTGGCGGCTTTTGATTTTCAGCTTGCCGGATGAGGGAAGGAACAGAAGGTTTGCGGACCCGACGCCATAAATGGTGGCGACGAAGGCTACAGCGATACCCTTTCCGACCTCGTCGATGTTCTGCAGGTGCTGCATCACCTGGATCAGGCCTAGCACGGCCCCAATAATGCCGATGGTGGGAGCGAAGCCGCCAGCAGATTCGAAAACCTGCGCAATTTTCTCGGCATGCTCCGCCTGATTATCCAGTTCAAGCTCCATCATTTTTCGTAGTTCTTCAGGGTCAGTGCCGTCTACAGCGAGCATCAGAGTTTTCTTAAGGAATGGATCCTTAATGTTCTCAAGTTCGGAGTCTAGCGAAACGATTCCGTTCTTCCGTGCTTGATTGGCAAAAGCAACCAGGTCTTGCACCAATTTGCCCGGGTCTTGGCCTTTGTCAAGAAACACATGCGCCAGTTTCTTGAACGCCTGTAGTACGACAGGCAGGGGAAACTGAACCATGACCGCGCCAATGGTCCCACCGAAGACGATCATCGCCGCAGTCGGCTGAAGCACCTGGGCGATTTTGCCGCCTTCAATGAGAAGGCCGGCCAAAATGCCTCCAATGGCGACGAATATTCCTGCAAACGTGCTTTTATCCACGGGAGAATCTCCCATGTTCGATCGGATGGTTCTCGGATGGATGTTTCGAGGTTGCAGAAGTGGTGTGCGGGTCCACACCGAAGTTGGGCAAGCCCTCCAATAGAGAGCGGCGGAAGGCGATCACTCGCCGTACCACCTCTTCCACGTTCTCGCGTACCACGATCTTCTCGCCGTTCGTCAGGGTCAGAACGGTGTCCGGGGCGTTCTCAATGAACTTAATGAGATCGCAGTTGACGACCAGAGTCTGGTGGTTGAGTCGCGTGAGGTTGATCATCGGCCTTCCACCATAGGGCAGTGAAGTCGCATTCAGTGCCGGGTCAATTAATCGGCACTGGGCAGGCAATGTCTGCAAGAGACGTTCGCAGAAACGTGCACAGAGGTAATCGACAGAGGTTACCTGGCCACGAGATACGGAGGCAGGGCGACACAAACCGGGGCTTCGCGGTCGACGCTCTCCTTATTTATTAGACCCAGATGAGGCCATGGGATTGCATTCGCTTAGGCCTTAGGCACAAGGGCACTGTTGTGCCTCGATACGCGTGCCATCTGAGTGGGCTCACTCAAGGAAGAGGCAATGCGACGATTTCAAATCATCCTGGTCCGGCCCGAGGGATTCCCGCACACGGAAGCCTTTCGTGAAGTTGCAGAGACCGTGCAGTTTGGATTGCAGGCGCTCGGCCACGGTGTGCGAATTCAGGACAATGTCGCCGAGGCTGCGGCCACCAACATTTTCCTGGGAGCCCACTTGCTGTTGCTGGAACAGGCGTCGATGGTCCCGCCCGGCTCGATCATCTACAACCTCGAGCAACTGGGTGGGCCGAACCTGCCGAAAAGCTATTACCAACTGGCTTGCAAGCGGCAGATATGGGACTACAGCCTACAAAACATCGAGAAATGGAAGACGCTGGCCTGCAGCTCTATGCCTGTCCACGTGCCGCTGGGATATGTCCCGGAATTGAGCAGAATTCAATCCACAACTGAGCCGGACATAGATGTTCTGTTTTATGGTTCGCTCAATGATCGCCGAAGCCGCATCCTGGCCGCCCTAGAGAAGGCGGGGGTGAAGGTACACGCAGTCTTTGGCGTTTACGGCAAAGATCGTGATGAGCTGATCGCTCGCTCAAGAATTGTGCTCAATGTCCACTTCTACGAGGCCAAGGTTTTTGAGATGGTTCGGGTCGCCTATCTGCTGGCGAACTCCAAGGCAGTGGTGACTGAATGCTCTGCGGACGTTCCCGTCGACACCAGACTGAACGGGCCAGTCCTGAGTCTGCCTTACGATTCGCTTGTCGAAGGCTGCCTGGCACTCCTCAAGAATGAGGAACATCGACGAGAGTTGGAAAAGCGCGCGCTGAACTGGTTTTCTCAGCAACGCGAGCCGGAGATTCTGAGAAAGGCGATACAGCAAATGGAAACGAGGACCGTCATTCAAACGAACACTCCATCTCTGCCCCGAAAACTCAACCTGGGGAGTGGGAAGGACTGGCGTGCGGAGTATTTCAATGTCGATTGCGATACCTATTGGGAGCCAGATGCGGTTCTGGATTTCAATCAGCCTTTGCCGATCGGCAGGCCTCTCGAAAGTCCCCGCTTTGGAAGCGTCACGATGGAGAATAATTTTTTCGATGAAATTGTCGCCAATGATTCCCTGGAGCACATCCCGCAGCTGACTACGGCGATGACGTCGTGCCTGAACCTGCTGCGGGTTGGCGGTCTGTTTCGCATCAGCGTGCCCTACGATCTTTCCTGGGGAGCGTGGCAAGACCCGACTCACGTGCGGGCGTTCAACGAACGCAGCTGGCTCTATTACACCGACTGGTTCTGGTACATGGGGTGGACGGAAGCCCGTTTCGACCTGGTTCAATTTGAGCTGGGGCTGAGCCCGATTGGCCAGGCTTTGAAGCAACAGCAAATGAAGAATGAAGACCTCGTTCGGCACCCGAGAGCGGTCGATTACCTGCGCGTGGTGCTGCGCAAGCGCTTGTTGACCGAAGCAGAAAAGCAATTGGTGCTGGCTTACCTGAAGCGTCCAAACCGCCGGGCTGCCGTGGCCACGGCATCTGCGGCAGAAATCGTCGTCGCGCAGGCAAAAAGCCTTTCGACGTTAGTGGTGCCCAAGTCTCAAACTCAACAGGCACAACTGATGGCTTCCGAGACGGGAGTGCAGAGAAAACTCTCATGCAAGAGCTGACCGAACTGCGAAGACTGTATTTAGACATGGTGCAGAGGTGCATCATCAACACCATCTATGAGGACCCGAATCAGGGATTCTGGTCACCCCAGGTTTTTGACGGGCAGCTAAGGGATCTGGGACGGGACTGGCCCTCCAGAGCCCACAGCATGATTGGCAACCTCCGCATGTCGAATCTGCGAGACATCATCGAATTCGTGATTGCCAGCAATATCGCCGGCGATTTCATTGAGACGGGAGTGTGGAGGGGTGGCGCGTGTATCATGGCGCGCGCCGTCTTCAAGGCTTACCAGGTTACCGATCGCCGAGTCTGGGTCGCGGATTCGTTTTGCGGCCTTCCCCGCCCGAATCCAAAATATTCAGCCGATGCCGGCGACCAGCACCATTTATATGCGGAATTGGCCATCTCCCTCAATGAAGTAAAGTCTAACTTCGCCAAATACGACTTGCTCGACGATCAGGTGGTTTTCCTGCAGGGGTGGTTCTCGGAGACTCTACCCAAGGCTCCTATCGAGCGCCTGGCCGTCCTACGGCTTGATGGCGATATGTACGAATCGACCATGGACGGATTGCAGAATCTCTACGACAAAGTTTCTTCTGGAGGATTTGTCATCGTCGATGACTTTGGTGCAGTTCCAGCTTGCCAACAGGCGATTATGGAATTCCGCAGCCGACGGAGGATTGAAGATCCTATCCAGAACATTGATGGGATTGGCGTATTTTGGCGCAAGTCTGCGGTTGCTGATCGAGGCCTAAGCGCGACCCCAGTGGGCGCCCACGCCGATTAACTATCGCTGTGAGAACTGTGATGCCGACGGTAGGACTCTCAATGATCGTGAAGAACGGCGCCGAGACGCTGCGTCCCTGCCTTGAGAGTGTGCGCGGTATCGTCAGCCAGACCGTCATCGCCGATACCGGATCGACTGACGCCAGTTGCGACATCGCTCGAGAGTTCGGTGCTACCGTCATTTCCATTCCCTGGGAAAATCATTTTGCCAATGCGCGCAATGCGGCCCTCGCGCCAATGACCACGGACTGGGTAGTCGTGCTCGACGCGGATGAAGAACTAGATCGCGACGCGAAGAAAATGCTTCCTGATCTTCTGAGTGTGCCGCACGTGGGCGGCTATTTGGTCCCGATACGCAATTACATGCCTAACAACTTCACCCGCGGTTGGGACCGGGTTGGCGTGGCAAATGATCACCGGAACGAGCGGGCCAAGGATGCGCCCTCCTACGTAGTTCATGAAAATTGCCGGCTTTTCCGACGCGACCCAAGGGTCTACTTTGCCGGGCGATTGCACGAACTGGTCGAGAACCAGATCCTTGCTACGGGACTCGAACTGCGGGTCGCGCGCTTTTGCATTCATCATTTTGGTCAGATGGTTGATATGGAAGCACGTGCGCGAAAGCACGTCTTCTACCGCGATTTGCTTCGCACGAAACTCGAAGAGCATCCTCGCGATCACCAGGGATGGACCCAGCTTGGGCTTCACGAATTCGAGTGCTTCAATAATCCCGATGAAGCGATGCGGTGTTTCGAGAAGGCGCTAACCTTGCAGCCGGAGTTTCCCGAAGCCTGGCTTTTCAAAGGGATGGTCTACCTCAATCAGGGGCGTTGCGAGGAAGCTTTAGCCGCCATAGAACATGACCGGCGAAAAGATGTCGGCGGCGCACTGCGGGAAGAGTTGAAAGCGGATGCGATGCTCAGCCTGCGTCGCTTCAAAGAAGCGCGAATGGCATACCGCCGGGCAATGAAATTGACACCAGAGAACGCCATGCTAGAGAGCAAATTGGGTTACACAGAAGTTCACTTGGGACAAGTGAATAGCGGACTCGCAAAATTGCGGCGAGCAGCACGGATGGCCAGAGATCACCACGTCATGTACGACCGGCTATTAAAGGCATGCATTATCGCGGGCAGGCTTCCGGAGGCTGCCGAAGCCGCAGAAAAGCTTGCCACGTTAGTTCCCAATCCCAGGACGTTTCTGCGCGCGGCAAGCATACGAGCGCAGCTCAAACAGTGGGACTTGGCGCAGGAGATCCTGTCCCGAGGATTGCAAAGATTCCCGGACTCGGCCGAATTGCAGCGGGCGGCGACGGAGGCAGGAAATTATGCATCGCGGCATACCGCTGATGGCGAGGGCCGGTCACAGGATACTCAGTTGTCTTCAGTGTGAGGCCAGAGAAGGGAATTGCATTAGAGGATGATGAGAACGCGGGCGGTAACTTCGTGAATTTAGCAGGCAAACACTCAGAAAGCGAGTTGTCCGACTTCCCATTGCGGATCGAGTTTCGTCGTAACACAGCCAGGATTACTAATGTGACTGACGGAGGGACCTGCAAGATGCCGATCATTTCCCCCGTCAAAATCAAACCCCCTGCACGAAAAGGCGATTCCGGCAAAAGCCGTGCGCTTCCGGGCAGGTGGCATAACTGAGGAGATTCACCATGTCACTTAGCATCCTGAACAACATTTCGTCCCTGGAAGCGCAAGATTCGTTGACCACGACGAAATCGTCTTTGGACAAAACCCTGCAGGCTCTTTCTACAGGGCAGCGAATCAACTCCGGAGCAGATGATGCTGCCGGTCTTGCGATTGCCAACGGTTTGGAAGCAAACATTACCGCTCTTAGCCAGTCCGTGATGAACGCAACTGACGGAGTGGGCATGCTGCAGGTCGCTGATGGTGCCCTGTCGCAGGTTACCAGCATGTTGAACCGCGCTATCACACTGGCGACGGAAGCCGCCAGCGGCACAGTATCCACCAGCCAGGACGCAGCTCTCGATGCGGAGTATCAGTCGATCCTGACGGAAATTGGCAACATCGGAACCGCGACCACCTACAACGGCCAGCAGATCTTGACTGGTGGCTCATTGACGGTGTACATGAGCGATTCCAGCACCAACGGCAACGCTTCTGTTGTCGTTAATATGCAAACCCTGACCACAGCGGCCCTGACTCTGAGCGGAACCGACCTGACCAGCGCGGCAACTGCTGCTACAGCGTTGGGCGATCTGAACGCGGCTATTGCGGCGGTCGCTGACTGGCGCGGTAAGCTGGGTGCGAGTTCCAACCAGCTTAGCGATGCGAGCAACGTTATGAACGCTCAGATAACGAATCTCACTGGTGCTGAGAGCGGGATCATGGATGCGGACATCGGAAAAGAAACTGCCGATCTGTCGAAGTACAGCATCCTGCAGCAAACGGGTATCGCTGCGTTACAGCAGTCGAACTCGATGCAGCAGAACGTGTTGAAGTTGCTCCAATAACTCCACCCTGGTTGGTGGGACTCGGAAGCGAGTCCCACCAGCTGGTTTTTGAAGTTTTTGTACGCAGGAAAACGATCTAGATCACCAATATGGGTTCTTCATCGATCAACCTAAGTTCCTTGCTGTCGGCGCTTGGCTCCTCCTCCTCTGGTATTGACGTGCAGAGCGCGGTTGCCCAGGCGATCGCCGCTGACTCGGTTCCCATGCAGCAATGGGAGCAGCAACAAGCGACTCTGCAGACTCAGACCAGCGCTATTCAGTCAATCGAAGGCGACATCACAACTTTAACGGATAGCCTGAATGCTCTGGGTGATCCCGCCGGGGCGCTGACTTCGATGACGACCACTTCCTCGAACACGAATGTCGTAAGCGCGTCTGCGCTTGCGGGCACAACGGCTGGCAATCACGTGGTGGTGGTCAATAACCTCGCGTCCACGGCTTCCTGGTACTCCAATTCCGTAGCCAGCGGTGACACTCAACTCGCGGCCGGCAGTTTCACCTTGCAGGTTGGCTCAGGACAGCCCACGGTCATCAACATCGGCGGCGGTGTCGACACGCTGAATCAGCTCGCCACCTCCATCAACGGCCTGAATCTCGGAGTGAGTGCCAACGTTGTGAATGACGCATCCGGTTCGCGCCTGGCAATCGTGAGCAACACCTCCGGAACTGCAGCCAATTTCACGATCAGCAATGCCAGCGGCTTAACCTTTACGCAAGCGGTGGCGGGTCAGGACGCCTCTCTGACGATTGATGGCATTCCCATCGACAGCGCATCGAACAGCGTTAGCGGAGCGGTAACTGGAGTCACGTTTAACTTGCAGAGCGCCGCCCCCGGCACCGAAGTCGATGTTTCGATCGCCCCCGACAACAGCGCGGCTTCTCAGGCAATCAGCAGTTTCGTCAGCGCCTACAACAAAGTCATCGGCGATGTGAATACGCAGTACACCGTCGGGTCCAATAACCAGGAAGGCCCGCTTGGCGGCGACAGTGCGCTGCGCATGCTGCAGAGCATTCTGTTGGGCTCCGGCAGTTATACCGCCGCGAGTGGCTCCATCCGTTCACTCGCCGACCTCGGCATTACGATGAATAACGATGGAACGCTGACGTTAGATAGCTCGACGCTCGACAATGCCATCCAGAATAACTTTGGTGGGGTGCAGAGTTTCTTACAGGGCACGTCCTCAAACGGCTTTGGCAACTCCCTGAACACGCAGGTAAGCGCGTTGACGGATCCAGTGAGTGGTGCGTTCACGGTTGATCTACAGAGCATCAGCAACGAGAACAAGGATCTGCAGGACCAGATCAACAACTTCCAGACCTATTTGAACAATCAGCAAACGCTGCTGACCAATGAGTACAACCAAGCGGACATCCTGCTGCAGCAGTTGCCGGAAGAGGAAGCGCAAATCAACGCTGAACTCGGATATCCGCCGACCACGAAAAGCTGATGAGTCTCACGGAGAGAGAAAAGACGTATTTGCGGGCCGCAGTACAAAACGCCAGTCCGTCAGGGCTGGTTGTTATTCTCTTCGACATGCTCATTGGCGATCTGGAGCGCGTAATTGCAGCGGTCGCCGCGCACGACGTGGAAAAGCGCTCTTCCGAGTTGAAACACGCCTTTCTGATCCTGCAACAACTTGAGGGCTCTCTGGACACGAAGAATGGCGGTGAAGCAGCCAAGAATTTCGCGCGCTTCTACGCTTTGATTCGTTCCAAGCTGCTGGAGGCGCACATCAAGATCAGTTCGGACATTGTGCGGCGCCAGATCGAACTTCTGCTAGACGTGCGTCAAGCCTGGCAACAGAGCAATAGGCTCTCCCCATCCGCGGCACAAAGCTCACCACTCGCGACGGAAGGGTCGGCTGCACAAGCTGTCCCAACTCACGAGCGAGCCACAACCACCAATTGGACGGCGTAAATCGGTTTGAAATCTGATTGGGTCAGCGTTTTAGGTCACGCTGCAGGTGGATTGGCGCCAGCGAAGGCTTCCGAATACGATGCTGCGTGGCATTGGCTTAGCTGCCAGGGGATTATTGGCTTTTTGCGGGCGGTCGAATAAATCTATGCCAGCTTCACTGAAATCCGATCTTGCCCTTTTTATCGCGAGTGGGAGTTCAGGTCGCGTGACAACATGAGTTTTAGGGTTAGTCTATCCGCACCGCCGCTCCAGCCGACGCCAACTCCGGTCTCAATATTCAGGAATCCGCCATTACGATCCACGACCGCCCAGCTTTCATGAAACTGCTGACTGGGAGGAAGGACGTTGCGCAGCACGCCAAAGCCGTCGTATTCCTCTGCTGCGACGATCCATTTCTCGCTCAGATTGTAGGCAATGCGACCAGCCGGATTAAATTGGAGACCCTTAAGCCCACCGACGTAATCGGTGTCCATGATTGGGTTGTAGATGAGATCCCAATGGCCAAGATGCACGCCGATTATCGGCCGAAATTCCGACGAGATACGTTTCGACTCCCAGTACAAGGCACTAACGCTGAACTCAAAGTTCAATCCGTAAAAGAATCTGTGGTCGTGAGCATGAGGACGCACTAGTAGTTCACGGATCTTGAAGCCGTTAATGCTTATACCGTGATTGGTCGAATTGAGACTGTACACCGGCAGGTAAAGGCCCTGCTCGAACCAGGGCTTCACTCCGTAAGCCCATTCGGCGGCCCCGTTAACTGAACGATTGGCGATTATGGCATCCGGGAATACTGGGATTTTCCGACCAATCGGAGTGAAGTTGGTATGAATCATCACATTGAAAATGCCTTCATCTGCAATCTCGGCATCGTAGACCTGGATTTCGTCCGTTTGCGCAAGTACCGCCGCCGGAAGCACGAGAAGACCCACAAAAGCCAACAATTGGACACATCTGAGCATTTTTGACCGAAGAGCAGGAGCCCCTGCCTATCCAGCTAACGCTAGGTCGAGGCACTCGCCATCAATTTAGGTGCTTCGCGAAGCTGGTTATCCGGAGTCATGGTTCGCTTCCCGTAGGTCAGCGACCGCGCAGGACACGAGGCTGAAATCTTAGGTCTGCCGATAGTGCAAGTCAATGAGCTTTACTATTGCTTCAGAATGATAAATCTCTATTACAGTCGAAATCCCCGTTCGGTGACCACTTTCTCTCTGATACGCAGAACTTCGCCAAGGCGCCGCAAAGTCGGTGCGAGCCGCTACAAATGCAGGTCGCAAGGGACCGGCAACGCGCGGGACAGCGCCTTCTTACTTCAGGTAATCCAGCAGGCTCTGGGGGATGACTCTGGCGAGCGCGGCCAGCGCGGCGCTCTGAGCAGTTTGGGTCTGCGCAAGATTGGTGGAAACCTGCGCCATGTTGGCGCCTACCAGAGTATTGTCCTCGCTCTGCAGGTTCACTTGCTCCTGTTGCAGGAAGGACTGGTTCGAATTGAGCTGGTCGACAGCGTTTCCATAGAAGACACGCTGATCGGACAAATAATTTAGCGCCGTACTGACCTGCGTGGTCGCAGCCCCGATATTGGTTGTGTTGCCACTCTGTAGCGCGGTGACTAGCTGCTGAAGAGCGCCGAATATGTCTCCGCCTGCACCCTGGAAGACCTGGCTTCCGGGAAGATTGATCTGGATGCTGCGGCCGTCGGCGATCTGTACATTGTTAGTTGCAGTGTTTCCGTTATAGACGACCCCGTCGGCCTGCGTGGGATCGAGGGCGAAAGGAGGCGTCGTGCTCTTGGTGCCGGAAAAGATGTAACTTCCCTGATAGGAGACATTGGCGAGTTGCAAGACGCTTTGCTGGATGCCTTGCACCTGTTGCGTAATCGTCTGCCGATCGGATGCTGATAAATCCCCGTTGGCGCCTTCCGTGCCAAGTGAAACTGCCTGGTTGAGTGACGTCACCACGGAGCTAAGCGTCGAGTCTGCGGTTTGCAGCAGACCTTCCAGGCTGCTGGTGTTCTGCAAATATTGGTCCGTGATGCTTTGTTCAGCTTGATTCTCGACGTCGGCGGCAGCCGCGGCGGGATCGTCGGAAGGCATGTTGACCCGTCTGCCGGTGGATAGCTGTATCTCGGCCTGCTGTTGCTGAAGCTCAATCTGGTTGAGATTGTTAAGCAGGTCAGGCGCAATGTTGGGATTAACTCGCATGTTCTCACGGCGCCGTCGGCGCCGATGCTCCCATCTGCAGAACGCTCTGCGTCAGTTCGTCAACGGTGGTCACGATCCGGGCCGCCGCCTCGTACGCGCGCTGGTAGCTCAGTAAATTCGTGGTTTCCTCGTCGATGGAAACGCCAGAAATGGAACCAAGCTGATCATTAAGCTGATTCAGGCTGACGGTGCTGGCGTTCACTTCGGACTGCGCTTGCGAAGTAAGATTGCCGGTCAGTGACACAAGATTGGCGTAGGTATCGGTCGGATCGGCGCCCGCGGGAAGCGCTTGGGTCTGGACCGCCATCAGGTTTGCGATGTTGCCGTTGCTACCTGGCGTGCCATCGGAACTGGCAGCAATCAGATTGGGGTCGCTAATCGCGACGCTAAGACTGGATGCAGCGCCGGGACCCGCTGTGAACGAAAACAGTGGCTGACCAGCATTGCCGTTCAGATCGAAACCTTGCCCCTGCGCATTGTTCATGGCAGTAGCAAATTGGTTCGCAAAGGTGTCGATCGTATTGAGGAGGCCGGGGATGACCTGATCGCGTACCTGCAATGTGCCGCCCAGTTCACCACCCTGAAAGTTGCCGGTAATGTCCTGTCCCTGGGACAGAACATGAGTCATGCCGTTGACCGCCGAAGTTTGCAGAGCAAAGTTCTGGTTTCCGGTGACCAGAGCTGCACCGCCCGCAGTCGTGATAGCGAACCCTTGCTCAGTCTGGATGACGTTGACATCAGTTAACTGCGACAGTTGATCGATAAGCTGGTTTTCTTGATCCAGCAAGACTCCGGGATCCTGGCCCAACTTTTGCATCTCTCCGACTTGCCCGTTGAGCTGCGCAATCTGCTGTGTCAGGGAATTGATTTGAGAAACCTGCTGTCCAACCGATTGGTTCAGGCCGGATTGGATCGTGTCGAGATTGCTCTCCGTCTGATGAAAATCACTCGCTAGGTTTTGCGCCGCTGTGAGGACTGCCTGGCGCTGCGGAACACTGGTCGGATCAGTGGAAAGCTGATTTATGCTGTTGAAGAAAGATGTCAGGTCGGCACCGAGGCCCTGGGTAGGATCGGAAAACAGCGCTTGTACCTGTTGCAACGCGTTGTACTGCGCCTGGGCGCTGCTCTGTTGCTGTGTTTCTTCTGAAATCCTCAACTCCAGCATCTGATCGCGGATGCTCTGCACCTGTTCAAGCACTACACCATTGCCGTAGGTGAGATTGCCTTCTTCTGTAGGCGTCGCTTCCGAAAGAATGGCTTGCTCGCGAGAGTATCCCGGCGTGCTGGCGTTTGAGATGTTGTTGGTGGTGACGTCCAGCGCACCCTGGGTGGCGTCGAGTGACTGCTGCGCCATGTACATGATTCCTGTCAAGCCAGGCATGGAGTCATCCTTCGCAAGACCAAGTGTGATGTTCCACCGGGGAGCGGTCTTTGCCGTATATCCGCCCGAAGTTGTGGTACAGGTTAGCGATCAAGCTGCAGGATCTTTGTGAACGCCTCAAAACCGCTCCATAAAGGCGATTAAGTTGTGCCAAGGCTCGGATTTCTTCAATCAGGGTTGATTGTTCCGAGGTTGGCAGCTTGCTTGAGCTCAGAGCCGGATACTCCCAGTCCGAGCTGTTGATCTCCTGGCAAAGCGTCTCCTGTGCAGCCACACTGGCCCTCAGCTGGCCAAGATCGCTGCGTTCAATGGCAGAAATCGCCGAGGAAATCTGCTGACACAATGTGCGCACCTGAACGAGATGCTTCTCACGCAGTTCTTTCTCGTTCACTTGGGACATGATTCTTCTCTATCCGGTTCCTGCGGCCGTTTACCGCTCCTGATTCACAATCGCGTCGGCGATTGCCCTCGCATCAACTTGATACTGTCCGCTCTCGATCTGCTGCCGCAGGCTATCTACCTTGTCTTGGCGGATTTCGGGCGACTGCAAAGCGCGGCTTGCAAGTTCACTCAAGCTGACCGTGTCGCTCGAGAAAGCATCGCTCTGTGCCGGCACGACGGACTTTGCATTTGGGGAAGCTGCGGAGTCCGACGTTCGTTCGCTGGAAACGCCCTCCGGAACCGGTGTGTTCAGTCCAATTCTCATAAACTTGCCTCGTAGCTCATTTAACGCCAATTGCTAATCGGCACTTCGGGCGTAAAACTTTAGTGTTTCTCGTAATCGGTCGATCCCCTACATAACTACTTTGTATTCTGTGCGTTGCCTGGCCCCTTGACGTCTAAGCCTTGACTAGACGCACCATGAGCTTGCGCCTTCAGTAATTGTTTGCTGATCATGCTGGCGATTCCGAACCCGCCGGTTTTGCTCAAACCCTGAGCCAGCGTCTGACAGGCGATGCTCTGGAATTGATCGTGAGCAGAATCGGTTTCTTGATCGGGATCGGTTCCCGGGACGGTGCCGAAGGATTTCTCGGCTTGCTCGAGCCACTGCCCGATCAAGATGCTCTCGAAGTCGCGGGCGGCTTTGTCGATCCTGGAAGGATCGTTTTGGGCGACTCCGTGCCGAAGGTTCTGGGTGGCCAGATCGCCCTTCGCTTGGTTAAGACTCTGGCTCGTAATTGCAGGGTTCGAGATGCGCAAATCACCCATAACTAAAGGACCTCCAACTCAGCTTGCAATCCACCGGCAGCTTTGATGGCTTGCAGAATTGCCACAATGTCTCGCGCTGTTGCCCCCATGGCGTGAAGACCGGTAATCAATTCTTCGACGCTGGCACCCTCTTTCAATTCGATCGATCGAGCAGGACCCTCATGGGCTTTGAGCTCAGTTTCCGGGACAACTACGGTCTGTCCATTTTTCGAGAACGGTGCGGGCTGCGAGACGGAAAATGTGGTGGTGACCTCGACGGTCAGATCTCCATGGAGGACCGAAACCGGAGACAGCTTCACATCTCCGCCCATTACGATTGTGCCAGTGCGCTCATTCATAACGACTTTAGCTGGAGGATGGACGGTAACATTCAGATTTTGCAGTTGCGAAATCAACGTCGGCACCGAAGGAACTCCCGATTGTGCGATGTCGACATCGATATGGCGGCTGTCCAGTGCAGCAGCTAGCGGCTTGCCGAACTCGTGGTTGATCGCCAACGCGACATCATGTGCAGCCGTGAAATCAGGCTCGCGCAGGGAGAATGACAAGACTTTGAGATGGCTCAGATCGATTGACGCGCTGCGCTCTACGATTCCTCCAGAAGGCACGCGGCCGACGGTCACGTGATTTACCTCTTTGGCGTTCCCATTTCCTCCGACGGTGTAGCCACCAAGGGTCAGCGGCCCCTGCGCTTCTGCGTAGACCTGCCCGTCAGCAGCATGAAGCGAAGTCAGCAAAAGGACCCCGCCCTCCAAACTTTTGGCGTCTCCGACTGAGGACACGGTCACGTCGAGAGTGGTTCCGGGTCGGGCAAAGGGAGGAAGTGAAGCCGTGACCATGACTGCAGCGACGTTTCGGACTTGCACGGCAGCGGCAGCAATTTGAAGTCCCAAACGTTGCAGTACATTGGCCAGCGTTTGCGTGGTGAAGAGAGTTTGCTGGCTATCTCCACTTCGCTTTAGTCCCACGACGACACCGTAGCCAATGAGCGGATTGTCGCGAATCCCCTCGATGGTTGTGATATCGCGAACAAGAACGTGCCGGACATCTTGACCGGAGGTTCGAGTCTCCTCTGCGGCGACGAAGATCGACAGGAATGCCGTGCAGAGTACAACCGTCAACAAGAGAGACTTGCTATCGCGGCAATTTGAAACGGAAGCGAGCCAAGCGCGCGATGCACTAGCTGGCAAGAAACGCGATGCTTGGAACGGCTCGCCCCGATTCCCTCGGCTTCTCCTCACCAGGTGAGCAGCCATAGCAGCCCCCGGATGATGGGATTGGGCCGGCCGATGGAATCGGAGACCACACCCTTGCCTTTGAGTTCAATTTCCAGATTTGCTAACGCTGTTGCCGGCGCCGTATTGTTCGGCCCGACGTCTCCCGGACGCAGCACGCCACGCACGATCAGGTCTTCATGCTGGCTGTTGATCAATATCTTGCGCTCCGCCTCGACGACCATGTTGCCGCTCGAGAGCACGGCAATAACGTGAGCCGAGACGGTGGCCGTAACACTGGAACCCGCTGAGGTCTCGCCTTGTCCTTTCAGTTGCTTTGCGGATTGCATACCGAGCAGAGGATTCACGGGGCCGGGTTTTAATTGTCCGGGAACGCCGGTGATTGCGGAGTTCGCCTGAAAGGTTCTCTGCGTATTCACGTCGCCTGTCGACGAGGCAGCAGTAGTTTCGACCACGAGCAGCGTCACAATATCGCCGGCGTGGTGCGCTTTGTAGTCAGATGCCATGTCGGCGAAGCCGCTATCGGGCAGGTACAAACTTCCCAGGGTAGCAACAGACTGGGTGGGAGGCATTTCCTGCTCCATGCGGGCAATGTAATCCCGCTGCAGCTGTTGCGAATCCTGCTTTGTCTTCGTGCGAGCTGATGCATGGATGGAAAAAGCCAGCAGACCGATCAAAGTGGCGCATACGGTGCGAGCGGCAGCGGTTCTCATTAGAGGCTGCCTTTCAGTAAGCTGCTTGCGACAACTTCACCTCGGTACAACCGTTTGCCGTCATTGCTGCGCACGCGAATGGTTTCTCCACGCCAGCCGCTCTGCAAGCAGATCACCGGCATGCTGATGCGAGAATCGGCGGTTTCCAGAATCAGGGTCGCGTGATCGCCACTACGGACCAACTGCGGCGATAGCGTGCCTTGTGCCCGGTCCTTCAGCGATGCGAGTTGAAGTGGTGCGTGCGATCCGTTGCTGGAGTGGATGGCGGTCATACCGTGGACCAATACATAGAACGGTAAGCATTCACGGTGGTCTCGGCAACGCAGTTCGACTATGGCCGTGCTACCAGTCTTCGGGGTAGCTCCTATTACCTGTAAGACCACATCCCGCGTGGTTGCGCCGAGGTCCGAGAGGAACTCCACCTGGCCGGGCAAAACGTAGATGCCGGCGGAGGTGATGGCCTTGGCAACCCGTTCCTCCGAGATCGAGGTCCTGGGGCCGTTCTGACCAACGGCTAACTGCACTAGGGTCGGGAACAGAATGACGAGCCAAGTCAGTTTGCTAAATTTTTCGAGCATCAGAATCCCGATTAACGGCCGATGCTGCCCAAATCCTGCAGCATTTGATCACAAGAGGTCACCACACGCGAATTCGCTTCGTAAGACCGCTGCGCCACGATCATGTTGACGAACTCCTGCACCACGTCCACATTGGATTGCTCAAGCATGCCTTGCTGGATCGTGCCTAATCCCTCGGGGGAGCCGGGCGCCCCGACTATCGGGTCCCCGGATGCGGTCGTTGCCAAGTAGAGATTGTTGCCGACGCTGTTCAAACCTCCCGGATTGGGGAACATCGCAAGCTGAATGGCTCCGACCTGCGAGGCAGCAGTCTGTCCGGCCTGCGTCACTGAAACGGTGCCATCAGAACCAATTGTGATAGAGGTCGCGTTGGCCGGAATGGTGATATTCGGCTGCAGCGGGTTTCCGTTCGCAGTCACGATGTTGCCTTGAGCATCCAGGTGAAAAGAACCAGAGCGCGAATAGGCAATAGTGCCGTCCGGTTGTGTCACCTGAAAAAAGCCGAGCCCCTGGATCGCCAGGTCGAGCGGGTTGCCGGTAGCACTGAAATCTCCCTGGGTTTGCACGATCTCTGACGCAGCGGGCATAGTTCCGAGGCCAACCTGTAGACCAGCGGCGATCGTAGTCTGCTGGGTGGCTGCGGCGCCGGGCATGATTACGTTCTGATAAACCAAATCCGAAAACTGCAGGCGGCGCGAATGAAAGCCCGACGTACTTGAGTTCGACAGATTGTTCGCGATGTTATCGAGGTTGAGTTGTTGCGCCGACATTCCACTGGCAGCCGTATAAAGCGCGCGAAGCATGGATCAGCTCCTTCTAAGAGTTGTTCGAAACCTTCGGTAATTCCTGTGCTGCAACCTGGTTCATATCGGTGTGAAACAGCGATAAGGCCCGCTGCATCAACTCGGCATAGCGTTGAACCGTGACCAACTCAACGGCGCTCGCCACCGGATTCACATTGGAAGCTTCGAGCGTTCCCTGTTGGATGCTCGCTTGGGGAGCCGGAATTGCACTCTGTTCGGGGGCGGAGTAGTAGGTCTTGCCCAGGCTCTCGATGGGCGTTCCGGGCAGAAAGTTGACGATCTTCAGCTTGCCAGCCA
>DASPTU010000059.1:0-5395 GCA_035623255.1 Terriglobales bacterium | reverse complement strand
CTCTACTTCATCTGGAAATTACGCCGCCGCTTCTTGGCCAAGGCGCGTCTTTTCCCGGAGAAGTTCGACACCAGGCGCTTGCGAGGGATCACCAGCCTTCGCGATTTTGACGACAAGATTACCGCTTACTACAGTGGCTTTGACGGAGCCGCGGATTATTATGCGCGAGCCGCTGCCGCTAATGTAATCGATCGCGTCGTTGTTCCGACTTTGATTCTCCATGCTGTAAACGACCCATTCATTCGCATCACCCCGGAAACGCGGCAGAAGATCCTTCACAATCCGAAGATCACTTTTATTGAAACAGCCGACGGCGGCCACTGTTCGTTCCTGGCTCAACCGGACGGCGACGACGGGCGCTGGGCTGAGACGCAGATTATCCAATTCCTGCAAAAGCTTTGATTCGATTTCCAGCACTCAAGCGCCGGCTGCCCTACGCAGCCAAAACAATTTCTCGAATCTGCGCCCTTTCAGCTTGGTTCTCATGATTGAGAGGAAGAGCATAGCAAGGAAGACGGCAAGCAGGCCGAAGGATGCGGTTGCGATGTCCTGAGCGCGCTTCGCCAGAATGGAGAAGCGTCCATAGACGAATTCGATGTGTACCCAATAGACCAGCAGCGAAGTTTGCCCCATCTGCGCCAGCGGACTGAACCCCCACGCACCGGGACCCCGGCGGCACCAGAAATAGGCGCCAGTCATAATCATCAACAATAGTCCCACCCGGATCAGAAAGAAGTTTGGGCTGGTGTGCCAGAAATCGTACACCGCGTAGAGTTGCTGGGGCCGATGATCGAACCACCGCGCGACATAGATAACGGCCAGCCCGACTATGCCTGCCATAAGAAATGTCGATGCGCTTGACTTCTTTGCCCAACCACTGCGGAAAAGAAATCCGACCGCCAGCCCCATGAATGCGAACCCGGTCCAGGGAAAAATGGGAAAAAGCCAAGGCTGCGGCTGTCCGAGGTTGTGAACGCCGTTAACGTAGGACTCGATCGGCCACGGAAGCCAGTCTGGCCGCCACGCAGTCCACATCAGTGGCGTGAGCAAAGCAATGGCGAGGCCGGTTGCTGCCGCACTACCGGCAACTAACACAAGTTTTCGGCTGGTGACGGTCAGTACCAGCCAGGACAATCCAGCCATGAGCATCATCGAAATACCGATCGTGTTGAGGATGTCCACCCGGAATAGATCACTCCACGGCGCCCATCCCCACGCAATCACGAATTCTTGCAATCGGAAGAGCAAGCCCAGCCCAAAAATTTCTGCGCCGCGGCGCAAAGTGGTGCTCGCAACCTGGCCCGGAGGCAACCCCTTTTGGCATAACTTGTCAATCACCAGCGCAAACGAGATTCCGGCGAGAAAAAGAAACAATGGTGCGGGCAATGTTCCACCCAGCTGGGACCACATAAAGAATTTTGATTTTCGCGCGTTGCCGCCCAGCCAGGAGTCGTAGCAGTGCGTTTGAAACATCAGAACGCAGGCCAGACCGCGCATCCAGTCAATGTAGACAAGCCGGGATTGTGCGGGCGCTGCCATTCGTTGTTCTTAGCGGGAGTATACAGAACAGCGTTGCGGCGGGATGAAGCGGGCGCTCAGCTATGAGCGCAATCTTTAATGATTAACTCTGGTGATGGGGATCACAGACCACTTGCCGAAGAACGTGTACCTTAAGCGTGGCGACAAATCCCACCGTTCAGGTCTTGGCGCTTACTAGGTCGTAGCCGTTCGGAAAATGTTCCTACTGGGCGAGGTTTGTCGCCATTTCCCAAAATATCGCAACTGTTGTTTTTTGCAACGTTTTTTTCCGAATTTTTTCATCCACCAAAGTTCAAGTTTCTTTGTATTCTCGCAGCAGTCGACTCGCCCGAGGAAGAAAACTGTCCCGCTACCGGTCAGCGTGGCCCTCGAGTCGGTCATGGAAATAAGCGGCCAGATCCTCCGCAAACGCCGCTGGTTGCTCAACGGGGGCGAAGTGCCCGCCACGTGGAAAGACTGTCCAGCGCTGGATGTTATACACGCGCTCCAGATACGAACGCGGTGGCTCACCTTCGGGAACCGTCTGCTGCGCGAAGACACCAAATGCCGTGGGCGTACTGACATAGGCACGGTCGACAGGGTGCCAGCGATTGTCCCAGTAGTCGCGCATCGACGAGGTAACGGTCTGCGTGACCCAGTACAGGGTGAGCGTGGCGCAAAGGAAGTCGTCAGGCGGCGTGACATCGCTCCACGAGCGCCACTTTTCGCCCACATATGCAGCCAACCCCGCTGGGGAGTCATTCAGTCCGTAGCCAACGGTCTGCGGCTTGGTAGACTGGATCGCGCTATAGCCTCGCTCCGTCCCTTCCCACTGCCGGCTCACCGCGAGATACGAACGCTCGACATCGGACAACTCCGCCTCCTCCACCAACGGGGTGAGGTCCGACTCCAGTGTAGTGAGATAGATCCCGATCACCGACTGTGGATGGTCAAGCGCAAGGATCGTCGTCACCCCAGCCCCAAAATCATAGCCGCCCGCACAATACCGAGAATAGCCAAGCTCGGACATGAGCTGGTGCCAGCGGTCCGAGACGTACCGGTAGTTGATACCCACCTGGGGTGGGCGCGGAGAGAATCCATACCCGGGCAGGGAAGGCACGACCACATCGAAATCCTTAAGCATCGGCAACATGTCCACGTAATCCAGGAAACTGCTGGGCCAGCCGTGCGTGAGTATGAGGGGCACACCCCGGCTGGATGCCGCACGCTGATACACGAAGTGGATGCCCTCCCAGATGAAGTGATTGAGAAGGTTGAGCCTCCGCTCCCAGACACGCCAGTCGAACTCATCGGCCCAGTAGGACACACGGCGCTGTAGCCAGTCCAACTCGGTGCCCTGTTTCCACCCTATGCCAGGTATCTGGTCGGGCCATCTTGTGCGGCGCAGTCGTAAACGCAGATCGTCGAGTACATCGTCCGCGACATGAACCCGAAATGATTTCATTGTAAGAATTTATCTGCCGTGGCCAGCCGAACACGCAGGCAAGGACCGGGTCAACTCAATTGCAATACAGGCTAAATGATATCTTTGAGTATTGCGCATGATAATGTCTCCTTACTATGCGTTTGCAGATGTTCCTCGGATTGAAATTGAGGCACTTCCTCACCACCAGCGCGCTTGTCAATTCTCCTAAGTTCTGCAAAAATAATTGTTTGTCCTATCCCTGCCAGACGCACTAGAAAGGAATAAAAGCTCTGTGTTGATGATTCGTTTGACGCGCGTGGGTGCGCGTAAGCAGCCGCATTATCGAGTGGTGGTGATTGAAAAGGAGCGTGCCCGCGACGGCCGGCCAGTTGAGGTCGTTGGCACGTACAATCCTCGCACCAATCCTGCCAGCATTGAATTGAAGCGCGAGCGGATTGATTACTGGATCTCGAAGGGCGCCAAGATGTCGGACCGGGTCAGCAAGATTGTCTCGAGACCAGCCCCCGCCACCACTGCTTCGGTTGCCTGATAGCCACGCTAAGGATTCCACTCGTAGGACACACAGATGGGCGAACAAACGGCTGACGTGCGGCTTTTGGTCGAGGAAGTCGCGAGGATGTTGGTGGACGAACCCGAACAGGTTTCAGTTCATCAGATCGAAGGCGAAACAACCGTCCTGGAACTGACCGTCGCCCCTAATGACGTTGGCAAGATTATCGGCAGGCAGGGACGGGTAGCGCGAGCATTGCGTTCGCTCGTGAACGCCGCGGGAATTCGGGCGCACAAGCGCTTTGCCGTTGACATTGTCGAATGAAGCTAGGTTGTGATGGTTCAACGGCAGGAGTGGTGGCAACGGCAGACGAGTTTATCAGCATCGCCCGCGTCCTAGGGACACAAGGAAGGCGTGGCGAGGTTGCGGCTGAGCTGCACACCGGACTTGCTGAGCGATTCAAAGCTGGCTTCAAGCTTCTCGCTCTGGGTGAAAATGACAGCCGACGCGAACTCCAAATCCAGGAGACTTGGTCGCATAAAGACCACCTGATACTGAAGTTCGTCGGAGTTGACTCGATTTCGGAGGCTGAATCGCTGGTCGGTTGTGAATTGCAGGTCAGGCGCGCAGAACGTGCGCAGCTTAAGCCAGGTTGGGCTTACATCAGTGACCTCGTTGGCTGCACGGTTTTCAACCAAGGCCAGGAGATCGGAAAGATTGTTGAAGTGAAATTTGGCGCGGGAGAAGCACCGTTGTTGATCGTCCGGGGGGCGGATAAAGAACACGAAGTTCCTTACGCGGAAGCCTATCTGCAAAAGCAGGATTTGGATCGCAGAGAGATTAGAATGCTGCTGCCCGAGGGAATGCTCGAGTTGGATGCTCCTCTGACTGCAGAAGAGAAACAGCAGCAAAGGAAGAAGTAATCAGTAGTTGGTAGCTAGTTGCGAGTAGATTGGGGCTGATTGAAGTCCCCTAGCCACTAACTACTAGCTACTCAAGTGCGAGTCGACATCGTTACCATCTTCCCCGATTTCTTCCGTGGGCCGCTGGAATATGGCATTGTGCGTCGGGCTCGGGAAGCTGGTCTGGTAAGAATTGAAATTCACGATCTGCGGGCCTTCGCGCACGATCGGCACCGTACAGTGGATGACCGCCCATTTGGCGGCGGCGAGGGCATGGTCCTGAAGCCGGAACCGATTTTTGAATGTATTGAATCGCTGAATGCGGCATCCCGTGAGGCGAGAATAAACCACGACGCTCGAGAGAGCGTGATTCTGCTTTCTGCGCAGGGTCGGCGCTTCGACCAGAGCGGAGCTGAAGAGCTGGCGACACTGAAACGAATCATTCTGATTTGTGGCCGTTACGAAGGCGTGGACGAGCGCGTAAGCCAGTATTTGGCTGACCGTGAAATATCGATCGGGAATTATGTGCTGAGTGGAGGCGAAATCGGTGCGGCAGTGATTGTGGACAGCGTCACGCGATTGATTCCGGGCGCGGTCGGCAATGAAGCGTCCACCCGCCAAGAGTCGTTCACCGCGCGCAATTCAGTGCGAGAAAGTGCGGAACCGGATTCGACTTGCGGTTCGGCGGGGCTGCTCGATTATCCGCATTACACGCGTCCAGCTGAGTTCCGTGGAATGAGGGTTCCGGAAGTGCTTTCGTCCGGCAATCATGACGATATCCGGCGCTGGCGTCGCCGCTCCGCGCTGGAGAAAACGATGCGCAACCGTCCGGATCTGTTGCACGACGCGGTCTTGAGCGAGGAAGATCGGAGATTGATCACCCAGATTTCTGGCGCAGAAAAAACCTAGAGGAATAAAGAATATGTCGAACCTTATCATTGAAAAACTCTTGGCCAAGACGAAACGCACGGATTTCCCTAACTTCGGGCCGGGTGATTCTGTCCGCGTGCACGTGAAGATTAAGGAGGGTGACAAAGA
>DASPTU010000058.1:0-26145 GCA_035623255.1 Terriglobales bacterium | reverse complement strand
GTCGATAGAGCGCGGTGGCGATCGTCGGCGATGCGGGCGTCCGCGTAGCTGGCACCCCGCAACGCGGCAACATTCAGAGCCCAGGCAGCGATGTCGTGCATTACCTAAAATCTACCACGGAGACGCAGAGACACGGATGATAGATTCTTCTTCGGGGAGCTTCGCAACACGAAGCTCCCACTTCCTCTGGATGACAGGTTATTCCAAGACAAAGATGTTCTTCTTGGCGCAGATTTCCTTCAGGATGCGCGGCCAGACGGTGACGCTGACCTCGCCTAGATGCGCTTTGCGAAGCAGCAGCATCAGGGTGCGGGACTGACCAATCCCGCCGCCAATCGAAAGCGGAATTTCGTTATTCACAATCGCGCGATGATAAGGCAGGCTCAGGAAATCGAGCTGCTTCGCCATCTGCAGTTGTTTCTTCAGCGTTTCCGCGGTCACACGAATGCCCATGGAGGTCAGTTCGTGCCTGCGCTTGCTGACATGGTTCCAAACCAGGATGTCGCCGTTGAGACCGTGGGTGTCGCGGCCGGTTTCCTCGTGCGTATCGGTAATCCAATCGTCGTAATCGGAGGCGCGCATTTCATGCGGGTATCCGTCCTTCAAAGGCCACCCGATGCCGATGATGAAAATTGCCGGGTATTTCTGCAGAACCGCCGTCTCGCGCTGCTTACGCGGCAAATCGGGGTACATATCGAGAATTTCTTCGGCGTGCAGGAAGGTAAGCTGCTCGGGAAGATTCGGATAGCGATAGTCGTTCAGCTGAGGGAACAATGACTGCGCAAACTTCTCGGCACCGACCAGGACCTTCCAGATCTTGCTGACAATTGCCTTAAGGAAGTCGAGATTGCGCTGCTCGGAGATGATCACGCGCTCCCAGTCCCATTGATCAACGTAAGCCGAGTGGTCGTGGTCCAGGAAATAGTCTTTGCGCACGGCCCGCATGTCGGTGCAGATTCCCTCGCCCACCGTGCAGCCGAACTGCTCGAGAGCTACGCGTTTCCACTTGGTCGCGGCTTGCACGATCTGAGCGTCGATGGGATGAAGTCCATGATCGTTTGAGATATGAAATTGGATGGGGGTGCGAGACCCATCGCGATCAAGCATGTCATTCACGCCGCTCTCAACATCGACAATCAGCGGCACTTCGACCATCATCAAGTTCAGTTCCTTGCACAGGTTGTCCTCGATGTAGCGTTTCACATGAAAGATGGCCTGTTGCGTTTCCCTGGGGTCGAGCAGTGAGTGGTAGTCGATGGGGAGAATCTTTTCCAATTCCCGATAGTCGCCGATTCCGGGTCCGGCCAGATCGGCTTTCTTGTCCAGCACGACGGTGCTCATGATCATCTCCTCGCAGACGGAATTCCCCATCCGCATGGTCACGATTCATTAGAGTCCAGCGATTAACCCAGGGTCAGTGCCGCGGGTCACAGCAGGGGGTGAGGATAGAAACTATCGCACGACGATGCTGACGAGCTTGCGAGGCACAGGAATGACCTTCACGATCTGCTTCCCGGCGATTACAGACTTGATCTTTTCGTCTGACAATGCCGACTCGCGAATCGCGTCTTCGGTCGCGTCCGCCGGCACAACGACAACGCTTCGGAGTTTGCCGTTGACCTGCACCGGGATCTCGATTTGCTCCTCTTTGGCAAGCTCAGGATCGTATTGCGGCCAGGGATGCCTAAGCACGCTTCCCTTTTCTCCCAAAATCTCCCAGAGTTCGTGGGCGAGATAAGGCGCAAAAGGAGCGAGCAAGAGCACAAGCGTGCGTTGAATCTCGGCCAAAAGAGGTGCGGGCATTGCTCCTCTCTGAATTGCTTCTTCAGAGCCATAGAGCTCGTTGACTAACTCCATGATCGCTGCCACCGAGGTGTTGAAATGCCAGCGCCCCTGAAAATCATTGCTCACTCGCTTGATGGTTTGATGGAGTTTGCGCTGAAGAGCGCGAGCTTGCGGCGAAAGCGATTTTGCAGGCAACTGCGCTGCCGAGGCATTAGCGGCGTTGCGGACAACGAAGCGATACACGCGTCCCAGGAAGCGATGGATACCTTCAATTCCCTTATCCTGCCAATCGAGATCGCGGTCAGGCGGCGCGGCAAATAAGCTGTACAAGCGGGCGCTGTCGGCGCCATAGCGGCGGACCATCTCGTCGGGCGAGACCACGTTGCCCAAACTCTTGGACATCTTCGCGCCCTCTTTGATCACCATGCCTTGGGTGAAGAGGCGCTCGATGGGTTCGTCATTTTTCACCAGGCCCATGTCACGCATGAACTTGGTCCAGAAGCGCGAATAAATAAGGTGCAGAATGGCATGCTCGACGCCGCCGATGTACTGATCGATCGGGAACCAATAGTCGACGACCTCCGAATCAAACGGCGCCTTATCGTTTCGCGCGTCCGTGTAGCGATAGAAATACCAGGAGGAGTCCACGAAGGTGTCCATGGTGTCGGTTTCCCGGCGTGCCGGGCCTCCACACTTTGGGCAAGTTACGTTGGCGAATTCCGGAACTCGGGTGAGTGGAGACCCACCGGTCAATGTAATCTCGACCTTTTCCGGCAAAATCACCGGCAAATCCTTTTCAGGAACCGGAACGATGCCATCCTTCTCGCAGTAGAGGATCGGGATAGGCGTTCCCCAATAGCGCTGGCGTGAGATGCCCCAGTCTTTCAAACGGTAGGTCACGGCCGCTTTGCCGAAGCCGTGCTCTTCAGCGTACGCTGACATTTTTTCGATAGCTGCTTCGCAATCGATCCCGCTAAACGCACCTGAATTCACGAGCGTTCCTTTCATCGAAACGAAAGGAAGCGGCGGCTCCGTCATGGTCTCTTCCGGGTCGTCGGACCGCGGGACGATAACCAGGCGGATCTTTATTTTGTACTTTCTGGCGAATTCATAATCGCGGTCATCATGCGCCGGAACGCTCATGATCGCACCGGTGCCATAGTCCATCAGGATGTAATTAGCGATCCAGATGGGAATCTTCTCCTGATTGTAGGGATTGATGGCATAGTGTCCGGTATTTGCACCGTGTTTCTCGATCTCGCCGATGTCTCCCGCCTCTTTGGCCTTGCGCTGCTCAGAAAGGAGGCGCTCAACTTCGGCGCGCAGCAAATCATTATGTTCAGTGAGAGTTCTTACGAGCGGATGCTCGGGCGCCAACTGAATCGAGGTCGCACCGTAGATCGTGTCAACACGAGTGGTGAAGACAGTAACTATAGCAGCCCCTGGCATGTCAATTTTGAAGTCGACGAGCGTGCCCTCGCTGCGGCCGATCCAGTTGCGCTGCATGGTACGCACTTTGTCCGGCCAGTCTTCGAGCTTGTCGAGGTCGCGCAGCAACTCTTCGGTGTACTTGGTGATTCGCAAGAACCACTGCTCCAGCTCTCGTTGTTCGACGGGAGTGTCCTCATGCCGCCAGCAACAACCGTCTACTACTTGCTCATTGGCTAGAACTGTTGCACATTTCGGACACCAGTTGACCTTGCTTTTCTTGCGATAGGCCATGCCCTTTTCATAGAGCTTGAGAAAAAACCACTGGTTCCAGCGATAGTATTCGGGAAAACAGGTTGTCACCTCTCGCGACCAGTCATAACCGAACCCGAGACGCCGCATTTGTCGCTTCATGTTTTCGATGTTGTGCAGCGTCCACTCGCGGGGCGGAGTGTTGGCCGAGATTGCGGCATTCTCGGCCGGAAGGCCAAACGAATCCCATCCCATGGGATGAAGCACGTTGTATCCGTTCATCCACATGTAGCGGGCGAGGGCATCGCCGATGGCGTAGTTGCGCACATGTCCCATGTGCAACACGCCGGACGGATAAGGCAGCATTTCCAGGACGTAATACTTCTGCTTGGTCGAGCTCTGCTCGGCGGCGTAGAGAGATCCGTCACTCTGCCAGCGCTCGAACCATTTCGTCTCAATCCGCTGGGCATCATAGCGGTCATCGGCAGGCGCATTACGGCTGCGACTTTCCTGACCTATCGATGTGGTTTCTTCCGACGCCATAAGGTGTCACAGGATGAGAGTTGATTTTACAACGACCGACGCTTTGCGCGGTTCCCTTGATGCCAAAATGTGGCTAACGATACTTTGCTCCTTTGCAGAGGACTACGATTCGAGGCGGCTGCTCCTGCGCATATTCCTCGCTAAAATAGCGTAGTGCGGCGTTTGATTGTCAATGCGGACGATTTTGGCCTGACCCCGGGAGTCAATCGGGCGATCATCGAGGCGCACACCGAGGGGGTAGTGACATCGGCTACTCTGATGGCGAACGCTTCTGGCTTCGATAATGCCGTCCAGCTGGCAGGATCGACGCCATCGCTGAGCATCGGGTGCCATATTCTACTGGTGGACGGGGCACCAGTTTCAGGACCGCAGCAAATTCCCACCCTCACGGCAGGAACAGACTGTCAGCTCGAAAGCAGCATCAGCAGGTTTGCAGTTCGGGCGATTGGCGGAAGGATCAATCCGGTCGATGTCGAGACCGAAGCCGTCCGCCAGATTCGCAAGCTGCAGGCCGCAGGTATTCAGATCTCTCACCTCGACACACATAAACACACTCACATCTTTCCGCAAATCCTCCCTCCATTGCTGCGTGCAGCGAAGACTTGTGGAGTGTGTGCGATTCGAAACCCGTTTGGGCGGATCGCCTTCTCGGGAGTGGTCACACGGCCGAAGCTATGGAAGCGCTACGGCGAGCTTATGCTGCTAAATCCCTTCGCCCGGAGTTTTCTACGCTCTGTGCGGGCAGAAGGAATGATTACACCGGACGGCAGTCTCGGGGTCGCCGCAACCGGCGAAGTTGACGAACGACTGTTTCGGCAAATCGTCGAAAACCTGCCTGAAGGGACGTGGGAATTCGTCACGCACCCGGGGTATAACGATTCCGATCTGGATCGGGTCGCCACGCGCCTGCGGGCCTCTCGCGAAACCGAACTGGAGATTCTCACCTCGCCGGCAGTCCGCGAAGATCTGGAGCGAAGCCGAATCGAATTGATTTCTTACCGCGCACTGGCGTAAAAACTTCGACCCGACGTGCCGAGCCTTTCGTCACCTATTCCAATTTACGTTAGTAACCGCTTAGAGTGACTTGCCGCAGGTATGATGGTTGCATCGCCAGGCATCAACGCTGCCCGGCTCCCTACACTTATGGATGACAGACCCGAAGACCGTGTAGACGCGCAGATCATCGTGCGAGTATGGGGAATGGATGCGGACGGCCGCCCATTCTTCCAGAACGTCAATGCCGGCAACATCAGCAGCGAAGGCGCCTTGCTCTCGGGCGTACGCCATCGCTTGAAGGTTGGCGACACGATCGGTATTCAGCACAACGATCAGAAGGCACGCTTCAAGGTCGTGTGGGTAAAAGACGCGGCCAAGCCCCGCATGGTCGATGCTGGGGTGCAGATTCTCCCCAGCCAGCGAAGCCCCTGGGTTGATCTTGCTAAAGCGGGAGAACACCCGGTGGCGCAAGGGAAAGACAAGAGGCGGTTCCAGCGGCATAAGGTGCTGTTTCCGATCGAGATCAGCTTTGACGACACTCGCCGTACCCACCTCCAGACCAACGCCACCGATATTGGTGGCCGCGGTTGCTACGTTGAGACCCTGCTTCCGCTCCAGCTCGGAACGAAAGTGAATATCAAGTTCTGGGTTGAATCCGAAAATGTCCAGACCAGCGGAATCGTGCGCACCAGCGATCCCGGGGTGGGCATGGGCATCGAGTTCATGGCGCTGGATAATGTCGTCCAGGAATGGCTCCAGGCTTATCTCGACAAGCTGGACGACACTGTGGGCGGCAAGGCCAAAGGCGCCGGCGGCGGGAAGTAGAGCCCTGAGCACACAACACTCTTCTATCATCAGCGCGTTGCACAAATCTGAATCCCACTGAAAGCCCCGCCATCGAATCAAAGAACCACGCCCTTGGCGTGCGAAACCCTGCATGAGAATCGGGATCACGTGTTACCCGACTTACGGCGGCAGCGGCGTCGTCGCGACGGAGCTTGGTCTGGAACTGGCCCATCGCGGCCACGAAGTTCATTTCATCTCCTATGCCCAGCCCATTCGGCTTACTGAGCTGAATCCAGACATTCACTATCATGAGGTCGACGTTTCGCGGTATCCGCTGTTTGATTACCCTCCTTATGATCTGGCTCTGGCGACACGAATGGCTGAGGTGTCTGAGATTTACGGGCTCGATCTTCTGCACGTTCATTACGCGATTCCGCATTCCGTCAGTGCGCTGTTAGCTCGTCAGATGCTGGCAGCGAAGCCGAAGGGTCAACGGCTACCTTTCGTGACAACCCTTCACGGCACCGATATCACCCTGGTGGGATTGGACCGATCATACCTGCCGATCACTCGTTTTTCGATTGAGCAAAGCGACGGCGTCACGGCGGTCTCCCGGTATCTGCAGGAACGCACCCGGCGCGAGTTTGACGTCCGCAACCATATTCAGGTGATTTATAACTTCGTAAACTGCGATGTTTACAGCCGCAGCGCAGCCTCTGCGGAACAGCGCAACGAATATGCGCGTGAGGATGAGCGCATCCTGGTGCATCTCTCCAATTTCCGGCCAGTGAAGCGGGTAACGGATACGATCGAGATTTTTGAGCGCGTGCGCAAAAAAGTTCCTTCCAAACTGCTGCTGATTGGTGACGGGCCCGACCGCTCGCAGGCGGAGTGGCTCGCGGTGCAGAAGGGTATTCATAATGACGTACTGTTTCTTGGCAAACAGGACCAGGTAACCGAAAAGCTGGCCATCTCAGATATTCTGCTCATGCCGAGCGAACTGGAATCGTTCGGACTGGCGGCGCTGGAAGGCATGGCTTGCGAGGTTGTGCCCATTGCTACCCGCGTTGGTGGAGTCCCTGAGGTCATCGAGCACGGAAAAAGCGGTTATCTGGCGGAGGTGGGGGATGTCGAGACTATGGCTCGCTACGCGATCGAACTGCTGACGGATGAAAGCCGCTTACGAGCCATGGGGAAGGCGAGCCGGACAGCGGCACAGTCAAAATTCTGCGCGTCCAACATAATTCCACAATACGAAAACTTTTACCGCCGCACACTGGAACGCTCTTCGTAGACCGCGGCCGGAACAGCGCTTTCGCTCTGCAACAGAGGAAGTCGCAAACGAATAATGGTTCCCTTGCCCTGGTGACTATCAATGGTCATGCGGGCAGTGTCGCCATACAGCACCTTCAGCCTTTCGGCGACGTTCGCCAGACCAATGCCGGTTCCCCCGAAGCCGCTAGGCTTTTCCAAGAGGTTGGCCGCACCCATACCTACGCCATTGTCTTCCACTTCGACAATCAGCTTTGAATCAGTTAGGCGGCTGCGAATAAAAATTGTCCCCTCGTCAATCTTGGAAGCAAGCCCGTGTTTGATGCTGTTCTCAATCAAAGGCTGCAGCAGCATGCTGGGCATCATTACGTCCAGAGAGGCTGGGTCCAGTTCTTTTATGATTCGCAGTTTGTCGCGCCCGAAGCGCACCACCTCAATATCGAGATAATTGTCGATAAATTCCAGCTCTTCCCGCAGCGGGATGAATGCGTCGCCGCTGTTCAATAGCCTGCGAAGAATGGTAGCTAGCTTGATAATCAGTTCCCGCGCGGTATCGGGATCGAATCGGACCAGCGACGAAACCGAATTCAGCGTATTGAAGAGGAAATGGGGATTGATCTGATTTTGTAGCGCCTCCATGCGGGCGTTGAGCAGCAGCTTCTCTTGTTCTTCGAGCTTGATTTGGATGCGCACACTGTTCCAGATTTTTAACGCGACGCCGATCACAATGATCGATGTGGCGTAAATCAGGGCCTCTACCCATAGCTTGGGACTTTCCAGGCTGAAGGTTGCATGCGGCAGAAAACGGGCAATCTCAGTGTGCATGAAACGCAGGGCGATAATGGTGAAGAAGAACATCACCTGCCAATCGAACCGGCGAGGCGCAGGCAGGTTGCGCCGGATCATGCGGTAAATGCTTAGATCAATAAACGGCGAGAACGACCAGATGTCCTCCTGGTCCGGAGTCAAGTTTCGAAGTTGTCCTGCAACAAGCCCGCAAATTACTGTGAACGGCAGGGTCGCCCACTCGCCGTAAAGCAACGCGGGCAAACTAACCACAGCGCCGCCGACAGCCCCCGTCAAACGACCGCCGATGACCCCGAGGAGAATCGCAGTTTCGAAGGAAAGATCGCCGGCCAGGAAGCTTCGTGCGCTCAGTCGAAACCAGGTGCCAAAGGCCAGCGGCCCGGCAATCCATAGCACAAGAAAGAACTTTTGTTTCAGCGAACGCTCATCACGAAACAGCAAATTCTTGAATTCAACCGACCGCACGAGCGTGCTTGCGACGGCCGCAGCCACGCCCAGCTTAATGAGGAGATTGATCAGGATTAAACGCTGTTCCATGACGCCCGCTGACAGAAATGTAGCACGAACTGGGGGAACTTGACGGAAAGCCTAGGCACCCAGCTTGGAGGCAAGGGCGGTGAGTACGGCCTCAAGAGGCTCGAGTTTTTCGGGGCCACCTTGGGCCATGTCTTTGCTACCTCCGCCGCGTCCACCCAGCTCTGCCAAAGCTTCCTTCATCAGGGCACCCATGTCGAACGGCTGGCCGGTTGATTGAGCGAATACCAGAGCTGGCTGGCCGGATGTGCTGGCGAGAAGAGCAACTGACGGTTGGTCCCGACGTGTGAGTTTCTGTGCGAGCACCTTGATGAACGCCAGATCCCGATCCTTGAAAATGCGCATGACAAATGTCGAACCACTATGCTCTGGGGCTTCCGCTATCAATCTGGCGGCATACAGTTCAGCCAGTTCTTGCAGCGTTTGTTCATTGGACTTGCGAGAACTACGAGCCTCTTCCTGAAACTTCCGGATCTGCTGCGGCAGGTCCCAGATGTGACTGGAGCACAGGGCTGCGGCCTCGGCCAGGGTCGCGTAATCACGCCTGGCAGTTGCGACCCCGCGCTTGCCGCAGACGAATTCCACTCGCCATCCCTGGCGAATCTTTTCGATTTTTCGCAGCAGGATGCAGCCGATCTGGCCGGTGCTTGCAACGTGAGTGCCGCCGCAAGCGGTGAGATCAAAATCGTGGATGTCAATCAGGCGCAGTTTGTCGCGCTCTACAGGAGGAATCTTGCGCAACCCGAGTCTTTGCGCTTCCTCTTGAGTAACGAAGCGAATGCCCACCGGACGGTCTTGCACAATGACGTCGTTGGCCAGCTTCTCGGCGGCTTCAACCTGAGCAGTCGTTAGGGTCTTTGTGTCCAGATCAATGGAACAGGCCTCGGCTCCCATGTGGAACGAGACTGTTGGCATATTGAAGAGGCGTATGAATGCCGCCGAGAGCACGTGTTGCCCCGAGTGCTGCTGCATGTGATCGCGACGCCGATCCACGTCGATCTGGCCGTGGACGTGAGTCCCTTTCTGCAGCTCGACGGGTCCTTCGATTACATGCAGAATCGTGCCATCTTCTTTTTCAGTGACTTCAGTGACCGGGAGCTTATCCTTCCCTGCCAGAATGAGGCCAGTATCGAAAACCTGGCCGCCGCTGGTGGGATAAAAGGCAGTCTGATCAAGGATCAAAGCGGTGCGCGAATCGATTGTGGAGATGTCGACGACTCTCGCGTCAAATTCATGGAGAAACGAATCGTGATAGTAGAGATGTTCGGTCATGAGAAACGCATAGATCCTTCGAGGCGGAAAGCCTATCAGGATGACAGTTGGAGAAATGGACTGTGGCCTTAGTACGGGCCAATTATGCCGCCGATCTGGCGCGAAGCGGGCCGCGGTTGCGACCGCAGCTTGTGTTTCTCGATCACGTCCAGATACTTGAGCCCTGAACCCGTATTGAACAACACCACGGTGTCATCCGGGCCAAAGAATTCGTTAGCTCGCAATTTGCGATACGCCGCCAAGGACGCAGCTCCCTCGGGCGCAGCAAAGATTCCCTCGACCTTGGCCCATTGCCGCAAGGCATCCATGATTTCTTCATCACTCACCGCGACGGCAAGTCCGCCGCTTTTTTTCAGAATGTCGAGAATCAGGTAGTCGCCGTAAGGTTTGGGGACGCGAAGACCAGCGGCTAGCGTATCCGGATCAGGCCAGGAGTCGACCGTACTTTTGCCTTCGTCCCACGCTTTCACGATAGGAGCACATCCGGCACTTTGCACAGAAACCATCTGCGGGCGCTCGGGCCCAATCCAGCCCAGTTGCTGCATTTCGTCGAACGCTTTCCACATGCCGATCAGACCAACGCCGCCGCCTGTGGGGTAAATGATGGCGTGGGGCAAACGCCATCCAAGCTGTTCAGCGACTTCGTAGCCCATTGTCTTCTTGCCTTCAACGCGGAAGGGCTCTTTTAGCGTGGAAACATCAAACCAGCCCTCTTTGTCCTTCTTCTCGGCAACAATCCGCGCACAGTCGCTGATCAGGCCATCGATGAGTGTGACGCAGGCACCGTAGCTCTCACACTCGACCCGATTGGCCAGAGGCACGTCCTTGGGCATGAAGATGTGCGCTTCGATCGCAGCCGCGGCACAATACGCGGCCAGCGCACTGGCCGCATTTCCGGCAGACGGTGCGGCCAATTTCTTTAGACCAAAAGCTTTCGCCATTGTGACCGCGGCGGACATGCCGCGAGCTTTGAACGATCCCGTTGGGTTTAGACCTTCATCTTTTATGTGTACGTTGGAGAAGTCGCGGCTGGGCAACATAGGCGTGAATCCCTCGCCCAGCGAAACCGGTTCGGCTTCGGGCAACACTTCGGCGTAACGCCACATAGAGGGAGTCCGTCCAAACAATGATGCCGCCTTGAAAGTCTTCTTCAGTGCAGCGAGATCGTAGCGGACGTAGAAGACCGCATCGTCTTCAGGGCAAACCGTTCGCGGCTCATCGGCACTAATTTGCGTTCCGCACTTCGTGCACTCGAGATAGGCAATTCGGGCCAAGACGGGAGTTTAACACCGGAAGTGGGCGACGAATGCGCAGTATTTGATCTTTCAAAGATGCGACAAAACGGCGAGATTAGTGAGCGTCTGGACCGTGGAGCACAATCTCCGAATTTGCGAAGGCTCGACTGCCCAACTCGACCTCAGGCGTGGATAAAGAGTGTCGCGTTGATTGCGTCGGACACTCTTGAGCAGGTCACTTCTTAGGAAACTTGGCGTCGAGATCCAAATTCAGTTCCAGCACGTTGACCCGAGGTTCACCCAAAAACCCGAGCTGGCGTTCGGTGGTGTGCTGCTGAACGATTTGATGGAGCCGCTCCTGGGACACTCCTCGCTCCTTTGCCACACGTGCAATCTGAAATTCGGCCGCAGCCGGTGTGATATCGGGATCAAGACCCGAGGCCGAAGTAGTTACTAAATCGATGGGCACGAGTTCGCCGGGATGTTCAAGCTGATAAGTGGCGACATCGCCTTTTACGCGATCAATCAGGAGGTGATTCGTGGGACCGAGCTGTGAGCCGTTGGAGTTCGCTGCATCGTAGCCGGGTCCGGCATTCGATGGCCGGGAATGAAAATAGTTCGGTCCGGTGAATCCCTGCCCGATGATTCGTGAGCCAACTACCTGGCCGTTCTTAGCGATCAATTGCCCATTGGCCTTGTCTTTGAAGAACAGTTGGGCCAGGCCAGTGACAACGAGCGGGTATATGATTCCCAACAAAACTGTCGTTACAACCGTCATCAGCACCGATATCAACAAGTTTTTCTTCATCGCAAACCCTCTTTACTCAAGTCGCGCCCGTGACCCTCGCTGCTCATGCCATCCTCACCGCTGTGATGATCATGTCGATCAGCTTAATGCCTACGAATGGAACGATGATTCCGCCGAAACCATAAATCCAGAGATTACGCCGCAGAAGAGCCTCGGCTCCCATGGGCCGATATTTCACACCTCGCAGCGCCAGCGGAATCAACGCGATGATGATCAGCGCGTTAAAAATGACTGCCGACAAAACAGCCGATTGCGGCGTCTTCAGATGCATGATGTTCAACGCGTTGAGCACGGGGAACGTACCGGCAAACATGGCAGGAATGATGGCAAAATATTTGGCCACATCGTTGGCGATGGAAAACGTGGTCAGCGCGCCGCGGGTCATGAGCAGCTGCTTGCCGATTTCCACGACCTCGATCAGCTTGGTTGGATTGGAATCCAGGTCCACCATATTGCCCGCTTCCTTTGCGGCTTGCGTCCCGGTATTCATGGCGACTCCGACGTCCGCCTGGGCGAGAGCGGGAGCGTCATTGGTGCCATCACCGGTCATCGCAACCAACTTGCCTTCCTTCTGTTCCTTGCGAATCAAATCCATTTTTTCTTTCGGAGTAGCTTCAGCAAGGAAGTCATCTACGCCAGCTTCCCGGGCAATCGCGGCCGCAGTGAGAGGATTGTCTCCAGTAATCATCACGGTCTTGATTCCCATGGCGCGGAGTTGATCGAATCGGTCGCGAATTCCACCCTTGACAATGTCCTTGAGGTAAATGACACCGATAGCCTGCTGATTGTCGGCGACGACGAGCGGAGTTCCGCCCGTGCGAGCAATTTTGTCCACGGTTGCCTGGATCTCTTTGGGCAGGACAGTGCCATGCTGGCTGAGATAGTTTGCAATCGCATCGGCAGCGCCTTTGCGAATCTCACGTCCCTCGAGGTTCACGCCCGACATGCGCGTCTGAGCGCTAAAAGGGATGAATTGCGCTTCCTGTGAACCCAGTTCCCTGCCCCGCAATCCATACCGAGTTTTGGCCAAAACGACGATGGAGCGGCCCTCGGGAGTTTCATCGGCGAGCGAGGAAAGCTGCGCCGCATCGGCCATCTGCGCTTCAGTGATTCCCGGTGCAGGAACAAACTCAGCCGCCTGGCGGTTACCGAGTGTAATGGTTCCGGTTTTGTCGAGTAACAGCGTATTCACATCTCCAGCTGCTTCCACCGCACGTCCGGACATTGCCAGCACATTGTGCTGAACCAAACGATCCATTCCCGCGATGCCAATTGCAGACAACAATCCGCCAATTGTGGTTGGAATCAGACAGACGAGCAGTGAAACCAGCACAAAAACCGTCTGCGGCGATCCCGAATAAATCGCAAAGGGCTGAAGGGTCACAACCGCAAGCAGGAAGATAATCGTCAACCCGGCAAGCAGAATATTGAGCGCAATCTCATTTGGCGTTTTTTGGCGCTCCGCGCCTTCTACCAGGGCGATCATGCGATCGAGGAACGTCTCGCCTGGATTGGACGTGATCCTGATCTTTAGCCAGTCCGATAATACGCGCGTGCCGCCGGTTACCGCAGAGCGGTCGCCGCCTGCTTCGCGAATGACGGGAGCAGATTCACCGGTAATTGCGGACTCATCCACGGAGGCTACGCCCTCGAGAATTTCACCGTCGCTGGGAATGAACTCACAGGCGGAGACCATTACTTGATCGCCGGCCCGCAGCTTGGAGCTGGGAACTTGTTCCGTTTTCCCGTTTGGAAGGAGCCGGTTGGCAACTGTTTCCGCACGGGCCTTACGCAACGTTTCGGCCTGAGCCTTGCCACGCCCCTCGGCCATAGCTTCGGCAAAGTTGGCGAACAGCACGGTGAACCATAGCCACAACGTGATCTGGAGGTTGAAATAGAAGGCGGAGCCACGCTTGAACAGCAGAACGGTCGTGATCACGCTGCCAATCTCGACGACGAACATGACGGGATTACCCATCATGGTTCGGGGATTCAGCTTTACGAACGCATCCCACACAGCACGCCGTACGATTTTCCATTCCCAGATGGCTTTTTTTCTGGTGGGTTTCATCGGCGAATGTCCAAGGCGAATTTGTTTCACTTCTAGAACGGGTGGTGCTTGGGTCGTCATGGCCATAAAGAGTTCCTTAAAATACTTTGCCCGCGCCCAAGAGCAGATGCTCAAGGATCGGGCCGAGACTGAGTGCCGGGAAAAACGTGAGAGCGCCAACGATCAGGATGACCCCGATCAGAAGGACGCTAAAAAGTGGTGTAGTCACCGGGAACGTACCGAGAGAAGGCGGAACGTATTTCTTCTGGGCAAGGTTCCCGGCAATTGCCAGCATGGGAATGATCATGAAGAACCGGCCAAGCAACATGTCGAATCCTATAGCGGTGTCATACCAGGGCGTGTTCACGGTCAGACCACCGAACGCGGATCCGTTGTTTGCCGCCCCGGAGACAAAGGCATACAGGATCTGGCTGAACCCATGGGGACCAGGATTGCTGATACTCGCGCTTCCGAAGCCACTTACGGTTGAAATCCCCGTGAGGACCAGAATGACTAAGGGAAAGACCAGCACGACGAGCATTGCCATCTTGACGTCGTAAGCTTCGATTTTCTTACCCAGATATTCCGGCGTGCGCCCGACCATGAGGCCGGCAATGAAGACTGCGAGCACGATATAGATCAACATGCCGTACATGCCGGCGCCCACGCCGCCAAAGATGACCTCGCTGAGCATCATGTTGACCAGAGGCACCATGCCGCCGAGAGGCATATACGAATCGTGCCAACCGTTGATCGCGCCGCAGCTGGCGTCCGTGGTTACGGTCGCAAACAACGCGGAGTTGGCGATGCCGAAGCGGACTTCTTTGCCTTCCATGTTGCCGCCAGACTGCAAGGCGGTCACTTGTTGATTGGTTCCGGCGAGCACCGGGTTGCCGCGAGCTTCTGCCCAATAGGCGACAGTTACGCCCGCGAAAAACAGGACCGCCATAGCCGCCCACACCGCCCATCCGTGAGCTTGCGACCCGGTCATTCGTCCCAACGTGTAGGTCAGGCCAGCCGACACCGCGAAGATTGAAAACAGTTCCAAGAGATTGCTGAAGGGAGTGGGATTCTCAAACGGATGAGAGCTGTTGGCGTTGAAGAAGCCTCCACCGTTTGTGCCCCACTCTTTGATAATCTCCTGCGACGCGACAGGGCCCTGAGCGATGGTCTGGGTGGTCACGGTTTCCATCACTGGTTTCCCGTTTGCGTCGACTACAGGTTTGCCGTCGGAGCCGGTTTTTTGAACTTGCGTAGGTTCGACCAGTTTCGCTGTGTCGTATGGCTTGAGGTTCTGAACTACCCCCTGCGAAACTAGAATGAGCGCGCCGACGACGCAGAACGGCAGCAGGACCCACAGCGAGCTACGGACCAGGTCGACCCAGAAATTCCCGATGGTCTGCATCTGCCGGCGGGCAATGCCACGGATGAAGGCAATCGCCAACGAAATTCCCAGGGCCGCCGACATGAAATTGTGATATGCCAGCCCAGCCATTTGAGTGAAGTAGCTCATCGTCGTCTCACCCGAATACGCCTGCCAATTTGTATTCGTGGTAAACGAGGCAGCCGTATTGAATGCGAGGTGAGCAGGAGTGACGGCGCCGAACTTCTGCGGATTAAACGGCAGATAGCCCTGCAGGCGCTGCATCACGTAGAGCACGAGCATCGAAACCAGGCTGAACAAGAGCATGCACGCGGCGTACTCCGTCCAGCGCATCTCATGATTCTCGTCGACGCCGGTGAGCCGATACACCACCTGCTCAATCGGCCTAAGTACCGGATCCATGAAGGTCTTCTTGCGGCTAAAGACGCGAGCCATGAAAATGCCCAACGGCTTGGTGACCAGGAAGATCAGCAGGAGAAAAAACAGGATTTGAAACCAGCCATTGATGGTCATATCAAAACTTCTCCGGTCGCAATAGGGCGTAGATTAGATAGACCATCGTCAGCGCACTCACTGCGAGCATGATGATCGACTCCAGAGTCATAGCGATTTCCTCCCTCACTTCACCCGCTCACAAAAGTGCACATAGGCAATGGATAAAGCAAAGAATGCAATCGTCACTGTTATCCAAAGAATGTCTTGCATACTGCCCTCCAACTACTTAGAACTTGACCAAAATCGCCAGATCCAGACGGTTCTCGTCTTTCACTAGATCCGGCGTCCAACCCGAAACCAACGAGCCCGGCGATCCCGAATTTCCGCCAGGAGGCGTGATTCCACCTCTTCCAGTGAAATATGGGACATTTGCCGCGCGATGATCGTATTCCCAGCGAAATGTGATGTACTGGCTCGGCATGTAATCAAAAGTTGCCGAGGCGTCCCAGGCCTTGTAAGGATCACCCGGATTCTCAGGGAAATACGGCGTTCCCGAGATCGCCGTAGCTCCGTTAATGGGAGGCAACAGCACTAAATAGCGTCCCGGATTATTGATCTTGCCTCCGCCCAGAGTGAAGCCGAAGAGGTCTCTGTGGAACCAGAGCCGGTTGTAAACCATGAATCCCAGGAAGTCCTGCTTCGGCGTAATGTACTTGACCCCGTTGACAATTTTTACGCCATTCGTATCGCAACTGACCGCTGTCCCCGCAACGGGATCACCACCGTGCTCGCAACCTATGTCGCCGGTAAGCGAAAATGCGGCCTTACTGATCCACGTCTCTGGATTGTCGTAGTACTTATATTCAATGCTGTCGTCGGTGTGATAACGGATGCGACCGGGAACACCCAGCGTGTCCGCGCCCAGCATGTATTGGTTGCCGAGAATCTCGAGTTTGCCATTCGGACGCCACAAAATTTGTGCGCCAATGCCCGGCCGATGATTGAAGCGTCCGTAGGACTGCCAGCCATTGATGAACCAAGGTTCAATTTTCAAGTGCTCGGTAGGAAAGATCTGCACGCGCAGACCATTGAAGAACCAGGGCGTGTTAGAGGAAACATACGAAGGCTGGTATGCCCAGTTGTCAAAGTTGTAGTAACTGAAAAGGCCGACGTAGGACATGAAAATTCCTGCATCGACGTTAATGCCATGCAAGGCATTGAAGTGATAGCCGCCGTACGCTTCCGAAATATACCGGTAAGCAGTATCGAGGTCCCAGTTGCCGCGCGCAGGACTGGCGTCGTTCCGCGGAGTGGTGGCCGAATACATGCCAAACTGGGTCATCAGCCGGCCGCGAACATTATCGTAATGGAAGTCGCCACCCACGCCTAATTGGGTCAGTTGAAATTCGTAGGCCCGAAACACTTCGCTCGAGCCCCCGATGGTGTCATCCGCCGGATGATTGAAGTCGACGATGTAATCCACGTCAGCTTGCACTTCCGGCGTAAAGAACTTGGTATCCAGGGGCACATCCTTCACTCTGCTATTGCCGTTAAGCCAGGTGAAGTCAGCAAAGGCGAAAGGCTCTGCTTTTTCTTTCTTTTCAGGTGCAGAAGTAGATGGCGGTGTGGTCGGGTTTTCCACCGCCGCCATCGCGGGAACAGCTTCCGTGCGCGGCTGCAACAAATTTTCAGATGGCATAACCCTTGGGTTTGGGTCAGGCATGCTGGCCACACGGTCGTCTTTCTTTGCCTGCTGGTGCTGTAATTCCGCTTCGAGTTGCTCGATCCTCTGCTTCATCGCTGCGAGTTCTTTAGCGATTGCTGGGGGAATCTGCTGGTCGGAATCGCTGGATTTTGGATCTGAGAGATTCGAATAGCTGGTATTGGATTGCTGCGAATGTAGTGGCGCGGAAAGAAAAGTGGCGGCTATTAACGTCAGCGCGGCGCGCTTGCCGGCTCTTGTCGGTAGTTTTCGTTTGAGAATTTCGGGATTCATCACTATGAGTTCTCCTCGCTTTCTCGATGGATTAAACTTCGCGAAATAAACCCTGACAGCAGAAGCAGGACCTCTTCTTGCCTCTATGGCAAATGCGAGTAGGAGGCGGACAAAAAAGACGACGGCGATGGCGCACAACACGACCGCGGCAAACCTGACCATGAATATTGCTGGCACAATTTTTCTCGCTGGATAAGCCGATTTAACTATTCAGCTCATAAAAGGGGTGTTAATTGTTTATAAGGAATTCGTAAAGGTCACCTGTCCGATTCAATGGTTTTGATTCGGGCCATAAGGATCCAAGCGGTAAACCAGCCAGGGCTCGGTCCGGATGTAGTGCGAACAACCCAACTGGAACTTCGTTTCAGCAGCCCCAGTCAGCCTCGCCCGGCTTGGCAAAATACTTGCGACTCGGGTGAGCGGGTGATGAGGTTGCACCCAACTCTTCAAGCGTCAGGCGGACTGCCGCTACGAGCAGTTTGCGTTCATTGCCTGGCGTTCGGTCCCACCAGGAATTCGTTTCCTCATTGTTTGTGCACTTGTAATCATGGACCAAGGCTTCGTGGTAGTGCTGGAAAAGCCTGGCAAACTGTTCTGCAGAGACATCCTGGATTGACGACATAAACTCTTAGCCTTCTTGTGCGTCGGCGAGCGGCTTGACGGCCAGATCGAATTGCCGAGTCACGGCTCTGGTCCGTTTTTGTTTACGCAACCGCATGAGAAATCCCAATATCAGCAAAAGCATATTTACGATCGCAAGCGGTACCATGTATCACGCTCCCGATGCACTCAGAGTATTGGATTATGAAAGTCGTAAAGATTCGATAAAGACTTCGTAGAATGTTCGTAAGGCAGGAGCCCTGTGAGTAAAGTGCATCCTTCGCGCCGGAGTAGGACGGCACCCAGTATCAGCGCCAGGAAGGTTCGTTGAAAGAAGCCCAGACCGCTAGAGTTTGACTGCGGCGGATCTTCGAGCCGATACCTCGGAATGGTTTCCGGAAGCGACCAACAGCGGCAGAGAGGCTTCCACGACCGTGCCCGGGTTAGCCGCAGCTACCGTCAAGCTTCCTCCCAATTGCGCCATCCGTTCGGCCATTCCACGTAACCCGACACCGAACCTAGTGCTGCCCCGGTTTTGTACGCCAAGGAGGTTGTTCGAAATTCCTTTGCCGTAATCGCGGATTGAAAGGACCAGCTCCTGGGAGTTTACGGTAAGTTTGATTTCTGCTTTGCGACTTTCGGAATGTCGGTGAATGTTGGTTAGACACTCCTGCACCGTACGAAAAATCGCAACCTCCAGATCAGGAGAGGGCCGATCGAGGGTTGTGGGTAGCTGCAGCGCCACTTCGATGCCGCTCCGCTCCACGAACCCATCCACGTACCACTGCAACGCATGTCCAAGGCCAGCCTCGTCCAGCATCGGAGGATGGAGGAGGTACGACATGGTACGAACGTCCCCAATGGCCTGATTCGTCAACCGGACGCTATCCTCGAGCCAGCGCTGCACGTTGCCGTCCGTGCCCGCCAACTGCTGCTTAGCCAGAGAAAGATTCAGCTGTATGGCGGCGAGAATTTGGCCGGTGCTATCATGCAGTTCTCTCGCCAAGCGCCGCCGTTCATCGTCCTGCAGACGCAAGAGGTGACCCGAAAGGGCACGCAGTTCCTGCTCGGCGCGCGTGCGCTTTCCTACTTCCTGTTTCAACGCCTCATTGGCATGAAATAGCTCGTTATTTGCTATCTCAAGCCGTTGCTCATGCTGCCTGGAGCTTTCCGCGGCGGCGACCATTTCACGCACCTTAGGTATCAGTGGAGGGAGGGCGACCGCCGTGATGACGGAAGCAATGGCGGTTAACACCTTCACTTCGGCGGAGAACCAATAAACCGGCTTCCATAGAACCACCACTTCCATAAGGTGAGTGAAGCCACACGCGATAATGAAGGTCCCAAACGCGATAAACATCCAGCTGAAAGGAATTTCTCGCCGCGTGCGGTAGACGAGGTAACCGAGAGTCACTGAGATTGACACGTATGAGAGCCAGATGGCCGTGTCCGCGCCGAGGTGCACTGCAATCAGACGCTTGTCATACAGATAGCAGTAAACATGTGGCAGGAATTGAGTGGTGAACAATCCTCGGAAGGTTTGCGGTACCAGGGCTAATGCTGTAACCATGGCGGCCACCGCGGCTGCCGAAACGAGCACCAAACCCTTGCTTCGCGGAGGCGTAGCGAGAGCACCCATTACGTAACTCCCGGCGGAGATTAAGAGAAAAAGAGCGAGCAGTCCAGCTTAGGCTGCTCGCTGCACCAGGGCAATCGGGGAAAACCTGTACGGCTATTTTCCCGGTTCGAACCGGTATCCGACCCAGGGCTCCGTCACAATATAACGAGGCGCCGAAGCTTCGGGCTCCAGCTTTTTGCGCAACTGTCCGACAAATACTCGCAAATATTCCACCTGCTCTGTACTCTGACCGCCCCAAATTGCACTGAGCAACGCGCGATGGGTAACCACCTTACCCGGATGTCGCGCCAAATACACGAGCAGATCGAACTCTTTAGGAGTAAGACGGACATCGCGATTCCGTAGACTCACCTTGTGGGCCGCGAGGTCGATGCGAAAATCACCAACCTCAATCAGGGAGGGCTCATCGTCGGCTCGAATTCGCCGCAGATTCGCACGCACCCGCGCCAACAGTTCTTCGATGCCGAAAGGTTTGGTGACATAGTCATCTGCGCCGACGTCCAACGCCTGAACCTTTGTTCTTTCCTCCCCTCGGACAGACAGCACGATGATGGGGATGTGTGCCGACGCCCGCAATTTGCGGCAGAGTTGAAGACCATCCATGTTCGGCATGGCGAGATCGGTAATTACCAGATCAGGAGTCCAGTCCTTCATGATTTCCAGGGCGGTCTCACCGTCGTTGGCAACGCGGATATCGTATCCGTGGCTCGATAGGCTGGTGCGCAGCACGCGCGTGATCTGCGGTTCGTCATCTACAACAAGGATTCGACGGTGTTCCGTCATCGCGCCACTAGCGCTCCTGGGTGACAATGTGAACGTCCACCGGCGGGGCGTCACGCAAGAATTTATGAATTGCGGAAAGATAAAAGTACCTTTTCATCCCCGTGGTCGCCGAACGTCCAAAAACCACCTGGGTGATATGCTTTTCGCGAACCAGGTTGGCAACAGCCTCTGCGACGGTGGTAGCCTTCACTTTTACGATATGTGCTCCGACATTCTCCGCGAATTGCAGATTGGCTGCCAGAGTCTTCTGGTTCCTCTCACTGGTATCCTGACCCATGTCAACATAAATGACGAACAGCTCGCCATCCATGGCTTGCGCCATGCGGGCACCGCGGGCAATCAGGTACTGGGCCGCAGGATTTGAACTGACCGCAACTCCAATTCGCTCACGGACCGGTACAGCGCCCGTGCTTTGGTCTTTCTCGCGGTAGGACTCCAAGCTGCGATCCACCGCCTGGGCCACCTGGCGTAGCGCAAGTTCGCGTAGTGCGATGAGATTGCCGGGACGAAAAAAGTTACCCAACGCACGTCCCACCCTGTCGAGCGGGTAAATGTCACCACGCCGCATCCGGTTCTGCAGGGCCTCTGGAGTTAAGTCGGACATCACCACTTCATCTACACGCTTGAGGACCCAGTCGGGAACGGTTTCCCGCACCGTAATCCCCGTCAGGCTCTGCACAGTCGGTGTGACACTTTCCAGGTGCTGGATGTTCATGGTGGAAAGCACGTCAATGCCAGCGTCGAGGATTTCCAGCACGTCTTGATATCGTTTGTGATGCTTGCTGCCTTCGACGTTGGTATGAGCCAACTCGTCGACCAGAACTACCCGCGGATGACGGGCGAGAATGGCATCCACATCCATCTCTTCAAAGACGGTTCCTTTGTAGAGGAGTTTCTTGCGGGGAACTGCCTCCAACTGTGCCGCCAGTTCGGCAGTCGCCTTGCGGCCGTGCGATTCCACGACACCGATGACCACGTCTTCCCCGCGACTATGCCGCCGAATGGCTTCGCTCAGCATGGTGAAGGTTTTGCCTACACCGGGGGCGTAGCCCAGAAAAAGCTTGAACGCACCTCCCTTGTTCGGCGGCGAGGTCTCTTCCAGCCATTGTTCAGGAGTTTTAGCCATCGCCGATATTTTCGTCGAGGACACGAAAATTGTCGATGTCAGCTACAATCGCGGCGTGAGACCGGCGATTCTGAAAACGGTGCTGCAGTTTGCGGGTACGGTGGTGGTGATTGCGGTAATCGTTTTCGCATGCCATGTGCTTGTGCAAGTAAATCCCACCACGGCCGCACTGATCTTTGTAATTGCTGTTGTTATCGTTTCCGCCACCTGGGGCCTAAGGCCCGCCATATTCATGGCTTTGCTGGCGACCCTGGCATTCAATTACTACTTTTTACCTCCCATCGGCACCTTGACTATTGCCGACCCGCAGAATTGGGTTGCTCTGTTTGCATTTCTTGTGACCGCCGTTATTGCCAGTCAACTCGCCGAGCGGGCACGCCGCGAAGCCCAAAGTGCGAACCTGCGCCGCGAAGAGGCTGAGCGCCTCTATAAGTTTAGCCAGCAACTCCTGGGGAGCGAGAACATAGCTGAACTGCTCAATGCCATCCCGCGCTACATAGTGGAGTCGTTCGGAGTTGAGGCGGCTGCCATTTCCCTAACCAGCCGGCCGGACATCTACCGATCCAGCATAGATCGAGATGTCCTTGACCGGCATGATCTTCGCCTCGTAGCCATGCGGGGAGAGCCTCAGATTGACGCGGAACGGGGAGTAGTTTTCATGCCGCTGCGCATGGGCGTACGTGTAGTGGGCAGCATGGGATTGTCTGGCGCTCAGCTGTCTCGCGAGACGTTGGAAGCCATGAGCAGTCTGATAGCGATCGCTACTGAACGTGCGGGCGCGGTTGAGAAGCTGAGCAAAGCGGAGGCCGCTCGGGAGAGTGAACAATTGCGTTCGGCGCTGCTGGATTCCGTGACCCACGAATTTCGTACGCCGTTGACTGGCATCAAGGCGTCGGTAACGACCATGCTCTCAAACCCGCGCTTAGATGAAGCCCAACGACAAGAACTGCTGACGGTCATTAATGAGGAGAGTGATCGTCTCAACCGCCTGGTCGGCGAAGCAGCCGAGATGGCGCAACTCGAGGCCCACGAGGTCGAGTTGCGCTTGGGACAGCATCAGGTGCAGGAAGCAGTGGATGACGCGATTGCGAAATCAAGGGCAGTATTGGGCAAGCATCCGGTTAACGTTCAACTACCGCAAGACCTCCCGGCGGCTCGAATTGACGTGGATCGTATCTCCGAGGTGATCGCCCAACTCATGGAGAACGCGGCGAAGTATTCGCCACCGGACAGCGAGATTTACATTACCGGCGAAGTTAAAAACCGAATGCTGATGATCAGCGTCGCGGACCGAGGGCCTGGCATTGATGATTTCGAGCAATCACTAATCTTCGAGAAGTTCTACCGCGGCCGGAATCAACGAATGCAGGTGCAGGGTACGGGAATGGGCCTGGCGATCGCCAAAGCGATTGTTGAAGCACATGGGGGACACATCGGTGTAACGAGTCAGCTCGGACGCGGCTCGGTGTTCTATTTTACCGTGCCCGTGGCGTGACGGGAGAATCTACTTTGCACTGGGCAGGGCGGCAATCTTTTCGATTACGATCGCGTTGGAGCCGCCTCGCTGGTAGACTCTTCCGCTCGCTGTCACCTTTTCGCCGGCAAAAGGTAGAAGTTTGTCATTCTGGCCGCTGGATGGCGTAGTGTCGGCAATGGGCCAATAGATTGTGCCATCCCCAGCCAGGATTACAAGCGGAGAACCGGCCTTCGCACAAGCTCGGGCACAATCCGCGCTGATCGGCTTGCTCAAATTCTTAGTGAAAGCACAGGCAGAGTCCAGCACAAACCCGTTGACGTTGACTACCTTACCGTTATCTGCCGGGAATGCAGAGACCAGCAACAAGAGCACAGCTGCACCAACCAAGGCGCTTGAGATTGAGATTCGCGACATGCCACACCTCAGAATCACATATTTGAGCACCAGAGCCGTCAGACGAAATATTACGGAATAACCGGCCCCGCGGTCGGGCATCATGCTAACCGGTAGCGTTCTTCCGTGTCCATAAGATAAGAATTGCCTTGAGATTCTTCGCCTATGTCTAAGCGTCATTCCTTGCAGGTCGCGCTGTTCTTGACGCTGTTAGGGCTCGCGGCCTTTCCTTCACACGTCATACGGATCCATGCGCAAGAACCGGGATCCCGTAAGACCAGCAAACCCTACACCGGCGATCTGTCCATCTTTGATTCGCCGGGGCGCGATGAAAGGCTTCAAATCAACCGTGTGATGGACATTCTCGGAGTCACCACGGGAAAGACTGTGGCCGACATTGGCGCCGGGTCGGGCTGGTTCACGGTCCGAGCCGCGCCGCGAGTGGGCGAGTCCGGCACTGTATATGCCGTTGACATCAATCCTGAGGCGATCCGCTACATCGCGAATCGAATCAAGGAAGCCCACCTGACCAATGTCAAGACGATTCTGAGCCGCAGCGATGATCCGATGCTCCCCGCGGAATCGATTGATGCGGTGCTGGTGTTAAAGACTTACCACGAAGTGAAAACGCCAATCACCCTGTTCCGGAATCTTCGCGGTTCGCTACGCTCCGGCGCGAAGATTGGCATTATTGACCGTAATGGAAACGCTGAAAACCACGGTGTCACGCAGGATGTAGTGATCCAGGAGATGTCGAAAGCCGGCTACCGACGGGTGGAACAATACGACTTCGTCAAGGGTGATGGGATGGATTACTTCCTGGTGTTTCAGACCGAACGAATGACAGATCAAACTCTTGTTAAAGGCCAGTGACTCGCCGGGTCTCCTGCCCGAGGTTTTCCTGCTGCACATTATGCCGGACGTCAGCCCCGCGCACCCAAAAGATAACGTCCTCGGCGATGTTGGTAGCGTGGTCGGCAACGCGCTCCAGGTTGCGCGCAATCAGCAGCGCATCTACGGCCTGACGGGTCACATCCGGATGAGCATTCATGGTCTTGACCAAGGTCATAAAAGCCTCATCCCGCATGCGATCTACCACGTTGTCCATTTCTAAGACGGCCTGTGCAAGTTCGGCTTTACCTTCGATAAACGATTCCAGCGCGCGCCGTACCATGGCCGAGACCGCGCCTGCCATTCGAGGGATGTCTACCGGAAGGTCGGCTTTGGGCAATTCAACCAGATCCATCACGCGCTCAGCGATATTTACGGCTTGATCGCCGACACGCTCCAGGTCAGAGTTGATTTTTGTGACAGCGAGAATAAACCGCAGGTCCACCGCCATCGGCTGCTGCATGGCAAGCAGATCGAACGCGAGTTCATCGATGTCCCGCTCGGCTTCGTTGATCTGAGACTCACCCTCAAGCACCAAATGACAGCGGTTGAGGTCGCGGTCGAAATAGGCTTGGCAGGCGCGGTCAACCGCCTGCTCAGCCAGGCCGCCCATGCGAAGCAGTCGCGTTCGCAGATCATCCAGACCTTGCTGAAATCGTGTGCGCATTATCCGAACCTGCCTGTAATGTAGTCCTCTGTACGCTTGTCCGAAGGCGTGGTGAAAATCTTCTCGGTCTTGTCGAACTCAACCAGCCTGCCCATGAGGAAGAACCCGGTAAACTCGGCCACTCGCGATGCCTGCTGCATGTTGTGAGTAACGATAACGATGGTGAAATTCTCTTTCAGCTGAAAAATCAATTCTTCGATTTTACCGGTCGAGATTGGGTCGAGGGCGGAACAGGGTTCGTCCATTAATAACACCTGCGGCTCGACTGCGAGCGCACGTGCAATACAGAGCCGCTGCTGCTGACCGCCGGAAAGGCTGGCGCCGGATTTCTTGCGAAGATTGTCTTTTACCTCGTCCCACAACGCCGACACTTTCAGCGAACGCTCAACGATTTCGTCGAGGCGCCTGCGATCATGAAACCCGTTCAGCTTCAGCCCCGCCGCAACATTGTCGTAGATTGACATGGTGGGAAACGGATTGGGTTTCTGGAATACCATGCCAATGCGCCGCCGGATCTGCACGGCTGCCGTTCCGTTATATACGTCCAAGTCGCCCATGCGGACGCGACCACTCACGCGCGCATCGGGGATGGTCTCGTGCATACGATTCAGACAGCGAACGAAAGTCGATTTACCGCATCCCGACGGCCCGATGATTGCCGTCGCATGGTTAGCTTGAATCATCATGCTGATGTCGTGGAGCGATTGCGTCTTGCCAAACCACGCATCGAGATGCTCGACGTTAATGCCAACTCCCATAAATCAGCTTGTCCCTTTCAGCATGCCGTGGCTGGCGGCAACTCGTACTGCGCTCACCGCGACCACAATCAGAATAATTAAAATGAGGGCGCCCGCCCAAGCCTGTCGATGCCATTCGTCGAACGGCGAGATGGCATAAGTAAATACCTGCAACGAAAGCGCGGCTGTCGGCTGGTTGATTTTCCAGTTCCAATACTGGTTACCGAATGCGGTAAACAGCAAAGGCGC
>DASPTU010000057.1:0-5197 GCA_035623255.1 Terriglobales bacterium | reverse complement strand
TCCGCTTTCACACCCCCAGTCACCCAGAGGCATGAGGAGCTTGCTACGTGGCTCTCTGGCGATTACCACGACCGGACTTCCACCGGCTAGTTGATACGGACTTTCAAGATTCACCACTCACGTTATGGCCTGCCCGCTCGCCGAGTCGCCTCGCGACCCTCTACACCGGAGGCTCCGACGGTTTCGTTTCCTCCACCGCCGCTCCGATTGCTTCCGGGTGGAGCGAACCCAGTTCCCGGGCGGGACTTTCACCCGCAGTCGACCAGTGCCTTTTCACGGCGCACGCGTTATCGCGATTTACAACAACCTGTGAAATCACCATGCTATTGTTGCGGACTACCGAGCGTAATTGGAACGCTTTGTCCATCCGTGTGTCCGAGACATAGATTGCGGCGAGCCGTCGCCGTGGCAGTGGCCGTCAACACGGTTTCGGCACGATAGAGGGAAACTTGGGCGTAAACATGATCGACCGCATGACCCGAATGAATGAGCTCGATGATGGGTCCGTAAGTCGGGAGAGCGAACTTGCCCTTACCGATGATTCGTACCCATTCTCCTTGGTTGAGCGTCAACATTGTGTGTGGGTGATTGTCAGCTCCATACAAAGTGACCTCGCCACCTGTATTTGCGCTCCATTCCTTGCCGCCAGCAATCCACAAGACTAGCCGGAGCTCCGAATAGGCGAATTTTTGCGCTGGATCCTCGGGTTGAAGGTCAGCTAAGTGGGGAGAAAATGGAAGCCGCAGGGGGGCGGGGTCAATGTTCTTAACCGTGACCTCGAAGGTTGGTTCATCTCCGACTTGATAATAGGTACGGTCTAGCGACATCAGTGTTGCGAGCAACTCGCCTCCGCTGCTGTTGGAAATGGAGCAGCGTTCGTCGTTTTGCTCGGCACCCCCCTTTTGCGCTTCGCTAGTTTTCGGAGTTGGTCGTGGGCGTCGCAAATCTCTACGGGCCGTGACCTTCGTCAAGTCAATGGAACCGACTTCCTGAGCTGGGCACTTAGAAGCGACGGCAGCCGCGACCACCACAATGAGAGGTAGGCATGAAACGCGATTGGGACGCATGCTCATCCCTATCAGGCAAAAGACCGCAACGCGAATTACAGTTTAACCATGCTAGCGTTATCAGGTGCGTACATTCATTGACCTGTCGATGAGTAATATAGGGATATTACGCCAACCATGCCTGTGCAGGAGGCAAATTCACATCGATTTAAGCAGGTACATGTGCAGGTTTCTTCCCGTCGAATAGCACTCGCACTCCAAAGCGGAGGGCTTTCCAACCCAGTGCGGCTCCGACAAGGATCGTCGCCAGCCACAGCAGAATCGACGGCAGATAGAGAACGAACGAAAACATGGCGGTAGCGTAGTCGGCCAAACCTTCGAGGCCCTGCATCACCGCCAGCTTGAGCTCGTACAAAGGCCGCCAGTGCAGCCCAAACATATTCGCTTCTGCTTCGGAGTGCAATGACACGGTGATCGCAACTGTTTCCACTTGTTTGGAGAGCACTTCAAATTCCGCTTGTTGCTGCTCGATCTCACCGCGGACTCCATTCAACTTTTCGCTGACATCGAGTGTGTCCTTTACGGTCTTCGCCTGCTTCAGAATCGTCAAGTACTGCGCTTCCTGGGCACGCAAATTGCGCAGATGGGCTTGCTGGTCGACATATTGCCTTGTCACATCCTCCGCCTGTATTTGCTCGCTTTCCACGCGCACGCCCAGCTTGCGAATTTCCGCTCCCACTTCTGCAAAGCGTGCGGCCGGCACGCGGATGGTCAGCGTAACGTTCGTGGCATCCTGCGCGCCGTTCGTTTGCGATTTTATGAGAAACCCTCCCACCCGCTCGGTCAGTGAGCGGATTTTCTCGGCGGATTCTGCGGGTTGTTTCACCAAGAGATCCAATGACGATGTGCGGACCAGTTTGCGATCGGCTAGTCCGTCGGACGTGGCCAAGTAGGCCATACTCGAAGCCGAGTGGGATCCAAGTCCTTCCGGAACTCCCCCAACGACGCCCGCTGCTAGGGTCGCGTTGTCCACCGATTGCGGCGGCAGCGGTACCAGCCAATGACGGTTGTGTTCAATTGCGGCGAGCGCAGTGGTTCTTTCCGTCGCAATGCCGCGGAAGGCATGCGAAGGCCGGATGACGCCGCCATAAACTGCAACTAAGGCGGCTGTAATCAACCATCCCGTTTTCAGCCATTGGCGCTGTCTTGCCAGAAACGCATGCCAGTCGATGTCGATCATGTGCCTCTCCTACGTACCTTAGAGCCGTCGGGCGGTCATTTTGTTCCCGGGTTTATTCCGTTGAGAGAACGCAAATGGCTGAAATTCTTGCAGGAAGGTTGAAAGAGGGATTTCAATCACCTACCCACTCCATAATGACGAAATGTGTAGGGCGGATCGCTCCAAATGGTTTAGAGCCTCCTCAGCCAACGCGACTCCGCCCGCTGCATCGGATGACTCCAAGCCGACTTCCGCGAACGATTATGCGCCGGGTCAGACATTAGCTCGACGCTTGCAGCATTTGGGGACAGTCCTGTCGGACGGTTGTGAGCTCACGGTACACGGTGCACGCATCTAATTAACTGTATGCCTTATCGTGATCCAGCAAAGAAAGCAGCGTGAATGCGGGAATACCGCAGGCGGAAGCACGCGGCGCAGGTAAGTGCGCCTGTGTCACGTACGTCCTCACCTTCTAGCGTTCGTGCACCAGAGCAGGCGCGGCCGAACACCGAGTTTGCGCGGCAGGGTGCACGCAGCAGCTTTAAGACTGCGTTGGAAATGGCGCGGTTTTTTCCTATTGGGGTCCACGGCTCCCAGGTTTGCCCGTATTGCTTTAACACCGGCTACAGTTCGCCGGGAACACGGTGCAGCTATTGTCGACGTGGAGAGAGATGAGAGCGCTCCTCGGCGTTCGCCGATCTCACCCTGTGTTTACCAGTTCGTTAACCACAAGAAACGATTGATGTACGTCAATCTATGCTGTGTTGTGGTTAGCAAATCAATTGATGGGTTCCGATATTGGCTGCCAGGTTGGGTAATAGGTTCGAATGCCACCAGGCCGTCGCGGTAGTCGATGATGACATCAAGCGTCCCGAAAGTCTCGACACCGAGAACACCGGGGGTCTCCGTCGCCACATTGTTATTCATACGCTCGAGATCAAATGCGAGCTGATTGTCTGCATATTGCAGCAGATGATCAAAACGTAACTCAGTATGCTCAGCGCCATACACTTTCTTGACCGAACCGCTCAGCCCCTTGAATCCCGTCTGTTGTGTCAGCCGTACCTTGGTAATCTCGCGAGCAACGTTCACGGAGAGGACATTCCTCTTGGAACCGGTATCGATCAAAAATGATCTCCTCCCTTGTCCCCAGGTCCCCAGTATCGATACGAAGGAACGTTATCTGGGGACGGCAAAAGCATCAGCGGCCAGTGGCTCGGGGGTATTGGTGGGACGCTAAATGCACCAACGCACTATAGGCTTGTCGGTCGTTCGACAGGCGTGCGCTGAGTACGACAGTTGGTGCAGTAGAATCCCTCAGCACATTCGGCTTCTTGGAGGAAACGGGTTGACGGTCGCATCACAAGTGGGCGCTGAGAGCCCAGGCAGCGACATCGCCGTCGTATTTTCATTCGGCTAGGGTTGATATACGTTGTTGCCGGGGCAGTTGGCATCGCTGGGGCTTCTAAGTGGCAGAGAACCCAAGGAAAGCCTCATCGGCCTGCCGACCGGGACCGGTTGTGGCGAGTACCTTCCCGTTTCGTTCAAGCATCGGACATTCAGACTAGTTCCCTTGTGTTCTGACTCGTTTGTGCCATGAACGTTGGCACTGCGGTGCCATTGCGACGCACTAAACTGCAGGCTTAACTTTTGACGCCGAGCTTCGCCGGTCCCAGGAAGCCGCGCTCAAGCCCTCACCAGGGGAGGTTTGACGGTGAAGAAAATCACCCGAACACTTCTTGGCATGGTTGCCGTGGTGCTGGCGACCGCCGGTTGGGCATTGGCAGCGGGTGATGTCCTGGTGACTTACACCCCAGACAGTACCCTGTTTCCCAACCCCGAACGTGGCTTTTTGCAGGCATCCGAATCCCATTCCTGGAATGCCCAGGAAGAGGACTACGTTTTGTTGGATCGGAACACCCTCCAAGGCTACCGGCAAAACGAAAACATCACTCTGATTAAGCGTTCTTTCTATCTGGAAGGTTTTGTCAACAGCGCGATTCCGCAATGGTATCTGGACAAAATGCAACTGGACTTCAACACCCTTCGAGCGGTCGGATTGAAGGCTGTCATCCGTTTTGCCTATGCAAACCGAAGCTTCGTACCGCCCTATGGAGATGCCGACAAAGCACGCGTGCTGGAGCACCTGGTTCAGTTGCAACCCATCCTCCAAGCAAATGTTGATGTGATCGATGTGGTAGAGGCTGGATTTATCGGCAAATGGGGTGAGTGGTTTTACACCGACTACTTCGTCGCAGATCCCAGTAACCCAGCAAACATCACGGCGGCAGATTACGACAATCGGCGCGAAGTCCTCGAAGGAATCCTCAATGTATTGCCCACATCCCGGATGGTGCTATTACGAACGCCGTTCTACAAATACAAAGTCTATGGAACCCTTGAAGGCTCACCCGCGCTGCCCGTTCCGCTAAGTGCATCCAATGCGCACGACGGCAGCTACATTGCCCGCACCGGTCACCACAATGACTGTTTTCTGGGCAATGAAACTGATGCCGGTACCTATGGCGTTTGGGTGAGCGTTGCCGATGACAAAGACTATCTTGCTGCTGAAACGAACTATGTACCAATGGGAGGGGAAGTTTGTGAACCTGGATTAGGCCAGCCGCGTTTTGATTGTGGGAGCGCGATGAAGGAAATGGCTCAATTTCATTGGTCATATCTCAATGTGGAAACTGGTAATTCCAGCAGGGCCATCTATGACGCCTGGGACACCGCGGGCTGTCTTCCGGAAATCAAGCGCAGACTCGGATACCATTTGGCGCTTGTCCAGGGGACCTATCCTGAGAAAGTGACATCTGGCGGGGCGTTCTCCATCGCGATGCAACTGCAAAACGATGGCTGGTCAGCGCCTATCAACCCGCGACCCGTAAGTCTGGTGCTGCGCAAAAAAGAAACCGGAGAGATTTACACCATTCCTTTGACCGGGGAAGATCCTCGCTTCTGGCTGGCC
>DASPTU010000056.1:0-21573 GCA_035623255.1 Terriglobales bacterium | reverse complement strand
ACAAATTGATGTACAGACAAGTTGGGGCGGGTTAGGATTCGCTCCAACTCTGTGCGTAAGGCAGAGCGCGGTTGGACGGCGCAAGCCGATTTCATCCAAGAAGGTGCCGAAATGCACTTACTTGCAAACGCTCTAGGGGCGATATACTACGCGCTGCAAATTGCTGTAGCAGTGCGAAAAATCAAGTCCGAGCGGCAGAAGTAAACGGGATGCCCCGGACTTCACGCTTCTGGGGCATTCTGTCTGTACATCAAACTCGAATCTGGCACGTTTGTACCATTTACGGAATAAATCGCAGTTGTAGTATTCCAGCGGCGAGGAACCCATGAAAAAACTACTTTGGGTTTTGTTGTTGCTCGGTACTGCTTTTGCTGTGAACCAAACTGCGGAATGCCCACAAGGCGGCATCGTTTCAGAATGGACACACGCAACTAAAACCACATACAACAACGGCAAGCAAATTCAGTGGTGCGAGTATAAGCACGGGCCATTTCAGAACGGACAGACACATGCATTTTGGGCGGAATGCGGCGATTAGCGGGTCTTGCGCTTGTTTCTTTTGCCCTTCCCCAAAATCTTGCCCGCAACAACTATGCGTTCGCCTTTGTGAACCTTCGCCCATCCTGACTTTTTGACTCGCCCACCCTTCTTATACGAACTAGGCTCCGCTAGACGCGACATCGGAATCACGCGAGTATTCGGGGAGTCGAACGCACCCCTGTATTGGCGTAGGTTTCTAGCGCCTTCAGGTCGTACCTGCGTTCCCAATACTGTCGATGACACCAATTCACCTCAACCTGCATCTGAATAGAGCAAGAAGTCTCCATGGGTTTCTAAGTGGTAGAAAACCCTAAACTTAAAAGGAGGGCGAAATGCCCACTAACATAGGAGATATCTTTAGGCCCGGACAGTCAGTTCCGGCTTCAGGTATCTACAAAGTAATTCACGATCCCAGACATGCCCAGGAACACGAGGTAACTTGTGTCTACGGTAAGGTCTTCCCGCCTTGTCGCGGGTGCCAGCATCCACGTTTTGTGCTCGTAAGAACGGCGCATCACGTCGAGACACAAGAGTTCTTTAAGTCGAATGTTCTTTCTGAACGAGCTGTTCATTCGATTCGGGAGGCGATACTTCGACAACTCTAGTTGTCTATGGGAGGTTCAAGCGCCACGAAGAACCTCCCAAATCCTCTTATGCCGAAATACTACGGATTCGAGTGCAAACTGTGCGCCACAGTAGTGGCCATAGGAACGCTAGAGCCGAATAACGAGAAGAACATTACGTTCTATGCCGCCCCGTTGGTGCCTGTCATTTGCCCCGATTGTGGTGGCAGTTACCAATGCGACATGGATGATCTTTTCGGGTTTGAGGTAGAGGAAAACATCGAACAGTTTCCGGCGAAAACGATAGCGTCGAAACCCAAGCCATAGGAAATCCAGCGGGCGACAGTTCCGCAACTACTAAGAATTCGTGCTCTGGGTGTGGGTCTCCCACACGAATCTGGTCCGCTATTTTCCTGACGATAACTTTCATAGGCTCCTTTTTGGGCAGACTTCTGACTTATTGGGCATTAAGTCCTTTGTGGGCAAAGCCCATACATACATACCAGGGCACTGGTCTGACTCCAATCTCCCCACGCGCTTCAAGATTATTCTTCGGCCAACGGTCGCGTTTCTTTAGAGCAGTTGACTAGAAAATTTTCATTGCAAGGACCGCTCACCCAGCACTTGCAGTTCGCTGAAGTTGATCTGCAGCTTGCCGATGAGAACAGGGGAGTCCAAGTATTCGATGCCCGAGCTGGATAATCCTGCGATACTTTGCAGTGTTCTGGATGGCCTGCATCTGGCTGTTTGTGTGCTCGATCGAGACGGCAAGATCACTCTTTGGAACCAGGAAGCAGCCCACGCCACCGGCTACATGCAGCACGAAGTGATCGGTCGCTGTTACCAGGACGTGATCTTGTGCCATCCCGAGGATCAGGCGCTGAATGAGCACCCGACCGTCTGCCCCTTTACCCGCCTTGTGCACGAAGGCAAGCCCGCCCTGTTGAAGACGCAGTTGCGGCATAAGCGCGGCTACTCGGTTCCCGTTCTGATCCACATCTCACCAATCCGCAACCAGCACGGCTTCGTCGTCGCCACTGTCGCCAGCTTTGATGTGCAAGGTTCCAGAGCACAGGGGCAACATCAGGGTCGCAACCTGCCTCCGCTGGCCGCGCTTGATTCCGGCACGGGAGTAGCAAATCATAGTTTCACTTCTTTTCATTTGCGCGAAAGTCTCACCGCTTTCACCGACTATCACGTTCCTTTCGGCATTCTCCGGGTCAAGCCCGTCGGATTGGAGCGTTTCCGGGCAGCTTATGGGCGCGAAGCCAGCGAGGCCATCTTGTTAGTCGTTGCGCAAGCTCTGGGCGACAATTTTCGACCGAGCGATTTCGTTGGGCGCTGGGCCACAGACGAATTCCTGGTGATCTTGAAAAACTGCGCAAAGGCGGGAGTAGAGAGCGTATACGAGCGCATTCATGCGGGCATCGCGTCAGCGGAAATTCGCTGGTGGGGCGAACTCCTCTCTGTGCCGCTTTCCTTCGGATATGCCTCGGTGGAGTTGGGTGACACCGTCGACATGTTGCTGCATCGCGCAGAGTGTCCTGAGCTGACAACTACGGCCACGGCTGCCGCCGGCTCCCCCCAGCATCGGAGGTGAGCTGGAATGTTCGCAATCGTCGGAATTCTGGTTGTGCTTGGCGCAGTGCTGGGCGGCTACCTCATGGAACACGGACACCTCCGGGTCCTGATTCAGCCTGCCGAACTGCTCATTATCGGAGGTGCAGCCAGTGGAACCGTCCTGATCGCCAATCCTCTGCACGTTCTCAAGCAGATTGCCGCCGGAATTGGAGGCGTATTTACCGGATCCAAGTTCACCAAGCAGCGTTATCTCGAGACCCTCAAAATGACTTACGACCTGCTCAACAAGGCCCGTAGAGACGGCTTGATGGCCTTGGAAAGTGATGTGGAGGAACCTGCCAAAAGCCCGATTTTTTTGAAGTACCCAGAGTTCCTGAATGCGCACCACATCCGCGACTATTTCTGCGACACCATGCGCATGGCGGTTAGCGGAGTCGAGGCCTTTGAGCTCGACCAGCTCCTCGATTTGGATCTCGAAGTCCATCACGTTAGCGCCAGCCAGCCCACGTCTTCCCTGACTACAGTTGCAGATTCGCTTCCAGGTCTTGGGATTGTCGCCGCCGTGCTTGGCGTCGTCATCACTATGCAAGCACTCGGCGGACCACCAGAAGAGATCGGACAGAAAGTTGCCGCCGCCTTGGTTGGCACATTTTTGGGAGTTCTTCTGTGCTATGGCTTTGTCGGTCCTGTGTCTTCGAACATGGCAAAGATCGTGGAAGACGAGCGGGCCTATCTTCACGTACTCCGGGTGGTAATGATCTCGTTTCTCAAGGGAACAGCGCCGATCCTGGCCGTGGAGTTTGCGCGTCGCGCCATCCCCGGCCATGTTCGTCCCTCTTTTCAGGAAGTGGAAGCGATCTGCCGCGGCCGGGGCGCCGAATCTGCGGCGACTGAGGCCTCATCTCCAGACGCATCTGCCGGCGCCTCCGCTTCCGCTGCGGCAGGAGGATAATTTGTGGCGCAGGATCGCCCGTTCATCGTCGTCAAGAAGAAGGCCGGGCACGGGGGCCACCACGGGGGTGCTTGGAAGGTCGCATACGCCGACTTCGTGACCGCTATGATGGCGCTTTTTATCGTGCTCTGGCTGGTGAACAGCAGCCAAAAAATTCAAGAGGCTGTGGGTGGATATTTTCGTGACCCTTCTGGGACATCCAAAAATATCGGCACCGACAAGCGCGGATCCGGTGAGAGCGTCGCCATCACCAAAGATGATATGCCGAAGCTGAAGGAGAAGCTGGAGCAACGCGTTCGCCGGATGAGCAACTTCGATCAGCTCAAAAATCAAATCGAAATGACCGTTACGTCGGACGGTCTGCGCATCGAATTGCTTGAAACGGAGAGCGGCACATTCTTCAAGCTTGGCGGCTCGGAACCAAACGACAATGGAAAAGAGCTGCTGCTTCTACTCGCGCAACAACTTGGGAAACTGCCCAACCAGCTTTCCATCGAGGGCCATACCGATGCCAAGCCCTATTCGGGGAAGCAGGAATACAGCAATTGGGAGCTCTCCACCGACCGCGCCAACGCGGCACGACGGCTCATGCAGAGCGATGGCTTGCACGAGCATCAGGTTTCGCAGGTACGTGGCTACGCCGACCAGATGCCTCGCAGACCTGGTGATCCCTTCGACCCGTCTAACCGCCGGATTTCTGTAATTGTGCAATACCTCGACAAATCATGAGTTCCCAAATAGGTTCGCTTTTGCCTTTCCGTAATAGCTTGGTACATCGTCAGCAGCACCCTCCGCGCTACAATGTGAAGTTTTCATTTCGATTTAATTTCGATGAGGAAAGACGAATCCCGTGATCATCGGTGTACCGAAGGAAAGTTACCCGGGAGAGCGGCGTGTTGCTTTTGTCCCGATTGTGATTCCGATTCTCGCGAAAGCTGGATTTGACGTAGTCGTCGAGAAAGACGCCGGTACGGAAGCCGGCTATCCAGATTCCCTTTATACGGAAAAGGGCGCGAAAATACTCCCCGGTCGAGCCGATGTCTTTGGCCAGGCCGACATCATTGTGCAGGTTCTCTGTTACGGTTCCAACGACATCACGGGCAAAGCCGACCTCGCTCTGATGCGCCGCGGGCAGTCTATTGTCGGCTTCCTTCGACCCCTCGGCTCGCTCGATGTGCTTCAACAGCTTGCCGCAACCGGAGTCGCTTCTTTTGCCGTCGAACTGATGCCGCGAACCACGCGCGCCCAGAGCATGGACGCTCTTTCCTCCATGGCGACCCTTTGCGGATATAAGGCGGTGCTCCTCGCTGGTGTCACTCTGCCAAAAATCTTCCCCATGCTCACCACCGCAGCCGGCACCATCACGCCTGCGCGCGTATTGGTCATTGGCGCGGGGGTTGCCGGACTACAAGCCATTGCCACAGCGCGACGCCTTGGTGCTGTGGTTTCCGCGTATGACATGCGTCCAGCAGCGAAAGAACAAGTCCAGAGCTTGGGAGGCCGCTTCGTCGAGCTTCCGATTGAAGCCAAAAACGCACAGGATGCCCGCGGATATGGCACCGCACAGGACGATACGTTTTACGCAAAGCAGCGCGAACTGCTCGCGCGCGCAGTTGCTGAGAATGACGTCGTCATCACCACGGCTGTCGTGCCCGGCAGGGAAGCTCCGGTCCTCATCACGGCTGACATGGTGAAGCAAATGGCGCCAGGTTCAGTAATCGTCGATCTGGCCGCTGAACGCGGTGGAAACTGTGAACTGACTCGCGCAGGCGAAGTTGTTTTCGCGCATAACGTGACGATTATTGGACGCATCAATCTGGCCAGCCAGGTTCCCTATCACGCCAGCCAGATGTATGCGCGCAATCTCACCGCTTTTCTCACCTATCTGGTGAAAGAGGGCAAACTGCAGGTCGATTCAAACGACGAGATCGTCCGCGAAACTTTGTTGACGCACGATGGCGAGATCGTGAACGCGCGTGTCCGAGAGTTCTTTAAACTGCCGGCACCAGCAGCCAGTAGTCGGTAGCTGCCGTGGTTGGTGCGACTTTGTCTGTGCTGCGAATGACTCGGCGAACCGATGGTTGAAGGAAAGCCAAGGAGCAATCATGCCACCAGATTTCATTTCTAATCTCTATGTCTTCATCCTGGCCGGGTTTGTAGGCTTTGAAGTGATCCGGCGCGTTTCTCCCCTGCTTCACACACCGTTGATGTCGCTGACCAATGCCCTCGACGCGATCGTGGTGGTAGCGGCGATCATCATCGCTGGCCGCCACGAGACGCGGCTCACCACCGTGCTGGGCGCAATCGCGGTGGCAGCTTCTTTCAGCAATATGGTGGGCGGATTCGTGATTACCGACCGCATGTTGCGCATGTTCAAATCCCGCGGGCCGAAGAAATCATGACCGAACTGGCGCTTCAACAGTATCTCGATTTCGCGTACATCGTCGCGGTCGTTCTCTTCATTCTTTCTCTCAAATTCCTAAGTTCGCCAGTGAGTGCGCGCTGGGGCGTTCTGGCAGGCGAAATCGGCGCTGCGCTGGCGGTCGTAGTCACACTCTTCAACCCCGAGGTGGTGCAGTACAAATGGGTCCTCATCCCCCTGATCATCGGTGCCGGAATCGGCGTTCCGCTGGGCCTGGTGCACATGACGGCCGTGCCGCAGCGAACGGCCTTGAGTCATGCCTTCGGCGCTCTTTCAGCAGCTATGATCGGCATTGCCGAGTATTACGTCGGAACCACGGCGGTGACGCGGTTCGAGATGGGGGAGATCGCACTGGAGGTTATTATCGGGTCTCTCACATTTACCGGCAGCCTGATCGCGGCGGGAAAGTTGCAGGAAATCCTGCCGCAGCGGCCGATCGTCTATCGCGGGCAGAATATTGTCAGCCTTTCTGTTCTGGCGGGAGCCCTGGGATTGGCGGCCGCTCTGGTGGTGAATCCCACGCACGCGGTGCTGTTTCCCGTCATGGTGATCGTAGCCCTGATTTTTGGCGTGATGTTGGTCACTCCCATCGGCGGCGCAGACATGCCCACAGTAATTTCGCTATTGAATTCCTACGCAGGCGTTTCGGCAGCGCTGCTCGGATTCGTCCTCAATAGTAAAGTGCTCGTCGTCGCCGGCGCTCTCGATGGATCGTCGGGCTTCATCCTGTCCGTAATCATGTGTAAGGCCATGAATCGCTCCTTCACCAACGTGATGTTCGGAGCGTTCGGGCAAGTGCAGGCGTCGGCTGCAGGAGTGCAGGAGGAAAGAACGGTTCGCAGCGCCACGCCGGAGGAAGCTGCCGGCATCCTGTCAGCAGCAGATAAGGTGGTCATAGTACCTGGATACGGCATGGCTGTAGCACAGGCCCAGCACAAAGTCCGGGAGCTCTATGACGTCCTCACCAAGAAAGGTATCGATGTACGCTTTGCCATCCATCCGGTCGCGGGCCGCATGCCCGGCCACATGAATGTCCTGCTGGCCGAGGCAGACATTCCCTACGACCGCCTGATGGAAATGGACGATATCAACGGCGAGTTTCCACAGACCGACGTGGCCCTTATAATCGGAGCCAATGACGTCACAAACCCTGCAGCCCGTACCGATCAATCGAGTCCGATTTACGGGATGCCGATCCTCGATGTCGATAAAGCGCGCACCGTCATGGTCATCAAGCGCAGCATGAACCCCGGCTTCGCCGGCATCGACAACCCGCTTTATTACATGGACAAGACCCTGATGCTTTTCGGCGATGCCAAATCATTTGTGAACAGCATCGTGCACCAACTCTCGGGGAACGCGCATTAGAAATTCGGCATAAACCTCGTATTTCCGGGAAGCCATCAGTTTTGTGACCCAAGTCACGTCAGCGGGTGAGATGACTCATTGCCCGTTTTGCCTGCCCCCACGAACAATGGATTTGCCGTAAACGTTCGTTACCAGGAGGGCGAAAGGATGGCGGGGGAGAATGGGACTTCTACCCAGGCGTACTGGCTGGCTGGTCGCGTAGCGCTAGTCGCCGCACTTCTCCTCGTCGTCAATGTAAGGCTGGGGGCTGCTGCTGACAAATCTGCGCCGAAACCGAAAAATGACGATTGCCTCGCCTGCCACGGCGATTCAACACTCACGCACGAAGTCAATGGCAAGCCGGTCAGCTTGTTTGTGAACCCAGACAAGTTCAAAGACTCCATTCACGGCAGCATGTTCCAGTGCGTGGGCTGCCACACCGATCTCAAGACGTCCCCCCACGAGAATGCACCGGCCAAGGTTTCCTGCGCCACGTGCCACGCCGATGAACAAGCGGCCTATGATCGCAGCTTTCACGCGAAAGCGATCAAGGCCGGGGATGGTCAAGCCGCAACCTGCGTCGATTGTCACGGCAGCCCGCACGAACTACTTGCCGCCAGCGATCCCAAATCGAAGGTGAACCACGCCAACATTCCCGCCACCTGCGGCAGCTGTCATGGCCAGAGGTTCGTGATGGCGGCCAGCGGCCACAGTGCCCAGTTGTTTGTCTCCTATCAGGAAAGCGTGCACGGGAAAGCGATTGCGGCCGGTTCTGAGAAAGCAGCCGTGTGCACCGATTGTCATGGCACGCACGAGATCCTCGCAGCCGCCGATCCCAAATCCTCCATTTTCAAATTTAACGTCCCGACAACTTGCGCTAAGTGCCACGGGCCTATCGAGCTGCAATTTGCGCAGAGTATTCATGGCCAGGCCATTGCCCGGGGAGATTGGCAGGCGCCGGTCTGCACCGATTGCCACGGAATTCATTCCATCAAGTCGCATGTCGATCCCAGTTCTCCCGTGAATGCCCAAAATGTTGCTGCTGTCACGTGTGCACGGTGCCACGAGGGCGTGCGACTGTCTCAGGAATTCGGCTTTGAAGGCCGCCGCGCAACCACTTACCTGGCGAGTTACCACGGACTCGCGTCCAAACTGGGTTCGCAGGTCGTCGCCAATTGTGCCAGCTGCCACGGCGTACATAACATCTTGCCCTCCAGCGATCCGCGTTCCACCATCAATCGGCAAAATCTCGTTAAGACGTGTGGTCAGTGCCACCCCGGAGTTACGGAAAAATTCATAGCGGCGAAGGTGCACGTCGATGCTCCCCTCTCGGCGGATACTGGCAGCGTCGCAGTGCGCTGGATCCGGAAGTTCTACATCAGCATGATCGTTGTGGTGATCGGCGGAATGCTGCTGCACAATTTCGTGATCTGGCGCCGAAAAACAATTCTGCGCCGAAACTTCGAGCACCGGGTCATCACAAGAATGAGCCGCAGTCAGCGTCTGCAGCATATTACCTTGCTTACCAGTTTCTTTGTTCTGGTCGTAACCGGTTTCGCCCTCAAGTTCCCTGACTCCTGGTTCGCTGGGCTGTTGGGCATGAGCGAGAAAGTACGCAGCGTCACGCACCGCGTCGCAGCCGTCGTCCTGATTGCGTCGGGCATTTCCCATTTGTTCTATGTCGCATTCAGCCGCGATGGACGCCGCCTTTTCAGGGATTTCCTTCCGGTTCCCAAGGACGCCTCTGATGTATGCCGCACCATGACTTACTATCTCGGCTTCAGCTCCGAGAAACCCGAATTTGCGCGGTTCACCTATGCCGAGAAAGCCGAGTATTGGGCGCTGGTGTGGGGCCTCATCGTGATGGAGAGCACCGGAATCATGCTCTGGGCCAAGGTTTTCTTTGGGAACCTGCTACCGCGCTGGTGGCTGGATGTGGCGACGGCCATCCATTTGTACGAAGCCGTGCTCGCAACCCTCGCCATTCTGGTCTGGCACTTCTACCAGGTATTTTTCGATCCAGATGTGTACCCGATGAACTGGGCCTGGTGGGACGGCAAAATGTCGGTTGAGCACTACCGGGAGGAACATGCTCTCGACTCGCCAACTCTACTGCAAGCTGCCCGCCAGGACGAGCATGATGCAGAGGCTACGCCACTTGTGACAGGTAATGGCGGCAAGCCACATGAAGTCGAAGCGGAACCCGTTGAACCTCGCAAGTGACACTAAGAACTGGATTGTTGAGTCCACTTGAAGGACAATCGTCCTTCGTCAGTCAAAAGCAGAGACACCTACACCTCCGCTGCAGAGGCTGTTTTGTGTGTGTCGCCGGAGACAATGAATGAGCCCTGAAGAGCCTAAGTCAACACCCATCCAGGTGACGCGGTCAGCAGCGGTCTGGCATGCACTAGGCAACCCGATCAGTCTCACTGGCGCGGCATTGGCGCTGGTGAGTTTGGCCAACACAGTTTTCTTGTTTCTCATCGATGTCCTCTCTGCTAGCCCCAGCCCTTATGTTGGCATTCTTGCCTACATGGTTGCGCCTTCCTTCTTGATAGCCGGATTGCTGTTAATCGTGGTAGGCGCCTGGTGGGATCGGCGGAAACGACGGGCATTACTCCCCGGCGAGCCCATGCGCTATCTGCATATTGACTTCAATGACCCCACCCAGCGCGGCGCAATCGCCTTTTTCTTCACTTTTACGATCGTTTTTATCCTGATGAGCGTGGTTGGCAGTTACAAGGCCTACGAATTCACCGATTCCGTGCAGTTTTGCGGACAGCTGTGCCACTCCGTGATGAATCCCGAGCTCACGGCGTACCAGCTCTCGCCACATGCTCGCGTGGCCTGTGTCGAGTGTCACGTTGGCGCCGGAGCATCGTGGTATGTTCGATCCAAACTTTCCGGTGCCCGGCAAGTCTTTGCCACGGTGTTCAACACCTTTCCGCGTCCCATTCCCACACCGGTCCATAACCTGCGTCCGGCTCCGGAAACATGTGAGGAGTGTCATTGGCCGCGCAGATTCTACGGCGCCCAGCTCAAAGTCTTCACCCATTACGCCGATGATGAGAAAAACACTCCCCGCCAAATCCGCATGCTCCTCAAGACCGGAGGTGGTGATCCGTTGACCGGCGCACCCGCCGGCATCCATTGGCATATGAACATCGCCAACGAGATCACTTATATCGCCACCGATGAACAAAGGCAGGTCATCCCCTACATTCACGTGAAGGACTTGCAGGGCAGGATCACGGAATACGCCGCCAAGGATTCTCCGCTCACTAAACAAGACATCGAAAAAAAGCCAAAGCGCCGCATGGATTGTGTCGATTGCCACAACCGCCCGACCCACATTTACGTCGCACCGGATCGGGCGGTGGATGATTCCTTGTTCGCCGGCCGCATGGACACCTCGCTGCCCTTCCTCAAACAAGAGGCAGTGACGCTGTTAACCAACGCGTATCCAAGCACTGAAGCGGCAATGCAAGGCATCGCGACTGATTTCCATAAGTTCTACGTACAGAAATATCCGGATTTGGAAAAGACCAAACAGCCCGAAATCCAGACTGCCATCGCCGAGATACAGCGACTCTACCGCAGCACGACGTTCCCGGAAATGAAGCTGAACTGGAAAACTCATCCCAACAACATCGGGCACTTCTACTTCCCAGGTTGCTTCCGCTGCCATGACGGCCAACACTTCAGCGCAGATGGGAGGGTCGTCCCAAAGGACTGCGATATCTGTCACAGCATTCTGGAAGAACAGGAGGGGGTGACCAGGTTAATCTCATCCCAGGGCATTGCCTTCAAACATCCTGTGGACATCGGGGATTTGAGCCAGGTCACTTGTAGCGACTGTCACAACGGGGGAGTGGGACCATAGCCCATAGCCAACGCAGCCGGATAGGGGACCCGTGTGATCGACATCACAATTTCCCGTGACTCTAGTCACGGCTCTGTGTTCGACCCTCCTCTATCGTTGTCGCCAGGGGTGAAATTCCCGGGGTTTGCAGTTAAAGGAGAACGCAGATGACCTCTGGCAACGGGCATCATCTTTCCGGTGAGAACAAGCCGCGCCTTATTTTCTGGGAGGTCACAAAAGGGTGCAATCTGCGCTGCATTCACTGCCGGGCCAGCGCTACCGAGCTGAGTTCACCCCGCGATCTTTCTACTCACACTGCCCTCGGAATTATCGACCAGATCGCCGAGACTGCTAAGCCCATTCTTGTCTTGAGCGGAGGCGAGCCGCTGTACCGTTCCGACATCTTTCAGTTGGCAACTTACGGGCGCGACAAAGGGCTGCGCGTCGCCCTGGCCACAAACGGAACCCTGGTCACCAAGGAAATCGCGCGCATGATTGTCGACTCCGGTATCAAGCGGGTTTCCATCAGTCTGGATGGCGCCGATGCCCTCACTCACGACACTTTCCGCAGCATTCCTGGAGCATTCGACGCCGCCGTGCAAGGGCTTCGCAACTTGAAGGCGCTGGGCATGTCCATACAGATCAACATGACCATCGCCCGCCACAACGCCAGGCAACTTCCAGATGTATTGCAGCTGGCCAAGTCGCTCGGGGCCGATGCCTTGCACACCTTCCTGCTGGTTCCCGTTGGCTGTGGCGTGGATATCGCCGCCGAGCAGATGGTTCCTCCCGAAGAATACGAGCGCATGCTGAACTGGTTCTATGATCGCTCGCTCGAAGGCGGTATCGAGTTGAAGGCCACCTGTGCCCCGCACTATTTCCGAGTGGTTCGGCAGCGGCGTGTGGCGGAGCGCAGGTCCGCCGAAGCCGCGAAAGCCGCGGCTGAGATCGCAAATCATATACCTGATCCATGTGACATCGGTCCCACAGAAATGCTGATGCCGGCCGGCACAGGAATCTCACTGAAGCCACAGGGGCACGGCGCGGGTCATCCCGGTGGCCATCCCTCGGACATGAACGCCATGACCAAAGGCTGTCTCGCCGGCACCGGCGTCTGCTTCATCTCCCACGAAGGTGAAGTTTTCCCCTGCGGCTACCTGCCTGTGATCGCAGGCGACCTACGTAAGCAGCGCTTTGCCGACATTTGGGAACATGCCGCAGTTTTCAATGCTCTCCGCGACACCGACAATTTGAAAGGTAAGTGCGGCTGCTGCGAGTTCCGCAACGTTTGCATGGGATGCCGCGCACGCGCATTTGCCGCCACTGGCGACTACCTCGACGAGGAACCATTCTGCGTCTACGAACCGCGCATGAAAAATCTCAAGACGAAGCAGAAAGAAACCATCGCTGCGGGATAGCACCTGGTCCTAACGGAACCGCGTCATGGCACAACATGTAGCTGGACTCGCTACGCTCGCCCCCGCCGCTGCCTCGAGGTCTCGGTTACGCTCGCTTATCATCCCGCGCGAGCATGGGGCCTGGGGCATGCTCCTCGTCCCTCTGGCGACCGGCGCTGCCCTTGCGACCTTGCAAGGCGGCCGGGTTTCAAACCTTCCCCTCCTGATCGTGGCTACTCTGGTGATCTTCTGGCTTCGAACCCCCGTCGAAAGTTGGTTGGGAACAAGTCCGATGCGCGCTCAAAGTGCTCGAGAAAAGAGCGCAGTCGGCCGCGTGATTCTTCTCCTCTCAGCCGTTGCGGCACTGACCTTGACCGCACTGTTCTGGGATGGTCGAAATCGTGAATTGCTACTGCTGGGGATGATTGCCGGTCTCGCATTCGGGCTACAAGCATTTCTGAAGAACCTGAGCCGCAAAACTCGAATGCTGGCCCAGTTTGTTGGCGCGATGGGTTTGACTTCAACGGCGCCCGCCGCCTTCTCCGTGATTGTGGGGCACCTCGGTACGCCGGCGTTACTGCTCTGGCTCATCAACTGGCTTTTTGCCGTGGGCCAGATCCACTTCGTCCAAGTTCGGATTCACTGCGGCCGGGCCCTCGGGCTCACTCAGAAGCTCGCGTGCGCCTGGGCGCTTGTGATGACACAGGCGACCGTCGTTGTAATGCTGGTGGGTGCCTCCCTGGCGCGGATTATTCCCGCCTTAGCGCTCCTGGCTTTTGCTCCAACGTGGGTACGCGGTATCGCGTGGTTCTTTACTCCGCCCAGGCCCCTGGTCGTTCGCCGCCTTGGCTGGACCGAACTCGCCCACGCCATAACGTTCGGCGTTATCCTGGTCGCTGGATTCTACTTAAATCGTTGAGCCGGAACCGTCCCTGCTTGTAACTCCTAATAGGCCCACCATGGAGGTGCGGGAAGATTTGAAGGCGCACCCTGACCATCAATAGTGGAAAAGACATTCTTGCCATAGAAAAACGGCAGCCCCCAGTCAAAGCCCCTGGTTGACGGAGCAGGCCCGCCTAGGGCGCTGTAGGCCGCGTCAGAACTCGTGAAAAGGTTGTTTCCATTATCCACACTGAAATTAGCGACCTCGCTAAATCCAGTGTTCGGATCCTGATTAGTTGCCGAAAGGCTTAATAGCGAGGTTGGACAGTAAAAGTTTTGAGCCGGAGTACCACTAGGGCAGATTGGGATGGAGTTGTTAACGTCCGGGAAGAAGTAAGCGTTCGAGCCACTATCGATGAAGCTACCCGCGCCCCCGCAGTTAGCGGGATCCACATCGAATACTTGGCCCTCGAACGCGGTATCGAACAAGTTACAAGCCAGCGTAAACAGTTTGACGCTGGTTGTAATCTGGTTGTTCGATTCTGTCCCGACTCCAAAGATAAGAGACCCGGTTACGGTCGCCGCGCTGCCCGAGACTGAGGGGAGCTCCACTATTACGCCATTGTCGTCGACTGGGAAGAGCGCGACCGGATTTGCTACCTGATTATTCACACTAATGTACTGTGAACTGCAGGGAAGACTGGCACACGTGTAGTAAGCGGGGGCCGGCACAGGTGTAACGCCGGAGCTTGGATCGCACGCACTGCCCCCCTCAAAAAAGCAGTCAGTGGGTTCAAGCCCTACCCCCAGAATACCGTTGGCCCCCAAAGTCGCTTGCGTATTTTCGTCTCCTGTACTGTTTCCGCTCGAGCAACTTGTCGGTATGTTCGCCGTGGAACTGCTGATAACGTGAATCGGCAGACTCTTCGCTACCTCTCCCGCAAGAGTCACATCCGCTTTCTGCACGGGGCCCCAAAGAAACGACAAGTCAGCAAAAGCTACGCAGTCATAAGCCGGCGAGCCGTTGGCAGCATTCAACGTGGGCAGGTTAAGAGATGAAAGCTCCGACTCCAGAACGCGCAAACCGTATGAACCAGTGTCCACCAAAAGGTGATCGACAGTTACGCAATTTGATGCGCTACCAGGCGCGCATATTGTCGCGCTGGCGAATAACCCATTGGCATAGATCGCACCATTCGGCTGGTTCGCCGTCGGCCCCCCGTCGACCGCAATGGACAGGACATTGCCGGTGCCGTTGCCACCACCGCCAGGTATGCCCGCAGGCGTTCCACCACCGCAACCTACAATGCAACCTAAGCTTCCCACCACAACTAGCACAAAGAGCTTGCGCACAAATTCCTCCCTACCTGTTACTTGATCTCTTCGGCGTGCACGCCTTGAGGCAACATCTCCGGAACGTATGCCCGGCCGACATACGCTCGCATATGACCGCCAGTTTGCACCACTAATCCAGGCTCCTGGAGGTTGAGCGGGTGATGCCCGTATTGCTTTTTCTGCGATTGCAACGCGGCGGAGAATTGTTGAAAGTAAGCTCCCAGAATCTGCTGCATTTCTGGTATGAATGGCCCGCGCCAGCTCACCGCGAAAACCCTGCCCGCCGGCGACACATACTCGTTCACAACCGTGCCTCCCGACGCCTTTATTTCATGCACCGCATACTTCTCGGTTTGCCGCACGTTTGCGGTGGCTTTCATATGGGCGCCATCCGCTTCGACGGAACTTACATCACCCCCGAGCGAGGCAAGCGCCGGCACGCAGAAGGCCAATGCAACAACGCTGGCTGCCAGCGCCAACGACAGCGAACGCGATGGATGGTGGAAAACCCTTTTCTTGTTCATTTGCGTATCCTGGCTCTCGACAGACCTGCCCTTCCCGATTCAGATTGAACCCTGGTTAGATATTTTAGTTTCTATATGTCAGGTATGATTTGCGTTGGTGTACTTAGGTTGCTTATTTAGATGCTACGACCAAAGTAACGGAAAAGCGGTTGAGGGTTTGTAATCTCTTGTAAAGCCTCCCGATTACGCAGGGTAGCCCTTAGTGAGGATCGGCAGTCACTGCCGCCGGATCGGGCATGGCTTGACTTTGTCCGGAGTGCGGTTGCACGGCAGCACGATTCATTACGATCTGGTAGTCACTGTAGTCGATCGTCAGGATCGCTTTTCCGCCCATGCGTACCTGGGTTACCGACAGGTTGTGAACAGGCAGCCAAAAACCGTCTTTATCTCCCCACTGATATTCAATTTCGGTATGGCTGACCCAAACGGATGGGTTCTTCTGGGGCTCTCCATCCATGCGCACCACCGCAAAATCGCGTGCGTCCACCCAAATCTTCCCCCGATACAGATACCGGCTCTTGCCTTTGGGTTTCACATTCAAGACGTAGAAATCTCCCTTCGTCGTATGCTCGTACTGATCGAGCGAAAAGTCGTAGTTCTGAGGAGTGATCTCCAGCGCCTTTCGGTTCGGTGCTTCCTGGGCTTCGCTTTCGCTGCTCAATAATTTCAGCAGCACTCGATTGATGAGAAGGTGCGAGCCGCTCTCCGACAAGATCTTGAAATCCTTGCGGTCGGGAGCGGAATACGTCGCCTCAACCACGATTTCGGCGTTATGACTGCCAAACAGTCCCTTATATTCCAAACGGTAGATGCGTTTTCCACGATAACCACGCAAGGCTTGAGCCCGTTGGGCGTTGGCCGCCGTGAGCTTCTGTACGATCGCGTCCGCCGAGAGCGGCGGCGAATGCGAATCCGCGATCCCCACACTTCTGCCGCCAAGCGACGCCAATAGCACAAGACTCAACCGAATTGGAAGGTCACAACGGCGAGAGTTCATCTTCTCGTTCTTCCTGATGAGCCTCACGCGAGAATCTTTTTTCCAGAAAGCGTCGGGCCAAGTCGCGTCCGCCGAGTCCGAACGCCAATGCCAGGCCAAAAAGCAGCGCCCCAAAGATCAAGCCGAAGGCAATCAATACTGTACGTTCAGCCAGGCCGAGTTCTTCGAACGCCATTGAGATGCCGAGAATGGTGATCAAGGTGCGCACTGTGGAACTGATCAACCTCGGCGAAGGCGCCCCCGCGTTGACGGCAGCCAGCAGCGTGGCCCGGGAAAAGAAACTCGCCGCGAGTAGGCCAAAGAAGACGAGAAAGAACGCGGCGAACAGCCTGGGCAGATAAGCGAAGAAATTCGAGATGTGTGGTTGCAGGCTTACAATCCCAAGGACGCTGACTCCCACCATGATGAAGCCTATCCACGCCACCCAGAACACGAACCGGCTCAGTAGTTCGCTGGAGGAAGGCAGGGCCGCCTTGCGTAGTAGTTGTGTGGCACCCGCATCTTCGGAAAGCCGGTCAAATCTGGCAAGCCGCAGAATGCTTCGGACGATGGTCTTGAGCAACCACGCCGCCACCCAACCGATGATCACGATGATCAGCGTGACCATGAGCCGCGGCAGAAATTGCGCGATATTGCGGACAATTTCCTGCGTCGCCAGCCTTAGTTCGAAGACAAATTTTTCCCACATATAACCTCACTTCCTGCCATTCCACAGGTCGTCCAGGTATGGCTTAAAGCGCTCAAATGCCAGGCAAAGCGTCTCCACGTTCCCCTCCACTTCAGCACCGTCAGCATCACGATTTGTCAGAAGAAAGGTGTGAATTTTCCCCCGGTAGAGGGGAGCCAAGGCCTGAATGATGTGGTCGCGGCTTATGACCGACTTGTGATACGAAGCAGCAAATTCGTATACCGTTCTTACCCACAATTCATCGGAGTAACAGAACTCGCCCTCGCCCTTTGTGGCGCCGTGTTGTAGTTCCGTTAAAGTTGGGGGGGAAAGAATCACCTTGAGCACGGGCTCGAGTTCGACCACGCCGTTGGCAAACATCTCGTAAAGCCGCTTGCGATTGATGCGCCGAGGCTCCAGGGTAATTTCCGCGTTTCCTCCGATGCTTGGCACAGATGCACATTCCGATGAACTGGCCGGTGCTGGCGGGCTATGCTCCAACGCCGAGAACAAAGGCGCCACGGTATCGCGCATGGCGCGAACCAAGTCGGCCGGAGCATGATCCAGGCCGTCCTTGCTCCCCAGGAAAACTTGCGCAATCCGAAAACTGTCATTGATCGCGGCGATGGTCAGGAACAGCTCGCCTCCGCTGAAACCCATGTCTTCCGACCAGATGTCGCGACCGAGCAAGTGACTTCCCAATCGACCGGAAAACGCAACTTCCGAAGAATAGGGTTCTCGGACGCACTTGCGGTAAAGTGCGCGAATCATCGGATAAGCCACGTTCCGGACCAGGAGACCATCAAATTTGTGCCTTCTGTAGAGAGGCGTAATCAGGTCCAGGTTGTCCCGATAGACCGGTTGCAGCAAACGCGGAATCCAATCTGGCTCTACGTTGGAATCGGCGGAGATCACGGCGCAGGCTGTAGGATGCAGGAGATCGGCCGCAGCCAATATGGTGTATAGCGCCTTTGCGCTCCCAGGATTTCCCTCATAGCGCGTACTTATCGAATGCAACGTGCGCAGGGCCTGCGGGTGAGCCGCATGTTGCATGTCACTGATCGAAGCCGCTCGCACCAGTTCCTGCGTGGCATCGTTCGAGCCGCCGTCAGGGTTGATGATCGCTGCACGTTGGCGGGGAAAATATTTCAACAAGCCGGCCCGGATCGCCTGCACAACGGGGCCAACCGTGTTCGCTGAATTGTAGGTCGGCACCCCCACCAGGATGTCAACTTCGCCGACGTTCATTAACTCGCGAAGAGAATCATCCGTGAGAATGGTTTCTTCGGCCAAAATTAACCCCTCGATCCCTTAAAGCTAGTAGAAGAAGTCAGAATGCGGAGCTGTCCTTTCTGCATTTTAACCTCTGCATTACGCTTTGCTGTCAGATCTTCCTGAGGCGGAACCAATAGAACTGATAAGGTCCCATCGTTAGCAGGTAGGGTAAGTCTCCGATGCGAGGAAAAATGTTCCGTCCAAACATTTCAATGAGGATATTTCCCTTGTAGGGCCGCAGATCCAGTTCCACCGCCTGCGCTGCGCTGGAAACATTATTCACTACCAAGATAGTTTCCTTTTGCCACCGCCGTACATAGGCCAGCACGCGGTGGTTGGCTGGATAAAGAAACTCAATCGAACCCCTTCCGAACACCGGGGTAGACCGCCGGACCTTGACCATGCGCTTCGTCCAGGAAAGCAGTGAATGCTCAAACCTTTTCTGGGAAGCTACGTTTACTGCCTGGAACCCGTACACGGGATTCAACATCAGAGGGGAATACAGCTTCTCAGGATCCGCACTCGAGAAGCCACCGTTCCAGCCTCCATCCCACTGCATGGGAGTCCGCACTCCGTTGCGGTCACCCAGGTTTACGTTGTCGCCCATTCCAATTTCGTCCCCGTAATAAATGATCGGAGTGCCCGGCAGCGACATCAGTATTCCATTCATCAGTTCCATGCGCCTGCGGTCATTATCCAGCAGCGGCGCGAGCCTGCGTCGAATACCCAGGTTTAACCGCATGCTCTTGTCCCGCGCGTATTCGTCGTACATGTAGTCGCGTTCCATGTCGGTGACCATTTCCAGCGTCAGTTCGTCGTGATTACGCAGGAACAGGAGCCACTGGCAGGTCTCGGGAATCTCCGGAGTCTGCTGCAGAATTTCTGTAATCGGCTTTCGGTCTTCCAGCTTCAGACCCATGAACATCCGGGGCATCAACGGAAAATGGAAGGCGGCGTGAAATTCATCGCCACTTCCAAAGTATTGGCGCAGGTCGGACGGCCACTGATTCGCTTCGGCGAGAAACATTCTTCCCGGAAACTCTCGGTCCAGGCGCGCCCGAAAGTCTTTCATGATGGCATGCGTTTCCGGCAGGTTCTCGCAGTTCGTTCCTTCCCGTTCGATCAGATAGGGAACTGCATCGAGGCGGAAGGCATCCACTCCCATGGCCAGCCAGAAGCGCATGACGTCCCACATCTCCTCACGAACCGCCGGATTGTCGTAGTTCAGGTCAGGCTGGTGGCTGAAGAAACGGTGCCAATAGTATTGCTTGGACACCGGGTCCCACGCCCAATTCGACAGCTCGGTGTCGAGAAAAATGATGCGAGTTCCGCGGAATTTCGTATCTGTGTCACTCCATACATACCAATCGCGACGTGGATTATTCCGCGAGCTTCGCGATTCCTGGAACCAGGGGTGTTGGTCCGAAGTGTGGTTCAGCACCATTTCGATGATGACGCGAATCCCGCGCTGGTGTGCTGCGTCCAGAAACGCCTTGAAATCGTCCAAAGTGCCATAGTTCAGATGGACGGAGCGGTAATCGGCGATATCGTAACCATCATCCCGCAACGGCGACGGGAAGAACGGCATCAACCACACCGTATCTATCCCAAGGTCTTTCAAATAGTCGAGTTTCTGGGCGAGGCCAACAAAGTCCCCGATTCCATCGCCATTGCTGTCGTAAAAGGCGCGGACATGGACCTGGTAAATAATCGCGTCTTTGTACCAGAGGGGATCTTGCGAAAGTGCCAAATTGTCTCCCAAGGCTCTTCTTCACCGAGATTCCGGTGTGAGTCGCCGCTTTTCGGCTGAGATGCTCATTGAGCTCTGAACGGGGTTCACAACGATAGACCGAGAGTAAGAGGAAAACTCAGAATCAATTGTTTACTTATCAGCTTCACTAAGCATTTTCTAGCGAATCGTCCTGGGCCCACGCCTGTCAAATCGTTTCTTTCGCGCCGGTAGTAGTGCAGTTTAAATGCTTCACTCTTGGCTTTGGCGCCACCGAGCGCATGGAACCTATCTGGGTGAAAGCCACGCAGCCGTAATCAAACACGCTGTAATCACGCCCGAGAAAACGATGGGCAGGACAAAGAGGCATTTCCAGCTCACGAGTGTGATAGCGGCAAAGCAAAGCGCGAACGCCCACGCAATCCCGCGGATGCGCGCCAAAGTCTCTGCCGGAAGGCCACCCAGCTGCCAGGCTAGTATCGCCGAGAACAGATAAAACACACCGACCGAAAATCCAGCCGCGAGAAAGAGATCCCAATATGACCGGCTGAACCCCTGGACGTCGAAGTGAATTGACTGCATTGAGTTAAGAAGGGCATCGACTCCCCATTTGGGATCGGACTGGCGAAATCCAAGCGTGTGTCCTACAGCAAAAAGCAATAGGAGAACAGCAGCGACTCGATAAAAGATAGACGCCTTCATCTCTTGCCTCCAGACCGCTGCGCAGATTCAAACTGTACCACCGTCTTCCCGTCAATCGGCTTTGAATTCCTGGATGCTATCCTGACCATGGGCATGATTTGTTTCAATCGCCGCTTCCATCCGCAGGAAATAAAACTCCTGGTCTTCGACCTTGACGGGACCCTGATCGACTCTCGTTTGGACCTGGTGCACTCGGTCAACGCAACCCTTCGTCACTTTAACCGCCCCGAACTTGCGGATGACGTAATCGCTTCCTACGTTGGTGATGGTGCGCCCGTACTCATTCGCCGGGCCCTCAGTAATCCCAAGGATGAACATGAACTGAAGGAAGCGCTGGACTATTTCCTCGCCTACTACCGCGTCCACAAGCTCGACCACACGCATCTATATCCGGGCATAACCGAAATGCTCAAGGCTGTTCAAAATTCTAATGGAGTACGCCGCGAGATGGCGGTTCTTTCCAACAAGCCGGTGATTCCTTCACGAGCGATCGTCGAAGCGCTCGGCTTGGCGGAATTCTTCGTCCACGTCTACGGCGGCAACAGCTTCCGTACCAAGAAGCCTGACCCCCACGGAGTGCAGACGATCCTAAGGGACACCAAGGCGAATGCCAATGAAACCCTGATGATCGGCGACTCGGCGGTGGACGTAATCACAGGCCGCAACGCCGACTTGTGGACCTGCGGCGTAACCTACGGCTTTGCCCCCCACACACTCTGCGAAGCGCCTCCCGATGTTACGGTCGACACCCCTCAGGAATTGGTTGAGCTGCTCCAATGACCGCTTCGCGACCTTGAG
>DASPTU010000055.1:0-94237 GCA_035623255.1 Terriglobales bacterium | reverse complement strand
CTCTTTGAATGACGGTTTTTTCCTCTCGAATTTTGGCGTGCGTAACGTTGAAATCGTCGGTCCGCAGGTTGGAAAACAGCTACAAACCCAGGCCAAGTTGGCAGTTCTGTATTCGCTGGCCGGAATGCTGGTGTATCTGGCGGTGCGGTTTGAATGGATTTACGGTGTCGCGGCGGTAATCACCGTGTTTCACGATACATTAATCACTGTAGGCGCGTTCTCGCTGATGAACAAAGAGATCTCCTTAACCGTCATTGCCGCCATCCTGACTCTGATCGGCTACTCCAACAATGACACCATCGTGGTTTTTGACCGTATCCGCGAGAACCTGAAGCTGATGCGGCGGGAGAAGCTGTCGGACATCGTAAATCGCGCCATCAATCAAACGCTGAGCCGGACGATTCTGACCGCCGGACTGACATTTTTGACAGTTTTGGCGCTGTACCTGTTCGGGGGAGAGGTGTTGCATGGCTTCTCCTTTGCCCTGGTGATTGGCATTCTGATCGGCACTTACTCGTCGATCGCAATTGCAGCCCCAATCCTGGTGGCGTATCAGGATTGGCGGGCGAATCGGGGTAAGCAGCCCGTCGTGGTTGCTCCCGGCAAGGAAAGCGCCCGCCGGGTAAAGGTGAAAGCCAAGGCCTAGATGCGGGGCCATCTATCTGCTACAGGCGGATGTTTGTGATTACTTGACATTTGCGTTAGTATCATCCGGTTTTCATTTCGCCTGGCGTGGAAACACATTGATGGGAGCAATGAGCGGTGGTGCGGTGTCTAAGATCAGTTAGGGATAGTGTAGGAGAACCTTCATGTTTGAAGACAGCCTGATTGAGTCGGGTGGAAGGCTCAGAACCAGACGAGGGTGGACGACTAGCCTCTCGTTCCTCCTCCAAGTTGCCTTGGTCGGCATTCTGGTCCTGATCCCGCTGTTGTTTACGGAAGCGTTGCCCAAAACCCAGCTGATGACATTCCTGGTAGCTCCGCCTCCGCCGCCTCCACCGCCTCCGCCACCAGCAGCCGCCCCGGTGAAAATTGTGAAGCAGGTGCAAACCGACATCGTTAACGGGCAGCTGCGTACTCCGACAAAGATTCCAGAGAAAGTTCAGATGATTAAGGAAGATGAAGCGCCGCCGCCGGTCATGTCCGCGGCAGGCGTGGTTGGTGGAGTTCCGGGAGGCGTTCCTGGTGGCTCGATGGGAGGCGTGATCGGTGGAATTATCAGCTCGACCCCGGTTGCCGTGCCTAAAGTCGCTACTCCGCAACGCGTGCGTGTTTCGCAAGGTGTGACTCAGGGATTGCTGATCCGCAAAGTTCAACCGGCCTATCCACCCCTGGCGCGGCAAGCACGCATCCAAGGAACTGTGCTGCTGCAGGCGGAAATCAGTAAAGACGGAACCATCGAGAACTTGCGTCTGATCAGTGGCCATCCCATGCTGGCGCCGGCCGCGATTGAAGCCGTCAAGCAATGGAGATATAAGCCCTACATCTTGAACGGCGAGCCGGTGGAAGTGGAAACGCAGATCACCGTGAACTTCACCCTGTCGGGCGGTTAGAGCCCGCAGGCCAGTTTAGACAGGGAAGTCAGGTCTGTGATCGCGCGGTGACATTCTTCCCTTCTTTTAGGGACAAGTGATTCGACGATTTCTGAGGAGGAAAAGCAACTCATGTTCGTAGCCAATTTAGCACCACACGCACTTAGTCATGTTTCTCTCGCCGCCACCTGGCTTTTTCAGGAGCAACCGGTAGGCTGGGACCCGATTTCGCTCTGGCACCAGATGGGCTGGATGGCAAGGTCGGTCGTTATCATTTTGTTCATCATGTCTGGGTGGTCGATCGGCGTGATGATTGACCGCTGGATGGCCTTCAGTGCCGCGCGAAAGCAATCGCGCGCATTCGCTCCGGCAGTTGCAGGCGCATTGCGGGACGGAAAGATCGACGAAGCCATCAAGGTCGCCGAGCGTAACAAGAAGAGCCATCTGGCGAAAGTTGTCACAGCCGGCCTCATGGAGTTCCGTGCTCACCAAGAGAGCGGTGAAATCCCGGGCGAGACCATCGAAGCCTCAAAGCGCGCGCTGGAGCGCACTGAAGCTATCGTCCACGCCGAGTTGAAGCGCGGTCTAGGCGGTTTGGCGACCATCGGCTCAACCGCACCCTTCGTCGGACTGTTCGGGACGGTGATGGGCATTCTGAACGCATTCCGAGGCATCTCCGAGCAGAAGGCAACCGGTCTGGGCGCCGTCGCCGGCGGTATTGCCGAGGCGCTGGTCACTACGGCTATCGGGCTGTTCGTAGCCATTCCGGCTGTGATGATGTTCAACTACTTAACCGGCCGGGTGGAAGCTTTCGACGTTGAGATGGACAACTCGTCCAGCGAACTGATCGACTACTTCCTGAAGAGACGGGGCCTACGCCGCTGACCGACCGAGCACGCCGGGCTGCGATTTGAGTTGCTGGTCGGCGCCGGGCAACATTCCGGCGCCGTACTGGGGAGCCGCACTAAAAGCGGGAAATTTGAGCAGGAGAGCAGGTTATGTCACTTGCTAAGCGAAACGAAGGGGCCAAGGTCAACTCCGACATCAACGTCACCCCAATGGTAGACGTGATGCTCGTTCTATTGATCATCTTCATGGTGATCACACCCATGTTACAGAAGGGTGTTAGTGTCGACCTTGCCAAGGTAAACAATCCGGAGCAGATGCCAGATGCGGACAAGGAAGATGCTCTGGTCGTCGCCGTCATGCGTGACGGCAAGGTGTTCTTCGGCAATGATCGCACCGAGCCCGACCAACTCACGCAGAAAGTAAAAGATCGTCTGGCGAACCGGGTTGATAAGCGAGTTTTCATTCGCGCGGATGCGCGCGCGAAGTTTGGCTCGGTAGTGCAAGTAGTCGACAATGTGCGGGCCGCCGGTGTTGACCAGCTGGGTTTGCTGACCGATCAGAGGAAGACAAGCAATGCGCCGCCTCCACCGGCGCCGAGCGGTGAGTAGAGGAGAATCCTATGGGAATGGCAGTCGGCCCTAGCGGGGGCCAAAATGCAAACATCAACGTGACGCCTCTCATTGACGTGCTTCTCGTGTTGTTGATCATTTTCATGGTGATCACGCCACTGACGCCCAAGGGGCTTGAGGCACTTGTGCCGCAGCCTCCGCCCCCCAACCAGCCGAAGAACACGGCTCCCGACCGCACCGTCGTTGTGCAGCTGATCGATCGTGGTCCGGGCCAGCCTCCAGGTCTCAAGATCAATCAGGAAGATACGACCTGGGATGGGCTGCAGGCGCGCTTGACCGATATCTTTAAGACCCGCGCTGAGAAGGTAATGTTCGTCAAGGGTGACGACAATATCCCCTTCGCCGACGTGGCCAATGTCATCGATATTGCGCACGCTTCAGGCGTCGACAAGGTGGGCCTGATCACCGCTAAAATTGAGGCGGGCGGCTAGAGATTCGTCTCAGACCGTCTTCGTTGGTTCTCTCAACGCCGGATCTGTGACCCGAGTTTGCAAATATTAACGAGAACGGTCTCACTATTTCTTCGCGAGGGAGACTTATAACGCAATGAAAAATAGCATACGTGTGCTGACGCTCACCGCGCTGGGCTTGTTGCTGATTTCGGCAAGTGGTTGCAACAAGCTAAGAGCACGCGACCAACTGAACAAGGGCGTCTCCTCTTACAAAAACGCGCATTACGAACAGGCGATCGATCACTTTCAACAAGCAGTTTCATTGGATCCGAGTCTGATCAATGCCCGGCTCTATTTAGCTACCGCCTACGCACAACAGTACATCCCCGGTGTGGACGCAGAAGACAATACCAGGATGGCAACCCAAGCCATCGAGCAATACAAGGCAGTGTTGGATCGCGATCCCAAGAACATCAACAGCGTCAAGGGTATCGCCTATCTCTATCTGCAAATGAAGAAATTCGAGGACGCCAAAACCTATTATCGGAAGGCGCTCCAAATAGATCCGAATGATCCTGAGCCGTACTATTCAATCGGAGTCATCGATTGGACGCAGTGTTACCAGCCACGAATGGAAGAGAGGGCCAAGCTGGGGCTGAAACCGGAAGAGATGCTCTCGGGCAAAAACAAAGATCAAAAGAAATTGTGTGAGGACCTCAAGGAAAAGAATGGGCCCCTTATTCAAGACGGAATTGATGTTCTGAATAAGGCTCTGCAGTTGCGTCCAGACTACGATGACGCGATGGCTTACATGAACCTTATGTACCGCGAGAAGGCCGATGTGGATTGCGATGATCCCGCGGTACGCGCGGCGGACTTGAAGACCGCCGACGAGTGGGTCGACAAGACGATGGCCACCAAGAAGGCCAAAGCTGAGAAGCAGCCCGGAGCTCAGGGCATCACGATGGACCAAAACAAGTAGTGCCAAGCATCCTTAGTGGCGCTTAGGCCAATGGCCCCTTCCCACCCGAAGGGGCTTTTGCTTTGGCACTGCTTGCAGCGACTCCTGAGCAAGTGGAGTATGGAAATGACCACGGCTGAACCGTCGATCTCCCGAATCCTGGTGGCCACCGATTTCTCACCACAGGCCGAAGTGGCTTTGGAGTGGGCAGTTCGACTGAGTAAGCAATTTGGCACACAACTGATCCTGCTTCACGTAATCGATATCTTCAGCTTAGCGGAACTAAGTTGCCGCGCAGTGGGGGGTGATCCGCTGCTTCCCATACTTCGCGAAGAGGCCAAAGAGAACATGGAAAAATGGAGAGCTCGGATTCCGCATGCGCAAACCCTGATCCGGGAAGGATCGCCCAGGCCAGTAATCGTGGAAGGGGCAGTGGAACTAAAATGCGACATGATCGTTATGGGGACTCACGGCCGGTCTGGTCTCGCTCATCTCCTTCTGGGCAGCGTCGCTGAATATGTTGTGCGGTACAGCAAGGTTCCGGTACTGACAGTTCGCCTGCATGTTTAAGAAGATTTTGATTGCCAACCGTGGGGAGATCGCGGTCCGCGTCATTCGTGCCTGCCGCGAGTTGGGCATTACCTCGGTTGCCGTCTACTCCGATGTCGATCGAGCGTCGCTGCATGTTCGCAAAGCCGACCAGGCATATCATATCGGTCCATCTGTTGCCGCCGAGTCTTACCTGAACATCTCCAAAATTCTGAAGGTCGCCCAGGTGAGCGGTGCCGAGGCAATTCACCCCGGCTACGGTTTTCTCTCGGAAAATCCGGTGTTTGCGACGGCCTGCGCGGATGCTGGCATAAAGTTCATCGGCCCGACTGCATCTGCAATGCAGATGATGGGCTCAAAGACGCGCGCGCGCGAGCAAATGGAGAAGGCTGGCCTGCCGATCGTGCCGGGAACATCGCGAAGGCTGGAAACGCCGGAGGAGGCTCACGCGGTCGCGGCCAGAATTGGGTACCCCATCATGCTAAAAGCAGCCGCCGGAGGCGGCGGGAAGGGCATGCGGCTGGTTCATGAGCCTGGGGAGTTGAAATCCGCTCTAGATTCCGCCAGGAGCGAAGCCGAACGAGCCTTTGGGGACGGCTCCGTGTATATCGAAAAGGCCATCTCAAACCCGCGGCACATTGAAGTGCAGGTGCTGGCTGACGAGCATGGCAATGCAGTTTATCTCGGTGAACGGGAATGTTCCGTGCAAAGGCGCCATCAGAAGGTTCTTGAAGAAGCTCCTTCGCCTTTTGTGGACGCGGAAATGCGCTGTCGCATGGGCGATGTCGCCGTCAGGGTTGCGAACGCCGCAGGTTATAGCAACGCCGGCACAGTCGAGTTCTTGGTGGACGAGAACAAGAATTTCTATTTTCTTGAGATGAATACACGTCTACAGGTCGAGCACCCGGTCACAGAACTGGTTACTGGACTGGACCTGGTCCAGCTGCAGATCCGCATCGCCACGGGGGAGAAACTGCCTTTCCAGCAGGCCGGGCTGAGCATACGCGGCCACGCTATCGAATGCCGCATCTACGCAGAAGATCCGGACAACAATTATCTGCCCAGTCCAGGGAAAATCACGCTTCTGCTGGCGCCTTCCGGGCCTGGCATCCGGCGAGACAGCGGCATGTACGAAGGCTGGACCGTGCCCATCGATTACGATCCCCTCCTGGCAAAACTGATCGGATACGGCACCGACCGCCAACAGGCAATTTCGCGGCTGGTTCGCGCACTGAACGAATATTTTGTAGGCGGAATTAAGACTAATATCTCGCTGTTCCGGCGCATTCTGAGCAATTCGGATTTTCAGAAGGGCAAAATGGACACGGGGTTTCTGGACCGGTTGCTGAGCTCGCCGAGCCCCGAAATTCGAGACGGCAATGCCAGAATTGCAGCTATCGCAGCTGGCGTTTTTGCGCATTTCGATGCGAGAGCTGCTAGTCAGGCCGTGGACGCGTCTCAGGCCGGGAATGGAGCATCAAGTTGGAAAAAAATGGCAAGGATCGAGGTCCTTCGCGCAACTGATCAATGAGGTGGATTCTCAGGTTCTATGCTTTACGAAGTTACCATTGACGGAACGAATTATCGGCTCGAATTGGAGCGCGCTGACGGCGGATGGCGCTGCCACGTCGACGGCTCAGACATCCGCCTGGATGCCGTGTTGGCCCGTCCTGACGTGCTATCGATCCTGGTGGACGGCAAATCGTACGAGATCAAACGCGAACGCACTGCAAACGATGTGCACCTTTGGGTTGGCAGCGCGCGCTACGCTGCAGAGGTGCGCGATCCTCGATCGCTCCGCAGTCGTCAGTCTGGGCGGGCAACTGACCACGGTCCAAGGCGTCTGGTGGCTTCCATGCCCGGAAAGATCGTTCGCGTCCTTTTGCGTGAAAACGCTTGCGTCGAGGCCGGACAAGGTGTGCTGGTTGTGGAAGCGATGAAAATGCAGAACGAGATTAAGTCACCGAAGAAGGGAGTCGTTCAGAAAATCGTGGCTGGCGAGGGGACGGCAGTCAATGCAGGCGATCTGCTGGCCATTGTGGAGTAACTCAATCGTGGAGTTTTACGGCGCCGTGCCGTTGGCCGCCAGCACTTTCTCCGCATAGTAGTTTTCAACTTTCGCTTGATCGCGCAGGACCTCATAATAAGCCGATTTCAGCAGCTGCTCGCGGCGGTCGCGAAGCTGCGAGCGGATGGCTTCTTGCACTCGGGGATCCGACAGGTCGCGCTGTCCCGCCGGTTCTTTGGAGATCAGCCTCACAACACGGAATCCGACCAATTGCCGGGTCATCGGGTTCATAACCGTGATTATCGGGCTGTACTGGCCCGGCTTAAGCTTCATCACCAGATCGCGGGTAGCCGCGTCGGTGTTTTTCAGAGATGACTCGGGAGCAAAGCCAAGATCACCGCCATTACCCGAAGTCTCGCTATCCTCGGAGTAATTCATGGCAAGCGTTGCAAAATCATCACCGCTGTCCAGCCGGTTTAACAGCATCTGAATTTTCTTGCGCGCGTCCGCTTCGTTCTGCGCCTTGTCATTCTTCAGATTATGAACTTGCGGATTCGGAGCTGTAGTGACGAAGATTTGCGCCAGGTGATAACGCGCCTCGACCAGGTTGAATTCTGCCTTGTGATCGTTGTAATAAGCGGTGATGTCTTTGTCCGAAATGTTGATTTTGGAAGTTACTTCCTTGTTAAGTACTTTGTCAACGGTCAGTGATTCGCGCAAATCATGCTTGAAATCGTCGAGGGTGAGCTTTTTCTCTTTCAAGCGAGCATCGAATTCTTCCTGAGTGAAGGGAGATTTGATTTCGTTGAGCCGGCGGTCTACCTCCTCGTCGGTAGCAAGCAGACCCAGCTTCTCGGCACGGCGCATCAGGATTTCGTTGTCAATCAGCTTACTCAGGATACTGAGGCGCAGGCTTGTCGCTTGTTCTCCAGTCGGCTTCTGATCCGAGCCTGCAGTCTGATTCTGGTAATACTTTTCGACATCAGCGTTGTAAATCTTGTGCCCATCCACGGAAGCAGCGACATCGTTGCCTAAGGGTTTGACGCTGCAACCGACCCCCGCGCACAGGAACAGGAGAATCACCGGTGCAAGACAAAGTGACGCTTTCAAGCTCTCTCCTCCCACATCGGTGTTTACTTAGTACTGGACTGCGTTTCTTTCGCAGCCGAAGCTTCGGCGTGGCCAGGCGCCGGAACTCCAACCTGCTGTAAAGCACTATCCAATACGTGGCGTATGTCGCTGACCGGGAGCGCTCCATCCATCTCCTGACCATTCACAAAAAGCGTCGGCGTGGCGCTGACACCGACGCCCTCGCCCTCTTTGATCGAAGCCTTCACCGCGTCCTGGTTTTGCGCCTTGATGCACGATTGCAGTTTCGTCTGGTCGAGATTGTGTTTCTGGCCTTGTTGGGTGGTCAGCCGATCGAGTGCGGCGAACTGCGCCTCGGGGGTTTTTTCCGAACTGACCTCATGCTGGTTGGCGTGAATGTAATCGGCAAGATCCCAATACGCGTCACTACTCTGGTCAGCGAGACAATTGGCGTCTACTGCGGCATGCATCGCCCAGTGATGAATTTCAGATAACGGAAAGTCCTTATAAACAAATTGAACGCGATCACCATATTCTTTGAGGATTGCAGGGAACAAGGTCTGATGCATGTGGGAGCAGAATGGGCACTGGAAATCGTCAAAATTCACGACCACGACCTTGGCATCTTTGTTGCCGCGAATCGGCCGCCCGGTTAGATCGATTTTCTTCATCGTCTCGACGTAAGGATCTTTGGTGAGATCCAGCTTCGTGACCCGCATCAGAGTTTTGCGATCTTTTGAGAGAAGAAAATCGTAGTTCTGATTCTTCGAATCTCCCGCAATGTTGATAGTGAGAGCGTCGTAGTTTGGAAATTCGCTGGGCCGCAAGGGGCCAACACTAACCTTGACGGTTGGCGGGAGAGAATAATAAGAACGCACCTCGCGCTCAATGCGCTGAACCTGCTCAGGAGAAGCCGACTCCGCCGAGCAGCCCACGCCGACAAGCATAAGGACGATAAGGGAACTTCGCAAAAGATTCACTAAAAACCGCCTATACACTGGGGATTTACAAGATTATCTCATACGCTATGGCACGCCTGACCAGGCAGGACTCAAGCGCGATCTCTCTGATGAGCAATCCTTTTTACCTAACATAGTGGGAAAAACAACCGCTGACCGGGATGATCAGAGCGATCAGTCTGCGCCTCGTTTGAGAACCTCGTAGAGATAAGCGAGATCCATTTGCCCTTTGCCGGCGTTTACGGCCCGTTCGATGAGCCGAAGTTGTGGGTCGGCAAAGGTATGATTGACGCGATGTTTCTCGCACCAACCGATGAGTTCCCGAGGCGCTACCGCCCAGGTTTCAAGCGCGGCCTGCGTGTTCGCGTAATCCTTGCTTTGAATCTTGTTGCAAAGGTCGGCGAGCGCCGCCTCCATGGCCGGCATCAATTGCTTGACGATCTGCAGATATCCGCCTGCGGGAAGATTCTCCGCTTCGTAGACGACATACCCATGAAGAAATCCCATTATCGTTCCCATGGCAAAGGAAAGACTGGCAATATCGGTTGCCGAAGCGTTTCCGATATCCTTTCCGACAAACATCGCATTGTCGCCAAGGGCAAGCAGGACTGGCTTCACGCGATGGAAGAGCTCATCCGGGCCTGAATACAGAAGCGTGGCTTGCGGCTTCCCGATATCGACCGGATAGCCCAAGATCGCTCCGTCGAGGTAATCAATTCCGCGTGGTCGAGCCCAGGATTCCGTATCGCGGGCCTCATCGGGAGTTCCGCTGCTTAACTGCACAAGCACTTTGCCGCGAAGCGCTGACTCAATGGCCGGCTGCCGTAGCAGGTGATTGGTCGACTCGTAGTTGCTGAGGCTGACGAAGACGATTTCAGCGTTGCCGACCGCTTCCAGCACGCTTGGTGCGACGCGTAGACCGAGCCGGGACAAAGGTTCCGTCTTTGACGAAGTACGATTCCATACGGTGGTGTCAAATCCTTTTTTGTGCAATGCAGCTGCGAGAGCGGATCCCATGCGCCCCGCTCCGATGACGGTGACCGTTGGATTCATAGGACCCTCCCGAAGGAATCCGATTCAGCAAATCTCTGGTGGATTCTTACTGAACTCAATCCTTTCGTCGAAGCAGACTAAAAGGCAGCAACGCATTCATCGATCCCGAACGAAAGCCCTCGAGATCCAAGGTTACAAACTTGAACCCAAGGTCTTTGAATATGCGCGTAAAGCTTGCCGCCATTTCGGCGGACAGTGCTCGTGGCAACTCGTCTGGGGCAATTTCTATGCGGACAATCTCTCCATGGTGACGTACGCGAATCTGGCGAAAGCCGAGGGAATGAAGGGCATCTTCCCCCCGCTCCACGACAGCGAGCGCTTCGCGGGTGACTGGGAGGCCATATTCAATGCGGGAAGAAAGGCAGGCGGAAGCCGGTTTATCCCAGATCCGCAAGCCTGCATCGTGGGCCAGTTGACGGATTTCGTGCTTGCTAAGGCCCGCTTCCAGCAAGGGCGCACGCACGTTGTGTTGCTCGGCAGCGAACTGACCCGGGCGAAAGTCAGCCTGATCGTCTGCATTCACCCCGTACGCAATTGAGTCGAACTGACGATCTGTCCGAAATTCTTCCATGATCGTGAACAATTCATGCTTGCAGAAGTAACAACGCGATCCGTCATTGCGGGCGTACTCCGGGCGATCCAGTTCTTGAGTACTAATAATTTGGAAAGGAATCTTCTGCTCGTTGGCAAACTCAATCGCGTCCGCAAGCTGAGTACGGGACAAACTCGGAGAATCCGCGATAACCGCGATCATGTCGCGTTTCAACAACTGGTGCCCAATCCACGCGAGGTACGCCGAATCGACGCCGCCGGAGTAAGCGATTAGAGTGCGGCCCAGCGTCCAAATCCTCTCCTCGAGGAGTCCGCGTTTCGAAACGAGCTCAGCCGAAAGGAGCATAATGAAATGCTATTCGTTAGAACAAGAAGTGCTCAACCGGCACAAATTCATTTTGCATCGCGAAGTACTTCGTCCAGGCTCTCGTAAACCTTTATGGTTCGAATTTGCTGCGACAACTCAGCCCAACAGCGCAGCACCTCAGGATCCTCCAGAGCCGCGCGCCTGGCTTGCTCCGATTTCCAATATCGAAACAAAATGTATTCGCGCTGTGATTTGGTATCGCGATAGAGCAAGTCACGACTGTAGCCGTGCTTGGCCAGCGCGGCCATCAACGTTTGCATCGTTGCGGCCGCCGCCTCGTCATTCCCAGGAAGCGGTTCGAAAATCGCAAGCGAAAGTATCTCGTCAGACATGAGGCCTGGATTTCTTGGCTCGAATGGTTGCATGCTGCCCTTTTTCGGCCGTGACGATATGAAGTCGCATGAAATTGGTAGAACCGGAGGCCATTTGCGTCCCTGCCACCACCGCGAGGACCTCGCCAACCTTGATCCGTCCCTGGCGAAGAAGCTCCTGCTGAGCAGCCGATAGCATCTCCTCGGCACTACAGGCCTGTTCCCGTTGAACAGGATAAACTCCCCAAAACATGTTCATACGGTTGCAGACCGGCCCTAAGTGGCTGAAGGCGTAGATACCGGCCTTCGGGCGATACTTGGAAATCATTCTCGCAGTATTGCCGGTCTCGGTAAACACTGCGATCGCGCCCATGCGCAGATCCTCGGCAGCATGAGCGATGGATTCACATATGGTTTCCGCGATGCCAAGGGCGTGTTGATCGCGCCGCCGTCGGGGAAGTTCACTCATGTTGTGCTCAGCCTCGACCACAATCTTTGCCATCATCGCCACTGCTTCGCGGGGATATTTGCCGGTCGCGGTTTCTGCCGATAGCATAACTGCATCGCTGCCGTCAAAGACCGCGTTTGCAACATCACTGGTCTCAGCGCGCGTGGGACGCGGGTTCTCCACCATCGACTCCAACATCTGAGTCGCAGTAATCACTGGCCTTCGCCACTCTGCGCAACGGCGGATCACTTGTTTCTGGATGACCGGCACTTTCTCCGGCGGCATCTCAACGCCAAGATCGCCACGCGCCACCATGACCCCATCAGTAACTTCCAGAATCTTATCGAGGTGCTCGATTGCCTGCGGCTTTTCGAGCTTCGAGATAACAGGAACATCGCTGCCATGCGACGCAATAATCTGCTTTACCGTGAGCACATCCGACGCTGAGCGCACAAACGAGACTCCAACCATGTCAACGCCATGTTTGAGGCCGAATTCCAGGTCGACTCGGTCGTTCTCGGTTAATGCGGGAATGGAGAGTGCAATTCCCGGCAAGTTGATGCCTTTATGCTCTCCAAGCTCGCCTCCGTTCACGACTTCGCACTCCAAGTCGATGCCTCGTATGGCGAGGACCTGCAACTCAATCAATCCGTCAGCGAGCAGAATACGCGCGCCTTGCCTAACCTCGCCAGCCAGACCTGGAAACGTTGTCGAAATTAGTGACGGTGTGCCTTCGACTGCCTTCGGCGTGATCACAATACGTGAGCCGCTCTCCAGCGTGATCGGCTGATGATTCCTTAACCGTCCCGTGCGAATTTTGGGGCCGGGCAAGTCCTGAAGGATACAGATCGTGCGATTTTCTCGACGGGCAACACGACGCAGCCGATCAATGACTCGTCCGTGCTCCTCATGGGTGCCGTGGGAGAAATTCAGGCGGGCAACATCCATCCCCAATCGCATAAGGTCGCGCAGCATGGCTTCGGAACTGCAAGCGGGACCGACGGTGCAGATAATCTTGGCACGCCGACCCTGATAGGGGCCACTGGCCCACGGCGTTCGCGTGTCTTGTTTAGCATCCATCCCGAATAGATCTTTGCCAAAAGGTGTGAGTATTTTATATGCCAGCGCAAAATGCCGGCTACGACGCGTAGGTGCCCGACCTGGGCACCGGCATTTGTTTCAGCTCTTTGCCCAGTGTCGCGCGTGGGAACAACATCGCATTCAATTCTGCCCCCACCAGAATGACGAGGGAGATCATGTACATCCACACCAGTAAAGCAATGGCCGCTCCCAAAGAGCCATAAATGAGGCTGTAATCGGCGTAATTGTGTAAATACCAGCCAAACAGAGCCGTAGCCACAAACCAGAGCACGGTCGCCATGGTGGCGCCCGGTAGAACACTGTGCCAAGGCTGGGTCCGCGGCACGGCGTTGTGGTAGATCAAGGCGATCACTGCAATGCTGGTAAGTGTGGCAATGAGCCAACGTATTGCTGTCCACAGCAAGAGGATTAGCGGCCCAAATTCCCGGCCCAGACCAAACAAAATGCGAGTTTCGATGCCGCTGCCGAACGCAACCAGCACCGTGGCAAACGTGAGAGGAACTCCTGCCAGGATCACCAGCGCGAATGCAATCATTCGTTCTTTGACCAACCCCCAGATTTTGGGAAGCTGGTAAGCATTCCGAAAACCCTCCATCCAGGAAATTATGACGCCCGAGCCGGTCCACAATGTGATGAGCGAGGCGGTAATGAGAACCCCGACAGGCCGCTGATACGAGCTCCCTCTCAGATAAGCCAGTGCGGTGCTGCTCCCGGCGGGAAGGATCCGGCCCAGTGCATATGAAATCTCCTGCAGGTAAACAGTCGTGTGGCTTGAGGTTGCCAGAACCGAACCCACTACCAGGAGAGCCGGGAAAAACGTAAGGATGGAGGAATACGCGGAGGCCTTGGCGACTGCAAACGCGTCATGCTGAAACGCGCGCCAGAAGGCAAGCCGCATCAGACGTAAGACACGCAGAATCAATTTTGCCAGGGCACCGAACCGGCCATCAAGACGTAAGTACTTAGCGAAACGACAGCTCAGCCGTTTTCATTGCCGGCACGTTTCCAGGTGATCAGGTCGCCGATCGTGGAACCGCCAGTACTCGAAGCGGGATGTTTGTAAGCCTCGACGTCTGAGCGCGAGGCTTCCTCCCCAACGGCCTTGATGCTGAGTCCCACTTTTTTCTCTTCGGGATTCATTTTGATGATCTTGAAATCCAACTCTTGTCCCGGCTCCAGCGTCATCTGTTGCCCGTTGCTGTCTACGGCCTCGGAGTTGTGGCAAAGCCCTTCTACCCCGTCGGCTACCTCGACAAAGGCGCCAAATCCAGCCACTCGCAGCACCTTTCCCCGCAATATATCTCCGATATGGTGCTGGGCGAAGAAAGTCTCCCACACATCGGGTTGAAGCTGCTTGACACCCAGCGACAAACGTCGCTTGTCGGGCTCGATTGCCAACACCACCGCTTTCACCCGGTCCCCCTTTTTGAGGACTTCCGACGGATGTTTCACACGCTTGGTCCAACTCAAATTGCTGACGTGCACCAGACCATCAATTCCGTCTTCAATTTCTATGAAGGCACCAAAATCCGTAAGGTTCCGCACTCGCCCTTCGACGGTTGCTCCTACCGGGAACTTCTCTTGGAGCGCATCCCACGGATTGGCCGCGAGCTGCCGCATGCCCAGGGAAATCCGGCGTTCCTGGGGATTCACGTTTAGCACAACGCATTCCACCTGATCGCCCACACTTACCAGTTTCGAAGGATGCTTCATGCGCTTGGACCAGGTCATTTCGCTAACGTGCACCAGGCCTTCTATACCCTGCTCCAATTCCACGAAAGCCCCATAGTCGGTGACGCTGATAACGCGCCCTTGTACGTGTGCGCCGACAGGATAGCGATGTTCGGCATCCAGCCAGGGGTCGGGCGTCAGTTGTTTGAAGCCCAGCGAGACGCGCTGCTTCTCCTTGTCAAACTTCAGAACCTTGACTTGAATCTGATCCCCAACATTCACCAGGTCGCGCGGATGGGTCAGTCGTCCCCATGACATATCGGTTATATGCAAAAGGCCGTCAATTCCTCCGAGGTCAACGAAGGCACCGTAATCAGTAAGATTTTTCACTACACCGGTGAGGATCCCGCCTTCCTCCAAGTGTTCGATCGTCTTGCCTCTCTTCTCGCTCTGTTCCTCTTCCAGGACCTGCTTCCGCGAAACCACGATGTTGCCGCGCTTCTTGTTCAACTTGATTATTGCAACGTTGTACACCTGACCCTTGACCGCCTCCAGATTGCGGGTAGGACGAAGATCCGCCTGAGAACCTGGCAAGAACGCGCGCGCACCCATGATGTCGACGGTCAGTCCGCCCTTAATGCGTTCGATTACGGTCGCGGGGACCGGTTTTTTTTCGTTATAAGCCTTTTCGATTTCGTCCCAGGCACGCAGTCGCTGAGCTTTCTGATGGGAAAGGTTGATGTAGCCTTCTTCGGCCGCGCCCTTTTCCCGCATAACATCAATCGAGTCACCGGGCTGAAACTTGGGTTTGCCCGCATGATCCAGCACTTCGGCAAGCGGCAACATGCCCTCGGATTTCGCTCCAATGTCCACTACCACGTGCGAAGGAGTCAGCTTCAGCACCGTACCCTTGATGACCCGCTCGTCACCCTCAATCTCTTCGGTTTCGGTAGTAAAACTCTCCAGCGCAGACGCAAAATCGTCGCCACCTGATCCGCTGGCGGGTTTGTCATCTGGCCGTCGGGAAGCCTGCGGGGGTGCCACCGCCGGCTCAGGAGAGCTGCCTCTTTGCTCAGTCAGGGTTGAAGTTGCAGAATCGAGTACGGGAGCGGAGTTATCATCGAACAAGGTCGTAGCCTCTCTGCTGTGTTCGCACCACGAGTGCGACGGATGCGGGAGCTAGTTAGCGGACAGCTGGCGTGAGTCTTTGGTTGTGTTGAGCCCGTCCTGGCGAACGGACCGGACAATCCCAGCGACCGGACGTTTCTAAACAGCGAACCCGCGTCCAAAAGGGAACTCCTCGACTATAGCAATCGCTTGCAAACAGTGTCAAACGCTGTGTACTAGAGTCAATCCTGCTCAATCCTGGCCGGACCGCGTCAGACCAGCTTATTGACAAAACTCTTCCCAGGAAGCCTGGGCCTTAGCGCAAGTCGGAGGGTTTCTTAAGCCCCAGGCATCTGCTACTCTGCCGTGGCGATGGATTATCTATGGACCCCCTGGCGGTATGCCTATGTCACGGCCGCTGACAAGAGTTCCGGCTGCATCTTCTGCGAACTGCCGAAACTCGGCGACGACGCGCGGGCGCACATTGTGCATCGCGGTGAGTATTGTTACGTCGTACTGAACACGTTCCCTTATACGCCCGGCCACGTCATGATTGTCCCATTCACACACCTAGATGAATTGCAGAAACTTCCGGCTGCCGACGCACACGAATTGATGGACCTTTCCCAACGAATGGAAAAGGTTTTGCGCCAGCTATACAGCCCCGACGGTGTGAATCTCGGCATGAACATTGGCAAAGCCGCGGGCGCCGGCGTGGCAGGTCACATTCACATGCATGCTTTGCCTCGCTGGGTTGCGGATGCCAATTTTGTCTCTGTTGTCGGGGAAACACGGATCTTGCCGGAAACTTTGGACGTCACTTACGAGCGGCTTAAACGAGCGTTGCAACCTTCGGCGTCACCCTGACCGAAGCCGGAAGGTAAAGCCAGGCACAGAGTGACGCCGCCATGCCAGGACGCAAAGTCGGCGGCCATGGGGAGTCGCCGATGCTCCCTCTGCGCCCAAAGCAAAGTCCTGTCGTGTCGAGCCGTGAAGGGAGGTATGAAGTCTTCCTTGTGCGCGTCCCCAATCGCGATCCATAGATCGCACCCTGCACACAACAGGACTGTCAAAACTACGGAGATAACGGTTACTACTTGTCACAAGAACGTCATCAATTTGTTAAATGTTGTAAAAACGAGGCGCTCTCGAGCTAATAGGCCCAGCGTAGGAGGGTCGTTCCCACCGTGAATCCTGCCCCTACGGCTGCCAGAAGCACCAAGTCCCCTTTCTTGAGCTTACCTTCCTGGCGTGCCGTATTCATAGCGAGAGGAATCGTTGCCGAGGTGGTGTTTCCGTAGCGATCGATATCGATGATGACTTTGTCCATCGGCAAGCCAAGCCGCTCTGCCGTGGCGGTGATGATACGCTTGTTCGCCTGGTGGGGAATGAAGACGTCGATGTCTTTGCTGCTCAACCCGTTCCGCTCCAGAAGCTTTTCGCAGAGCTCGGCCATTTTTCGGACCGCGAATTTGAAAACTGCCTGACCATCCTGGTGAACGTAATGCATTTTTTGGTCCACCGTCTCGTGGGTTGACGGATTGAGACTTCCGCCACCCGGCATGAAGAGCGAACACCCGCCGGAGCCGTCTACTTCATGCAGGAAATCAATCATTCCCAGAGAATCATCAGCCGGCTCGAGAATCACGGCGCCCGCGCCATCTCCGAAAATCACGCAGGTGGCGCGATCGCTGTAATCGATGATCGAGGACATTACATCCGCCCCAATGACCATCACTTTCTTGTGCACTCCGGTCGCGACAAAGCGCGAGCCGACTTGGAGCGCATAAACGAAGGACGAACAGGCTGCGTTCAAATCGAACCCCCAAATTTGCTTCGCTCCCAACTTGTGTTGCACAAGACACGCTGAGCACGGAAACAACATGTCGGGGGTCACTGTTGCCACGATGATGGCGTCGAGGTCGTCAGGCGAAATCTTCCGTTCTGCTAATGCCCGCTTCGCGGCTTGCAAGCCCAAGTCGCTGGTTGCCACACCTTTGTCGGCGATGTGCCGTTCGCGAATTCCAGTGCGTTCTCGAATCCATTGGTCGGTGGTTTCGACCATTTTTTCCAGATCAGCGTTAGTCAGCAGGCGGGGCGGAACGTAAGTGCCAAGGGCGGATATCTTGGGACGAACCAATTGGCTCACTCGATGAGTTCTCCAGTTGTGAAACTTTCATTTTACGCACGCAGAAAGGAATCTCCAATCAAAACCAGAGCCAGGTAGTGGAGGCGTTTGCCGTCTAGGATGCGCGCCAAGCGTGCCATTGTGTGCCTCGCAAAGGACGCGAGGCATTCGCACGGCGCTCAGATCCCTCACTGCGCAAAAGCGGCTTACTCGGGATGACAATGCAAAACGGCCCGCTATACCAAAGCCAGGCACCGGCGACCCACTGCACACGCAAGAGCCCGTTACCGTTGCTTCCTTCCGGACCTGGCGGGGTTGGCGGGAATGCGTCGCGCGGGACCGATGCCTGACACATCAATTTTAGCAAGGGCGAGCAGTCAGTAGTCAGTAGCCGGCAGTCAGGAGTCAGCCAGTCCGACAGATCTCTTCCTCCCGGCTCTCCTGCCTGCTGCCTTTTCGGCTTCCGTACTCTTTCCTTCTGCCGCCTAATCACTAACAATAGAGGCGAGATGTCAGCCGTTTCGCAACCCGCAAACCCGCTTTGGACAGCAGTAGAGCGCTATTTCGAAGTAGCTCTCTATCTGCTCGTCTTTGTCGGGTTCGGTGCCCTGGCTTCGACCGGAGGACTCGACACACTTACGGTTTTGCTGGTTGGTGGTGCACTTCTCTTCCGCGGATATGCGCTACTCTCGCGTCGGTCCGTACTGCTTCCGGAACGCTGGACCACTCCGCTCACCTTGGCATACGCGCTTTTCTACCTGGCAGATTACTTGCTGCTTTCGCGCACATTCCTTTACGCCACAGTTCATTTAGTGCTCTTCGTCATGCTGGTGCGCCTGTTTTCTGCACGGCGCGATCGCGATTTCTATTTCCTGGCAGTCCTGTCTTTTCTCATGCTGCTTGCGGCGTCAGTCCTGACAGTGGAAAGCACATTTCTGTTTGCCTTTGGCGCTTTCATGCTGGTTGCAGTCATCACCTTCATTTTGATGGAAATGCGGAGTTCGTCTGCGCGTGCCACGGTTCGCGCCAGACCGTTGACCGACATCAGGATCCCGCGCCAGATGGGATTCTGGCTGGCTGCCACTGCTCCGGCGTTCGTTTTCTTCATGCTGCTGACGGGTGCAGCAATTTTTTTTGTTCTACCACGATTTTCCAGCTCATACCTAGGGGCTTATGGCGCTAACGGTGGGATCGCAACCGGTTTCAGCGATCACGTGCAGCTCGGGCAGATCGGGGAAATCCAGCAGTCCAATTCATTGGTGATGCACATCCAGATCGATGGCGACCAGCATGGCGCTTACGATCTGAAATGGCGCGGAGTAACGTTGAACTTGTTCAACGGTACGAGCTGGTCGAATCCTCACGAGCAACACTTTGTTCACCGAGTGGGTGGTCGTTTCCTGCTTGCAGCGCAGCCGAACCCGGTAATCGCTCCTACGGTGGTCCGCTACCGCGTTCTGATGGAGCCGGTGGCCAGCAGCGTTTTTTTCCTCGCTCCTACTCCGCTGACTTTAGAAGGCAACTATCAGGTAGTGTCGATGGACGCCGGAGGCGGGGTTTTCGATCCCGACCCCGAACATCCCGTCAATAGCTACGAAGCCCGTTCCAATATTGCGCAGGCGACGCCTGCCCAACTGCGGGCTTCATCATCGGATTATCCGCCGGAGGTCGCGCTGAACGATTTGCAAATGCCGGGTTCGCTCGATCCCCGTGTCTCGCGTGTTGCGGAACAGATCGCGGCCTCAGAAAGCAACAATTACGATAAGGCTGCCGCGCTCGAGCGCTACCTGCGGGCAAACTTCAAATACACCCTCCAGCTTCCTCGCGCTTCGAATCGCGACCCTGTCGCCTTTTTCCTTTTCGATCGCAAGCAGGGCCACTGTGAGTACTTTGCCTCCTCGATGGCGGTCATGCTGCGCTCGCTGGGGATCCCGTCGCGTGTGGTGAATGGCTTCCGTACCGGCGAGTTCAACGACTTAACTTCACAATACCTGGTTCGCGCGAGCAATGCGCATTCCTGGGTAGAGGCCTTCTTTCCCGGATATGGCTGGATCGGCTTCGACCCGACTCCGGCAGCTCCTGTGCCGATCCGCTCCGGCTGGGGGCGGGCAATGCTGTACCTGGATGCGATGGCTTCGTTCTGGCGGGAATGGATTATCAACTACGACATCAGCCATCAGCATGCATTGGGTCGGCAGGCCACTCAGAGTACGCTGGACTGGCTGCGCCACGCCCAGTACTGGAGCCGGCGCCAATACGACCGCTTACTAAACGCAGCAAGGCATACGCAACAGATAGTATCCGATGCGCCCGTAGCTTGGGGCCTGGGAGCTCTGGGCATCGTGGCGTTGCTCGTTGCAGGAGCCAACGCCCAGCGGATTTGGAGAGCGGTCTCAAGGCGTCGAGTGGCAGCCCGACCCGAGAAGTTCCCGGTTACCGCAGCCACCATCTGGTACGAGCGCACTTTGCGCGAGCTGGCTCGAAAAGGATTTCGCAAGTCGGATGCCCAAACCCCGGAGGAATTCGTGCGGTCGATCTCGGACCAGGTTCTGCGTGAACCTATCTCGCGCTTCACCGAGCACTACGAGCGCGCACGTTTTGGTGCCTCCGCGGAGGATGCTGCGCGGTTGCCGGAACTGTTCGAGGAATTCGCCCGAAAAGACCGCGATTAGACTTGCCGGAACAGCCTCCTGTCGAATGTTAAAATCGATGTGTTTACATGCCTTTCCCGGAAATCACAACAGCCCCCGAAAACGAGGCCGAAACCGGTTCTTCAGCGCGACCGAAGGTCGGCTTTGTCAGCCTGGGGTGTCCGAAAAATCTTGTCGATAGCGAAGTAATGATGGGGATGCTGGCTCAGGCGGGGGCAGAGCTGACGCCTCGGGCCGAAGATGCCGATGTCATCGTCGTCAACACGTGTTCTTTCATCGAGAGCGCGCAGCAGGAATCCGTGAATGCAATTCTAGAGATGGCCCGCCACAAGAACGGAGAACGTCCACGGAAGCTGGTGGTAGCCGGCTGTCTGGTCGAGCGATTTCGCGAGGAGATTCGCAAGAACATTCCAGAAGTCGACGCGGTCGTAGGCACGGGAGAGCTCGACAAAATCGTGGCGGCAGCTGGAATTGCGGCGCCTGCCCCACTTTCTCCATTTACCATTCTGACTTCTCGACCCGAGGGCGAGGTCCGTGCGGCACAAGGGCGGTTTTCGCGGGAACCTTGGGACGGCGCAATCGCTGATCTCCCTAATTACTTGTATGACGATGCGACGCCACGAGTTCTCGCGACCCCCAGCTACACGGCATACATCAAGATCGCGGAAGGCTGCGATCATCCCTGCAGCTTCTGCATCATCCCACAGATACGCGGCAAATTCCGCTCCCGCAGGTTCGAGTCAGTGGTTGCCGAAGCCGAGCGGCTGGCCCGCTCGGGCGTGCGCGAGATCACGTTAATCGGCCAGGACACGACGTGTTATGGAGAAGACTTCGCTCTGCAGGACGGACTCGCACTGCTGCTCGAAAAACTAGCTCACGTTGAGGATCTTCGCTGGATCCGATTCCTTTACGCTTATCCGAATAAGATCACTCTTCGGCTCCTCGAAACCATTGCAAGTCATGAAAAAATCTGTTCCTACATTGATGTTCCTTTGCAGCACGCATCTGCGACTGTCTTGAAACGGATGAAGCGCGGCGGCGGAGCAGACATTTTCTTCCGGTCGATCGAAAGGATGCGCCAGACGATTCCCGACGTCACCTTGCGAACGTCATTTGTTGTTGGATTCCCTGGGGAAACGGAAAAAGAGTTTGAAGAGCTCTGCGACTTTGTGCGCGAGGCCAAATTTGATTGGGTCGGCAGTTTCGCGTATTCCGATCAGGAGGGCGCCGGGGCGTTCTCGCTGGAGCGAAAAATCTCCCCGCGAGAGATTGAGCGCCGCCGCAAACATCTGATGCAGATTCAGCGTCGTATCAGCAAACAAAAGCTGAGGGCGCGGTTGGGTCAGGAATTCGAACTCTTGCTGGAAGGACCGTCAGAAGAAAGTGAACTACTGCTGGAAGGCCGTACCCGCATGCACGCTCCCGAAATCGACGGCAAAGTTCTCGTAAATGATATCCCAGACGATAAGCCTGTCCTTTCCGGCAATTTCTACCGCTGCGTCGTGACCGAAGCTCACGATTACGACCTGGTGGCGAAAATTATTTGAGAATTTATGGCCCGCAAGCGCGCCCTGAAACTCCATTGCCCGACTTGCAAGAAGCTCGTGCACCGGAGTGATCCAGAATCCCCTTTCTGCAGCGAGCGTTGCCGCTTAATCGATCTAGGAAAATGGGCCAGCGGCGAATATGTGATTTCGTCTCCCATCAAGGACATCAGCGACTCCGTTGCAGGCGTTACGCCTATCGATCCCGAAAAGAAGGTCTGAATCTCTATGAGTGATAGGCTATCGTCAATGGCGAAGCCTGTCCCCGACCGTGGCGCTGCCGTCCCGCCGGCACCGTTTTGGGCCCGGCTAATCGCCACTTTCTTCGGCATTGGAAGTTTGCGGCCAGGTCCCGGTACATGGGCTTCACTCGCGACGGTGTTGCTGTGGTGGCTCCTGAGCCGCTGGATCGTGCCGGATTGGCAGTGGGTAGCCTTAACTCTTCTCGCAACGGCGGTAACCCTGGTTGGGATTCCTGCGGCGACGCAAGTGGCCCGGGCTAGTGGACTCAAGGATCCTCAATTTGTAGTGATCGATGAAGTTGCCGGGCAATTCATCAGCTTGATTGCGGTCCCGGTCTCGTGGAAATCTCTTTTGGCGGGCTTTATACTTTTTCGTGCATTCGACATTGTGAAGCCGCCTCCGGTGCGTCAACTGGAGCAACTTCCGGAGGGCGTGGGCATCGTACTGGATGACGTTGCTGCTGGACTCTATGTGTTGTTGATCATGCATGGGCTGCTGCATTGGCATATTTTGCCAGGATAGAGTGTTGACCCTGCCGGGGACCGAATTCGATGGGAATCTCTGAGCGCTTGCTGGGGCGAAAAAACGTAAACGGGAAGCCGCACATTCTTGGTGTGCAGCCCGGAGCCGCACTTCCCGGTGGCGAGGTGCGCATCACCGGCACTGATCTCAGACCACAGGACCTTCGGCGTCCCCGTGTCCGTTTCGGAGAAGTTGAAGGGGCGGTAATAATCAGCTCCGATCAGTTCCTGGTCGCGCGAGTGCCGCACGGCGCATCCTCAGGACCAATTGTGGTTTCGACCAATGGCCATTCCAGTAATCCCCACCAGATTAAAGTCGCGGTGATGATCGCGGAGAACCTGCATCCAGTCACAAATCCTGCGCTGGACGCAGAGGGCAATATTTACGTCACGTTCTCCGGAAGCCGTGGACAGAAAGTTCCGGTGTCAATCTTCAAGATTGATACCAACTACAACGTGAAACCGTTTCTCTCGGATTTGATGAATGCTACTTCGATCGCACTTGATCGCAGCGGCCAACTGTATGTTTCTTCGCGCATGGATGGAACGGTATATCGTGTTGCGCCTAATGGGAGCATGTCTTCTTACGCCGAGGGAATGGGCGTGGCGACCGGAATCGCTTTTGATCGCTCCGGCAATCTTTATGTTGGCGACCGCAGCGGAACCATTTTCAAGATCGCCCCGGACCGTCAGATTTTCGTTTTTGCCACGCTCGAGCCCAGCGTTTCGGCGTATCACCTGGCATTCGGGCCTCATGGTGATCTTTTCGTCACCGGCCCGACTACATCCAGCTTTGATTGCGTATACAAGGTTGATCCCCATGGAAACGTATCGACTTTCTACCGTGGCCTGGGACGGCCACAGGGCTTGGCGTTTGATCAGGAAGGCAATCTCTACGTAGCCGCCTCACTGGGTGGCAAACGGGGCATTGTCAAGATCAATCCCACAGGCCAGGCGGTTCTCGAAGTTGCCGGCAGCAGCCTGGTGGGGCTGGCCTTCGGTCCCGGCCGCTCCGTGGTGCTCGCAACCACCAACGGGGTGCATCACCTCGCTTGGAATATTCAGGGAGCACCTCTGGTTGACCTGGCCGTCTGACCACAGCGCCAATCGTTTACACTCTTAGCCGTGAATGCCGAGATAATCGCCATCGGCTCGGAACTTCTCACACCTTTCCGGCAGGACACGAATTCCCTTTATCTGACAGAGGAGCTGAACCAGCTTGGGGTGGAAGTAATTTTCAAGACCATCGTGGGCGACAGCATGAACCACCTGATCGAGGCGGCTTCCACGGCGCTGTCTCGAGCGGACATTGTCATCTTTATGGGCGGTTTAGGGCCAACCGAAGACGATCTCACCCGCGAGGCTGTTGCGGAGACCCTGGGCCTTGAGCTGCATCGTGATCCTGAAGTTATGGCAAAAATCGAGCAACGTTTTGCCGCTCACGGGTGGAAGATGGCGCCCAACAATGCAAAACAAGCTGACGTTCTGGGCGGAGCAACCGTACTGCCCAACGCGAACGGAACTGCCCCGGGCCAGTGGATCGGCGGCAAGTATGAAGGCCGCGAAAAAATGATCATGCTTCTCCCTGGTCCCCCCCACGAACTCAAGGCCCTCTTTGAAGAACAATGTATGGAACGCTTGCGGGCCAAGCTCCCGGCACAGTTTATCGCCACCCGGGAATTGAAAGTCACCGGAATGGGCGAGTCGCAATGCGACGCCAGAGTAGCGCCTATCTACAAGCAATTTCCTGATGTGCAGACTACGATTCTGGCGGGAGCCGGAGAAATCCAGTTGCACCTGAAGACTCGGGCTGCGGCGCTCGACAGTGCTCAACAACGTATCGACGAGCTGGTCTCCCGAATCGAGGACGAACTCCAAGATTATGTCTTCTCAGACAATGGCGAATCTATGGAGCAAATCGTGGGCAACTACCTGCAGATGCGCAACGCTACTCTGGCCGTGGCAGAGTCTTGTACCGGGGGCCTACTCGCTCAGCGGATTACTTCCGTTAGCGGGAGTTCCCGATATTTTCTCGGCGGAGCTGTGGTCTACTCCAATGCCCTGAAAATCTCGGCAGGAGGGGTGCCTGCGGAGTTGATCGAAAAACACGGCGCAGTCAGCCTCGAGGTGGCTGCGGCCTTGGCAGAAGGCATCCGCCAGCGCTCGGGAGCAACCTTAGGTCTTGGCATTACCGGCGTAGCCGGACCCACGGGTGGAACGCCAGAAAAGCCCGTTGGTCTGGTATTCCATGCGCTTGCGAGCGACAAAGGCACCGAGGTGATCGAACGCAGATTCCCTGGCGACCGCAAACGCATTCGTTGGTTCGCCAGCCAATTGGCTTTGGACATGGTGAGAAGGAGATTAGTGTAGGGCAGCAACATTCAGTCACAGGCGGCCCTGGATACGCGTAGATTGGCCAAACCTAAGCGCCCATGCGCATCTTCATCGCTCTCGACATCGACGACGCCATCCGCGAGCGAATTCAGCGCTTCATGGAGGGGATCCGCGGGTTTGCGCCTGATGCGCGCTGGGTTCGCCCTGAATCGCTGCACGTGACTCTCAAGTTCCTTGGGGAAAAGCCAGTTCAATCCGTGGAGCAGCTCAAGTCTTCGCTCGCCCAGGTGCAATCCAAAGCGTTCGACCTCAATTTTCGCAATTATGGTTTTTTCCCTACTGCGAGATCCGCCAGAGTTTTCTGGGTGGGAATTGAGTCGGGTCTAGAGCTTGCATTGCTGGCAAACGAAGTTGACAACGCCGCCTCGGTACTCGGGGTTCCGAAGGAAGAGCACGCATTCAGCCCGCACCTTACCCTCGCCCGCTCTGGTGGACGCTCAGGTGCACCTGGCTGGCGCAAAGGTGACGGCGGCAACAAAAGCTTTCAGCTGCTGCAAGAGAAATTGTCCGCGATGCCTGTTCCCGATTTTGGTAGCATGACCGCGCACAGGTTTTTCCTGTATGAGAGCAAACTCATGAGGGGAGGGTCGCTCTACAGCAAGTTAGCTGGCTTTCCGCTTAGCGCCTCACCCCATGGCCTCGACAAATGAGCGCAGTTCTTCTCACCGCCGCTTATAGTTATCTGCTGGGCTCCATTCCATTCGGTTACCTCCTCGTGCGCCTGTTCCACGGGAAGGACGTTCGCCGCACGGGCAGTGGAAATATTGGAGCCACGAATGTTGCTCGCACCTCGCCGGGCTTGGGGGCTATTACTCTCCTTCTAGACGCCTCGAAGGGGATAGCGGCAGTTCTGATTACGCGAATGTTTTTCCCCAACAACGCAGTTCTGGCCGCCTTGGCCGGCTTTATGGCGGTTGCCGGTCACGTTTTCCCTGTCTGGCTTCGGTTTCGGGGTGGTAAAGGCGTAGCCACCGGGTTCGGGTCGTTCGTAGTTCTGGTTCCAAAGACCGTGCTTATAATGATCGCCATTTTTCTGGCTATCTTCTTCGCCTTCCGCTACATCTCACTCGCGTCGATCCTCACAGTAGCGCTGTTTCCGCTCGTGGCGTGGTTTGTTGATCCGGATCCTCATCCTCAAACCATTGTTTTCTTGGCCGCGGCTTCCATTCTGATCATCTCCAAACATCAGGCGAATATTCGGAGGCTTCTGGCCCACACCGAGCCGCGTTTCCGCTGGAGCCGGGGATGAGTCGCATTGCGATTATCGGGGCTGGCGCGTGGGGGACCGCTTTGTCGATTGCGCTGGGGCGGAAGAATGTTCACCGAATCAAGTTATGGGCCCGTGAAAAAGAAGTGCAAGCGAGCATTACTTCCCTGAGAATTAATGCACTCTATCTTCCTGAGCAAGCGATTCCGCAAAGTGTGTCAGCCACCACCGACCTCCAGGAAGCAATCGATGGCGGGGAAATCGTGGTCAGCGTGATGCCGTCTCAGCATTGCCGGGGCTTGTTTGAGAACATGCTGCCGCGGCTAAAGCCCGAAATGCTATTTGTAAGCGCGACCAAGGGCCTGGAGGAAGAGAGCCTGTTGCGTATGACCGAGGTGATCTGCTCGGTCATCACTTCCCGCGGCAAATGGCAGCCGCGTGTCGGAGCGCTCAGTGGGCCCAGCTTCGCCAAAGAGGTCGCGAGGGGAGATCCCACTGCGATCACCATTGCCTCCCAAGATGGGGAGCTGGCGGAAATCGTGCAACGCGAATTCAGCGACCCCTGCTTTCGTGTGTACACCAACAGCGATGTGATCGGCGTGGAACTTGGGGGCGCGCTGAAAAACACCATCGCCATTGCCGCTGGAATCTGCGATGGGCTCGGCTTGGGATTCAACTCCGTGGCAGCCCTAATCACTCGTGGCCTAGCTGAAATCACACGTCTGGCAGCGGCGTGCGGAGGCCGGCAAGAAACCATGGCAGGGCTTGCCGGTCTGGGAGATCTGGTTCTGACCTGCACCGGCGGACTCTCACGGAATCGCACCGTGGGCGTGGAACTGGGACGCGGACGCAAGCTGCCCGACATTATTGCCGGCATGCACGGCATGGTCGCAGAAGGCGTATTTACGACTCATGCCGCCCTCGATCTGGCTCGCGCTCGAAATATCGAAATGCCGATCACCGAGCAAATGGATGCCATCTTGCACCAGGGCAGATCCCCCCGCGACGCCATCCACGAACTTATGACTCGCAGCGGCAAGAGCGAGACCGGGCTTGATCAGTCTCACCTTGCCTGATCGGCCTGCCCAGCTCAGGATCCGGCTGCTCGCAGATCTCTGCATAGCGAATTCGTCCATCTTCACCACCGCTAGAAAATGAGGGTATAATGGCCCGATTTTTATCGCTTTTGAGATGAGGAGGCCGCATGCCGCTCTCAATGGACACCCGGACAGTGGGAAAGGTGGCGGTTATACGATGCAACGGACGCATCACCGCGGGAGCCGAGGCCGAATCACTTCGCGTTCATGTGAACAGCATGTTCGCTAGACACAAGGACTTCCTTCTTCACCTCGGAGAAGTTGGTTTCATCGACAGCAGTGGTCTGGGCACAGTCGTGCGCCTGCTTTCTGCCACTCGCCGCTTGCACGGCGATCTGAAGCTTTGCAACATTCCACCCAACATCGAGAAGGTGCTCAAGATTACGAATCTGAGCGCGTTGTTCGACGCGCACGGATCGGAAGAGAACGCAATTTCAGCCTTTTACCGCCGTCCAAAGGCGGTTGAGGCCGCTGCTTCGGTCGGACATTCAGTGGTCTGCGTCGACAAGAATTCCGATGTACTGGCTTATCTGCGCGAACTGCTGTGCCGAGGCGGATACGAGGTGCACACCACAAACAGCCTGGCAGATGCCGCAATCCTGATCCGGGTAACGCGACCGCTCGTCCTGCTGGTTGGTCCCAGCACGATGGGATCAGCAAGTGCCGAGCAGGCATTTGCGAACGCGTCCAAGACTGTACCTGTGATGCATCTGGAGAACGACTTCGCCACTCTGGATGCCGGAGAGGCGGCTTCGCGGCTGCTGCAAGGAATTCAGGCGCTTCTGCCTCACTCGCGAAACTCTCAAGCTGGAAATAGCTGAGAAGGCTTTTGGCTGTTATCGCAGCGATCAGCGTCCGTTCGTGTACCAGATTGAACCGGGTGTCCGGAAATTCAATCCTTCACCCCAAACAGCTTGTGTATTTCCTTCAGTGTCGATCGCTATCCCAAAATAGTCACCGAACGGAAAGCTGAAGCCCTTGCTGCGGATGTAGCGATAGCCGGGGACAAAGCTCGACAGCCTGCTCTCAGGCGACCAGGTTGCGCCGCCATTGGTGGAGCTGCGATAGTAGACGTTCCATAGCGGTGAGTTGCGCGTGTCCATCCAGCCGATACGCACATCACCCGCCGCTCCTGCGACAAGCGCTGGGAACGCGTGTTCCGCGCCGCGCCGCGCACCCGAGACTTCGGTTTTCGCAGACCACGTTTCTCCCGCAGTCGTAGACGATGCAAAATAAACACGTGCCGAAACGCGATCGCCCCCAGATGAGTTCCACAAAGCATAGAGAGTGCCGGCGTCATCAGATGCCATCGTGACCTGCGCACCGAGGTAGCCCCACTCGCAGTGAAACACAGCGCAACCGGGTGGCGCACCCGAGGAGTCCATGAGTGTGGTCGTCCAACTCTTGCCACCATCGGTTGACTTGCTCGTATAAAGGTTCACGCGCCCGCTAGCACCATCGCGAGCGGTATATCCGACCCAGGCCACGAAGGCATTTTCGTCGGGATCGACCGTGGCGCCACCAGCCAGCGCTCGCATGAGCGCCAGGGCCGGATTTACGTTAATGGAGCTGAATGTAATCCCGCCATCATGAGAGGAAGCAACACGTATTCGATGAAGCCGGTTAAAAGCGACGTAAACATCTCGTCCCCGAACAGCAAGAATGGGTTTATCCGCATCTTCGCTTCCGCGATCAGCAATCACAACTGACCAACCTTGGCCAAAATCGACCGACTTGGCCACGACTGCATCCATGTTGTTGTTCTGTAGCCAGGCAGCGTAAACGGTGCGGTGATCGGCCGGATCGACGACGATCTGCGCGTCAAACTGGCCGGTGGTATGAGGCGTAATGGCGCGAGGAGCTTGCCAGGTCAGTCCATTGTCCGCGCTCACGACGAGCATCATCGTCGGCAGAGCGCAGCTTTGGCACCCGGGAACGGCGCCATATTGCGGGTATAAGACGTAGACATGGCCGTACTCGTCAGCCGCAATGGCGGGTTCCCATTGATCGCCCGGCGTGAAACCTAGCCGTGCTTGAGGCAAAAAACCTGGTTCCGCGGCGAGCGCGCGACTCGAGACCATGAGAGCAAAGAAAAGCGTGAACAGAACGAAAAGTCTGCCGTTCGGCTGGAAAATGGCAACCACGATACCTCAGACAAGCTGGCAGGAAGCCGCTGAGGCAATGTAGCTTGCCGGACACCGAGACGTCAATTGGGCGAACGGCTCCAATGGTGAGTGCAACTTCCGGCACTCTGGCATGTGTAAGCTATTAGAAGGAAACCAGTAGTTGGTTAATGCCACTTTCCCTGAGCACCCTCATCCAATAGAATCGATAATCCTTAAAAGGGGTGGTTCATGGCTAAAGCCATTTTTGCAGCAGGTTGTTTCTGGGGAGTGGAAGCGACGTTCCGCCAGCTGCCGGGAGTGCTGTCAACGCGCGTGGGCTACACTGGCGGAGATTTCGCCAATCCTACCTACAAGGACGTGTGCACCGACCGTACTGGTCACGCCGAGGCTGTCGAGATTGAATACGATCCTGCCAAGTTGTCCTATGACAGGCTTCTTGATGTTTTCTGGGAGAATCACGATCCTACGCAGCTGAACCGTCAGGGACCGGATTGGGGCACGCAGTACCGTTCCGCGATCTTTTTCACTACCCCGGAACAGGAGGCTGCGGCCAAAGCCTCAAAGGAGCGGCTGGAGAGAGCCCATCGCTATAGCAAACCGATCGTGACCCAGATTGTCCCCGCCTCGACTTTCCATGAGGCGGAGGAATATCACCAGCAGTATCTGGAAAAGAAGGGCCTGGCCAGCTGCCACATCAAAGTGTAATTATGCCGCTGTTACGAGGATAGGCTCGCCCTTTGTGATCACCAATGTGTGCTCATAGTGCGCGGATGGCCTGCCGTCCGCGGTGCGCACTGTCCAGCCATCTTTTGCCAGAATTGACCGGCCGGATCCCGCAGCTATGATGGGCTCGACGGTAATTACCAGACCCTCAGTGAGCACATCATTGGCAGCAGGGTCAGGATAGTTGGGAACGCGCGGTTCTTCATGAATGGTTCTGCCAATCCCGTGACCGCCGAGATCACGGATCACTGAAAATCCACTGCGGCGCACTTCCCGTTCCACCACTCTCCCAATCTCAGAAACTCGAAAGCCGGCTCGCGCTACCAGCATTGCCTTGGCGAAAGCGTGCTCCGCACATGCAATCAGGCGTCGATTTTCATCGGAGACGGTGCCTACGGGCACGGTAACCGCGGCATCCGCCATGAATCCGTCCTTTTCGATGGTCACGTCCAGCTTGACTAGATCTCCCTCGCGGACAACGCGGTCGGCCTTTGGGATGCCATGGACCGCCTCTTCGTTCACGCTGATGCAGCTCGTTCCCGGGAACTTATACACCATCGCTGGGGCTGACTTGGCTCCATGTTCCTCCATGACGTCAGCTCCGACCTTGTCCAGTTCGGCGGTGGTAACTCCCGGCCGCACTGCATTGGCCATCGCGGCAATCATCCGGTGCACAATGGCACCCGCGGTGCGCATCCCCTGCAACTCTTCTGGTCCATTAATCGACACAATGCCTCCGACAGGCTCTCCGGCTATTTCACACTAATGTTGATGCTCCGGCAATCCCGGACGTATTCGCAAAAAAACATGAAATGACACCGGATCGTTCCCGTAGACAGGATTCAAGACCGCCGGTTTTGAATAAAAAGTCGCATCTGCACCCAAGCCCAATTGCCAGTCATGATTGTGCACGAGGTCGCGAACCCCTCCGAACGTGTAAGCTCCGATCCGATAGCTCGGATGTCCTGGTCCGTCGCCAAACAATTCATCCTTGTCCACGAGTTCCATCCTGGTATAGGCGTAATTGCGCTGGAAGAAATTGACAGTGGATTCGAGGAGATAGCTGTTCAGCGGGAAGGCTTCAAAGTCTTTTTGAACCCGTCCCCAGATGACCGACGTCGCCCAGTACCCGTTCGGCAGCAGCCGATTGTATTCAATGGACGCTGATTGTCGTCGTTGGCTGCCCGGCTCGAGAGCTTCCGGATGAACCAGAAGGCCATAGCTGTACTGCGCAACCCAGTTGCGCACGGGAGCCACCGTGCCTCGAACCGACCAGGAATCGAGCGTTCCTAACTGAATGCTCCAGCGCTGCTCGTTGGGCTCGTGTCCATTGAACACCGACCCTTCGATTTTCAACCGGTCAATGATGAATCCACTGGTCACCACGCCGAAGCTGGTGTGGGTGGAGTCCTGCAGATGATGACCAAGCGGGGCTGCGGGGTTTTCCGAGGCTGATTGCCTGTGGAGGTATGTCACTGGTCCGAGTGCGGGTTCAGCCGAGGCGCCACCATATAGCAGCCATGAAATTTTGTTCCTGATCGGCAACAGGTAAAGCCCGGCAAGCTCAGCGAAGACGTTATGCGGGTGCTGATGATCCACCAGGGGCTGACCATGGTAGGTCTCACCTGTCTGGAAAAGCTCCGGAAAGCCCGGATGAGGTGACGTCAAAGACTCCGCAGAAAACATCTGTCGAAGCAACAACTTCCCCTTACCCAAGCGGTGCTGCTCCATTGTCATCGCATAGTTGACAGACTCAGCTTTGCCTTCGCCGCGCGATCCACCCTGCTGGTTATAGGTAACAAATACCGTCCCGTGGAGCATCAGTTGCCAGTTGCCCGGATGAATCATCCACATCGGTTCCTGAATGGAAGCAGGCTGCCATGCTGTACCAGAGGAGGAAGTGAAGGACGGAAGGCTCGGCGATGTAGTTTCCTCCATGTGCATGGAGGGCATTTCATTGCCATGAGCGCAAGCGCCGGACTGGGGCTGTTGCGCCCACGACAATCGCCCGGCACAAACCAATGCCAGGAAACACAAGATACACGTTCGCATCTGTTCCTCCTTAACTGCCGCATATGCAGCACGTCAAGGGATTTCAGATACGAAGCGGAACCAAGCTGGGTCGACGCTCGAAGGCAATATCCGAAGTGAGGGTGACGCGCGAAGAAACCATTTTGGCGCCAGAAGCAGCTTGCCAGGCGGGCAGGCAGCCAATTGCGAGAGTGAAAGCTTCCTGCAACAAGGCGTTCGAGTGACCAGTTTCACAGCAAACGTGGTTGGAAGATTGGGGAGCCGGACTTTGATGCTCCGGTTGGTGACAGCCGGCAAATGCTGACTCGGGCCCGGTCAAGAACGATAATGTCCCTGGTGTCGGCTGAACCAAACAGGCGATCAAAAGAGACGCGGCAACGATATTGGTCAACAGTCGCATTGACAAAGGGCAAGGCCCAGCGCCGATGCCGAAAATCCGTTACGATCCCGTGATCTTCAGCCGTATCTCTTCCGGCAGCCGCTCGCGGATCTCCTGGGGCAGACGATCATGCACGTGCCGAGCGCCTATTCTGGCCGCGTCTACCATCACCGTAGGAGCAGGAGTAGCAACCGCAACGATCAGCCAAATGAGCGCCGATAACGCGAAGCCGGCCAAGGCGGCAATCTCCAGCCAAAATGCGTGGCGCGGGCCAAAGTGCCGAATGACTCCGAACGCCAGCAGAAACACACCTGCCGACATCGAGGCGAGAACTATAAGCGAAATATCGATGGTGCGGTGCAAACGCTGCCGGCTGCGGCAACGCTCGCACGCCTTGAAGTGGTCTTCGTAGTCTCCCCGCATCTCAGGTGCGAGGCCAGAGATGTCGTAGCGCCAGCCCGCCAGGATCTTCCCCACGATGGGATCAACGCACTGACTCATAACTGATAAGGATCAACTTACAATCGGATTGGTTGCATTACTTCCGATTGCTTCGCCAGCAGGACACGGTTCTGCAGCAATGTGCGGCGGAAGCCTAAGGCCTTTTCTGCGGCCCGCAGCGCGATTTCCGGATGGTTGTTCTGTTCCGAAAGATGCGCCAGCACAATAAATGCTGCACTTCCATCATAGCCTCGGGCAAAGAATTCCGCGAGTTTTTCGTTCGACAGGTGCCCCACCCGGCTCATGACCCGCTGCTTCACTGACCACGGGTACGGGCCGCCGCGCAACATCTCCAGATCATGGTTGGATTCGAGCACCAGAACGTCGCAGGCCCGCAAATGGTCGCAGACGCTGGCCGGCATGTAGCCCAAATCGGTCACCAGCCCTATTTTTACACCCTCGGCGCGGAAGGTGAATCCCACGGGATCGGCCGCATCGTGCGGAATGGTGAATGGCTTGACTTCAATGTCTCCGATTTGAAAGCTGTGGCCGGAAGAAAAAAATTCGATCTGCTGCGTGTCTGGAGGCTCGCCGGTGGCATCGCGCACGCTCCGCACCCACGCCTGATGCGTCGCGCCGGTGATGAAGACCGGAACGTTCAGCTTTCTGGCCAGAACCATGAGGCCATAGACGTGGTCTGCGTGCTCGTGCGTGATCACAATGGCGGAAAGCGAGCGCGCGTCGGCGCCGATCGCTTTCATGCGTTTGAACGTTTCGCGACAGGAAATTCCTGCGTCCACCAGAATGCAGGTCGACGAGCTTTCCACGATGGCAGAGTTTCCCCGGCTGCCGCTGGCCAGCACCGAGACAGAGACTCCCATGCGCGCAGCATACTCGCCATCACTGTGGAAACGCGATAACTTTCTGGATATCCGAGACTTTGGTGCGGAAAGTCGGGAGTCTGTAGATCACAGTCAGGAGTCCGTCAGTAGGGTTTGCTGACTCCTGGCTACTGTTTCAGAATTTCGTTCGCTGCACGGCGAAAAAAGGATCCCCCATAAGCTCCGGCGATGCCCGTCAAGAATCCCAGGAAGGACTCATAGATTTGCGCCACGTACGGCTTCTGGGTAAGAAACAGATAGGCGAGTAATTGCACGACCGGTACAAAGACCGCAACCGTGATCGTCCATCGCCAGGGTTTTTCCGGCCTGAAGGCCGCCAGCAACATAGTACAGGCCAGCACGAAGAGCGCGGTCAGCAGCAGGTCACCGACTTTTACATCGAGGATTCCCGCACAGACTCCAAGCACTCCGCCCAACACGTAAATTGGGGTGTCACTGCGCGCAGCGCTCGCGTCCTTCATTGCTTAGTATTTATAAAAACCTCTTCCGCTCTTCCGCCCCAGCCAGCCAGCATCCACCATCTTGATCAGCAGCGGGCATGGGCGGTACTTGGGATCGCCGAGCCCGCTGTGCAGCACCCGCATGATATCGAGGCAGACATCGAGACCGATGAAATCCGCGAGCGTGAGAGGGCCCATGGGGTGGGCCATGCCCAGCTTGAACACTTCGTCCACAGCTTCGGCTGTCGCAACCCCTTCCATCACCGCGAACATGGCTTCATTCAATAGCGGCATGAGTACCCGGTTCGAGACAAAGCCGGGCGCATCGTTCACTTCGACTGGCGTCTTCTCCAGCTTGATTGCCAACCCGCGCACGACTTGAAAAGTCTCGTCGGCAGTGGCGAGTCCACGGATCACTTCGACTAACTTCATCACGGGAACCGGATTGAAGAAGTGCATCCCAATTACTTTTTCTGGACGCTTGGTAAGGGCGGCTAACTTGGTAATCGAAATAGACGAAGTATTCGACGCCAGGATGATCTCCGGCCGGCAAATCTGATCGAGGTCGCGGAAGATTTGGGCCTTGATTTCTAGCTTCTCCGTCGCTGCTTCTACCACAAAATCGCAATCCCTGAGTTTCGCGCGATCAAACGTCGTTTCGATTCGACCCAAAGCAGCGGACTTATCTGCTGCGGCGATTTTGTTCTTTGCAACTTCACGATCGAGGTTTCTCTCAATCGTCTCTAGAGCACGATCAAGGAAGGACTGTTCCACATCACACAGCAGAACTCGGTAGCCGCTGCGGGCACAAACATGAGCAATGCCGTTGCCCATGGTTCCGGCGCCAACCACCCCGACCGTCTCAATCGTCACGGCGATCTCCCTGAGAAAACTTCAAAGTCTATCACTTGGGTTAGTTTCTCAGGCGCAGAAGTCAGCAGACAGGAGTCAGTTGTCAGTAGCGAGGGGTCAGTCGTTCAATCTCTTCAGGTTCCAATACCGGCTACTGACTGTTCTATTACTCGCGATCCAGGTTTTCTTCGATCGCTACTTTACCATTCTTTTCGACCGTAATCACCTTTTCAGTGTTCTTGAAGCCTGACAAGGTGATGTCGATCACGTAGTTGCCGGGATTCAGGTAGAAAACCACAGGCGATGCCTTATCCACCATGCGGCCGTTGACGGCGATCTGCGCGCCTTTGGGCTGGGTTTTTACGCTGACAGTTCCCATGCCCGCCGTCTCCGAGCCACCAAACACCTTCTTGAACCTGCCGCCGACTTTGATGTCATCGGTGTTGCCCAGTTCCCGCAGTGTCGGTGTTAACTGCAGCGTTTGACCCAGCTGCACATTGGCGGTGGTGGTCTCATCGAGGTAGCCCTGCTTCTTAAACAGGAACGCGTGATTGCCGGCCTTGTCCAGCGAGATTTGCGCCGGAGTTGTACGGCCGGTGTCCCTGCCGTCGATCCACACTGCTGCCCCCGCGGGGTCACTCGTCACTGCTACCGAAGCTGTGGTCGCCGCCAGCTGGACGCTGATGACGGACTTGCTTCCCGACGTTACATCGATGGCACGCGTCTCAGCGGCGTACCCGGCTTTGCTGATCGTGATGCTATGGTGACCAGGTAAGAGGTCGGCAACGTTAAAGGGTGTCGCTGAAGCCAGCTTCTTCCCGTCTATAGTGATCTGCGCTCCCTGCGGGCTTGAATCAATGCTCAGCTGTCCGGCAACGATGTTCGGAGCAGCCGCTTTGGCTGAGCGTACGGGCTTCTTTGTGCGAGACTGCTTTTGGACTGCTTTGACTTTTGGCGACTGTTCTACCGGCGCCGGTTCCGGTGTAATCTCTTGCGGAACTTCAGCAGGCACGGACGCAGCCGATTGCGCCGGTGGAGCGGGAGTGGCCTGCGCAACTGGCGCGGGCGGAGCAGGCGCAGACGGGGCAGGCGCAGTTGCCGAATGCGCCGGAACGCTGTCGTCATCCGAGTCACCGGAGTGAATGTGATAGGCGATTCCCGCCACCACTAACAGAATCACCGCCGCGGCAGCTGCAATTGAATAAATGAACAGTTGAGGCGGCGTCTGCTTGATTTCGCCAACCGCCTTCTTCGCTACTTCGGCAGGATGCACTTTGGGTTTCTCAAGCACCGTCTTGTCGAAGACGACCGCTTTCACGGCGCCCGCCGGTTCCTCCTGCTGGTGTGATACCGGAGGCGGGGGCGCCATATGCACTTCTTTCAATGGAGGCAACTCATCGATATCTGAGAAGCTTGGGCCATGGGCGCCGGGCTGTCTGCTTTCATCCATCATCGGGTCGACTGCAATGCGCGGCGTCTCAGTTTTCGGTTCTTCTACGGCCGCAGACATAACCGCCGCGTCCGCGGTATCTAAGCTCTCAAGGTTCACGGGCGGTTGTGGCACCGGGCGGGAGCCCGCCGGTTTTGTTGACATCGAACGACCACCGACTCCGGCGGTTGCTGCCGCAGCTCGAGGAGCCGTCGACTGTGCTGCCGGAGCCTGAACTGGTTTTAGCGGCGTCTTGGCCGCGACCGGTTTCGCTGCCGCTGTTTTTGCCGGATTTTCCTTGCACTTCTCGAGATCATTCACCAGCTCTTGTCCCGATTGGTAACGCTCCTCGGGCGCCTTCGCAATGGCCTTCATGATCACCGTGTTCAAAGCCGGGTGAATCTTGCGATTGATCTGATCTGGCGGCACCGGTGTGCTCTCCAGAATTGTCTGCCGTACCTGCTCGGCGTCTTCTCCCTCAAAAGCCTTACGTTCCGTGACCATTTCATACAGAACCGCGCCAAGGCTGAACAGGTTGGAACGCGCGTCAATTGGATCTCCCTTCAACTGCTCGGGAGACATGTAGTGCAGAACCAGCGGGGGATTGCCGCTTGCCTGCGAGGCAAAGAGGCCTGTGCTTGACACACCAAATCCGAGGACCTTCACGATGCCGTCCCACTGCACCATGATTTTTGCCGGCTCCAAGGCACAATGGAAAATCTTGTGGGCGTGCGCGTGATCCAGCCCCTGGCAGGTCTGTCGCGCGATGTCCTGCAAATCCCAAATAGAAAATCCTTCTTTGCGGGCGAGCATAGTGCCCACGCTGTTCCCTTGTACATATTCCATGGACGCGCACAGATTGCTCTCAATTTCTCCGGCCCCGTAGAGCAGGGCAATATTGTGACTATTGAGGATCTTGCTGGTCTCGGCTTCTTCGAGGATGCTCTTGACGACCGCCGGCGCCTGCTCGCCCAGGGGCACCAACTGGATAACCTTCAGGGCAACGGTTTGTTTGCTTTCCGTGTCAGTGGCTTTATAAACCGAGGTGGCGTCACCATGCGCAATTTCGCTGAGAATTTCGAAACGCCCAATTTTATTCGACATTGCTCCTACCCCTCGCACAGGCGAAGAAAAGGCCGTGGCGATTTGGCGGGATTCCAGAGGGAGGAACGGTACTTAGGATAGCCGGACTCGACTCAGGAAGGGAGTTACGAAGGTCATTTCACCAACAGGCAACAGACCTCGCATCTTGATCTTTCCCGGGGGCCTACGGGGGTATCGCGAAGTGCGAATTTTGCCATAACCTTTCACCCCGAGGGCCGTTTATTAGACAGTGGGAAGAGAGCTGAATGACATTTGTCATTCCTAGCCGGTGACGATCTCTACTGGCCCGCTCCATGCGGGCGAAGGATTATATCTCTTCGGGCCGGTTGTGGCGGCAGGGTCGATCAGTTATTCTTGATGTCAGTCGTGAGCCCCACCCGAGCTCGTACTGGTTTTCTCCCGGAGTTCGACAATGACACTCAGCCGGTTCGTGCGCAAGAATGCGTCTCGCAATAAACGCCGCAGTCTTTTGACCCTGCTCAGCATCAGCTTTTCCCTCTTGCTACTGACGGTGATGATGACCATATGGCGAGCCTTTTACTTGTCCGACGGGACGGCTGAATCTGCCCAACGGCTCATCGTGCGTCATAAGGTCTCGCTGGCCCAGTTCTTGCCGATCTCTTACCGTGAGAAGATCCGCTCGGTTCCGGGTGTCCGAAATGTAGTGAATGAAACCTGGTTTGGCGGGCAATACAAAGATGACAAGCCGGAGAACTTTTTCGCGCAATTTGGTACTGACCCTAACGAAATCTTCGAGGTATTGAAGGATTTCCACATTCCCGCCGACCAATTGGAAGCGTGGAAAAAAGATCGTGCGGGCTGTGTGGTTGACGCTGAGCTCGCCAAAAAGCATGGCTGGAACATCGGCGACCGTCTCAACATCAAGGGCACAATTTTTCCGCTTGACCTTGAACTTACTATCCGCGGCATGTTTACGGCTCCGACTCCGTCGGAATCAGTCTATTTCAATAACATTTACATCGACGAGGGATATCCGCGAGTAAAAGGTTTCGTGGGATTTTATGGGGTACTGGCGGATTCTCCACAAAGCGTACCGGTAATCGCCAAAGCCATCGACGCACAGTTTCGTAATTCCGACCGGCCCACAAAATCAGAGAGCGAGAAAGCTTTCAACCTCGACTGGATTGCCATGCTCGGCAACGTGAAAGGCTTTATTTTGAGCATTTGCGCGGCGGTGGTTTTCGCGACGCTGCTCGTTTCGGCCAATACCATGGCAATGTCAATCCGCGAGCGCACTCGTGAAGTGGCTCTGCTGAAAACTCTCGGCTTCACGCGCGGCACTGTTCTAGCGTTATTCATGGGCGAGTCAGTGAGCCTTGCTGCTTTCGGCGGCTTGCTGGGGGCGTTGGCCGCTTCGGGGTTGGTTTACGTGATGGCCCGCTCCCCACAGATGGGGCTCTTTCTAACCGGGGTTACATTCAGCCTGCCCATGGTGTTGGTTGCGGTCTTCGTTGGAGCCACGGTCGGCTTGGTGAGTTCATTTGTGCCGGCGTTCAATGCTTCGCGCCGGAACATTGTGGAAGGATTGCGGCACATCGGATAGCGGAGATAATTATGGCCGTCCCTCTTCAATACAACATCCGGAATCTGAAGTTGCGCAAAAGCGCGACCATCATGACCGCGCTCGGCATTGCGTTGACCGTCACGACAGCGATTTTCATTCTTGCGCTCCTGGCTGGCTTGAATGCGGCGTTTAAAGGAAGCGGCGATCCCTTAAATGTACTGGTGTTGCGAAAGGGAGCAACCGCGGAACTGACCGCTGGTGGTGTGGATCGGGACGCGCTACCGATCATGAAAGATCTCCCCGGCGTGGCACGCGACGCGCAAGGACAGGCGTTAGTCTCAGGCGAAGATCTGCTGGTGGTCGTACTTCCCAGAAATGATGGGACGGGCGAGACAAACGTTACCGTACGCTTCTTGACACCAACCGGCTTCGAAATGCGGCCCGAGACCAAGCTTGTTGGCGGTCGGTGGTTCAAGCCTGGGCAGCGTGAGATCGTGGTGAGTAAATCAATTCACAATCGCTTTTCGCAGGCCAACATCGGCGACAGTATGTGGATCGGCAAGGGGCCTTGGACAGTGGTGGGGATTTTCGACGCTGGCGGCACGGCGCATGACTCCGAAATCTGGGGAGACATTAATCAGCTTGCCAACGATTTCGACCGTACCACCTATAACTCGGTTCTACTCCGCGCAACCGACCCGGTCGCCGCCGACGCCCTGAAGAACCGCGTAGGTGATGACCAGAGGCTGAAACTCAGCGGAATGCTCGAAACCGAGTATTGGGCCAAGCAGACCAGTTCGGGCAATCCCATTAAGTTTGTGGGCATGATTGTTGCCGTCATCATGGGAATCGGCTCTTGCTTCGCCGCTATGAATACGATGTACGCGGCGGTAGCGTACCGTTCGCGCGAGATCGCGACCTTGCGTGTGATCGGCTTTTCCCGGCCCAGCATTTTAAGTTCGTTCGTTTTTGAATCCATAATGCTGTCGCTGCTGGGTGCGTTGATCGGCATAGTGCTGATGCTGCCGTTTAACGGCATGACGACCGGAACAAACAATCCGGTGACGTTCAGCGAGGCGGTCTTTAGCTTGCGGATGACTCCGGCCGTGGTGAGCTCGGCAGTCATATTCGCCGTAATTATGGGCCTGGTCGGCGGAATTGCTCCGGCTTGGCATGCCGCCCAGCGGGAGATTCTGGCCTCACTAAGAGATTAGGTGCATGCCGCTCGATACCAAACACGCTGACTTGCAAGGGCTGCGGATCGACCGCTCAGCGCAAAGCGGCGAGCCTGCGCTTTGGGCCCGCCGCTACATCATCATCGGGATTGCAGCTGTCGTCCTGCTTAGTGTAGGGACGCTGGCGTATCGCTTGTTGACGCCGAATGTACCGGAAGTCGAGGTCACGCGCGCGCAAGCTGAGAATGCTGGAGATCCGGGCGGGATTGTTCTTACCGCGAGCGGCTACATTGTTCCGCACCACAAGATCAATGTGAATTCGAAGGTCACGGGGCGAGTCGCGTGGATCGGCGTGGAAAAGGGCGACAAGGTAAAGCAAGGCCAGGTCCTGGTGCGTTTGGAAGATGATGAGTTTCGCGCCCAGTATGAGCAGGCCAAAGGCGCCGCCGAGAATGCCCGAGCTTATCTTGAGGAACTGCAACATGGGTCTCGTCCCGAAGAAATCGATCAGGCGCAGCACAATCTTGATGAAGCCCGCGCCACTCTTGCCAATGACAAGTTGACCTTGGACCGCGATCGCGAGCTGTGGTCGCAGGGTGTGGTCTCCCGTCAGGCCTTTGATGATGCCAGCGCGAAATTCGAAGCGGACCAGCAACGGGTAAATTCGTTGGAGAAAGGCTATCGGCTGGCCAAGATTGGTCCTCGCGCCGAGGAAATTGCCCGTGCCAAGGGCGCAGTAGTTCAGGCTGAAGGGCAGGAGGCTTACACCAAATCATGGCTGGATGCGACGGTCATCCGCGCGCCGGTAAGTGGCACGATTCTGGAACGCACTGCCGAGAAAGGCGAGTTGGTGACCTCACAGTTCGCCAGTCAGGCTGAAGGCGGCCCACAAGGCCAGGTAGTGGCGCTTGCGGATCTCAACGACATTCAGGTGGAACTGGACATCGCACAGGACGATTTCGCGAAGCTTGGGTCGAAGCAGAAGGGCGTGATCACCGTTGATGCTTATCCTGACCGCAAATATGACGGCATCATCCACGAGATCTCGCCCGAAGCGAACCGTCAAAAGGCCACTGTGCAGGTCAAGGTACAGATCCTGAATCCGGATGAATACCTGCGACCTGAAATGAATGCGACGGTCAAGTTTCTAGCCGACAATTCCAAGCCTGTCAGTTCCCAGAATTCCGGAGTCTTCATACCGACGACAGCCATTCACGACGAGAACGGCAAGAAGGTCGTATTCCTTGCATTTAATGGTAAGGCGCTCGAGCGCGAGGTTCAGATCGTTTCCCAGCGCAGCAGCGGTTTCACCGTAAAGGGATTGAATGGGGGCGAGAACGTGATTACGACCTCTCCAGCGGCTTTGAAAAATGGAGACAAAATCAAGATTAAGGGGCAATCATGAGCACTGCCACAATTGCGAACACGGCCACTCAAACCAGAGTGGTTCAGGTCCAGAATGTCAGCAAGATCTTCAAACGCGATGCCTTTGAAGTGAAGGCCCTCGATGATGTCTCCATCGAGATCGCGGCGGGCGAATTCCTCGCCCTCATGGGGCCGTCGGGTTCCGGCAAGACGACCCTGCTGAATATGATTGCGGCGATCGACCGCCCGACTTCAGGAGAACTTCGGGTACTAGGCGAGAACATTTTTCGGCTCAGTGATCGGCAATCGGCGCACTGGCGCAACCAACACATCGGTTACGTGTTTCAGACGTTCAACCTCATTCCGGTTCTGACGGCCTTTGAGAATGTCGAGCTTCCATTGCTCCTGACGAAGCTCAACTCGCAGCAACGGCGCGATCATGTCATGACGGCCTTGAAGCTCGTCGGCCTTGAGGAACGAGCTCAACATTTGCCAAAACAGCTTTCCGGTGGTCAGGAACAGCGAGTGGCGATCGCCCGTGCGATTGTGAGTGACCCGACGTTGCTCCTCGCGGATGAGCCGACTGGCGACCTCGACAGCCATTCGGCCACGGAGATTTTGGAAATTTTGAAGAGATTAAATGAGGATTTTCAGAAAACAATTGTTATGGTCACGCATGATCCCCACGCCGCGTCCTATGCGCACGTGACCCGGCATTTAGAGAAAGGCATGCTTCTTCCGGCATAGTCGAGCAAACTCCTTGAGCTGCTGCGCACACAGTATTAGCGGAGTCTAGATCTGCGAATCCTGCATGGCCTGCAGTGGCGGTTGTTCGGCAAGGGCTTCGGGATCGGAAACCCATCTCCAGGCGCGCCGGCCATTCGCACGGGCCACGCTTTGAGCTTCACCATACTCGACCAACCGGTTGAGCACCGTGGTTACCGAGGCCAACGGATCTTTGTGGCGCAGCAACACCGCGGGCATCCGCTGCTGAATGCGATCGCAGACCTCGCGTACACTAAGTGGCGACCCAGCTTCCATCAGCACCAGACGACAAGCTTTCGTAAATCCGGGCTGGCGGCCCACCGTCTTGCGGTCGACTAATTCCATCAGATCGTCGCCCAGAATCTCATCGCCGAACAAATTGGCCAAACCCGAGATCGTTTGCTTCAACGTGCCAATTCGTTTCATGATGTCCGCTCGCTGCCTCATAAGCTGACGCAGTTCTTCGTGGGCAGTTTTCACTACCTCATGTACGTGCGGATCACTGTTCTTCAGTAGACCTGAGCCTGCGTTACCATTGTTGTGCGTCTCGTGCATAACCGTCTCCCAAACTCTCCGCTGCCGCGCTGGCTTTCCCGAAAAGCATGCTTGCCTCAGATACGCAACCCCGTTGGTCAACGTTCCGTGAAGGGGAGTTGTTGCAAAAGTGACAAATTCCTGTCCGTTTTTGGGACGGATCAGGCTGTCGCACCGCAAAGAACATATTGTTCCGTTAGACGCAAGAAACGACAAAAAGGTAAGGGGATTTAACAAACTTGCTAGTAACCATTGCGGCGGCCTACGCGTTCTGTGCCCAAACTACCAACCTTGCTATGTTTTGTTTGTAACGGCGAAGTCCGGGCCACAGGGGCGGTTCACACAGCACACGCACGAGCGACTGGTGAGTAACCGTGATTAGGCCTTCAGCGGGTCACGAATGATTACCCTGTGACGACTCTTCCCGAAAGGGGTTCAGGCGGGTAGGAACTAGGTCTGCATTCCTGCCAAACCATTGTTTACAATCCCAAGAATGAGGCGGCTCATCGAGGAACGCCAGTGAAGTTATCGCAGGTTCTAAGTTTTCCTAACCAGCTCACGCTGATGCGAATGATATTCCTGCCGTTTATCGTCATTAAACTGGTGGAAGGACATTATCGCTCCGCTCTGATTCTGTTCGTGCTGGCCGGCCTCAGCGACGGCCTCGATGGTCTGCTGGCTCGTACTCTGAAGCAGCAAACCATGCTTGGGCAATATCTCGATCCCATCGCGGATAAGCTACTCCTTAGCACTGTATTTCTTGTGCTCTCGATTCTGCATAAGATTCCGTGGAAGTTTACGGTGCTGGTTTTCAGCCGTGATATTTCGATTCTGGCCGCCAGTGCGGTTCTATATGCAATCGCCGGTCTGCGAGACTTCCGTCCCAGCATCTTCGGCAAAGCCAATACCTTTGCCCAGGTGGCGGCCGTTTTCTTTGCTTTGTTATTTCAAGTTGAACCCAGCAGATGGATTGCCATCACGCGCCTAACCTGTCTGCGCGCAGTATTTGCGTTCACCATCATTTCAGGTGTCCACTACAGTTTGATTGTCGGTCATCGTCTGCGGGCGATTCCTCACCCTTCGCCGCATTTGCCCTCCGCCGGCAGGATCTAATTTCGCTCGGCGAAAAACTGCACGTCGCCGCTGTGTTTCGCAGAGTCACCGTCATAGCCACGAACCACAGGCTTGCAGGCGTGCAGTGTGCTAACCGGGTTTTCTATTTCACTTCGCAGGATGATCTGGCGGACTCGAGAGCACTGTTGCCGCTCGCTCCACACACCTGCTCGTTCCATTGCCTTTTCAAGTCCGCAGGCGTGGGTGCAGGAGTTGCTTTGCGTACGACTTTCTGAGCAGCGAAAGCCCCCGACGGTTGCGGGATGAGTGCGGCAAAACCGTTAACGGTGCTCAGCATCAGATTCACAGCTGCGGTAACTCTGGCAGATAGCGCCGGGTCACTGATATGAACGGCCTGCAACAGCGCAGGTAAGTTTTGGTTAATATCACCGATGGCGTTCTGGATTTTCTGTAACGCTGTGCCGCCGGGATGGGACTGGTACTCGTTATAAAGGCTCTGTAACAAGTTCAGGTCGCGCGCTGCCTGATTGGATATGTTCTGGATGGCTTCGGCATCCGCCGCATTCAGTTGTTTGCCGGATTGCAGTGTCGTAACAAGATTACCGACATTCAAAGCCATTTGCACCAGTATCGGAAGATCCGCCAGGGCGACTTTGATCCATTGTGCGCTGCACCCAGTGGTTATCAGCGACAGCGCGAGTAGCATCACGATTAGCGTTTTCGATCTAGAATTGAACAGCATAGTTTTCTCCTTGGTTGAGTTGGGAACTGCAAATTGACAGCTGGTCTTGCATGAAATCTCTCGACGAGTACCTGCGCGAGGCAGAACAGGCTCACGGACATTTGTGCGCCGGCCAAGTGCTCGGGGTGCGGTTAGCCATGCTGGGCCTTGCCAAGCTGGGTCTTGACGATCCTCGCGGCAAGGACCGCAAGCGTCTTGTCACGTTTGTTGAAATCGATCGCTGCGCGACCGACGCGGTCGCTGTCGTCACCGGCTGCCGCTTAGGTAAGCGAGCCCTGAAATTCCGCGATTGGGGCAAAGTCGCGGCCACCTTTGTCGACGTCAGCACCGGCAAAGCTGTGCGAATTGCAGCGAAAGAGTCGTCGAAGACTTTGGCGCGACAGTTACATCCCGAAATCAGTGACAAAAATAGCCAGCAGATGCTGGCCTATCGTGAGCTTTCGGATGACGACTTATTTACCACTCAGTGGGTGAAGGTCGAACTGCCTCCCGAAGAGTTTCCTGGATACAAAAGCGAACGAATTGTTTGCGATGTTTGCGGCGAAGGCATCAACTTTCGCCGCGAGGTTCGGCGCGATGGCAAGGTCCTTTGCCGCAGCTGTGCCGGTGATTGTTACTACGAGCTCCTCAAGGATTCCTGATACCGTGCGGAACTTAATAGCGAAATAGAGCGCTGGCAACTGGCCGCTTACGCGGCGTTCTCGTACGCATTCGCCAGACGCAGGACGGTGGCTTCGTCGAAGTGCCTTCCCAGAATCTGCAAGCCGATCGGGAGCTTGTCTTTCGTCTCACCGCAAGGGATCGAGATCCCTGGAATGCCCGCGAGATCGGCCGTCACTGTATAAATATCAGCCAGGTACATTGCCAAGGGATCATCCACTTTCTCTCCCAGTCTGAATGCCGCAGTTGGGCTGGTCGGAGTAATAATGGCATCCACTTTTTTGAAAGCTTCGCGAAAGTCGTCAGCCAGCAGTGTGCGAACCTTCTGTGCCTTCAGATAGTAGGCATCGTAGTAACCGGCGCTGAGAGCATATGTGCCCAGCATGATGCGCCGCTTCACTTCGGCGCCAAATCCCTGATCGCGGCTGCGTCGATACATTTCCGAAAGTGTGCGCACACCCCCCGCCCGAAGACCGTATCGAACCCCGTCATAGCGTGCCAGATTGGATGAAGCCTCGGCGGTCGCCAGAATGTAGTAGGTCGGAATCGCATATTTCGTGTGGGGCAGGGAAACGGGAATGACTTCACACTCCAATTGCGCCAGCTTGTGAATAGCAGCTTCGACTGCGGCTCGGACCTCAGCGTCAAGTCCCTCTCCGAAGTATTCATGGGCGACCCCGATTTTGAGCCCGCAAACCGGCTTCTCCAGTTCGGCCACGTAATCTGGAACCGGTAAGTCGGCGGAGGTAGAATCCATCGGATCACGACCGGCGATCGTACGCAGCACCGTCGCCGCGTCCTTTACCGTCTTCGTCAACGGCCCGATGTGATCGAGCGAGGAGGCAAATGCAATCAGCCCGTATCGTGAGACACGCCCATAGGTTGGCATCAAGCCAACCACACCACAGAATGAAGCGGGCTGGCGAATCGAGCCGCCGGTGTCTGAGCCAAGGGCCACGATGGCCATGTGCGCCGCGACCGCGGCGGCGGATCCTCCGGAAGACCCTCCGGGAACGCGTCTGGGATCGCGCGGGTTGTGCACCGGACGCCAGGCCGAATTCTCATTCGATGACCCCATGGCAAATTCATCACAATTCGTTTTTCCAAGCACTACCGCACCGGCCTCCTCGAGCCGCGCCACTGCTGTGCAGTCATACGGCGGAATGTAGTTACCGAGAATCTTCGAACCCGCCGTTGTACGCACACCTCGGGTCACCATCACATCCTTGATGCCCACCGGTACCCCACCCAAAGGTGGCAGCGCATCGCCTTTCTCGGCGAGCCTGTCGATCTCCCCAGCCTTCGCGAGCGCACGGTCTTGCGAAAGCGTCAGGTAGGCGCCAATCTCAGGATCGTCTCTTTCAATGTTGGTGTAGAACGCTTCAGCTAAAGCGGTAGCCGTAGTTCTTCGCTCTCGGATGGCTGACCGCACGGCATCAATCGTGAGTGATTTCAGATCCATAACGACTTCGCCAAGTGGGACCTTCTCTGTGCTTGCACACTACTGGGCATGTGAACGCCAGGACTAAAGGCTCAGCTATCTTTCAATCACTTTGGGCACGCGGAAGAAAGTTGAATCCGTGTCTGGCGCATTTGCCAGCGCAACTTCTCGGGGAAGGGATTTTCGTAGCCCCTCCACAATGTCCTCCCGGCCGGCATACGCGAAATCCTTTGCACCTGGCACCGATTTCGCAGTTGTGTAAGTTTGTTCCATCTGGGTCATAGGCTGCACTTTCGAGGTGTCGAGTTCGTTCAGGCGGTCGACATACTCGAGAATGGAGTTCAGCTCGCGCACCAGGCGTGCCCGCTCCTCAGTTGTCAATTCGAGGTTGGCCAGCTCCGCTACGTATCCGACATCCTGTTCGGTGACTTTCATGTGCTTGTTGTGTCGAAGCCGGCGAAATTCTATCTCTACTTTCAGACTAGCAGTTTTACCGGGGGTGTTATGACACATCTTGAAGAAAAATATCGTCAACCGATTCAACGGCTTGGAGTAATTTCGCCTCGTGAGGGGACTTGACACGACTCCTTCTGTTGCCATGAATTTTGTCTCACCCTGAGATTTTTCCCACTTTGGTCGTTTACATAACAAAAAGTGCGTTTTCACAGCTTCACTCTTGCAAACACTACTAGCAATTCCGAAGCAGGCGCTTTCCTGAATCGGAACGCTCTTCGGTAACAGTCGAAATCTTTTGGCGACCCGCATTGTGTAATTCCCTGGCGGTTCCGATGTAGAGCTAAAAGGAGTAGGGACCGTGGGAGCACAAAAAGAGCGCGCTGTTCGCGACATGCGGTTGCTCCTGATCACGCACGCTCAAGCTGATCTGACTCGCCTTCGCGAGCTCCTGATGCAGGCAGGAGGCGGCAGATTGAACGTGGACTGCGTTGCCTCGGTCCATGACATTGGCCTGTCCGCAGCTCAACCAGGCTATGACCTGGTGGTGTCTGACGGAACCGAGGAAAATGACAGTGTTCAGAACATACCGGTTGGAGGATCCATGCCGGTAATTTTTCTCAAGGACTATAAGAACGATCTGCGCACGACCGCTATCTTGCAATCCGTTTTCTGCAATGCTGTGCGCGGTTGCCACCCCAGTTGCAAGTGCATGGCGGTCGCCGTTCTCAATGCCATCGACCGTTATCAAAGAGAGCAGCAACAGCAAACCTCCGAGAAAATGCTGCTCAAACTCCGCCATACGGTCGAGCAATCCCCTGAACCAGTAATGATCACCGATCGCTCCTGCGTCCTGGAGTATGTGAACCCCGCTTTCGAAGCTCTCACTGGCTATTCCAAAGAGGAGGTTATTGGGCAGACCATCGGGCTGCTTAAGTCGGAACAGCAATCGGGAGAACTCTATGAGGAAATGTGGGACACGGTGCTTTCCGGTAAACCCTTCCACGGGGTGGTAATGAACCGAAAGAAAAATGGGGAGACCTTCGTTCTCGAGAAGTCAATCACACCGGTGCGAGATGCGACTGGCCAGATCACCCACTACATTTCAACCGGGCGGGACATTACAAACCAGCGCAGACTCGAATCGCAGTTGCAACAAGCACAAAAAATGGATGCCATCGGTCGGTTAGCTGGAGGTGTTGCCCATGACTTCAATAACCTGCTCATGGTAATCAGTGCGTATGCTGAATTGACGCTCGATTCCCTCACCAACGACGATCCAGCACGAGAGAAAATCGGAGAGATCATCGGGGCATCGCGGCGCGCCGCAGATCTCACACGACAACTTCTGGCCTTTGGTCGCAAACAGATGCAGTCTCTGCAGCTGCTGGATCTGAATACCGTGCTGGGGGAAATTGGTAAGATGCTGCCGCGCCTGATCGGCGAAGACATTCAGATCGCGTTCCTACCGGGCCACAACCTGGACAAAGTTAAAGCTGATCCGGTGCAAGTCGAGCAGATTGTCATGAACTTGGCTGCCAATGCGCGCGACGCAATGCCCGGCGGCGGCAGGCTCACAATCGAAACCGTCAACGTTCATTTGCATAAAACCGATCAACAACGCCACTCAATCGTTCCCCAGGGCGACTATGTCCTGCTTTCTGTTACCGACTCGGGAATGGGAATTCCACAGGAGCACCTGGCGCACATCTTTGAGCCCTTCTACACCACAAAAGACGAAGGGAAAGGCACCGGTCTCGGCCTCGCTACGGTGTACGGCATCGTGAAGCAGAATGGCGGCTTTATATGGGTCTATAGTGAACCGGGGCTGGGAACCTCTTTCAAGATCTATCTGCCCAAGGCACAACCCAACACGGAGCAAGCGAGCGCACCTGACGACGTTCAACACTCCCCCGGAGGCTGTGAAACCCTGCTGTTGGTAGAAGACGAGGCAGCGGTCCGCGAATCGAGCCGTGAGTTCCTTACGCGGAGAGGCTATACCGTCCTGGAGGCATCTAATGGCGAAGAGGCAATTCGCGTGTCACGCGAGTATTGCGGTCCCATCGATCTTATGATCAGCGACGTTGTTATGCCACAGATGAGCGGGCCCAACTTGGCGGAACGCCTCGCCGCAGAGCGTCCACGGATGAAAGTACTATTTGTATCCGGCTATGCTGAAAGCACCATCCTGCGGCGCGGAAAAATCGAAGCCACCGCGTGTTTATTGCAAAAGCCTTTTCGGCTTAATGCACTCGCAAGGAAGATTCGGGAAGTCATCAGCAGAACCGATGCTCGCGCTAACGCCGCTTGCACAGCGGGCTAGGTTCGTCGGCCGAAGACTGTCAGTATAATGTTTGATTGTTCATGAGTGCGCCTGCATCGCAGAGTGTAACTACCGCTCCTCCTGCACAATCTCTAAGCAGCCAGCCCGAACATCGGTTCATCTCCATCCTCGTTATCGTTGTGCTTTGGAGTGTTATCTACGTGGCGGGGATGTTCACCCCGCCTCTGCTCGACGATGCCGATTCGGTTCACGCTGAAGCGGCGCGTGAGATGCTGCAAAAACATGATTGGGTCACTCTCCACATAAATAACGGAATTCGTTACCTGGAAAAAGCACCCCTCATGTACTGGAGCGTCGCTACCAGCTACTATTTTTTCGGCGTCAAGGACTGGAGTACTCGCCTTCCACTGGTTGTTGGCGTTTTGCTCTTGCTCCTCGTCACATACTCCCTCGGTCGAACATATCATGGGGAGCGCGGGGGGTTTTACTCAGCGCTGGTGTTAGGCACAGCGCTCGGACCATACCTTTTCACTCGGTTCCTGATTCCTGAGGCACTGGTTACGCTGTGGCTCAGCTTGAGCTTTCTGCTGTTTCTGCACTCGCTCCATGAGGATCCGCCATCGCGACTGACTTGTTGGGGTTTAGCCGCTACTTGTGCGTTGAATGTTCTTACCAAGGGATTAATCGGCCTGGTCTTCCCGGCAGGCGTAATTTTCTTATATTTGCTGCTTACTCAAAATCCTCAGCACCTGCGCCGGCTTCGACTCCTTTCCAGTACTTTTGTCTTCCTAGCTATCGCTGCTCCGTGGCATGTTCTCGCTGCGATTCGCAATCCTGCCCAGGGCCAGGTGAGAGGCTTTCTGTGGTTCTACTTTGTCAACGAACATTTCCTCCGCTACCTGAACAAGCGGGTCCCTCGCGATTACGATACCGTGCCCCTTCTCGTTTACTGGGCTTTGATAGTGATCTGGATGATGCCATGGTTCGTATTTCTTCCGCAGGCAGTGAAGAATGTTAGGTTTCATTGGCGTGAGCGGGGTTCTGGTCTTCGTCAGCACACTAATCCAGGATTGCTGTTTCTACTTTGGCCCCTGGTGATTCTTGTCTTTTTCAGTTTCTCCACACGCCAGGAGTACTACACGATTCCCGCTTTGCCCGGTCTAGCCCTACTGATTGGCGGATGGTTGCAACGGGAAGAGCAGTCGATCCCCGCCGACAAGTTGCGACGGTCGGGTAGAACGTCATCCGTGATCTTGTTTGCGATTGGCGGTCTCGCGTTCCTGACCGGCGTTGCTTTTTTACTTATTTCGAAAGTACCGGCGCCGGGAACCGACCTCGCGGAATTGCTGAAGAAAAATCCCCAAAATTATGCGCTTTCTTTCGGACACTTCTTCGATCTCACCCCTCAAGCCATTGGTGCGTTCCACTGGCCTCTGCTGATATTTTCATTGGCTTTGCTGACAGGGACGGCCCTGAACTGGGTTTTTCGCCGTCGCGGCAAGCCATCCGCGGGCAATTTGGTGCTGGCAGGGATGATGTTCGCCATGCTCGCGTGCGTTCACAACGCATTTGTTACGTTCTCGCCAATCCTCTCCTCGAAAGAACTCGCCGAGGCGATTCAAAAGTATTATCGTCCGGGAGATTTGGTGGTTGTAGATGGTCTTTACGAGAATGCCTCGACGTTGAATTTCTACACCGGAATACCGTTGCGAAGCCTTCATGAACCCGCTGGGAACTTGTGGTTCGGCGCACAATTTCCCGATGTGCCTCCAGTCTTCGAGAGCCAGGCGTCCTTTGAAGTCACGTGGAATAGCCCCGAGCGCATATTCCTCTGGACCGACCAGGAAGAACCGAAAGAACTTGTGTCGATAAAGCGGTATGTGGTGGCGCGCCGTGGAGGGAAGTCGGTTCTCACGAACCATCCGCTCGAGAACTGATCACGTGGTTGTTCGAACGAGCTTTCCTTCTTTTAGCGTGTATGACGTTCCCCGCCAGGTGACTCTGCGCCCGGCAAAACTGATAACCCAGACGCATAAGGCCACAATGTCCCGCAGCGGTAACCAGTAGAGAAGCCCTGGCTGACGATCGGCTAACACCTTCTTGCCCACATAGTTTGCGACTCCGAAGCGCATGCCCAACGTGATGGCGAGCAACAGCCACGCCCAACCCGCGCCGCGGGCGAGAATCAGCGTGAGCAGTGCCCAAGGCAAGCCAAACGTGAGTACTAATCCGACGTAGCCCCACAAGCGCACGTTTTTGACGGTGCGCGCCCAGCGTAGTTGATGTGCCAGAAAACTCCTGAACGTGTATTGCGGCAAAACGCTTTCTACTACCAGGTCAGACAGTTCAACGCTCACTCCTGTAGCGGCCAAGCGTCGGCCAATCTCGTAGTCATCGGCTAAATAATCCAGAAAGGCCTCGAAACCACCGATTTCCTCCAGGTTCTGCCGTCGAAATGCGAGCGTCGATCCAAGACCAAACTTGATGCCTTCCAGACTTCTTGCAACCAGAACTCCAGGAAAAAAATCCGTGCTGATGCCAAGGGATTCCAGTCTCGATCCGAAGCTCTTGTTGGCAACGCCACGATAGGGGCAAGTTACCAATCCGACGCCCGGATCGCGCAGTGCCGCAAGCACTCGCCGCAAGTAATCCGCAGGAACGCGAATGTCGCTGTCGTTTACGATGAGGTATTCATAGCGCGCGTGAGGCAGCATCTGCACCAGATTGCTCACCTTGGTGTTGTTGCCAAGATCTTGCGAGCAGTGCACCAGTTGGATGTCGTGTGTCGGAAATTCTGCCTTGAGTCGTTCTACCAGCTCAATGGCCGGATCATCCCGCTCGCTGACGCCAAAGATAATTTCGTACGCCCCGTAATCCTGCAGGCAGTGACTCCGGAAACACTCGTACATCTCAGGATCGGTCCCCTTGAGGGGTTTCAATATCGAGACCGGGGCAGATTCCCGCGGTGACTGGCCGGACCGTCGATCCTTCAGGAAACGGCTGGCGCTCCAAAGACATACTGCGTAATAGGCGATGCTGGCGACCGTCGCCGCGCCCGCCAGCAACTCAGTCAATCGCAGAACCTGGTGAATCATGGATTTGAGTTGCGGTGCGACTCACTCGTAGCGCAAAGACTCGATCGGATCCAGGTTAGCGGCCTTCCACGCCGGATAAATTCCAAAAAGCAGCCCCTCGATCGCGGCAGCCGTGATGCCGAAGACTGTCCAGAATGTTGACATGCGGGCTGGCAGCGAAGTCCAAATGACGGGAATGATCCATGTGATCAGTGCACCGACCAGAACGCCAATAACTCCGCCGAGTGCGGTGAGTGTGATCGCCTCCAGCGTGAATTGCAATAGTATGTCCCCCTTGCGCGCCCCAATTGCCTTGCGCACACCGATCTCGCGAGTGCGCTCGGTAACGGAGACCAGCATAATATTCATTACCCCGACTCCGCCTACGATCAGACCTACGCTGGAAACCGCAAACATGAATATGAATACAGCTCCTGTAATTTGGTTCCAGACATCGACGAGCGAGTCCTGAGTGAATAAGGCAAAGTTATCAGGTTTGTCCGGCGGCACCTTCCGGCGACGGCGCAGCAGTTCGCGAATCTCGTCCATCGCCTTCGGCATGTCCTGCTGCGAAGTGGCTTTGGCGCTGATCCAGTACTGCTTCAGCTCCGGATGCAGCTTGCGAAAAACGGACAACGGGAAGTAAACGACGTTGTCATTCGGGTTTTTGCCGGTAGAGAAAACGTTTTTGTTCGGCACTGTGACGCCCACGACAGTGAACGTTTGCCCTTCAATATTGATCTCTTTGCCTAACGGATCATTATTCGGAAACAGCTCTTCCGCGGTGTCGCTGCCGAGAACAATAACTGGGTTGTGATACTGATCGTCGAGTTCGGTAAACCAACGGCCGGCAGAGAGCTCGAAATCGTAAACATCCTTTACCGCGGACAGGTCCCCTTCCAGGATTGTGTTCTTCGCCCTGCGATCCCCGTATTTGACCACATAGGTGCCGGTACCGAACTCCCGCTGGATAAATTGCAGTGTGGGCGTGACGGACTTCACATGCGGCAGGTCCCCAACTGCCATCGCATCCTCCAGCGTCAATTCCCTGCGTTTGCGCATCTCTTCGGTCGGCATGCCGAACTTGAAAGGTTCGACATGAAAGGCAAAAATGATGTTCGAACCGATGCTGGTCACGACCTGGCTGACGTTGTCATTCAGCCCGCGCACAACCGAGGAGATACCGATCACGACCGCGACGCCAATCACAATACCGAGGACGGTAAGCGCCGAACGCAGCTTGTTGCTGCGGATGGTCTGCAAGGCCATCGTAATGACTTCGGTGTAATCGCTTTTGCGCATCATGAGAGTTTGACTTAGAGCTCGAACCTCAGGGCCACAATCGGATCCAAACGCGCCGCCCGCCTCGCTGGATAGACACCAAAAAACACGCCCACGCTGCCTGAAACCAGCAGCGCGGCAGCCACGGCCCACATTTTCACAACAGAAGGCATTCCAATCAGAGCTGTAATTCCCTTTGCAAAACTAATTCCGAACAAAATGCCCAGCATTCCTCCAACTACCGCCATCGTGCTCGACTCAATCAGAAACTGCAGCAGCACGTCACGGCGGCGTGCGCCCATTGCTTTACGAATCCCGATTTCACGCGTGCGTTCGGTCACCGAGACCAGCATGATGTTCATGATTACGATTCCGCCAACAATTAGCGCGATGGACGCGATCGCGACCATCACGATGAAAAACGTTCCGCTGAGGTTCGACCAGAGACTCAAGAAACTCTGATTGGTTTCAGCCGCAAAGCTGTCGGGCTTCGCGGGAGGATCGTGGCGTCGCGCACGCATGATCGCACGAGCCTCATCCATTGCGGCCTCAAGTTGCGCGCCAACCCCATTGGCCTTGCCTGAGATGCGGATCGAGATATGGGATCCAAATTGTTTTAGGTAACTTGAGATCGGGATAGCTACAAAATTGTCGCGACTTTGCCCCAATGTCGTCCCTTGTTTCTTTCCCACACCAACGACCCGGTAAAGTTGGCCTTCCACCCGAATTTCTTTGTTCAGCGGGTCCACCCCGGCAAAAAGATTATCAACCACGTCGCTGCCGATGATTGCCACGCTGGAGCGATTGTTCTCGTCGGTCTCGTTAAGCATGCGGCCGGAACTCAGATCAATGTCGAGGATCTGAGCCATGCTTGGGGTGAAACCACGAACCCATACATCGCTGACAGATTGTTCACCGTACTTGGCATGACCGTCGATCTTGATGGTGGAAGCGCCGACGAAGGCGCAGTGCTGGCAAGCCGCGCGTACAGCCTCGTAGTCTTCGATAGTGACGTCCTTGCGCTTCTGCCCTTCGAGAAATTGGTCAATGTTCGTGATTACTGGAGAAACCTTACTGATCAGGAAAACATCAGCCCCCAGGTTAAAGATCTTCTGTGCTACGTAGCCATTAATGCCGCTGGTAAATGTAACCACCGCGATCACTGCAGCTACTCCGATGACGACACCAAGTAGTGTCAGCGCCGAACGCAGCTTGTTCGCCCAAAGGGACTGCAACGCGAGGCGAATGGCTTCAAGAACGCTCATCTGGTTGCCGCAGTCGTACGAAGCGGCGTGGGTTGGGACAAATCTAGTTTAACAGGCAGCACTGGACACTCATTGAGGCAGCCTGAGCTCGCTGGACGAGGAACAGTCGCGATTATGGGATAGATGAGACTTTCTTCTTGATTACTTTAGTTTTTTCTGTTGAGTCACCACGCTTCAAACGCGCCCCACGATCAGGCTAGCATCTAACGCAGTTAATTCCGGCAGGTTGCCGAGAGGCTCCTGGAAAGAGCCCTCCGCCGGGTGGCACAGGGGACGACGTACTCTAGGCATCTTGCCGCAGGAAAGCGCGGCAGCCGACACTCCCCTAAAAGTGAATTAGCGCCAAAACTGGCCACAGACGCCGGTTTTGTGGCAATCTTTCCCGATTGACTGAGGCAGCTTGATGCATCTTCTCCCCCATGGCGACCATCCGCACATGAAGGTCGCTCTCCAATCTCTCACGGAACGCGCTCAAGCGCTCACGCGCGGCGATGCCGCTGCAATCGCGCTGGCTCATCAGGGTTCGATGATTTGCCGGGCCAGCGTAGGCAACAACGCCCCGGCGTTGGGCGCCCGGCTGGATACAAGCACTGGTTTTTCGGGAGAGTGTGTCCGCAGCTGCAAGGCCCTGCTCTGCGAAGACTCCGACAGCGATCCGCGCGTTGATGCGAAGGTCTGCCGCCGCCTCGGAATTCGCTCCATTCTGGCGGCGCCGATTCCCTGGCACGGCGAGGTAGTCGGCCTGCTGGAAGTTTTCTCTTCCCAGCGATTCGCTTTTCATGACGGCGATCTGGCGCTCGTCCAGCAACTCGCGGACAACGTGCTCGCTACGACAACTTTAGTCAAGCCCACACCGCCGCCGAAGCTGCTGATTGAGATGGAACCGGCGCACCGCGTCTTCTGGGAAAACCTGAGTGACATTTTGTTCCCTCCGCGGCTTGCCCCCTTGAAGCTGACCTCGCGGCCGGCGCGATTCTGGCCAGATGTCTTTGTGCCATCGCCACTGCCTTGGCAACGATTTGGTCACTCCGTACTGCTGCACGGAATGATGCTGATCGCGATGGTGGCCCTTCTGAAATTTGGAATTTCCCAGCCGCGGCTCGTCACCCAGAATGGGTTTAACAAATCAGACGTGGTTTATTATCTTCCCGCCGAATATCAACCGGTAAGGAACGGCAAGGAAGTCGTCACGCCACGCTCCCGGCCAGCATTCGCTTTTACGAAACAGGAGGCCCTTGTGGTGCGGCGGGCATCGGTCAGCCGGGCCCAGATTTCGCCAGCGCCTCCTAACCTCAGCCTCAAAGGTGACCTTCGCCTGGTCCGCTTGATCGCGGCGAACACCCCGCTGCCTGTAGCTCCAGCTGCAGCGGCTACACGAACTCAACTGACCACCCCCGCGCTTGACGCGACCGCGGTTGCGCCACCGCCGGAAGTCTCCGGAATGGCGCGAACATCGGCACCAGCACTCGCCACACCAGCGGTAGTTCGGCCGGCGCCGTCCGTATCGGAGTCGATCCACACGCGCGGCAAGATCAGTATTGGCCAATTGCAAGTCGTCGCGCCAGCGCCCCAGGTGCGGTTCCGCGAGGGAGGGCTGACGTTGAGCACAATGCGATCTACTCTTGTCAGCACGGAAGCTGCAGTCGTACCACCGATGCCATCGCTCAACGGTCTTGAGCGAAGCGGGCTACGCGCTGGTTCTCTAGGGAATGGCAATGTGCATGTTGTGCCGCCCGCGCCGTCGGTCAATGGTCTCGATCGATCTGGGTTACGCCCTGCTTCTTCAGGAAGTGGCGGCTTTCATGTCGTACCGCCTGCGCCTACGGTCACTGGTCTCGACCGATCTGGGTTACGCGCTGGTTCTCTAGGGAATGGCAATGTGCATGTCGTACCGCCGGCACCGGCGGTCAATGGTCTCGATCGATCTGGGTTACGCCCTGCTTCTCTAGGAAGTGGCAGCCTTCATGTCGTACCGCCTGCGCCTACGGTTCAAATTGCAAGAAGCTATGGCAGCACCTTTCTTGGCGGTAAGGGCGCTAATGTCGTACCCCCTCCGCCATCAATCACTGGAGGCGTCTCTCGCTCGGGAGCCCGAGCTGGCAGTTCGTTTTCGGGCGGCTCCGTGCGGGTGGTGCCACCTGCTCCCGTGGTTCAGCGTGCCGGCAGTTATGGCGCATCCAGTGGAACCACGATGGCCATTGCAGCGGTGCCTCCTGCGCCTTCTGCCAGTTTGCTCGGAAGTGGCTACAGCCGAGGCTCGACGGCCACCGCAGGGACGCAAATGCCTCTGCCCGCTATCGCGGCTCCAACCAATGTGAAGACAAGCGGGGCAAGCACGCTCGCCAGCAGCCTGCCTGGCGGCTTTCTTCCAGGGGAACTCACTTCCGACACGCGACAAACTCTACCCAGGCCTGACGAAGCTCCTGACCCAAAATTCCCTGACGCGAAAGTGCTCAATGTGAACTTCATTGGACCAGCGTTGGTTCTACCCGCTTCGTCGTATTTTTTAAGCTACGAAGTATTCATTGCCGAGGAGCGGGTTACACGGCATCAATCGCGGCTGATCAAGCTTGTTTACGACTTTCTTCCCTACCAACCGAGGCTTTCGGACTACGGTCCGAATTACCCGCCCATCGAGAATCTTCGCGCTACACGAGACCCGAGCTGCGACGCGGCGGTAGACGAGGTAGAGGCGTCAACGAGAGCCTGGCCGCGGAGTGATCGAGATTTACTTAACGCGAAGTCCTCGAACCGAGGGCAGAGCAGTTTGCCGTGCTATCGAACAACTGCCGACGATTACCGTAAGGCCCGCGCTCGCCGGTCAAGCCCGAACCGAGACCGGTGATCCGGCGACATTGCAGGATCACGACTCAACGCGAGTCGGCGAGAGTTAAACCTGATCGCGACACCGCATCATGTTTTCCATGGCTTTATCGCTACTCTCCCCTGCAATGTGATTGAATACCCTCGACCGGCCAAAAATTGTGCCTGGCGACAAATCTCATGGATTTTGATCGAATTGCTGAACTCCTGCAGCCTTTTCTTGCAGCTCCCACCACTACAGATTCAGCACTCGAACATGATCGCAGGCCGCGAGAATCTGCGATTCTCAGCGAAGTCCAGCTACAGCAGACTTCGGCTTATCTTGATCTGCTGTTGCATTGGAATGATCGCGTGAATCTAACAGCGGTCAGAGAGCCGGAACAAATCGTGACCCGCCACTTTGGGGAGTCTCTGTTCGCGGCACGACACCTGTTCCCTTCCATACCGTCGGGACAACCGTACGCTCGAGCAAAAGACGGGCTGACCGGTCCGCGACTCATGGATTTCGGCTCGGGTGCGGGATTCCCAGGTCTGCCAATCAAAATCTGGGCGACGCAAATCGAGCTTACGTTGATTGAATCGAATCAAAAAAAGGCCACATTCCTGCGCGAAGCGATCCGTAAGCTTGCGCTGAAATCTGCCGTTGTGTTCTCCGCTCGGGCTCAGGGGTTCGCCGGACAGGCAGAGACGGTGACGCTGCGTGCGGTCGAGCGCTTCGAGAACTCACTCCGCACCGCCATGCGCCTGGTTGCTCCTGAAGGCAGGCTTGTGCTGTTGATTGGTGAGTCCCAGGTCAGCCAAACCGAGGAACTCGTGCCGACGTTCAGCTGGGCCAGTCCGATACCAATTCCGTTGTCATCTAGCCGGGTGCTCATGATCGGAGGTGCGCGACCAACGAATAGGAATCAAGTTGATTAAGTATCGAGTTCGTAAATGGTGGGACGCAGGCTGCATGGGATCAGGCTTCCTCTGCTGCAGTCAATCACAGGTTCGCCCCGCAGGATGCGAGAGTGGGAAGCCGGAGCTAGATCTCAACGTGCTTCGTACTGACGTGCTCCGGACGGATCATTGAAATGTTCCACGTGGAACATCCGCTCTTCGTCATCAGAAATGTTCCACGTGGAACAACGCTGTGGAAACAGGCGATGAAAAATCTTCCAACTCACTAATTCCGCTTTATGTGTGTTCACTCATCACCTGCACCGAATTCCGTCATTGCAATGCACAGCAATTGGCACTATGCTGCGAACATCTCGGCGTTCTCCAACAACTGAATGGGACGCGTTCTCGCTGTAGCCAACCAGAAGGGCGGCGTAGGCAAGACTACTACCGCCATTAATCTGGCCTCTTCGATCGCGGCGGCAGAACTCAATACGCTGCTCGTAGATTGTGATCCTCAGTCGAACACCAGCAGTGGCCTCGGTTTCGTCAAACATACAGAGCGTATCTCCACCTACCACGTCTTGATGGGCCTTGCTTCAGCGGAGCAGGCGCTGCAAAAGACGGAACTGGAGCAACTGTGGCTGCTTCCTGCGCACAAGAATCTCATCGGGGCCAACATCGAATTGGTGGATGCCGAGCGCCGCGAATTTCGTTTGCGCGACGCGCTTGCACCGTTGCGCGATCATTTTCGCTACATCATTCTCGATTGCCCGCCGGCACTCGACTTGCTTACATTGAACGCACTGGTCGCCGCGGATGCAGTGCTGATTCCGATGCAGGCCGAATACTTCGCGCTGGAAGGGGTGTCGGAACTTCTCGACACAGTTGAGCGAATTCGCGGTGGACTGAATCCTGATCTCACAATCGAAGGCGTGGTTCTTACCATGTTCGATGACCGCACGAACCTGGCACAGCAGGTGACGGCGGAATTGAGTCGATATTTCGGTGACAAATTGTGCAAGACGACAATCCCTCGCAACGTTCGTCTGGCCGAAGCACCCAGCCACGGCAAGCCGGCACTCATCTATGACCCTCGGTCGCGCGGCGCAGAAAGCTACATCCAGTTGGCGAAAGAAGTCCTGGAGCGCAGCGGCCTTCTGCCGCAGATCCCGGTTGAAATGTCCGAGCCGGTGGAAGAAAAGCAGGTCGTCAATGCTCCACGCTGGAAACGATGGATTACCGAGCGGAATAAATTAGTCACGATCAATATTCAGGATCGATAACAGATCACAATAGAAATGGAGAGTGGGATGGATAACGTAATAAGCGCAGACAAAGCCTCGGAAAAGCGCAGAGCTCTTGGGCGGGGCTTGGATTCCCTGCTGCCCGCAAAGCCGACAGTCGTAATGGGAGCGGCGAACCCCGCTGTTGTGCCGCCGAGTGTTCCGGTGACTACAATAGGAAGCTCGGGGCCAGCGAGTCGCGCTGCGCAGCCCGCCGATATAGTTTCCCGCATTGCTTTAGACCAGATCGACGAGAACCCCTATCAGACGCGTCGAAACTTTGATCAAAAGGCGCTTGAGGAACTGGCGGAATCCATTCACGCCAACGGCATTGTGCAGCCGATTGTGGTGCGCCCATCGTCCTCCGGGCGGTACACACTGATTCTTGGTGAACGGCGCTGCCGCGCTGCCAAACTGGCAGGTGAGACGATGATTCCGGCGATCGTGCGGCAGGTCTCCAACGAGCAAGCCGCGGAGATGACCATTGTCGAGAACCTGCAACGCCAGGACTTGAACTGCCTGGAGCAAGCCCAGGCGTTTGCGCGCCTCAGCCGCGACTTCGGTCTCACCCAGGAGCAGATCGGACAGAAGACCGGCTGCTCGCGCGAGTCGGTCTCGAATTACATGCGCCTGCTGAAGCTTCCATCCGAGGTTCAGGAACTCCTTGCGGCCGGCAAGCTGGATTTCAGCGAAGCGCGCGTGTTGCTGCAGCTGACAAACCCGGAAAGCATTCCACACTTCGCGAAAGAGGCGGTTGAAAAACAGCTGTCAGTGGCGCAGCTAACGGCGCTTGTCGATTATGCGAACCTTCCGGGTGACTCCGCGCCTGAGAAAGAAAACGGGGCACGATGGCAGGATCCCAATGTAAGAGCGATCCAGACCGAGCTGGAACAGGTCTTGGGATGCAGAGTACGAATTAACGATCGCAAAGGAAAAGGGAAAATCGTGATCGAATACGGCAGCCTCGAGGATTTCGATCGAGTGGTAGAAATGCTGCAAGGGAAAGGCTAAGTGTCACTGTCCAGAACCACCCTTGATACGAATCAAGGTAGTAAACAGGTGGGATGAACAGCTCCTGTTTAGGCGTGAATTCACCCCTGGGTAAAGGCGGTTGGGCGGGCTGCTACCCAAAGTGGGATGATGGTAAGAAAATCGTCCCGGATCTCGTCCTTGGGCCCGGGTTCTAAACTTTCTTCAGCAGCGCTGCATAACTTCGGGAAATGTCCGGGCGACTGGCCACCATGTAGCCGGCCTGGCTCGCAGCTTGGAGCTCCCTTTCGAATTCCGCAGCTTTCACGTGACCACTGGGTTCAGCCAGAAGAAGCGCAGCTCCGGATTTCGAAGACATTGCGACTTCGGAAAAGAAACATGCCGCATCTGGAAACTCGTGGACCACGGCGAATGCCAAAACAAAGTCCACTGAACCACGCAGGTCGGTAATGCCCATCGAATCTGCACAAGCTAGGCGCGCATCCAGTCGATCCGCAAGGCCAGCCTTCGTTGCGCGCTGCTTTAGCTTGGCCAACATCTTCGGCTGAATGTCAATCGCGATGACACGGCCTTTATCGCCGACCATTCGCAACAGCTCCAGTGTGAAGAACCCCATGCCGGGTCCCGGCTCTAGTACCGTCATACCATTCCGAACGTGAGCAGCAAGAAGCTTTTGGGGGTTCTGTCCGATCCGGCGAAACGGATTCAGCAAGAAATACCCCAGCCACCACGGGCACACACGATGAGCCATTGTTGCTCCCAGCGCTTGCTAATTTGCATTCCAACATGGGACCCGTCAGAGACGCAAACGAACCTTCGTTGATAAGAACCAGCGATACTAACGGTGGGATGCGCGATAATGTTGCGGGCGCATTTGGGATTACTGTTGCGTCCGCATCACGCGAATTCCACCTCAGGGTGGTAAATGTGCTTGATCTCGACTTGATGAGCTCCGTTGCAGAGCAGATGGCAGCCAGGGAACAGTCAGCCTCCCAGGCAAGGAGTCCCCGTGAAGCGTACCAGCTACCAGCGCCTTAAAACGCTCACTTTCGACATGAACGGACGGAAGTATCAAGCCATCGAGCAGAACGCGGACAAGCCCAGCCGATGGGGACAGCTGGCCAGGGATGGTCATCGAGTAGTGCAGTTCCGCGATGTCCAGACCGGAAAATATGTGGCGGTCGCAGTAGATGGAAAAGTGAAAGAATACCCGCGGTAAGTTGATTACTTTTCAGTAAAGTCCGTAAAGGCCCCAATTTTCCCATAGTAGAGACGAATACTGCACACCTTCGATCCGGTGTGAGCGAACGAGACCTGGAGTTGTTTCGGCGGCGAGTCGACCTCTCCAAGATCCATAGTTGCGCGCGCCACATCCTGGTGTTCGTCATAAGGGGCGCCCGGCGTGACGTTCTTGTTCACGATCAAAGTCCACTCCTTCTTGTTTGGAATAACGTACAGCGTGTAGGCGCCGCTGGGAATTGTCGTGTTGTTCAGGCTGACAGTGGCGCCCGTGAACAAGGTCATCGGAGCCCCTCCGGGTAACCATATCTTCCCGTTACGAGGCTCGTCTTTTGAACTAACGGAGCTGCTATAGCGAACGCTGACCTCCTGCCCGTCGTCGAAATCGCAATAAGTTGTGGCGGAGTTCTGATCGGAATCGCTCTGTTGTGCGAGGCTGCGGCTGAGGAAAGTGAAGTGGCCCAGAAGCAAAATGCACACTGCCAAGACGCGCACGCGAGTGCCTCCGTCAGTGCGATTTAGTGCGGACTCATTGTACGTCGAGCCATACCTATTGCGACAGTGATAATACATCAGCCATTGGGGTTGGCAAGGCTCGTTTCTCTGATTTGAAGGCGGTTTTATACCGCTTGGCCTTGGCCTTCAGTGACGTGTTCCCGACGGTGCGAGATTGCTACGGTGATAGAGCGGCAAGAAAGGTTGGCGCTCACTCCATGGCGAACTCGACGAAGTCGTCACAATTGAAAATTCTCTATTGCGAAGGCGATTCAGAGGTGCTCGCCGCGCAAGCAGGATCTCTTCAAGCCGCTGGACATAAGGTCGAGACGGCCGAGGGCCGCAAAGCCGCAGAGCAGGCTCTTCGGCAGGGAGCCTACGACCTGGTCGTTCTTGGGCCAACCTTAAGCAAGAACGATCGCCACCACCTTCCCTACATGATTAAGAAAGGGAATGAAAACACTCGCGTGCTGGTGATGCACACCGACGGGGAGCGTCATCCCGAGGTCGATGCGAATCTCGATACCGGCCGCACGATCCAGGACGTGGTCGCGAAAATCGCCGCGTTGTGGCCAAGCGCTGAGGTGGCAAGAGGAGCCGCGACGGGGAAATAGTTTCCGATTCCGTCCCAGCCACTCTTCGTGAGTACCAGCCTCGCTACGAATCAGCAAAGTTATAAGTGGAATGAAGAGCTCCCAGGCAGTGCGCCTGCCGCTTCCTATGAACTGCCAGGGGACGCTTAGCCGATCTCAAGTGGGAAATTGCTCAGGCTCAACTGCCTTTAAGTGCGGCCAGTACGAGTCCGGAAGCTTTCGCCGGAACCGGCGTATCTGCGTAGGCAAAATTCCGTCGAGCACAGCGAGCGTCGGAGAATTTACAATGTTGCCCGCATCATTGCCAACAGCGAGATGGAATCGCGGAAACAATCGAATCAACTTTACGTCACCCTTACTGGGCTGCCTCTGTCGTTCGACTTTGAATGGCCGTTTCACAAATCCACATCAGGAGCGGATTTTTTCGTCTTGCATGGCGACGTGCGATTGGAAAGCGCAGAGGGCCTGCATGCACCGGTGGCCGTGAACCTTTCGGCGACGGTGCATGAAGTCATGCCCTCGCTCGAACCAAGGGACGCGCAAGGGCCTGTGATCAACGCCCTTCGCAAAGAGGTCGACCGGCGACAGTTGGAGTTTTTGAAATCCGGGAAGCTTGTTCCCGTCCATTTTTCCAGCCGGCATTACGATTTCAACCATAACAAATGGGTTTTCGGCAAAGCCAGCGATGAAAACATCTCGCGATTGTTGGAGCGAAAAGCTTATTGGCAGGAGAAACGGCAGGGAACAGCAGCATGGCTAGGTGATCAGACCGAAGCGCTTTACGTAGAAAGCTCCACCGCTCATGTTTTGGAAGTCGCGGGCGATCTCGAACGACAAGGACTAATCAGACTCGACGGGGAGTTTGCCAACGCGACTCCGACGCTGCTGGCACGAGCAGAGGAGTTCGAATCAGCCGCCCACGCCGCTTTGGAGGAGTTAGAGAAAAAGCACGCTTTCGAGAGAGGCTGACGAACGGTGTGGGGCGGACATTCTGGTCCGCCAGAGATTGTTATTCTGCCTTCATGGCATCGATCAACTGAAACAGCTGGCTGCGGTCGACGACTTCGACAAATGGCTTGCCCTGAGTCCGGTTACTGACCACATAGATAGTCGGTGTGTGCTCCAAATGGATGGACTTGCCCAGATCGCGGTCGGCCGTGACCTCGGCCGCCAGCCTCCCCTGCGGATCAACCACAAAGGGCAGTGTCGTCTTGTGCTCAGCGGCGAATTTTTCTGAGAATGCTCGCATGTTGTCCGGCGTAATTTCGGGTTGATGCTCGAACATATAGTCCCGGTATTCGTGGCCAAGCTGTTTTGATTGCGTGTCGAAATAACGAGCAATCACCGCCGCTTCAAAAGACCACTTATGAAATGGCAGTGGAAAATCGTGCGTGACAAGTGGAATCTTGTAGGTTCTTGCCGCCTCGTCGAGCAGTGGAGCGGCGCGGCGGCAGTCCGGACACTCGAGGTCCTCAAAAACGACGATGGCAACTTGCGCCCCTTTAGGTGGCCTGAGAACAGGATTAACCGGCTCCTGGGCGCACACGAGTGTGGCCAAAACAAGGACCAGCGAGAAGATCAACAGAGAACTTTTTTTCATAAGTAAGTTGAGCTGCGGCGCGGTTTGTTCTGTCTTTATATTAACCGACTGCTTGCACCTGCTCAAAAACACACTAGGACGATCACAGGAGACGAAGTTGGCCATGCTCGAGAGCAAGCAGTTTTTCCTTGATCGGCAAACCCCCACCATAGCCCGTTAACTTGCCGGTGCTGCCAATCACGCGGTGACAGGGGATCACAATAGGAAGCGGATTAGAACCATTTGCCAGTCCTACCGCTCTTGATGCCTTCGGGTTCCCGATCTGGCGAGCCAATTCCCCGTACGAAATGGTCGAGCCGTAAGGGATCTGGCAAAGATAATTCCAGACCTGCAGTTGAAACCGAGTCCCCTCGGGTGCAAGCGGCAGATCGAATTTCTGCAATTCGCCTTCGAAATACGAGCACAATTGCGCAATCACATCCTTGAAATAGGAGCTGTATTCTTCCCACGATGAATCAATCCGAACGTGATCTCTTCCGTTCTCAAAATAGATTTTTCTCAGTCCTACATCGTCGGCCACCAGCAGTAACGGCCCGACTCGGCTTGCGATACGAGTGTAGTAGGTCATCATGCGCGATTTAGCGATGCGGAATGTGGAGAGCATAGGCTCCGCCGTCAGTGAACAGGATGACCAGATTCATGATCACAAACATCAGATCATAATGCCACCCATAAGCCTTCGTCCCCCAGAAGCCGGTGTGCCAGACGAAAATCTTCTTATAAATCGCGCCGAGCATAATGAGGATTAGTCCGATTGCGGCAAGCTGGGTGAAGACGCCAAAAGCGACGCCGAGACCACCTGCGATCTCTGCAATTCCTAGAAACAGAGTGAACCCTTTGCTCATGCCGATGCTCTTGCTTCGTTCTTCGGTTTTTGTGACGTGGCTCCAGCCGCTGGTAACGAAGACCAGGGCGACAATCAAGCGCATCAACAGGATTCCTAGGTCGGTGAATCGAGAGAGTTGAGGGAACATAGCCGGTCGTCCTCGTCTATGGGGCGGCGGGTTTATGGCATCATAACAGTCGGACAAGCTGAGTTGAGCCGCGATTTTCCGCTGTGTTAGCATCCTAAGTTTCGGCAGGCATTGGACGTTGGCCTATAGGAAGTCCTCTCTTTGTTCTTTATGGGCCCGCCGCGGTGAACATCCGAAGATCCTGTTTGTTGTAAGGCCGGACGCCTTGTCCGCTGAGCCGAGCGGTGCTCGCCAGTTTTCGGTTGAAGGAGTAGTCCTGTGAAAGTTTACGAAGGTGCAAATATCCGGAATATAGCCCTGGTAGGGCACGGAAAGGCCGGCAAGACTTCAATGGTCTCGGCCATGCTGTATACGGCAGGTGCCACACAGCGGCTGGGCCGCGTAGACGACGGCTCCGCGACCACCGACTACGATGAAGAAGAGATCGCGCGGCAGATGTCGATTTCTGCGGCTACCGCCTACGTCGAGTGGGGCAAAACCAAAATCAATCTGATCGACACGCCTGGCTTCAACATGTTCGTCCACGAGGCCAAAATGGTGCTGCCAGTGGTCGACGCAGCCATCGTAGTAGTGGACGGAGTGGCCGGCGTGGAAGTCGTAACGGAACGAGTTTGGAACTACTGCGAGGAGTTCAGGACTCCGCGGGTGATCCTTGCCAGCCGCATGGATCGCGAGAGGGCCGACGCCGGCCGTGTTTTGGACTCGCTGACCAAGGCTTTCGGGCGAACCGTGATTCCCTTGGAATTGCCGATCGGCAGCGAGAAGAATTTCACCGGCGTCGTCGATCTGGTCAGCATGAAGGCGTACATCTACGAACTGGGTGGCAATGGCAAAGGCAAAGAGGGCGAGATTCCCGCCAATTTGAAAGCTCAGGCCCAGGAAGCCCACGAGAAGCTGGTGGAGATGATCGCGGAAGGCAATGATGCGTTAATGGAGGAATTCTTTGAAAAGGGAACGATTCCCGAGGAACATCTGATTCCCGCGCTTCACAATGCCATTCGCGAAGACAAGATTTTTCCGGTGATTTTCGGATCAGGACTCGGAAACATCGGCGCCGATCACCTGATGGACTTCATCGTGGACTACACGCCGGCGCCCTCGGAGCATGAATGGGTGCAGGGCGAAGTTCAGGCCTCAGGAAATGGCGAGCCTCCTCGGCGACACGAAGCCGACTCGGAGCCGGTGTCGCTCTATGTCTTCAGGACAGTAAACGACGTCTTTGCCGGGCGGATTTCGTATTTCAAGGTTTTCTCTGGAGTCTTGAAGAACGACGCCACGGTGCAGAATTTCACCCGTGGCTCGGCGGAAAAGCTCGCCCACATCTCAATCATGCAGGGAAAGACGACTGTGCCGATCAACGAACTGCATGCGGGAGATATCGGCGCGGTTGCCAAGCTGAAAGACACCCTGACCGGCGACACGCTGGGCGATAAGACCGCCCCCATCCAATATCCCAAAGTTCATCTGCCGGAGCCGGCGATCACATTTGCCATCGAGCCCAAGAGCCGTGCTGACGAAGACAAGCTGGGACCGAGCATTCACAAGCTGATGGAAGAAGATGCGATGCTGCGCTTTTTCCGCGATCCGCAAACCAAAGAATTTCTGATTGCCGGGACTGGGCAGCAGCACATAGAAGTCGTGGTGGCGAAAATGAAGAAACGCTACCACGCGGAAGTTGTCCTCAAAGCGCCGAAAGTTCCCTACCGTGAAACCATCCGGGGAAAGGCCGATGTGCAGGGTCGCCACAAAAAACAGACCGGTGGCCACGGCCAGTACGGCGACTGCAAGATCAAGATGGAACCGCTGCCGCGTGGCGGAGAATTTGAATTCGTCAACGACATCTTTGGGGGCGCGATTCCCAGGAACTTCATTCCCGCAGTGGAAAAGGGGATCAAAGACGCGGCTGCGCGCGGCTACCTGGCGGGCTATCCGGTGGTGGACTTCAAAGTTGTTTTGTACGACGGCTCGTATCACGACGTCGATTCGAATGATCTTTCATTCCAGCTGGCCGGCCGAATTGCATTCAAGAAAGCCATGGAGCAGGCCAAGCCCACGCTGCTGGAGCCGATCATGTCAGTTGAGATTACTGTTCCCGATGAGTTCGCGGGTTCGATCATGGGCGACCTTAATAGCCGCCGCGGCCGCATTCAGGGGATGGACAATAAGGCCGGAAATACGCTTGTCAAAGCCGAGGTTCCCATGGCCGAGATGCTGACCTACGGCGCCGATCTGACTTCCATGACCCAGGGGCGCGGCAGCTTCAACATGGAAATGCACCACTACGACGTCGTCCCCGCTCAGCTGCAGGAGAAGATTATCGAGAAAGCGAAGGCGGCAAGGGCTGGAGAAGCGGAAGAGGAAGAGTAGCCAGGTGAAGGCAAAACAGGGCCACCTTTCTCGCAGGTTAACGAGATAGATGGCCTCGTACGCGCTCCAAAACTGAGGAGACCTAATCCCCTGACGGCAGCAGCATGTCCTCCGAGGCTGGCACGATCGTCATCAATGCCGGCTTGTGTGGGCAGTTGCCCAGGATCGGCTGGCAAGCTGCGTCCGGTCCGGTCTTGGGATGGGCCAGCGACGTCACCGTATCGAACTGCTCAGCTTCGGTCGAGCCGGCGAGCGCTGTAACGGACGATGTTCCGCCAGCAATCACCTGTGTAACAGCGTCGAAATATCCGGTTCCAACGAAGCGCTGGTGCTTCACCGCCTCGTAACCGTATTCGGTTTCGCGGCTGAATTCCTTCTCCTGCAGCCGCGAATAAGCAGTCATCCCCTGAAGCTTGTATCCCCGCGCGAGCTCGAACATGCTCAGGTTCAAGGCATGGAATCCGGCTAGCGTAATGAACTGGAACTTGTAGCCCATGGCGGCCAGTTCGCGCTGGAACTTGGCAATGGTCGCGTCGTCCAGATGCTTCTTCCAATTGAACGACGGCGAGCAGTTGTAGGCGAGCATCTTGCCTGGGAACTTTTCGTGAACGCCTTCAGCGAACTCGCGGGCTTCGTCGAGATCGGGATGCGAAGTTTCGCACCACAGCAGTTCGGCATAAGGCGCGTAGGCAATCGCGCGCGCGATGGCGGATTCAATCCCACCCCGGGTGCGGAAGAACCCTTCGGAGGTTCGCTCCCCGGTCAGGAATTCGTGATCCCGCGGATCGATATCGGTAGTAAGCAGCTTAGCGCTGTCGGCGTCGGTGCGCGCCATGATCAGCGTGGGCACTCCCATCACATCGGCGGCCAGACGCGCAGCAACTAACTTCTGGATAGCTTCGATAGTCGGCACCAGAACTTTGCCGCCCAGATGTCCGCACTTCTTGGCGGACGACAACTGATCTTCAAAGTGAACGCAAGCGGCTCCGGCTTCGATCATTGCCTTCATCAATTCAAAGGCATTCAGATTGCCGCCAAATCCGGCTTCGGCATCGGCGACCAGGGGGGCGTACCAGTGAATGCCATTCTTGCCTTCGGAGTGGTGGATCTGATCCGCGCGCATGAGCGCCTGGTTGATGCGACGGCAGAGACTTGGCACGCTGTTTGCGGGATAAAGGCTCTGGTCGGGATACATCTGGCCAGCGTCGTTGGCATCGGCGGCCACCTGCCAGCCGCTTACATAAATTGCATTCAGCCCGGCCTTCACCTGCTGGGCGGCCTGGTTGCCAGTCATTGCCCCGAGAGCAGCAACATAGGATCCGCTGTGCAGCAGTTGCCAAAGCCGCTCCGCGCCTAGTTTAGCCAGGGTATATTCCACCTGGATTGAGCCGCGCAGCCGCTCCACATCTTCCCAGCTGTAGGGACGGGTAATTCCTTCCCACCGTGAATTCGACTTCCAATCGCTGATTCGTACTTTGCCGTTACTTGCCATGTCTTTTCGTCCTTTTTTAGCCAGAATGCCAGGCCGTGCCGCGCCTGCGCTCAGATGGAGGAAATTCCAGAAAGGTCGCCTCGCGGCAACTGGATATACGGGAAATTTGGCAGGTCCCTACAGATTTCCAGAGGCTTAGAAACGTCCCACATCATCGGCGATTTTGTGCCAGCATGGGAGATCAGTCAAACGGAACCTTTCTATCGCGCTGATAAATATCACTTATCAGAAGCCTAATCTGTGATAGAAGTAGGTTTAATCTGTCGGCGGATGGGTATGGAGCTTGACCAGGTAGAAACCTTTCTGGCGGTAGCAACCTTCGGCGGCTTTCATCGTGCGGCCGAGGCCTTGCGTATCAGCCAACCTGCAGTAAGCGCCAGAATCAAGGCGCTGGAGGACTCGCTCGGGGTCCGCCTGTTTTCACGCTCTCGCGGAGGCCTGGTGGTCTCCGACGCGGGCCGAACCTTTCGCCCCCATGCCGAGCAGTTATTGCGCACAGCGTCCCTGGCGCGCCAGGCAGTTCATGAGGCCCAGCCGGCCAGCGGAGTGCCTCTGCGCATCGCGGCCGCGCTCTCGATTTCCGTTTACTTTCTCCCCGATGTTCTCAAGAAGTTTCAGCGGGCACACCCGAACGTGATCATCAGCATCCGGCCCGGTCACTCGAAAGAGGTGCTGGAGATGGTGTTGTCCGAAGAGGCGGATATTGGGCTGGCGCGCTCGCTGCAGCACCCCGAGGTGGAAACAATCAGCCTGCGCGACGACCCACTCTTGCTGGTGGCACACCCCAGCCGCGGGCCGGCGCACAGCCGCCGTGCACATTTGGAGAAGGTGGCAAGTTGGCCGTTGATTTTCTACGATCACGGATCCAGCGACTGGACGCTAACCCATAGTTTGTTCCGGCGCGCGGGATTGGTTCCGAATATTGCGCTGGAAGTCGACTCGATCGAGACGGCAAAGCGGATGGTCGAACGCGGACTCGGCCTTTCCTTCCTCCCACAGTTGGCGGTGGGTCATGAGCTTCGAGCGCATAAGCTCACGGCAGTGAAACTTCTAGATGCGGAGCCGCTTCGACGAAGCCTGGATGTGATCCATCCCCGACGGCGAGCATTACGCCCTGAAGCTCGTGCATTTCTACAGATGGTTCGAGAGGCAGCGAAGCAAATCCCGTAATCAAGGATTTTGGGAAACTTCAGATTTTCAAGCCACGCAGTTCACCTGCCGACAGCGCTTCCAGAATTTCCTCTGGCCTCCACAAGCGGAACCACATTTCGACAAAATCTACACAGCAAAAAAGAAATTTGTTGTTGCACCCGAGTGGGCCGATGATGCACTCTGCAAACCGCATCTCCAAACATGGCATCGGCAAGCGTGGGTTCCCGGCGAAATCAATTGTTGGAATGGTTTCCCTTTTACGTACACCGCTTCATCAATGACATCCGCTACCGATCGCTGAAAGATTTCCAGCAGGCTTGGTTTCTGAATTTGTTGTTTGCATCATGGGTTTCAGGGCGACCCGGGTATTTGCCAGACGACGAGCAGTTGTGGCGCCACGCGAATGCGCAGAGGGCTTACTTCTTCGAAAAAGAATCGGGCCCGGTCATGCGCATGTTCGAGCGCGAGGGACCGACAGCTGATGGTGCTGTCTGGATCTACAATCGCACGCTGCTGGATATCTATGACGAGCAAGTTCTGAAATTCCACAAGAAGAAGCGGAAATCCTCCAAATCCACAGATGACGCAATGACTTCTTATCTGGATTTTGAAGGTACACTAAGTAAAAAACAAAATGGACGAGAAGAGTGTAGGCGTCATCCGGAATCTGGTCTCACCGAGTGGGGGACGTGCTGGGCCTGCTATGCAGAAAGCTACGGATACAAAATTGGATGAGCATTCAAAGCCTTGTAGCACTTGCGGTGGCAGTGGATGGAAATACGTGGATGTCGGAAACGAGAAGAAAGTGTCGCGTTGCGACTGCTACTTCAAGTCACAAGCATTGCGATTGCTTGAGGCGGCCCAAATTCCTGCTCGATATGCTAAATGTGCGTTTTCCAATTATCGAACCGACAGGAATCCAATCCTAGCCAAGGCTAAGCTGGACGTGCAAACCTGGGCGGGACAGTATCCGTTGGATCGGACGGGGCTCTTGTTGTTTGGGGTCAGCGGCGTTGGCAAGACCCATCTTGCTTCAGCTGCCTTGAAGGAACTAGCCAAAAAAGGGTTTCACTGCCTGTTTGTCGATTATCGAGACCTTCTGAAGCAAATCCAAAACTCCTATAACCCATCGGTGGAAGCAACCGAACTAGAGCTGCTGCAACCGCTTTTTGATACGGAGGTATTGTTGTTGGACGACCTAGGTGCGGTTAAGCCAACTTATTGGGTGTGGGACACTGTGAGCCTAATACTGAATAATCGATATAACGCTAACCGTACGACGCTCATAACCAGTAACTTCATAGATGGCCCGGCTGCGGGGAGTGATGAAGCGGAAGAACAACGCCTACCTCACGAGGGACGTGATCCTGTATCTGCCAACCCAGAGAGATCGGCTAGGCGCAAGGAGGAAACTCTCGGCGACCGTATAGGGAACCGAATGCGATCGCGTCTGTTCGAAATGTGCCGACCGATCCTAGTCGTCGGCCAAGACTATCGCAGGGAGCTCCGTGCGGCGGGTTTCGGCTAGAATAGTTGCCTCCTCTTACGTGGTCGATGGCGAACTAGAATGATCGAGTGCTGTCCAATCGACTAGAATTCACACCGGAGCGCGACGCGGAAGTCTTCGCCACGGTTCGGGCGGCCCCAGCGGTTTTCCTCCTGCGAGGCGGCGACCCCGACGCCGAGCCTTACCTCAGCAAAACTGCGAATCTGAGGCGGCGGTTGCAGCGATTGCTGGGTTTACCCACACAGCAAAGTAAAAAGCTCAACCTGCGCAACCGGGTTCGGGAAATCGAGTATCAGCCCACCGGCTCTGACTTCGAATCAGGGTTTCTGTTGTACAAGCTTCTTCGCGACACGTTTCCCAAGACCTATACCAAGCGTCTGCGATTTCGTTTTGCACCCCTGATCAAGCTGCATTTGGAGAATGAATATCCGCGAGCCTCGATCACGACGCGGCTGGGGCGTTTGAACGGGCGCAACATTTATTACGGGCCATTCGCGTCGCGGGTTGCTGCCGAGAAGTTTGCCAACGATTCGCTCGACTTTTTCAAAATGCGGCGTTGTGTCGAGGACTTGCATCCCGATCCCAAATTTCCAGGCTGCGTTTATTCAGAGATGAAGATGTGCCTCGCGCCCTGTTTCAAAGGCTGCACGGACGAGGAGTACCAAACCGAAGTCTCGCGGGTGAAGGCATTTTTTGAAAGTAATGGTCAGGCCCTTGTCCGTGAAATTTCAAGTCAGCGCGATACCGCTTCAGCCAATCTGGAGTTTGAGAATGCCGCGAGCCTGCATATCCGGCTGGAAAAACTGAAGCGGGTAGTCAGCCAGGTTCCGGAGATCGTGCATCGGATCGATCGCCTGACCGGTCTGATTGTCCAACGAAGCCATATGTCCGAATCCCTAAGTCTTTTTCGCTTGCAGGCGGGATGCATCAGCGGACCCCTGAGCTTTCCTATTCAGGCAGCCGAACACGCTAAGTCGCAATCGATGGAAGCGCGGCTGGTGGAAGCCATCGAGAGCATTCCAAGATCCGATTCAGGTACGACAATCGGAACTATGGAACATCTGGCTTTGTTGCGGCACTGGTATTACCGCAGCGCTCGGATCGGGGAGATTTTTCTCGCTGATGACAAGGGCGAATTGCCATTTCGCCGAATCGTACGAGGCATTTCGCGCGTCTATCGGGGTGAGAAAGTGGAGGAGGATGCTGCGAAATCCATAGATCCTTCGCTTCGCTCAGGATGACATTGGGATAGAGGAGTGGAAATGGACAGCGACAAGAGTTTGCGTCAGCATTTAGTTGAGTTGCTGCGAGGTGGACATGCGCACACCAAGTTTGAAGATGTAGTCGCGGATTTTCCTGCGGACCTTCGTGGCCAGAAGGTGCTGAATCTGCCGCACTCAGCCTGGATGCTGCTCGAGCACATGCGCATCGCGCAGCGGGACATTCTGGAATTCAGCCGCAACCGCAAACATAGCTCCCCGAAGTGGCCGGAAGGATACTGGCCCCAAACCGACAATCCGCCGAGTACCGAGCAATGGAATGCCAGCGTCAAGCAATTCGGTTCAGATTTGAAAGAAATGGAAGATCTGGTGAAGAACCCCAAGACAGATCTCTTCGCCAAGATTCCGTGGGGTGATGGCCAAACGATCTTGCGCGAAGCTCTACTGGTTGCCGATCACAACGCATATCATTTGGCGCAGATTGTGGACGTGCGGCGGCTGCTGGGGGCATGGGAGCAGTAACAGGTCGCGAGCTGCAGCCGAGCTACCCCGCCTTTTCCAGGCTGGCTTCTCTTGGTGCAGGCGTGGTGAGCCGTTGCGAATTGCGTTTTCGATATACCACCCGAATGCCGTCGCGCCAGCGCTCGTCGATGGCTAACAGTTCCCAACCGACCCGCGGCGAAATGTGACGCAGCAGTGTATCGGTTGCGGGATGAACGTGCAAAGCGGGCGCGACAAGGAAAAGAAACGGCTGTTGGGCGCTAAGCTCCCGGTCGGGGAAGTATCCGAAACGCTGGAATTCTCCGCGGGCATGGTGCCACAGGACACGCGACCAATAGTCGACGCCCTGCAAGGGCAGATGAATGTCTTCGTCGGCTTTTAATTCCACAACTGCGAGCCGGCCGTGTCTGGTTGTGCAAAGCACGTCGATCATGGCGCGATCGGATGCCGAGAAGGCCGGAACCTGAGAATAAAGGCGCGTGGGATCGAGACGCTCGTCGAGGCGGCTAACATCCTTCACTACCAAAGACTCCAGCCAGCGCTCGGGATGCAGCCGCCATAAGGGGTGGTCGTGTGGTCCATCCGGATGGCGCACCTCCCCGATGCTCCTTACCAGTTGCACGAACCGCGAGCGGTTGGCTTCAGCGAGAACTACCTCCTCAGCTCCCAAACCAAAGACGATCTCGCTGGAACTTCGAAACGAACCGAGGTCATGTGTGAGGCGTGCCCGTGCGAACTCGAGGCCATAGCGACGGAACGCAATCTCACCCGGAGATAAGATTGCCAGCTCGACTTCGCTCATCAGCTCCCAAACCTGGGCAATGACTGTGGCAAAACGCTCCCGCACCGCCGATTCGTCGCTGGCGTGCACCAGGCGCGTTTCGACGTTGCCGCGGTCCAGAATGTCGATCTCCTTGACCTCGTCTTCTCGGTCTTCTACTTCGTACAACTGCCATTTGGCCGCTTCCGCGTTCAGGTGCGCCATCCGGTCGCGCGTGAGGGTGGATTTTCCGCTGGGCAGGAACAGCTTCAGCCCTTCCACGACCAGGTTCCCGGCGTGGTGCTGGCGGCAGGTGTCGAGCCACAAGACTCCGAAGGTCAACGCGGCATCGATCGATGCCTGAGTCTCCTGATTGTTAACTCCAAGTAGTGCGTAGGCGGATTGGCCCTGGCGCAACAATCCGCGAGCATAGATGGGTCCGAAAGAACGCTCCAGATCCATGGCCGAACTGAGCGGGGCAGCCTTGCAAGCCGGAAACTTGCGCTGCAGGGTGCGCTGGAGGATTTTCTGATACGCAAGTCGGACAGCACGCTTTGCAGTTGGAGTTCGCCGGTCGCGCTCACGGCAGATTTCCAGTTTTGTCGGGTGCGATTGTCCGAGGCGCTGCACTGAAAGGCGCAGAGTCTCGTTCCTGACCTCGGCCTCCAAAATCCGCCGAACGATGTTGCGTTCTGACGACCAAATATGCAACAGGCACTTATTGCGTTCGCCGGAAATGGAATACTTCGACTGCGATAGATCGAAGATTGCGGCTCCATCCTCGACGATCACTGCATCGCGGGCGCCGGCGAGGAAATCCTGCAAATAACCGACAAGCGAATCGGGATCCACATCCGGATTCTGGCAATGCCGTTTTGCTGCGTCTGTGATCGCTGACCGCTGTCATTACGGGCACCGGTTGACAATGCCTTTTCGGGAGTGTATTACGTTTTCTTACGGTTCATTTCGTTAGTGATCGAGGTCAACATGGATAGGAACGGTCATCTTCTGAGACTTGTGTGGATCGTAGGTCTCCTTGCGACATTGGGTTGCCAGCGTTCGGCTGTAAAGCCGGAAACTGCGCCCTCATCGTCGATAAAACTCGACATCCAGCCAAATGGGCCGGTTGTAGTGACCACCAGCACTGCCGAATTCCAAATCCTGCGATCCGGCCAGGTTCAGGCTCTGCTGCTAAGCGAAGGGAAAAGGTTGACGCTTGAGGATGCAAACCAGAATGCGGGATCCAGCGGTGACTATCTCCTCAAAGATGGTTCTCCAGTCCCATTCACGCTCGACTTCTCGAAAGCGAAGGTTGTAGAGGCAAGTGGGAAGCTGGGACTTGGCAAACGAATTGAAATCCCCGGTCAGAGTGTCTCGGCTCCTTATATCACGCAGACACTAAGCTTCGAAGCTTATGACGATTTTCCTAACCTGCTGCTCTCAAGTGCTGAGTACAAGAATGGTGGCGGTAGTGATTTCTCATTTGATCGCGCAATCGGGCAGCAGCATCGGTTTAATGCCAAGCTCGCGGACGTGAATGCGCAGCCATACGAGATGTGGTCGTTTCAAGGATCGAGTTACGACTGGGGCAAGGATGATGTTTTGAAACTGACGCGCACGTTTTCTCAGCCCAATGAAATGGGACGCATCATCAAGGGCGGATACGGCGGCGGAATACCCGTGGTTGCCTTCTGGACTGCCGTAGTCGGAGAAGCCATCGGGCATGTCGAAACGCTGCCACTGTCACTATCAATACCGGTAAAAGTTGACGCTGACGGCGATGTGAGGGCTGCGATGGAAATTCCGGCGGCGGCGACCCTCAAGGCGGGCGAGAGCTATTCCACTCCGCGAAGCTTCGTTGCGGTGTATGCGGGAGATTTCTACAAGCCGCTACGCTTGTGGTCCAGTGTGCTGCAAAAGGAAGGGTGGGAGATTCCCAAACCTTCCGGCGAGGCTTACAACGTGAGCTGGTGCGGCTGGGGATACGAGTTCAACGTCACTCCAGTGCAAATGTTGGGGACGGTTCCGAAGCTGAAGGAGCTTGGAATCAAGTGGGCAACGCTGGATGATCGCTGGTTCGACAATTACGGCGACTGGAACCCGCGCAATGATACCTTCCCCGGTGATTCTATCCAGCGAATGGTCAGGGATTTTCATAAGCAGGCAATCCTGGTGCAGTTGTGGTGGCTGCCGCTGGGGGTGGAAGACGGAGAGGGCAAGTACGAGTCGCACAAATACGCAATCTCGCAGGTCGTGAAGGATCACCCAGACTGGTTGATTCTTGATGAGAAAGGCAAGCATGGGCGAATGACTCGCGACCTCGCCACGCTGTGTCCGGCGGTTCCCGAAGTGCAGGCTTTCTACAAGCGGCTCACCGAGAAATTCATACGCGACTGGGACTTTGATGGCTCGAAACTGGACAACATTTATACCGTTCCGGCCTGCTACAACCCAGCCCACCATCATAAGTCGCCGATGGATTCAGTGAATGCCATGGGCGAAGTTTATAAGACGATTTTTCAGACCACGCGGGCCCTGAAGCCTGAGAGTGTGACGCAAGCTTGCCCCTGTGGCACGCCGCCCTCCCTGGCGTGGCTGCCATATATCGATCAAGCGGTCACGGCGGATCCGGTGGGTGCGGTCCAGGTCCGCCGCCGCGTCAAGATGTATAAGGCCCTGCTGGGCCCTGAAGCCGCCGTGTACGGCGATCACGTAGAGCTTTCTGCCATGCGCCGTACTGGTAAGGACTGGGTCGAATATGGGGAAGACTTTGCCTCGACAATTGGAACAGGTGGAGTGGTAGGAACGAAATTTGTGTGGCCTGATCCGGGACCGAAATTCAAGCGCGTCACGTTGACCTCAGCGAAAGAGGAACGCTGGAAAAAATGGATTGGCATCTACAACGAAAAAATGCTTTCCAAAGGAACGTTCCTCGATCTCTATACCTACGGTTACGATGTGCCGGAAGCCTACGCAATCGAGAAAGATGGCACGATGTACTATGCCTTCTTTGCGCCACAGGAAAATGGCTCGTGGACGGGAGAGGTGGAGCTGCGTGGGTTGAAACCTGGTACTTATCAAGTGCTCGATTACGCGAATGGTAAACAGCTGGGCCCGGTGGAGGCGAGTGCAGGCAAGACACCGAAGTTAAAGACGGAATTCAAGCAGCATCTTCTTCTGGAAGTGAGGCCGTAAGACCAAAGCAAAGCCTCTCACGTACTAAGCCTTGAGTGCGCAGATGTATGCTCGCCGAAGAATCGTTTTCGGTGAGTGGAGTCGCGAAAGGCTTCGGTTCCGCCAGGCTTGGTCGTCGAAAGCGCCCCAGCCAAATTTCCCCAAGCCAGGCAGGTGGCGAGGTCGGCCCCTCGAATGTAGTGATGCAGAAATCCGGCATCGAAACTATCACCCGCACCGACAGGATCCACCATCGTGACGCAAACGGCCGCGGCTTGTACTTCCTCGGCTCCACGCCGCGCGATGGCACCTTTTGAACCGAGCTTTACCACCAGGATCGGAACAAGCTCCGAGAGTTTGGCAATCGCCTGATCAAGATTATCCGTGTGCGCGATCTTGCAGGCTTCGCGCTCGTTCGGCAGGAAAACATCAACGTAGCGCAATACATCTTCGAGACCTGACCAGCGATTCTCGGGATCGTCATTGGTGTCAAGCGAGATGGTCAATCCGGCGGCTTTCAGGCGGCGGAATAACTCCGGGATGTCGGGTCGCAAGCTATTCTGCAGATAAAACGACGAGAGGTGAAAGTGGCGGGAGTTGGAAAGATAGTCCAGGTCGAGATCCGCGACCTTCAGCTCCGAGATAGTCCCGCTATAAGTGAGAATGTTGCGCCAGGGATCGTGCTGCAAGATCACGGTCAATCCGGTGTTTGAGGTTGAAGAGCGGCGAACAAGCGATGCATCAACGCCGCTTGCGGACAGACGCGTGAGCGCGATCTGGCCAAAATCATCCTCGCCGATTCGAGATTGAAAACCCACACGGCTGCCTAGAGAGGCCAGATTGTGCGCCACGATAGCGGATGACGATCCGAGCGTGAGCATCATTCGATCGGCCAAAAGCTCGCGTTCGCGGGGAAGCTCGGCAGGCAGGCCGTAAAGGATCAGGTCGAGATTCAGTTCGCCGGCGATGGTGACATCAAAGCGCGGCATGTTCTGTCTTGTGGGAGGCATCGCCGAGGATCACAGAACGGCTCAGATTTCGAGGTGTATCGGGATCGAGGCCTTTCTTTAGGCCCGTGTAGAGCCCAAGCAGTTGCCCTGGAACAAGCGAAGGTGCAAGCAAAGCAATCTCTGGCGCGTCGACTGACAGGTCAACCAGGAAATCGGCGGAGGCGCGCACACGGTTGTTGGCATGATTGGCGACGACGAGTGTCGTGCCGCCAAGCGATTTTATCTCCTCCAGCATTTCGCATTCGGCATCGCGTCCCTGTCCTGAGATCAGAAAGATCAACAACACTTCCGGAGCGACAATGGATTTCGGTCCGTGACGAAATTCGAGAGTGTGAAAGGCCTGCGCATACGAAACCGACATTTCAGTGACCTTAAGGGCATACTCACAGGCAAGGCCGAAGAATGGTCCTTGTCCGAGACAGACGTAGTCGGCAGAGCGGTGTTGCGCAACGAAAGCCCGTATTTTCTCTGCTAACGTACCTAGCGAAGGCGTAGCGAGTTCAGGGATTCTGGCCAGGCGCTCAGAAGCTTCTGCATTATTGCCGATTTTGGCCGCCAAAGCCTGCAGGATCAGCAGCATGGAAGTAAAGGATCGGGTCATCACGGTGCTTTTTTCGTCCGCTGACGGGACTGTAATGGTTAGTGACGCCAACCCTTCGAGTGCCTGGCCTTCGGCGCAGGAAATTGCAAGAGTCGGGATCGACCGTGAGCGCAGCAGTTCAGCGGCTTGCAACACTTCTGAAGTTTGGCCGGAGCGTGAAATGAGCACTGGCAGGAAATGCTTCGTCGCTGCCAGAACGAGCTCGGGATAGAGCAAGATTTCCGAAGCCGGGATGGCGCGAGCGCGGCGGCCAGTGAAAGCAGTCATGGTTGCGGCTGCGCACAGCGCGACATAGTAGCTGGAACCACAGCCCATGAAGAGGTAGTCATCGCAATTTATGAATTGATCTCGAACCTGCTCCAATATTCCGCTTTCGCTCACCTCGCGAAGGCAAGAAGCCCAAGATTGTGGCTGCGAGAGAATCTCCGCCAGACTATATGCACCGGGCGCTTTTGTGGGCTGGTGACCGTCGGATGGCTGGTTGGGGTGCATTGAATTAGACAAGAGTGACCTCAATTCCGGCTTTTTTCAGTGCGCGCAAATCGGATCTTGGAATGCCGCGATCGGTGATGATTTCATGCATGGCCGAAGTCGGAGCGATAAGCGACAGACTGCGTCGCCCGAACTTGCTTGAATCGCAAACCAACACGGTGTATTGCGCTACCTCCATCATCACCCGATTCACTTTCGCTTCCAGCAAATTCGGGGTAGTGAGCCCATAGCGAACATCGAAACCGTCCACCCCTAGAAAAAGGAGATCGGCATTAAGGCGACGCAAGGTATCCTCGGCCATCGGGCCAACCAGGGAAAAGGAATTCTTGCGCAGTGTGCCTCCGGTCAGGATGACATCAACCGGAGTACCCGCTAACTCGGCGGCAATGTTTACCGCGTTTGTGATCACCGTAAGATTCTGATGGTCACGCAACGCCCGGGCGACGGCGGTCGTGGTGGTGCCGGAGTCCAGAATTACGACTTGACCTTTCTGCACCATGCGCGCCGCCGCTGTTGCGATCAGGGTCTTTTCTCGGCGATGAAGCTGTTCCTTTTGGCGAATCGTGGGGTCGTCCAGAGCTCCCTCGCGCGAAGGCAAGGCGCCACCATGGGTGCGATGCAGCTGCCTTTGGGTGTGCAGCAATTCCAGGTCCTTACGGATTGTGACCTGTGAGGTATGGAAGCGACGGGCAAGATCCGCTACCAGCACGCGGCCGTCGCGGTTCACAAATTCGATAATGGCGCGTCGACGTTCTTCGTTGAGCACGGCAGTTGGCCGCAAGACCCGGAACCGCTACCGTCTTGCCCTTTTGTTTTCTATTTCCTTTTATAACGTTTACTTTCGTTTGTCCAATAAAAGTTTCAGTGCAGTTGGGGAGAAGCCGGAGTTTCGCCGGTGGCAACGTCCGGAGGTATTCTCCGGCGGTATCTGTCTTGCAACCGGCTAATTTTTGCGCTTGACTTCTGCCATGTCCGTAACTAATAGTATGAAATCGAAATAATACGAAAGCCCCGGCTCTCTCCGAACCTTTGGCGGGCTCATCAGGAGGCCCATATGTTTCGGTCCATGTTCCGCTCTCTGCGGCCGTGCCACGGCCTTTTTCGTTTTCGCACCTTCACCCTCACTGCGATCGTAGCGATTAGCTGGGTCGCGGCCTTCGCTCAAAAAGACACCGGAGGGATCACGGGAATCGTGACCGATCCGAGTGGTGCTGTCGTCGGTGCGGCGAAGATTACGATCACTGACGTGGATCGCGGCATCACGGTTACGACCAGCACGAACACACAGGGCGAATACGTAGTCAGTCCGCTGAAGATTGGCCGCTACACCGTGACCGTCGAAAAGCAGGGCTTTCAAAAGGCCGTACTGGGACCGGTCAAAGTCGATGTGCAGGCGCAGCCGGCGGTCAATGCCAAGCTCCGAGTTGGGAGCATTTCGGAGACGGTCACTATCACGACCGAAGGGCCGCAGCTCCAAACTGAGACTTCGGAACTCGGCCAGGTGCAGGATAGCCATACCATGCAAACCCTACCCCTGAACGGCAGAAATTATGCCCAGCTCGCGCTGCTAGGGGCTGGCGTCGGCCCTGCCGAACCAGGTTCGCGAGTGGAGCAGTCGTTTGGGTTCAGCTCCAACGGATCGCGTTCGTTGCAGAACAATTTTCAGCTTGATGGCATCGATAACAATTCCGATCTGGGCGATGTACTGAACGGAAGTGCCTACGTGATTCAACCTTCGGTCGATGCTTTGGCTGAATTCAAGGTTCAGACCAACTCCTATAGTGCGGAATTCGGCCGTGGCAACGGCGCGGTCATGAACGCGGTGATCAAGTCCGGCACGAACGGCTTTCATGGCGATGTCTACGAGTTTTTCAGAAATGACAAACTCGATGCTCGCAACGCTTTCGATGCATTTGGCCGCCAGCCGTACCAGCAAAACCAGTTTGGCGCGACTCTTGGCGGGCCGATCATCAAGAACAAGACCTTCTTCTTTGGGGACTACGAAGGTCTTCGCATCCGCCAGGCACTGCCGCAATTAGTGCTCGTCCCGACGCCGGCCGAGATTGGCGGTGATTTTTCGTCGTTTCTAACGACGACGCCTGTGATGGCGGTGGACACGAACGGCAGTCTGACGAGTCAAGTGGCCCAGGACTGCAACGGGCACCCCACCTATAAGGGTGAGATTTTCAACACCCGCTTGACCCAGCAAGTGACGCCTTCGAAACAATTCCCCAACGGTTTTTGTGGGGTGCCGATCGGGGTCGATGCTGCAGGCAACCCCACGAACATATTTCCCAAGGGGCTAATCGATTCACTGGCGGCCCGCCTCTCGGCCCTGTTCCCCACACCTAACGTGAATCTTAATGGTTCCAATTTCCTGGCGGAGCCGAAGAGACAGACGAGTCAAAACAATTTTGATATTCGTGTCGATCACACGATTAGTGACCGTGATTCGCTGTTTGGCCGATTCAGCTACGAGCATCAGCCCAGCTTCATTCCTTCGCCGTTTAACAATGCGCTCGACGGGGGTGCGTTTCAGGATGGGTATCAGGATGACTCCTACCGTAGTGCGGCGATCAGCGAGACTCACACCTTTTCCGGCAGCATGATCAATGAATTGCGGATCGGCTATAACCGCATCAATTCGCACCGCTTTCAACTCAACTACAACACAAATGTCGCGGCACAATTAGGGTTTCCGGGGGTTCCACCGGGACTTGACAATGGCGGATTGCCGAGCATTTCCATTAACGATGGCACAGCGGCAATTGGCAGCTCCGGTTTCCTACCGTCGATCGAGAAGCAGAATGCATACGTAATCGCTGAAAACCTGACGAAGGTGCATGGCCGGCATTCGATGAAGTTTGGAACAGAATTACGCTTTGTCGAATTCACGATCTTTCAGCCGGCCGCTTCGCGGGGAACTATGAACTTCGCCAGCGATTTCACGGACAATCCTGCCGCTCCAACCACGGGAGGGGAAGCATTCGCTACTTTCTTGTTGGGAATCCCGGATGGGGGGACGCTGACGAACCAACACAACGTCGACTACCACCGCGGTGACTATGCCTGGTTTGCCCAAGATGACTTTCGCGCTACCCGCAAGCTGACGCTGAATTTGGGGCTTCGCTATGAGCTGTTTACCGTGGTTAAGGCGCGAGATAACGAAGAAGCTAATTTCGATTTTTCGACTGGTTCTCTGGTCGTTCCCAAAGGCCAGAACGCGCAATTAACCCCCACCCTGGCGGGCATCATTCCGATCCAGCGCAACGGCTCCCCCGGCTTGATTTCGCCGAAGCTGACTAATTTCGCACCCCGGCTTGGGCTCGCGTACCAGGTTACAGATAAGCTGGTCCTGCGAGCGGGCTATGGAATCTTCTATGGCGGCGAAGAGAACGGACCGTTTTCGAACCCAAGCCCTGGCTTCAATCCACCCTTCTTCGTGACACAAAACTTCACCCAGCCGTGTTTCTTGTCAGCGGCAAATCCGAATGGACCGGATTGCTCTATCGCAGGCTTGAACGTCCTGTCTCAGGGCTTTCCGGCAAGTTCATTAATAGATCCGAATACCCCGACACTATTTTCTGAAAGTCAGCACTTGGCGACGCCCTACACCCAGCAGTGGCACCTCGGGTTTGAGTATCAGTTGCCCAGCCAGACGGTGTTGGAGGTTTCGTACGCCGGCTCCCACGGAGCAGATCTCTATGGGATGTACAACGGAAATCAGGCGCCGCCAAATGTGACGTTTTGCACGAGCAACGGAAACACTCCTCAGAATTGTCCAACCGCGCCCAGGCGCCCGTTTCCAGCAGTTGATGGAACCATCGACACACTCCGTGCCAACGACATTTCCAACTACAATGCGCTGCAAGTCCACGTGGAAAAGAGATTGTCCAATGGACTACAGTTCGGCGCTTCTTATACTTACTCCCATGCCCTCGACGATGCGTCGAGCGCGAGCCTCGGGTCTTTGAACAACGGCGACTTCCGCAACCAGCTATTTCCCGGACTCGAATATGGCAACTCAGACATCGACGTGCATCACCGTTTTGTTGTCAATTACGCCTATAGTTTGCCCTTTGGGAAGGGGAGAGCACTGGGCCGAAATGCCAGCGGCGTTTTGAACCAGATCATCGGGAATTGGCAAATGGCGGGCATCACGACGGCACAGACGGGTAACTGGTTCACAATTACGAATGCCGTAACGAACGTTTCCACTTCTGATGGCGGAGGAACAGTCGGATTTTTCGAAGTGAGGCCGAATGTTGTGGGAAATCCTAACGGGAAGCCGTGCGTTCCTGGAACGTTGTTTAACACCTGCGCATTCGTCGACAATACGACCTTCTTCACCTTTGGGAATGCCGGCAGGAACATTGTGCGCGGACCCGGGCTGCAGGACTGGGACATCTCGATTTTCAAACTTTTTCCGATTCGTGAGCAGACGCACCTTGAGTTCCGGGCAGAATTCTTCAATGTCTGGAACCACGTGAATCCGCTGTTGGGACCTCCCGGTGCGATCAGCCAAGAGCCGGTAGCTGTGGAATTCGGAACCCCGCAATTCGGGCAGGCGATTGCCGCCCGCGATCCACGCTTCATTCAATTCGCGATGAAGTTCTATTTCTAGTTTTGTGGTTGCGGATTCGCATCCGTCTTGCAGAGGGAGAAGACTGCAGTGTCCGGGACAGCCCAGCCCTTAACCCGACCCTCTACCGCAACTGCACAACTCGCCGAGATTCTCAGGCAGAACCATCAGGGCAAGACCGTCGGCATTTATTCAATTTGCTCGGCCAATCGCTTTGTGCTGGAGGCCGGCATGCTGCAGGCAACGCGGGACGGCAGCCTGCTGCTTATCGAATCCACTTCCAACCAGGTGAACCAGTTTGGAGGTTACACGGGGCAAACTCCGGCACAGTTCATTGCTTTCGTAAGAGAAATCGCGGTTGGGTCGCATTTCCCAGTTCAACGAATGGTGATTGGCGGCGACCATCTCGGCCCCCATGTCTGGCGCAAAGAAAATGCCCACAGCGCTATGGAAAAAGCCCTCGAGCTTGTGCGTGCGTGCGTCCTGGCCGGCTATACGAAGATTCATCTGGATGCGAGCATGCGTCTCGGTGGAGATCCTGGAAGCGAGTCTGAACCAATTGCGGACGAGGTCATTAGCGGTCGTGCAGCCGATTTGTGCTGCGCTGCTGAAGACGCGTACAAAGAACTTCCGACGGGATCGCCCAGGCCGCTATACGTAATCGGAACGGAGGTACCAATTCCGGGCGGCGAACTCAGCGAATCGAAGGCACCGCTCGTGACCCGAACGGAAGACGCGGCTGGGACGGTTGAAGTGACCCGGCAGGCATTCAGGACGCGCGGTCTCGAAGCGGCGTGGGAGCGCGTGATCGCTCTAGTCGTGCAACCCGGCGTGGAATTCGGCGATACCGATGTCTTCCCCTATGTTCCCGAGAAAACGCGTGGTCTGGCGCAATTTGCCAGCCGACAATGGCAGAGGGTTTATGAAGCGCACTCCACCGACTACCAGTCGCCTCCAGCCTTACGTGAGATGGTCCAGGACCACTTCGCCATCCTGAAGGTCGGCCCATGGCTGACCTTTGCGTTTCGAGAGGCGGTGTTTGCGCTGGCAATGCTGGAAGAGGAGTGGCTGGGGAATCGGAAGGAAATCGCAATTTCGCATGTCAGGGAATCTCTTGAAGCTGCCATGCTTGCCAATCCGGAATACTGGAAAGGCTATTATCACGGCGATGAGGACGCACTGCGGTTAGCGCGCAAGTATAGCTTGAGTGATCGTTGCCGGTATTATTGGCCTCAGCCAGAAGTAGCCGCCGCACTGCAGCGGCTGCTGGCAAACCTGACTGCCAGTCCCCCTCCGGTCTCAATCATTAGCCAGTTCTTGCCTAACCAAAGTGTCGCGGTACGTTCCGGTGCCATCGCGAATAACCCGGTTGCCATGATTCATGACAAGATTCTCGAAGTCGTGAATCACTATGCGGCCGCATGCGGTCTTATGAAATGAGCAACCGCGGCCGCAATGCTGTCTGCGAATACCTAAGAGTTGGGAGACTTGAACAGGTGCGCCAAAGCATCGATGTCAGCTGTGCTGGAGTCACCGACTACGAAGTAGCGAAGTCCGCCCTGAGACCAGGTTTCCGTGCTGAATGAAGCCTGCTTCCTTGCACCACGATTCCGCTCCAACCGGACGGGAAGGGCGTTTTCGGGGAAGATGAATACCGAGATGCGATGTTTCCGAACTGCATAGATCAGCTGTGCGCCGGGAATCTGGTCCAGGTACGTCACGCGTCCGCCAATCAGTGAGAAATCAGAATTCTGAACTTCTGGCAGGTCGAAGGCGAACGGAATTTTCCCCTGAAACCAGGGCTTGACCGTGTGCCGATCCGAAGAAACTACATCCACGGGTGAGGAACTGGCCATCGTGGACACATGCTGATCCACCAGTTCGCTGTAGAGCTCTCGCCTTTGTTCACGACGCCTTCCCAGGTAGCTCACACCGACACTGCCGACCAGCAATGAGGCGAGCACAGCCGAAGCAATCACCCATAAGGGAAAGCCGAGGGTCGGCTGCGGTTTTGAAATTCTTTCCTGAATCTGCTTGCGAAACTCAGGGCTGGCAGTAAATCTTCGTCCGGCAACCTGGATGCTGCGTTTCATTTGCACTCGGGCAAGCGCGTCGGCGGCGCATGCGGCGCAAGTACGAACATGAGTGGCGAAAGCTTGCGTCTGGTCGGGCGGAAGCTCGTCGTCTACGTAACTCTCGATTTTTGTTTTCCAGGACTCACAAGCCATAAATCATCCGTTAATGGCGGCGGTCGAATCTGATCGAACCGCGAAATCCTTTCGGACGCGCTCTCGCAGTGCCTTTCGGGCCCGTGACAGCCGCGACATCACCGTGCCAATCGGGACGGAGAGCGCTTCGGAAATCTCTTGGTATGACATTTCTTCTACTTCACACATAAGCAGGACCTCGCAAAAATGCACGGGCAGATCGTCCATGGCGCGCTGTAGCAGTTGCGAGTTCGACCGGTCGATCGCGAGCGTTTCAGGTGTCTGAATCTCCACGAGTTCGGAGCCGTCACTTTCCGGGTCAATTGGGACCGTCACTTTCAATCCGGTACGAGAGGTCAGGAACGTGTTACGCAGAATTCGGTACATCCAAGCGCGAAAGTTGGTCCCGATCTGAAAAGACGAGAATCCTCGCAAGGCCTTGACATAAGTTTCCTGAACCAGATCCTCGGCCTCGTCCGGGTTTTGTGTCAGCCAGTGCGCGAAGTTGTACAGCTGGTCGAAAAGCGGCATGGCCAACTGTTCGAACGAACCGGATTGGAGATCCGCAGCTGCCACGCCTGAATGGTAAACCAGCAGAAAAGTGATTTTATTCCAGGTTCAGAACCACATTCCTAGCGCGGGGTTGCCTTTGGTCGATCAAATATGACCTGATGTCGGTGAATGTGACGTACTCGACAGCCCATATCGAAACCTGGCGGAAGACCACAATTCTTGTAGCACTTTAGGTATCTGAGAACTGTTACTGCGCGTTGGTAGAGTCGACGCTTATGGCATCTGTAACGGAACAAATCAGGGAGCCCGATACCGTACAGGCGCTTGTACAGCTGCTGCGCAGCCGGTCCTACGAAGAGATTCGGCAGCGGATGTACGACAGCCCGCCCGGCAGCCATTGGTGGCAGGCATGCAAAACCGAGCTGGACATTCGAAACGGCGAGCAGATGGCAACCGCGCTTTCGGCGACATCGCGCGTATTGGAGCGCCTGCGCGCCTCCACTGAGCACTTCGAGCAACTTGCCGACACCCTATACCACACTACCCAGGAAGTGAGGGACGTAATCAAAGCCACTCAGGAGTCCAGCCGGAGGCTCGAAATTGCAGTGTATGCGGCAATCGGGATCACGCTGGTGCAACTCTTCAATCTGACCTTCGAAATTTTCCGCAAGCGGTAACCCCAGATTCAATCGGTGGAGCACTATATCAAGACCAAAAATTTAGGGCGGCCCCAGGCCGCCCCCGAAATGTTTCCTGGATTATCGGACTAGAACCGCCACAGCAACCCAGTCGAAACGCGCGCGTTGTTCTTGTCGCTCACACCATTGAAGCGCGTCATCAACCAGTCGGCCTGGAACAGACGAACGGCGAAAGCCTTGCGTCCGTAATCCATGCCGCCGCCGAACATCAGCACCATACCACTGTTGCTCACGCCGGTGCTGGAAGCGCGACCGCCGCCAAACAGGGCGTGCGCAAACGGCGAGATCGCATGCCTGTGCATCGAAACCACCGGTCCACCTGTGTAGGTGTAGAAATGGGTGCTGCCACTCCCATAGGCGCCGCTAAAGTCGCCAGTAACGCCCATCCAGCGGGTCAAATACATGGAAGCGGCACCGTTCCACCCATTCGCATGCCAGGAGGGATCGAGAGTGGTGAACTGGTAGCCACCAAACACTTCCGGCTTGGGCACTTCCTGGGCAATGCCGAGCATCGAGATCAAACCTACGAACAGGGCAACGCCGATAAACTTCCTCATAGTTGTCAGACTCCTTGGTTTGGATTGCACCCTCTAAGCTCGCGTCCAATCGGGCTTAGCCGGGGAGTGGCTTCCCGTCAAGCTTCCGTACTTTCGCGGAAGTGGAAGCATCAGGTGCTCAATCATCATTGCGGTTGCACCGGGGATGGGGCAAGTAACTGAAGCCGTAAGGCGGCCGGTAGGGAAGCACACAAGTCTAAGAAACTAAACAACTTATAGTGCATTCGTGATTGCGGCGCGCAATTCGTCGTACGACATTAGCCCCGGATGATAGAGGACAACCCGACCATTGCGGTCCAGCAGAACGATCGTCGGGGTGGTGCTGGCGCCATATTTATCGAAATTCGCCTTGCTGACGGGGACCGGGACCTCCTGCAAGCCGGGGTAGTAATGTTGCCAAACGCGTCCGATGTAGTCGAGCTCATCTTTTGGAGCGGAGCTCTCACCATAGGCTGCGTAGCCGTAGAGTTGCGTCGGCGCTTGAACCCTCAACCCCTTGGGGGCAAACTCCAAGCCGAGCTGACTGATGATGGGACCTTCCTGCTTGCAGTCCGCGCACCAGTGAGCCCAGAAGAATAGGAGAACCGGCAATCCCTTGAGCTCGCTCAGGGGGGTGGGTCGGACTCCGATATATCTTCCAGTATCGAGCGGCGGCGCGTCGCGTCCGGTCAGGCCGATGAGATTAAGGTTCTTCTGCAGGCGCGCGCGAATCGAGGTATTTCCGTAGCTTGCCAGAGCCTGGTGCAGCAGAGCTGCCGCTTCACTGGTTTGTCCTCGCAAAGTAAGCACTTGTGCTTGCACTTCAAGCGCGGCGCCTAACGCGAGCGGCAGATGGGGCTCAGCATCGAGCGGCCGCCACTGCAGAAGCTGTCTCGCTTCCGACACGGTCTCCCTCGCCAAATTCCGGGCCTGGTCGAGCTGATTGGCCGAAAGATATCCGCGTGCCACCCAGGCCTGGGCCTCAAGGTAAGAAGGGTCGATACCATGTCTCGCATGGTAGTCCTCTAGTTCGGCATTGGCTGCTGCAATGTTGTTCTGGGACAAGGCAATCTTGACGTCCCGGATCACGTCAGCACTGCAGAGGGAAGAAACCAGAAGTGGAAACAGGAGAAGGCGAACCCGCATATCCTAATGATGACGCGAAGTCCGAAAAGTCGCTAGCCTAAGGTAAGCCGGTTGGCAATCCAGTGCAGATTCAGCTGCCTGCGACGGCAACTGCATATTTTGCGTGCCGGAAGGGTAGTGGTGCAGTTTGCCAAACTGCACCACTACCGCCGGAAGTAATCATTAGCCTTTTGGCTGCTGAATAAGGTACAATGTTGGTGCGTTTGAACTTCGCGGTTTTTTGCAGTTTCAAGTACTTCCCGCTAACCAGCGTGACCTGCCTGCAGAAGTCCAGCAAGTGATCCAGCGCATATCTAAAGAAAAAGGAACAAAGCAACACCATGGAAACAGGAACAGTAAAGTGGTTTAACGACGCCAAGGGTTATGGTTTCATCAGCCGCCAGAATGGGGAGGATGTGTTTGTGCACTTCTCGGCCATCCAGGCAAATGGATTCCGCAGCCTGCAAGAAGGCCAGCAGGTCCAGTTCGATGTGGTCAAAGGGCCCAAGGGCTGGCAAGCCGAGAATGTGAAGTCGGCCTAAGCCACTTCTACAATCCGCAACGAGGGCGGCCGCGAGGCCGCCCTTACTGTTTTCAGCCAGAGTAAAATGCCGTGACAGGAGAGAATATGCCTTTGAAGGTTGGAGACGTGGCTCCGGACTTTGACCTGCCGGCGGTCGAAGGCGATGCGCGCATCCGTGTCCGGCTTAGCGATTTTCGCGGCAAAAAGCATGTCGTTGTAAGCTTTCACCCGCTGAACTGGACGCCCACATGAGCCGAGCAGCTGCCGGCTTTCGACCGCGACCGCGATCGGTTCGCCGCGCTTAATGCCCAGGTCCTGGACATCAGCGTAGACACAATTTACAGCCACATGGCGTGGCAGAAATTTGACATCGGCACCATGCACATTCCGATGTGTTCGGATTTCTATCCGCACGGCGCAGTCGCACAAGCTTTCGGGATTTTTCGCGAGGGGCCGATGTTGGCGGGCATCAGCAACCGGGCGGTATTTATTGTGGACAAAGCTGGCAAGATCGCGTTCGCCGAGATTTACCCGCTGGATCAGACGCCGGACAACGAGGCCATTCTCGCCGCACTTAAGAGGATCAACCAGTCGGAGCAGGAGGTGGCTTGAGATTGCCGGGGCGATGCGCAACTGATCTATTTACTTCTCCAGATCGCGGATCAAGACCACATCGGAGTCGGTGTGGCCGCGGATCAGGCCAAGCTGTTTGCCGTCGAAAGACCAATGAAAATCGACGATGCGTTCCGATGTGAAGTCGGTGATCTGTTTACTCGGCGATCCATCCAGGGGTTGTACCCATAAATTATCGGCAGCACCGGCGTGTACCGGATAAACCACGGCCCTGCCATCCGGGGAAAATCGAATGGGCCCGCTCCGCGGATGCTGAAAGTCCATAGTTTTTACTACTCGGTTGGAGTTGAGTTCCACGACCTGTAATTCTTCCTTATGTTCTGCCTCATGAACAAAGGAAGCGAAGGCCACCAGCTTGGAATCGGGCGAAACATCAAAGCCGGGGACAACCAGATCTTTCGAAATCTGTTCCGTTTCCCCGCCCTCAACGGGCAGTTTCATCAGTTGCCCGCCGTTCACCCCGTCTTCAAAAACCACCCAGCGCCCATCGCGCGAGCAGCTTGAAAAATCCTGCAACCTGCCATCGGAAAGCTCTCGAGCATTTCCGCCGCCGGCATCCATTCGCCACAGCCGCATGACCGGCTTGCCCCTGGTAATGGCCGTAAACGTCAGGTATTTCCCATCACCGCAGGCTGAAGGACCGGAAATATATGGGCCTTCGGGAGTGGGGAGGGGCGTCACCGCTCCATTTTCGGGATTGATTAGACTTAGGCCCGTCGATGACTCTGTTACCAACTCGGAGTTGGCGGTCCAGGTGAAATGGAAATGAGAGGCCACGGAAGAAACCTGCCGCGCCTGTTTCATGGCCGACGAATCCCCAGCCACCATCGTATACAGATTGAGATGAAATTCACGTGAGACGGTCGCCAACGAGTGACCGTCTGCCGAAAGGCTGAGATCAGCGTAGTAGTTTGTGTCCCGTGTGACGGGAACTGACCGCCCCTCTGGATAGGAAACAAAGACAATTTGATTTCGTATCGGCCCGGTGATGTTGAGGCCAGATAAAGCGAGAAGCCCTCGTCCATCCGGTATCCATATCAAGCGTTCCAATACGCTGCTGTCGGAAATGAAAAACAGCCGCTGTTCGCCGCTGGCGATATCGAAGCTTACTAATCCCCCAAACGCATTCGGAGGCTGAATTACATCCAAAGCCAGGCGCGCACCATCAGGTGACCACGCCGGATTGTACATTGCACTACTGATCGGAGCTCCGTACAGGATCTTTTCTTCGCCACCGTCAATCGCTAAGGACAGCACGCGAAACTTACCCGGGTCCGGATTGTTGAAACGCAGAAAGGCAAACTGCCGTCCATCCGGTGAGAAAGTAATATTGGAGTCGATGTCGGTGACCAGCTTTTGCGGCGTTCCCCCGAGAACCGGAGCGCGATACAAATAACTCAGCTCGTGGCTCCCAGGCTCGGTTCGCACAAAGTACAAGTAATTGCCATCAGGCGAGAACCGCAGGCCGCTGTACTCTACCTCGGCTGGGGGAACGACCTGTGTATTGCTATTCGTCGGTAAATTGCGCAACCACAGGCTTTGTTGCCCTTCATTGCTGACCACATTCAGTACGTACTTGGCGTCTGGAGAGATCGCCACAAAAGCAGCTTTGCCTGTATCCGTAACCTTAGTCACGGAAATGTTTTGAAACGGTGTCGGCTGGCTCCGATGAAGGAATGCATAGATGCCATACGCAGCCGCAACCGCAATAACCAATCCCACAACTATCGCCGCAGCGGTTACAGCCTTGTGCTGGCGAACAGCTGCCAAAGTTTTCGAGCTTTCCATTCGAGCCGAAGAACTCGGAGCCGCAGCCGTCCCCGCTGCGGAAATGCCCGCCTGCGAGACCTTACGTCCTGACTCGGTGTCGCGCTTCAATCGCTTGAGGTCCCCGCGCAGATCGGCAGCGGATTGGTAGCGCAGGTCAGGGTCCTTTTCCAGGAGCCTATGAACAATCTCCTGCAGCTTCGGTGGAACCGCCGGATTGATCTCCGCCGGTGGAACCGGTTCGCGTTGCAGAATGGCGTGAAAAACCACTGCCGAAGTGTTGCCGGAAAATGGCAGCTGGGCGGTGGCCATCAAGTACATCACGATGCCCAGAGAAAAGAGATCACTGCGGCTGTCCAGTTCCTCGCCACGCGCTTGCTCAGGAGACATATAGGCGACGGTTCCGACGGTTGAACCCGGACTGGTCAGATGCAGCGGCCCACGATTGTCCGCGGTCAACGTTTCCATGCCGAGTTCTGCTGCCGCCTTCGTTAACTTCGCCAGGCCGAAGTCGAGAACTTTCACCTGCCCGCGTTGCGTCACGAAAATATTGGCCGGCTTGATATCGCGGTGAACGATACCCTTGGCGTGCGCCACCTCCAGCGCATCCGCGAGTTGAATGCTGATGTCAAGCAGTCTGTCCAAGGCATACGGCCCAGCGTCCAGCGTGCGGTCCAGGCTCTGGCCTTCCAAGAGCTCCATCGAGATGAATGACTGCCCGCCATCAGACTCCACCGCGTAGATTGTGCAGATGTTGGGGTGATTCAATGCCGAAGCCGCCCGCGCCTCCAACAGAAAGCGATCCAGGGCCCCCTGATCTCGTGCCACTTCCGGCGGGAGAAATTTGAGGGCCACCCGGCGCCCGAGCGTCAGATCCTGGGCTTCGTAAACCACGCCCATTCCGCCGCTGCCGAGGCGGCTGGTGATGCGGTAATGCGAGATTGTCTGACCAATCATCTGCGTGCGAATTCTCTGGGAAGCAACGGACTTTCGTCCATCTTAAGGGTGTGCTCGAAAGCGGTCAAACTTCAGGCGTGAAGGTGTATAGCGACGGCAAAAGTGCTACACCC
>DASPTU010000054.1:0-65972 GCA_035623255.1 Terriglobales bacterium | reverse complement strand
GTTCATCCTCGCGAAACTGATCCATTTGACTCACTTTCGAATTGGTGAATATGTGGCTCTGGTCGCAGCGGCTGATCTGGCTGGGCACCACGGAGTCGGTGTACTGCTGGAAAGCTGTCTCGCCGACAAACTTGCTTTTGTTGAAAGGACACGGCGACTGATCCGGAGGATCGCCGAGGAAAGAGTTGCCGAACGTCTTGCGGCATAGCGACCGGCTTCAGCGGGAAACCACCAGCTCGGTCTGGTCGCACGGTTGCCTGCAGCTCGCGGCTGACGACCGGGCTGGATGGGGCAAGTCTCTAGTCTCGAGATCCGAATGATTGCAGGATACGGCCTCAACACCCCGCTGACGTGTACAAAAGGAGAAAAATCATGCGAACAGCAATCGCTACAGCGTTTTTGACAATCGTCGCGATATTGGTCGGACTCATAGCTCCCATGGTCACAATAGGTCAAGAGGTGCAGACTAACCACATGCCCGGAACAGATTTCTCGAAGTATCACACTTATAAGTGGGTCAACATTGAGAGCGGTGGACACCCAAACCAGATCGTGGATGCGGAGATTAAGCAATCTGTTGACTCACAACTTGCCGCGAAGGGCCTCACCAAGACGGACAGCGATTCGGCGAATATGTATGTTGGTTATCAGATTGCCGTCGATCAGGAGAAGCAGTGGAATGCGTACGGAATGGGTGGCGGCATTCGCTTCGGGGTCATGGGAAGTGCGACAAGTTCGACAATCAACGTGGGAACTCTTGTCCTTGATATGTATGACCCAGCGACCAAACAGTTGGTCTGGACGGGACACGCGACAAGAACCGTGGATCCCAGCAGCAAGCCGGAGAAAAATCAAAAGAACTTGAACAAGGCCATGCAAAAGTTATTGAAGGATTTTCCGCCCAAATAAAAAACAGAACGCCAGTCGTTCGCAGAATGTGCAAAAGAGGTTTGTATGAAACGTGTTTTCGTTCTGATCGGATTGCTGGTTCTCGGATACTTTGCCCGGGTCGCAGGTGCACAAAATTCCGAACTGCAGCAGAAAGTCGCTGAGATAAAGGAAACGGCGGCTACCAACAAACAAGCGTTGGCCCAATACACCTGGGTAGAACAAGTAACCATCAGCCTTAAAGGCGAACAGAAAAAACAGGAACACTTCCAGGTGCGGCTTGGCCCCGACGGAAAGCCAGAAAAGACACCGCTTGATCCGCCGCCCTCCGCGGACACCAGCGGAGGCGGACGGCATGGCCGTCTGAAGGAACACATTGTCGAAAAGAAAAAGGAAGAATACAAGGAGTATGCGGATCAGATTAAAAGCTTAATCCAGCAATACGTTCCTCCTCAGAAGAACTTGATTGAGCAGGCCTATCAACAGGGAAACATCACCGTAGGGCCAGAAGCCGGTGCTCCTGAACAATATCGTCTGGTGATCTCCAATTACATCAAGAAAGGCGACAACATGACCTTGCTGATCGCCAAAGGTCAAGGCCTGGTAAGCATGTCCATTGCATCATATCTAGATGACCCGAAGGATGCGGTAAAGGCATCAGGCCAGTTCAGCGCCATCCCAGGCGGACCGAATCATCTGTCGCAGCAGACGATTGATGGTGTCAGCAAACAACTGACCATCGTGGTTAAGAACAGTAATTACCAGCATCTGTGAGCCGAAGGCATGGTGGTCTGCGGAGAAAGACGATGTGAGTGCATCAAACTGAAGCAGACGGGGGTTAGCACGATTTTAAGGAGTCTATCGTGATCGCGTTTACCTCTCGCTGGTTTTCCGGCTGGGGACCAAAGGAGCTGACACTGTAACACTCTTGCAGTTCCCAGGCGCAAAGAATGTGGTACAGGATAGTCCTTATGAAACTAGCCACTGAAAGGATTATTCCGCTGTTGCTAACTGCAGTACTGATCGGCGGTGCTTTCGGACAGTCTAAGCAGCAAGCACGAAGTCTAATAGTGAATGGACACAGCGGGGAAGCCGAGGTGATTGAGCAAAATGGCCGGTTGGTCGTTGATGTTTCGGCCCTAGCCAACATCGGCAAAGGTTCGGCGAGTTTCAGCGGGCCCGGCATCGTCCTGAAGCTTCCCGCGTCGGCGAGCGACACGAGAAGCGCCGGCACTGCCGAGCCTACGGCTGCTTTGCGGCCATCGAATAGCGCCGCGCTGTCACAGGAATTTATGAAGGCAGGCATCGAGGAAATCGCCCGCCTGCGGGAGTGGGCCACAACCTTGGCGGCAGCAATTCGGGGTAGCTACGGAGTCACCGACGAGTGGGTCAACGGCTATCGCGATCACGCGTCACAAAGCCTGCAGTTGGCGGATGCCGCGGCCTCGACTGATAGCGATCGTAATGCAGCGCAGTTGCTTCATCGCGCTTTTGACCTGGTTCAGCAATGGAGCGACCAGCTCGTGTCCGCAAAAGTCGATGGACACCGCCAAATACACAACATCTCCAAACGCTTTGCGCGAAGATCCGCTATCGCAGAAGCTCATTACCTGCGGGCATTTTGTGACTCAGATGCCGGGGAGCGGCACGTTGCAAGATAGCACGTCGTGCTACTGAAGCGAGTTGACGAACTGTCTGCCAACCTGTCAGAACGTTGCGAAATCACGTGACGAATCAGAACGAACCTTTTCTTCGATTGCTGGTGTCGATACGGAGAAGATGACGTGGGCACAACAAGTAAAGCGCTGAAGGAGAAAGCCTACCATGAATTCAAGGAATTCATCGTCATAGCGCTTTACCTTTGGCTGATTTTTGGACTTTTTCTTCTTTACAAGTCCGTGATTCTGGACGAGGAGCACATCAGTTACCTGGCGCACGGTATCGCATTCATCAATGCGCTAGTGTTGGGAAAGTTCGTACTTATTGCCCGAGCCCTCCACCTGGGCGATACAGCCGAGGACGCGCCGCTCATCTACCCGACTCTTTTGAAGTCTGCCTTATTTTCCATCGTGCTGGCTGGTTGCAAAATTCTGGAAGACACGGCCGTAGGTTCCTATCATGGAAAGTCCTTCTCCGAGAGTATTGCTGACCTCGGCGGAGGCACCTTGAAGGGAATTCTGACTCTGAGTCTGATCCTGTTCGTGTTGCTCATTCCTTTCTTCGGATTCGGCGAGCTGCAAAGAGTTCTTGGCGAGACCAAATTGACGCAGCTGTTTTTTCGCTCACGCAGCGTATCGAAACCTGCCCAACCATCGATGGTCTGATTCTGCCAAGAATAAACTGTGTTCGATCATCTGTGGCGTAGCGGGATATCGTGGCTGTTAGTAAACTACACATTTATAACAGCCATCTGCACGCTAAGAAACGTCAATGTTTACGCAGGTGAACGCGGACTCGATTGGGGGTAGTTTTTAACGTCCACGAAGTCAAAAAGAAATACGAGCTAGCCCACTGCATCTGACTCCCACCTCTTCGGCTCTGCATTTCAGCCTCTCGCCGGGCCTTTGATCTCCATTCTTGGGTTAAAACTTTCGCCCGTAGCTCTTCGATACTCCTCTCACATTTCGATACTTCTTCGGAAATATGCCGTTCATTGCGAATACATTCCGTTACTGTTCGTGCTTCTTGGAAAGCTTCGATCAAGGCCATGCTGCGGAATGTCCTGTGTGGCTGCGGAAGACGGGCGATTCTATTGATCTCCATCTCGAGCCGCTCGCTATAACGTGGAGGGCTCTTCCAAGGTTCGTGGCAGATCTCTGAACGATAGAAACGCAAGAATCCAGCCCGGTCGAGCGGCTTGGGTTTGTGATATTTCCTTCGGGCACGAGCATATGTTTGAGTGAATCGAATGACATCAGGTATCCGAAAACCGGTTCAGAGTAGATCGGAATTCTATAGTGCTTGCAGGTCGCGATGATCTCTCGTTCCGTAGTGCGCCACAGCTTCCCGACTTCCTTTAACGGGATAACCGGGCGCATTTCCAGTGGCTGAAACATGGTTCTTAGCCATTCAAGCGCCCGTTGGCCTGGACGGGCAACGATGGTGCTGCTCAGAGAGTCGCTCGGGACCCGAACCCGAAGATGGCCGTTCTCATTGAACCTCCGCACGATGCGGAGTACGTTTCCGTACACAGTCACCCAAAGTTACCAGCCCCTTCCGTAGCAGGAGTTAGGAGTGAGCACATGGATCGCCCCCCGTCATGCTGCGATTTTTGCGGTACTTCCCGAGTGTTCCAAGAGTACGGAACCGACCTAGGCGACTTGAACTGGTACGCCTGCGCGCAGTGCGCCGGAATCGTCGACGCCGAAGCCTGGGAAGAGCTCATCGAGCGGAACTTTGCCGCACACGCCCGAATCGCCCCGATACCGAAAGCCGACGAGCCGATGCTGAGGGCGCAAGCAGAACATCTAGTGCGGGCCTTCCGAGCGCTGCGGCTGGTCGCCGCCTAATCTCAAGCCCAGAAGCTTCGAACCCTCAGAGATAATTGTTTGGGCGGAAACCAAGTTGCTACGATTGTACAAATCCCAATGCGCCAACTGGCCGAACCGCCCGCCGCCTGGTCTGGTTTGGAGGGGGAAACAGTTCAAACCACGGCGGGCGTGATTCATGCCCGAAACGACACCAACTCCCATTCCCCGTCGGCAACCGAGGTGTCACGGCGCAGAATATAAATCTTGCCGTCATCAGCGCGAACTTTGAAGAACAAATGCTCCGGCCCGTACCATTGGTCGAGCACTTCCTCGACCATGTACTCATACTCATCCAGCCTAAACCGAACCGGCCGTTCCTCCGCCGTCCGCCCCGCGTAGCACTCTACCCGCACTCTCATGTCGTTTTATTCTCTCGCAGCATGCTTCTCCGCGCAGTGATTGGTTTCTTTGTCCGCCGCCGATTCCGCCGAAATGCAGGCAACATGTTAAGACGCGCCATCACTGACTTTGCTCAAATTATTGCGCTAGAAACAAATCAGGCCGGGAGTCGTCCGAGAGACATCACTCCACCCCAGCGAAAAAAAGAGCGGGCGCGAGCGCGGCGACGCCCGGCACTGACCTCAAAGATTTGGGGGCGACGGCTTGGGAGATTCACCCGATCACGTCCATTGACTGTCGTGACGCGTTCGTCTTGTCAGGCGGTATGGCGGGGTGAATTCGTATTGCGGTCGTCTTATGGAGAAGCTCGGCCGCCTCCAGCGCCAGTTGCAATATGCCCAATTGGTCGGGCTGGGCGAGCCCAGCTTGGCGAAGACGAAACTGCTGGAAATCTGAGACTCCCCAGTGCGGTGACCTCAACGGCTCCCGATGTGCCCCGTAACCGACCGTCACAATAGCATGTGGTGCACATCACTGAGCTATAGTAGACCGCGAAACAAACTGTAGTCAGAGAAAACAACCTACTCACACCTCAGTTGGAGGTGTCCTTACGCGGAGGGATTTATGATCGCCACCCCTCGCTTTCCTGGAATACGGGTCACTGCAAACGGGAACCAACTCGTTTCCTACCACACCGAAACGCGAATTGCGGATGCTGGGGTGTTCTACCCGATCACGCCCTCGACGGAAGGGGGAGAACTGTACCAGCAGTCCTTCGCTGAGGGCCGCCTGAATGTGTTTGGCCGTAATACGCTGGCCGTGGAAGCCGAAGGAGAACACGCGGCTCAGGGCGGTGCTATTGCGCATTCGGTGTGCGGAAAGCGGGTTGTCAACTTTACGTCCGGCCAGGGAATCCTCTACGGAGTGGAACAGTACTACCACGCTCCGGGTAAATGTTCGACGATGGTCTTGGAGGTCGTTGCCCGGGCGCTGACCAAGCACGCGCTCAATGTGCACTGCGGGCACGACGATGTCTACGGCGCGCTCGACACGGGGTGGATCATCCTGTTCGGCAAAGACGCGCAGCAAGCGGCCGACCAGGCACTCATCTTGCGCCGCGTAACGGAGCTGAGTTTAACGCCCGGCATGAACGTGCAGGACGGCTTTCTCACCTCGCACCTGGAGCGGACCTTTTATAAGCACGAGTCGGAACTGATCCGTGAATTTCTCGGAGCGCCAGACGATATGATCGATTGCCCAACCGAGAGCCAGCGGATTCTCTTCGGGCCGAAGCGACGCCGCGTCCCGCCGATGATCGATCTTACCAATCCCGTGCTCCTCGGACCGGTGCAGAACCAGGAGCACTACATGCAAGGCGTGGCGGCGCGCCGGAACAACTTCACGGAGCCGATCCTGCAGTTCCTGGAGGACGCGTACACAGACTTCGGGAAACTGACCGGCCGCTACTACGGCTTGATCACCCAGTACAAGACTGACGATGCCGAGACGCTATTTGTCTCGCTTGGATCAGCCGCGGAGAACATTGAAGCGGCGGTGGATTACCTGCGCGTGCGCAGAGGCGCAAAGGTCGGCTCCATTCACCTCAACGTGATTCGTCCGTTCCCAGAGGCAGCGGTGGTCAAAGCACTCGCGGGCAAGAAGAACATCATTGTCCTCGAGCGCACCGACGAGCCGATGGCCGGTGATAATCCGATGGGGCGCGACATACGAACCGCCCTCAACAAAGCCTTGCGGACCGATGGCCGTCCTGGCGTCGCCGGACTACCTGCGATCACACCTGAGCAAATGCCGCGGCTCTTCTCTGGTATCTACGGCTTGGGGTCGCGGGACTTCCGGCCGGAGCACGTCTTCGGTGCATACGAGTTTGTCACCGGCGCCCGCGCTCGCAAGGACGGCAAGCGAGCAAACGACGGAACTTCGTTCTTTGTACTGGGCATCGATCACCCCTACGAGGTGAAGTCTGACGAAACGCCCTCCTTGTTGCCCGACGGCGCCGTAGCTGTACGCTTTCATTCCATCGGTGGGTGGGGAGCGATCACGACGGGCAAGAACCTGGGCGCGATCATTGGCGATCTGAACGACCTCCTCTATGAGCGCGACAAAGTTGTCGATGATCTGGGCAACCCCAAAGAGATCATTCACGTCAGCGCCAATCCCAAGTACGGATCTGAAAAGAAGGGCGCCCCAACTGCCTATTTCATGGTTGCAGCACCGGAGCGGATTCGGGTCAATTGCGATCTTCGGCACGTCAACGTTGTGCTGTGCTGTGATCCGAAGGCGTTCACACATACCAACCCGCTCGACGGTATATCTGAAGGCGGAAGCCTGGTGTGGGAGTCGGAGGAAGAAGGCGAGCGGGCATGGGAGCAGCTACCTCTTCGGGCGCGTCGGCAGATCATTGACAAGAAAATTCACGTGTTCACCTTGCCAGGGTTCGAGATCGCACGTAAGGCCACCGATCGTGCTGACCTTCAACTTCGCATGCAAGGCAACGCGTTCCTTGGTGCCTTCTTCGCAGTCTCTACGCTTCTCTCCGATTTCCACATCACCGCGGAGCAGTTCCACAAGGTCGTTCGCAAACAGTATGTGGAGAAGTTCGGCCGATTCGGCGAGGCCGTCGTGAACTCCAACATGGAGGTTATGACCCAAGGCTTTGAACGCGTCCGCGAGATCCGCATTGGGGAACTCAACGCACCCGATCGATCCTCATTGCGCGGCGAGGCGCTGTTGCCAGTCGTGGACGGTCATGGCGATGGCTGTCAGGTTGGATATCGCTCCACTCCGGTGCCCTTGGGCCAGCCGGCGCGCACGCCCGTAACCCGGGTCGCTACTTTTAACGCCGAGTTCCGTGCAGGGCTCGGCTACCACCAGCCGTCTTCTCCATATGCGTCGCTCGGCGTCATGGCCGCGGGCACCGGGGACATGGCCTCAAAGTACGTCGCACGCCGGGAAACGCCGCTTTTCATTCCCGAGAACTGCACGCAGTGCATGGACTGTATCTCCATCTGCCCCGACACTGCGATGCCCAACTGTTCGCAAGACGTGGCGACTCTTCTGCACAACGCCATTGCGCATTATGTACGCGATCCCGGCGAGCGTGAGAAGATGTTGCGGTCATTGCCTGAGATCGAGAAGTCCGCGCGTCAAATGATGCGGGATGCCGTCGCTAAGAATACCCCGACGCCGCTGCTTCAGATCCTCCGCCAGGTCATGAACGAGGTCGATGGGTTCCATTCCGAAGCCAAGCGCCAGTTCTTCGAAATCCTCGACCGTGTGCCCATGGCCTACCAGAAGGTGAACGCCATCTTTTCTACTCCCGAGAGGAAAACGCCCGGCGCAGGCGGTATCTTCTCGATCTTCATCTCCGATCTGTGCAAAGGATGCGCCGCCTGCGTATCCGCCTGCAGTGAACACGAAGCCCTCAAGATGGTGCCAGAAACCGAACTAGTCAACGCCGATCACGAGACTGGAACCGCGTTCCTAAGTCTCCTGCCAGATACGTCGCAGAAATATCTGGGTCTCTACAAGCAAACCCGTCCGCAGGATTCCAAGACCGCCACTCTGCGGAACATGCTGATGGTTCGCAGCACCTACGACGCGCTGGTTTCCGGCGATGGCGCCTGTGCCGGCTGCGGCGAGAAGAGTATTCTCCACGCGGTTGCCTCTGTCACGGAGGCTTACATGCGGCCCCTCTTCCACGCCAAGGCCGATCGGCTCCGCGCGAAGGCTTCCAAGCTCGAAGAGGTTGGTCTCCAGAAACTCGCCGCACTCAAAGGGAGAAGCCCTGAGGAATATGAACTGTTGCGTCAAACCGTCGCTCACTTGCTCATGGGGCTGGGCGGTGAGGATGAAAAAGACACGAAGGCACGCATCGCCCAGCATGGCTCCATCGCCGACCACGAGTTGGTGAACGCCATCGTGGCGGTCATGCGGCAGGAGGCTTTTAATCACAAGGATCTGCAGGCCATCGATGGCCGCTTGGCCAATGGCATGTGCGTCATGGCCATGACCGCGCACACCGGCTGTAACACCGTCTATGGCTCAACGCCTCCGAATAATCCCCATCCCTATCCGTGGATGAACTCACTCTTCCAGGATGGCGTCACAGTTGCCTGGCTTTTTGGCGAAAGCTTCATCATGGATCATGCCAGGCGCTCTGTCATTCCGGAGAGGATCGCCGATGCACTGCTGCAGCGCGAAGAGGATGTCATCACCCCGCGCGAATACTACGAATTCACCCACTTCAGCGACGCCTTGATGACCGACCAGGAAGTGCTTGAGCTGCCTAAGGTGTGGGCCGTGGGCGGCGACGGTGGCATGGGCGACATCGGATATCAGAATACCTCGAAGGTGATTCTACAGAACCGTCCCAACGTCAAACTCCTCATGCTCGACACCCAGTTATACTCCAACACCGGTGGACAAAATTCCGACTCTACGCCCATGCTCGGTGGCAGCGACATGAACGTGTTCGGGGTGGCGACCCAAGGAAAGAGCACGGAGAAGAAGACGGTCGCCGAGACCTTCCTCGCCGGGCATGGGTCGCCCTTCGTCGCCCAAGTCTCGATTGCCAATGCCCCGAAGTTGTACCGCGCGATCCTAGACGGATTGGAGTATCGGGGCACAGCGTTTCTGCAGTGTTTTACCACGTGCCAGCCCGAACACGGTGTAGGCGACGACATGGCGCTCACTCAGGCCCAGCGTGTGCGCGATTCGCGCGGCGCGCCCGAGTTCATTTTCAACCCTCGCCTGGGAGAGACCTACAAGGAGTCGCTCGATCTTAAGGGCAATCCCTCCCTCGAAGCTGATTGGTACGAAACTAAGTTCAAAGGCAGCGGCGAGCCTTATCGCTACACCGTGGCCCATTGGTGCACCACCGAAGCGCGATTCCGGAATCACCTCAAGAAGATCAAGACGGAGACCGCAGCCAACCTGATCGCACTGGAGAACATGCTGGTCCGCATGACCCAGCAGGATGTCGTGTATCGCCGATACTTGAACCCGCAGCACCGAGCCTTCGTCCCAGATTTTGGCGTCTACATCAAAACTCAAGGAGCCAACGGTAATGTGGACTACTGGGCGATTTCCCGGCAACTGGTGCTCTTCTGCGTAGAGCGCCGCAAGGCGTGGCGGATGTTGCAGAGCAAGGCGGGCATTGAGAACAGGGAATATCAGGCCCAGCGCTCGATCCTAGCCGACGTCGATGCCGGCAGGATTTGGAAGGAGGATCTGTTCGCACGTGGGGAACAACTGCTGAAGGAGCGCCTGCAAGCCTCCGGCGCAGCCAAACCAGGTGAACGCGGCCCGCATTCGGTTTCGGTCGCTTCGTAAGCTGCGACGCAACCTGGCTTCCGAGGTCGGTAGTGCAAGAACAGCCACAATCGGGGTGGATGCGACCCGAGATAGCGGCCAGAACTCGCGGCAAGCAGAAGTGCAGCGGGATTTCTGGGGAACCGGAACCGCAGTGGGGGTAGAAGTCTTACGGCTATATCGGAAACGTGTGGTCCGCAGAAATCCTAAACAGCCAGCCAGGATACCGAAAGCACAGTGTATTAGGCCTGGTTTCGGAGCAGCTTCTTGGACTACGATGGCTGGATACGATCAGAAGAATAGAGAAAACTCTCGATCTCATCGATTCGATCGCTAGCGTCATGGTAACCAATCTCGATGAGATCACTCGTGTACTTGGAGGCGAATAGCAAGTAACTCATCAGATCCGCACACGAAGCCGCATCTCGTCCCAAACTGTTTACAAAGTAGTGGATAAGATAAGGCATGTCTCTCTGGTGTTGTTCTGCCAAATGTGTCAAATCGACCGAAGGCGTCATCACCAATGATGTCAACGGCCGGATCTTCTCATATCCTTCAATCCCAGATTGCATGATGTGGCCGTTGCTGAACCGCCGATTCAACCGCTCAAGGTGCTCGATGTCTGTAGCAAGATGATCCAGGAACATAACATTAAAGAGAACTCCCATAACTTGTGCTATCGAAGGCTCTCTCTCATCCGCGGTTTCTTCTTGATGTTCGAGATTTTCGCAGCGGACACCGATCGCGAAAACCCTTTCTGCTCCCAGGCGGATGACCGGACTGAGAGGTTGTTCAAGGCGCACACAGCCATCGCCGAAAAGAGCTGATCCTCCTGGGATTCTCAGTCTTACAGGCTGGAAGATCACAGGCATCGCAGCCGACGCGCAAATGTGGTCAACAGTGATTTTTGTTGCGAGTGTCACCAGCCGCACCCGCTTCCACATTGGGTGGCCCTTTTTCCCCTGAATAAACAGATAACTTTTCCCTGACTTGTAGTTCGTTGCGGAAACGGCGAGTGCGTAGAGGTGCCCTCGCCTAATGTTGTCGCCGATTCGATCGCAATTGAGGTGTTTGTTGAGGAAGTGCCTCAAAGGAGTTGCGTCTAATAAGGACCGCGCGTTGCCTCCTCCGAGAATTCCACCAAACGAGAGATCCAGTATCCAGGTAAGGGTATTATGGGCCTGCGATAAAACGTCACAGTGAAAAACATCGGAGGGTTTAAGATCTGACCAAAGCCGCGCGACAACGCTAGTCGCCGAGGCAAAATCGTCGCTGCCCGCGGCAAGGACAGAACCATTAACCGCTCCAGCAGAAGAGCTTCCTATGATAGGAAAAGGATTGCCGTGCTTTTGAACACGCTTGATCTCGCCAATGCGTTTAAGAATACCGGCTTGATAAGCGCCGCGAGCACCCCCGCCTGTCATTACTAAACCAATCGGGTTTTTCATAAGTCTCCCAGTCTACCGACGAGGTTGGTTTCCTCACCGGTGATGGGGAATTTGGTGGCTCGGGGATCAGGGAGCCGATCACCAAGAGCACGATAATCAGGATCACAAGTTCCATAGAGACCTCCCCTACGCAGTCTCCTGTGCTCTGCTGCGGACGAAGGTAACGCTTCTCAAGAGCCTGCCTTCATGCCGCGAGATGATGGCAAAATCTTCGGGACTGTGCTGGGCGTATTCTGGGAGCGCCTCAGTAACGACCGTGCCGCCTTGGCCGAGACGCAAGATCATCGCCTTCGAGCAGCGGCTGCACAGCCAGAAATACTCCGTTTTACTGGGAAGACTGCTGGAGTTGAATTTGCCGCCAGAGGGCGGTGTCGGGTCGGCTTCAAGTCGAAAAAATCTTCCTTCTTGTAAGAAGCGTAACAAGGCAGAACACGACGGGTTGATGCACTTCGCCAACATATCCGAACCCATCGCACTTCTCTGGTTACAGTTTGCTTTTGCGGTGTACTCCAGCTCAGTGACGTGCAGTACGGGCCATTGTGATCGTTGGTCGAAGGATCAGTTTGTCTGGTAAATCGTTAGTGGATCAAACCATGAATTCTGCGTTCTGGTAGGGTTGTCCCGCCGTCCGGGCTGCTTAATCCCATCAAATCCCGCACCCCACAGGCGTTTCCACCGATTTTGGGATTGCATTTTCGCCCCAGCTAGAGTAAAAGAGCTGGCCTCCCTTCCGTGGGACCGCTGTCTCGGCTCTGAATCGCGCTTTTAGGGGTGAATTCCATGAAGACATTAGCCTGTTATTTGCGGATCCTCGCCGCCCTGCTCTGCGTTCCGTTCCCAGACCTCTCAGCAGCAGTCAACGTAACGACCTATCACAATGACAACTCGCGAACAGGACAAAACACACAGGAAACGATTCTGACTCCGGCCAACGTGAACAGCAGTCAATTTGGCAAGCTGTTTTCCGTCTCGGTCCAAGGATGGGTTTACGCCCAGCCCCTGTACCTTTCGAGCGTGAACATTGCTGGCGGCACTCATAATGTCCTTTATGTGGCCACCGAGCATGACATGCTGTACGCGATCGACGCGGATAGTGGAACCATCTATTGGCAGGTCAGCCTGATTCCATCGGGTGGCAGCACGGTGAACAGCAGCTCGGATCTGGGGTGCGGCGATCTGGTGCCAGAAGTCGGGATTACAGGTACTCCCGTGATCGACACCAGCACTGGGACCATTTACCTGGTAGCGAAGTCGAAGGTCAATGGCAGCCTTGTCCAGTACTTGCATGCCATTGATGTGGTCAGTGCGGCGGAGAAATTTGGAGGTCCGGTATTAATTCAGGCTTCCGCACCCGGAACCGCCTCGGATGGAAACGGCACAACTGTAACCTTCAGTCCGCACTTCGAAAATCAGCGCGCCGGCTTGTTGCTGGAAAATGGGCACGTGGTCATTGGGTGGTCCTCGCATTGCGACATCAGCCCCTGGCACGGTTGGGTCATGTCCTATAGCGCCAGTACACTGGCGCAGGAAGCGGTCTTCAACACTTCGCCTAACGGAAGCGCGAATGGAGTTTGGATGAGCGGTGGTGGCCTGGCCACAGATTCGAATGGCAACATTTTTTTCGCCACCGGGAATGGTACCTGGAATGGCAGTACCGATTACGGCGACAGCATTGTTAAGCTCGGGCCACCCAGCGGAGGCAAGTTTTCCGTCCTCGACTACTTCACACCTTACAACCAGAGCAGTTTGGCAAACGGGGATACGGACGTGGCATCCGGCGGACTGGTTCTACTTCCCAATCTTGCTTCCGGCCAGCAACTACTTGTCCAGATGGGCAAAGAAGGCAAGATGTACGTAGTGGACCGCAATAATATGGGAAAGTATTGCGTCAATCTGAGTCCTCCTTGTAATGGGAGTGATCCGAACATCGTGCAGGAGATCCCAGGAGCAACCGCGGGAGTTTGGGGGTCACCTGCATACTGGAATGGCAGCGTGTATTGGGGAGGAGGTAGCGATGGAGGTGGGCCCGACAATCTGAAAGCATTCTCGTTCAATGCCAATAACAGCGGGCTGATTTCAACTTCTCCCACCTCACAAAGTGCAAAGGCATTCAGTTTTTCCGCGCCTTCACCAACGATTTCAGCCAACGGCAACACCAACGGCATTGTCTGGGGTTTGGATAACAGCGCGTTCGGATCGACCTGCAGTGGTGGCTCGAACTGCCAGGTGTTGTACGCCTACGATGCGACCAATCTCGGGAACATGCTCTACAACAGCAGCCAAGCTGCCAACAACCGCGACGTTCCCGGTGGGGCGGTGAAGTTCGCCACGCCGACTGTCGCCAACGGCAAAGTGTACGTTGGCAGCCAGTCGCAAGTATCAGCGTATGGCACGATCAGCGCGACTCCGACGGCCGCGACACCGGCCTTCAGCCCAGCGCCGGGCAGCTACACCAGCGGTGTTACGGTGACGCTCTCTGACGGCACTGCGGGCGCGACCATTCGTTGCACAACCGACGGCACAACACCAACATCGAACTCAGCTCCTTGCACCAGTGTGTCCATCAGTTCCACCACGACACTCAAAGCAATCGCCACTGCCACTGGGTACAACCCCAGCGCAGTTGCCAGCGGCACCTACACCATCACTGCCGGCGGATCCGGCATCAATTACGGCAGCGGGTTTACTTCAAGCACCGGACTAACGTTGAACGGCACCGCAAAGCTAAACGGTACGCGCCTACGACTGACCGATGGAGGCGGCAGTGAAGCGGGGAGCGCGTTTGTCAGTTCACCGATCAACATCCAGAACTTTACCACCGACTTCAGCTTTCAACTGAGCAGCGCCAGCGCGGACGGAATCACATTCACCATCCAGGGAGTGGGAGCAACCGCCTTGGGACCTTCAGGTGGCGGACTGGGCTATGGCCCCGACACCCCGGGTGGAACTCCGGGGATAGCTAACAGCGTTGCGGTCAAATTCGATATATACAGCAACGCAGGGGAAGGCACAGACTCAACTGGCCTGTACACCGACGGTGCTTCGCCAACCACTCCAGCTGTGGACATGACAAGCTCGGGGGTATCTCTTCTCAGTGGAGATGTTTTCAATGTCCACATCACTTACAACGGCACGACGTTGACCATGACAATCACTGATGCCACGAACTCCTCTCAAACCTTTACCACGAGTTGGGCGATCAACATACCAGGCACGGTCGGTTCGAATACCGCTTACGTAGGATTCACCGGCGGCACCGGCGGATTGACCGCGATCCAGGAAATCTTGGATTGGACATACGTTGCGACCAGCCAATCAACTGCGGCAACCCCCTCGTTCAGTCCAGCTCCGGGCGTTTACAACTTAGCTCAGTCTGTGACCCTGTCGGATACGACGACAGGTGCGACCATTCACTGCACCACCGATGGTAGTACGCCAACTTCAGGTTCACCGGTGTGTACGACCGTACAAGTAAGGACGACCACCACGATCAACGCGATGGCAGTAGCCAGCGGATACAACAATAGTGCGGTGGCCAGTGGAACCTACACCATTAACACGACAGGGAACCCCTACGTCAGCTACAGTTCGGGATTCACTTCGACAGGCCTTGCTATAAACGGCTCCGCCAAGTTGAATGGCACACGCCTGCGCCTGACCGATGGTGGAGGAACGGAGGCGGGTAGCGGCTTCTACACGACGCCTCTGAATGTTCAGTCATTTAGCACCGACTTCAGTTTTCAGCTGACAAATCCTAATGCGGACGGCATGGCCTTCGTCATCCAGAACGTCGGTACCACTGCGCTTGGTCCAAGCGGAGGCGGTCTGGGCTACGGACCTGACACACCCGGAGGAACTCCGGGCATTGCCTCCAGCGTCGCGGTGAAATTTGATCTTTATAGCAACGCGGGAGAAGGCACAAACTCGACCGGCTTGTACACAGATGGAGCTTCCCCCACCACTCCTGCCACGACCTTAGGCGGCAACGTCAACCTGCACAGCGGCGATGTGTTCAATGTTCACATCACCTACAACGGCACGACGTTGACCATGACCCTCACCGATGCGACCACGCCTGCCGACACGTTCACGACGAGTTGGGCCGTGAACATACCCAGCACGGTGGGCGCCAATACTGCCTATGTCGGATTTACCGCCGGCACCGGTGGTGAGACGGCTACCCAGGATATTTTGACTTGGACATTTACGTCAGGTGCGCCGGGGACCATCCAATATGAAGCGACGACGATTCCGGTCACGGGATCGCCCAATGCGCGCTCTTTCGCTTGGTCCGGGTTCCCGGACGGTTCGGGAGAGATTGCTGATGGCACCGCAGTCGGCGCCTATCTGAATTTCACCGTAAACGTGCCTGCACCCGGAACCTACGACATCAGGGCGGCAACCAAAAAGTTTACCACTCGCGGAATCTTCCAGCTTTCAATCAATGGCACGAACGCCGGACCATCCGAGGACGAATACAGCTCCAACGGGAATGGCGTCTTCCAGGAATACGACTTAGGCAACGTCACATTCTCGAGCGCAGGAAACTACTCGTTCAAGTTCACTGTGATTGGACACAACGCCAGCAGTAGCGGATACACTGTGTGTTTCGATTACATTAAACTGATAGCGCAGTAGAGTCAGCAAAGTGTGAAACCGAGTTCAAGACTCGCGTTCGGTATCAAGCTCGTATTGTCAGCAGCTGTGCTCGTGTTCGTGATCCTTTCTAGCGGGCTCATGGCTCAGTCGAGCAATGCTGGCTGCATTGCCGAACATTACCGGGTGATTCCATTACCTCTGCTCCCCACCCACATTAATGAGGATCGAGAGATCGTGGGCTCAACCGAAGGTCGTCGCGCCGCAATGTGGACGGAACAATCCGGGCTTCGCGAAGTTCCCCTGCCCGCAGGCTTGGACCACTCCGAAGGCATTGCAATGAATAATTCAGGTCAAATCGCCGGAGTTGCCTTCGACCGTACCTACAGTAAGCACCAAGCATTTACCTTTGTCGATGGAGTTTTAGTCATGCTTCCGGGAGAACAATCTCGCCCGTACAGCATCAGCGATTCCGGCGAGGTCGTCGGAGAGTCGTTGCTCCCCGGTAAGCCAGGCACGCGGCCGGTGTTTTGGAGCAAGAAGACGCTACAAGCACTCGGTGGCTGCTGCGGAGGAGCGGCGAAAAGCGTCAACAATCGCGGAGATGTGATCGGGGACGTTTATGATGAGGCCGGACGCTATCACGCATTTCTTTGGAACGCTAATCGTGGCATGCAAACAATTGGGCCGCCGGATCGCTATAGTTCGGCAATCGCTTTGAACAACTATGGTCATGTTGTACTCACAGCATTTCCTGACGTCTTTCTCTATGCCGGCGGATCCCCCACCCACTTGGAGTTGTCTCCTCGATACCCAAGCCAGCCGCACGCGATCAACGATTGCGACGTCGTCGTCGGATCCTTCGGACCATTCGCCGATGCAGAACGAGCCTTCATATGGGAAAAATCGCGCGGTTTTCGCGACCTGAACGCAAACATCCCTTCCAATTCAGGATGGAAGCTGGAATCCGCGACTGGTATTAACAATCATGGGGAAATCGTCGGTCGAGCAGACTACAACGGCCGGGACGACACCGGCTTTCTATTAATCCCGGACCGGTGGTAGGCCAGCCAAATGTCGTTCTTCAGTGTGGAGCGACGAAGGTCGCTGTATTTCACCCTAACGCAGGCCGCATTTGCGGAGCGTTATGCGCAGTCAGGATTCACCACTATTTAAGTTTTACAAAGAGCAAAACGAAAATCGCCCAGATTCCCACCGTTACTGGAAATTGAACCACCGCAGCATCCCGTAACCCACTTCCTCTTGGAAGCGCAAAGGTAAGTAAGAACATGGCTACAGCAGTGAGTATCCCTAGAACCAACTTACTCTTCCAGGTCATGGTTAACCTCCCTTTGGCGAGCGCGGCCCGCCGATTGTGATCTTAGCGACAATTCCCGTGTTTGCGTCATTACAGAGGTCCCAAAAATTTGGTGACTTTGGTTTCAGACGATAGCCAGCTGCTGCGTAGAGGCATGATGGATTACGACCGTACTTCGCAACAGTAACGGCCGCATTGGGTCATGGATTCCCCTAAATGTGCCATTCCCCTGCAGTTCCGAGTAGTGAGTTTCTACAATCAACGTTTCCAGATCGGACTCGGGTCGCAGCAAATGCAGGACCTGATCAATTTCTTGCAAACGTTGTAGAGCTATCAGTGCAAGATTGCATCGGAGTCGAGGCGTGCTAACCCCGCCGCATAAAACGAGTCGAGGGCCTGTTGAAACTCACTACGCGTGATGCAACGGTCGATCTCGGGATATTCACTTTCGCCGACGCGGCAGGCAGGATGGTACTGAGCCATAAGGTTGACGTAGGTGTCAGCGCCCAACTCGCGGGCGATCCACTGCATGATCTCGGGTGTGCCTGCCACGCCACCCGGCATGACGAGGTGACGCAGAAGAACACCATGCAAAGCTACGCCGTGTTCGTCTGTGACGAGTGGCCCTACTTGTCGGTGCATCTCCTTGATTGCCCGTCGAGCAATGTCCGGATATTCGGGAGCTTTCGCGTAGCGCCGCGCCAGGTGCGGGTCCCAGAACTTAAAGTCGGGCATGTAGATGTCGACAATTCCGTCCATGAGCGCGAGCGAATCCGCAGAGTCGTAGGCACTGGTGTTGTAAACCAAAGGAAGGTGGAGGCCGCGCTCAACCGCCGGCAAAATGGCCTCTAGAATCTGCGGCACAACATGCTCCGGAGTCACAAAGTTGACGTTGTGACAACCTTGGTCCTGCAAGTCGACCATCATCTCGGCGAGTTTGTCTGGCTTCGTCGCATGGCCTTCACCCCGCCAACTGATGCCCCAGTTTTGGCAGAACACGCAACGCAGGTTGCATGAACTGAAGAAGATGGTTCCCGACCCGTGCGTACCACGGAGGCAGCGTTCCTCTCCAAAGTGGGCAAAACAACTGCTCACGATGGCGTAACGGCCCGTCTTACATACCTTCGTTTCGTCTTCGATGCGGTTGACGTGGCAGTTGCGCGGGCACAGGGCGCAGTCCCCCAGTTTTTTCAGGCCAAGCTGGACGCGGCGTGACAATTCTCCTGACTCCCACAACTTGACATAGGCGGGTTGGAAGCTCGCGCGCGTTGCGGTAAAGCTGTACGAGACTGACATGATGACAAGCGTTGCTTCTCGTAGAGCAGGGCGCTCGAAAGTCGGGCTGCTAGCACGTCACATGCAGGATTGCGTTAGTGTCACGAGGATTCTGACCCAGCCTTTCGATAGCCTCGGCGGTTGGCAGGATCAGCAATTTGACGAGGCGCCGCTGCGCTTCGCCCTTGACTTCCTCCATTACAGGCAACCTGCCATACGCTCCTGTTCCGATAATCAGCTGCCTGCACTTCCACGGTATATCCTCTTCGACAGACAGCGGCGTGTGCCCAAACTCGTCTTGAAACCGCTTCGAAGGCTTCTTCTTGCGTTTCAGGATCTGCCCACGGTCGACAATTACGTCATGCCCGTAGGTAGTGTCATCGATCTGTATGCAGCCGAAAGCGAAACGACCGAACTTCATCTCAACCTCGCAGGAACAAAAGCAGATTCACTTCAAGCGCTCTTCTGCGGTGTAAAAAAGAAAAGGCAGACCACACTTGCTCGACCTCATGACGAGGGCAACGGTTGACCGTGCATGGCGAGCGCAAATTCAAGAATAAATGCTGAGTCGTACCTTAGGAGCCCCCTGTTGTCGCCGATACCTTGGTTGCAGCTTCCCACCTTGAGTCATTTCTGCTGCATGGATTCAAGATATTTGGTGACATTATCAGTCCGTACAGCACCTAAATCCTGGTCCGCGCCAACGTGATGAAAGACTGGTCCCCAAACTGGCATCTCACGAGACCCATGTCCGGATATAAATTCGTTTCCTTCGATAACAGAACGGATTCGGGCACTTGGAAACTTGCCACCCGCCCTTTTCGATATCCGAGTTAAGTCCGGAAGTTTGAATCTGAGTGCCGGTGCCACCGGCCCGTTGCCCGTTCCGTCAAGACCATGACAAGGAGCACAGTAGTTCTCGAAAATTTCTGACCCATTGACCGTTTGGATCAATGGCGTTTTTCTTTCTCTGCTCGCATGCACAATGCTTGAGCAAAAGAAGACAAGAAGAAGTAGTCCAACACCGATTGCAAGAATCGCCCTCAGCGCGATGCACATTATGTTGCAGACGCCTCGCATCTTCAAAAATGTTAACCGTGCCAAGAATCCATTGTCAGTGACTGCGGAATCCTCTGAAACGCGTCACGAGCACTCGTGATGATACTCACTGCGGCGTATCTCGAAGTGATGTCGGCTAATGAATGAGGGTCATTTGCTTATCTGTAAAAACCTAAGGCACTTCAAAACGTGCGGGAAGGAGGGTGAACATGACGAGCCTCCGAAGTTCACGTTATTTAGTTCTGCGCATCAGTTGCGAGATCCCATCGATTCTTGCCGTCTTATTCCTCTGCGCAGGATTGCTGGCCGGACAAGCCACCATCTCAGCGGGACCGCCATTACTCTACCAAGTGAAAACGATCTACGTAGCTTCGTCCCCAGACGGACTTGCGCTGCTCATTAAATCACGCTTGGAAAAATGGAGTGCTGTGGGGATCACGGCTGAGCTTGAAGAAGCTGATGCGGTTTTGACCTGTCAAACTGAAACCGCAATCGTGCCGGCCAAAGTAGCAATACGAGAGACGACCGCAACCGTGACTCTTGTCGATCGTCGCTCGCAGAGGCCGATCTGGAGAACCACGAAATCAGCGAGCTTTGAGATCAACAGATTGGCTGATGACATCGTCGAGCAATTGAAGATCGACTGGCGAAAGTCGGGCCGCGGCTATTGACCATTGCAAGTCGAGAAGTAGAGCGGCTTGCTTCACCCAGAAACACCAACGAAACGATCTGCTGAAGAGTTCACAGCACTTAAAGGAGACCTGTGCGATGTCAACTTCAGGATTGAAACTTACATTTGATGCGGTGTACTACCACGTGGCGGACATGGAAAAGTCGATTGCCTTTTATCGCGATATCTTGGGTTTTCGCCTCACCTCTCGGGATTACGTCGCTCGCTTCGACCTCGGAGGTGTGCTTTTCGAGCTTGTTCCTACTTTGCCTGGCAACCTGTTGCCGGGCACAGGCAATGCACGCGTGAGCCTTGGGGTTACCGATATTCGGCAGGCAACGCGTGAGTTGCAAGCTAGAGGCGTGCCGACAACCCCCGTGAAGGAGGAGCCCGGAGGGCTTCTTTCGTATTTCAAAGATCCCGACGGCAACGAGCTTTGCCTCTGGCAGTACGTACAGAAGTGACCTTATCGAAGAACATGCTCTTTTTCTGGCAAGCACGTGACACGTATGGCTCCGTAGATGACGTGCTGTCACGGTTCAATTCAGAACTCCTACCGACATGTTGCCTGAGCGGCGATGAGCCCCAGGGGCCACGCGGCTCCCGGCTGGCACGCAGGCTAAGGCCAGGGACGAAAAAGGCTCAAAGGGAACTCGCATGCAACCGCAATGGCAAAACTCTTTCCCGGGCGCGAAGTCACGCGGAGAACCTTTCCCTTTAGTAGCAGCGGTGCGGCGGCAGCATCGATTGTTAGCTCGACATCGGAGCCTTCTGGGATGCGAGAGTTGCTGCTAAGCAGAATGCCATTCTCACTTAGGTTTTGCGTCCGCGCAGAGAAACACGATTCCGCCATATGGGCGGTGGTGAACTTGATCGCGACAGGTAGACGTGCAGGATAACGTCTGCCCCTTCGGCGTTCGAGCGTACGAGACGATGGGGAGTCCATGCGTGCGACGTTAGTGCAGTTGAGATACGGGCAAAACATTACGAAAGTGTCGAACAGTTTGGAAATTGGGACAGTCACGTAGCCAAGTTTGTGATCCGCAGCCATAAGAAATCCGGAGGAACAGTTCCGACTTTTCTCTTCAGGCTGATACCGAGGATTGCCTGTGAACATTTTGTGGAAAGGTGGGCATCGGCATATACAAGCCGTTGCGGACCAAGAGGTCAGAGGATCTTGCAAGCGCACTTTCCCAATTCTCTCTTTGCACCGAAAAGCGGCATTGACAATCGCCGAACAAGTGTTTAGTTTGTCCCGCGTCGACGGTCGAAAGGGTTGGCTGAGTCAAAATCTCTGCCAGTCCGAATTAGACTGAGTGATGAGTCCGACCGGGCAACTGGTCGGGCAGCCAGACCCGAAAAAACCGACTACTCTGCGAGGAGTAGCTGGGGTTTGGAGCTGCGAAAGCGGTAATCACATCAAAGGGCTGTGACGGTGCATGTCTCCACGCTGCTAGCTTCCTCGCAGAAGTCGGCGGCTAGAGCGTAACCAAGGTCACAGCCTTTTTTTGTTCGCTGCGAAGGTCGCCGTGAAAGAACAGCTCGAGAGGCTGGTGCTGCAGATGTACCGGATGGGTACTCCATACCCCGAAGCCCTACGGGAATTTCAGAGAGCCTTCCTTATTATCGTTCTGCGCGAACTGAATGGTAACCAGGTAAAAGCTGCCGCGAAACTAGGAATGCACCGCAATACCGTGCGCCGGACTCTTCAGGAGTTGGACGTCGACATCAAGTCCGTGCGTGCCTGGCGCCGTCGACCACCTCTGAGCACTCGCTTCTCTGCCACGGACGAGAAAAAGGCGAAGGCAATTAAGTAGCTTCCCGTCAACGTCGGCAATGGGAAAAGCAAGCCGTTCCCAAATGAACTGGGCCTGCTTGGGTGCGAACAACTAGGTCTCTCCTGGAGCGCAAGCTGCCCCGCGGGTTGGCCTCGCAGAAAGCGCCAGGAGAAGTACCGCGCCAGGTTGCTGACGCATCCAAAATCGCGTGCCGAAAAACGGAGCGCCGACTTCAATCGCTTTTGACCTGAGCGCTTAGGCGGTTATGAAACAGCCGCGGGTGATCTAGAGAGCACTTCGCCAGTTTGCGACACATCCTAAGGAGTCCAGTCCTTGCCGAAGACTGCAAATTGCGCGTGACATTTTAGCTGGCTTGGGGCTCTCGCGAGCAGTTTGAGGTGTTTATATGTTGCGCCGGAGACGGCAGTCATCCGCCTTCGATGATGCCACAAAGCTCCTCTTTGTAGTCGGCTTGGCAATCGCCTTCATTCTGATTTGGGCGACTGTGGTTAGCATCGGCTCATTCCAGGTGCGGTAGGTCACTCCCAACCCCGGAGTGCTTCCACCTCCTACAGTTCCTTGCTTTACCTATATTTATTATGGGTATTAGTTTACTTTGATAGCCAGTCTGCTGACTCGGACGATCCTAATCCGCTAAGGGCGAACTCGCTGAGGACTAAATCGGCGAAGAACAAGCGGCAGGCAGCATTGACCTTCAAGGTTTACAAAAGTGCGGCAAAGGGAACCATGTGCTGGCCGCTTCCGTTTGGAGCAGTTGCGAGAAATCGCAGTCTCTTCTCTTTCTACCACCTTATTGGCCTCTCCCAGAAGAACCTGTTTTGAAGACTGGAGCATAAAGTCATGATAGGTCTCAACGTACTCTGGTGATACATCGGTTCCGCAGGCCAGACAGAGTAATGCTCTTCTATTTGCCGACCTTCTCGATCATCGATAACGTCCACGAATGTGCATACTAAGAATCACCGCCGCTCTTTCGTTAGGCGGTCTCGCGCGAGTGCTCGGCCTTTTGTAACTTTGCCGCCCTGGACCTGGATATTATTCTGCCATCCTGAGCATAATTGTGGACTCGACAAGTACATTCTCATGGTTCGTCTCGCGCTGGCGCATCGGTGCCGTTATTGCCTCTGGTTTAGCCTTGGCATGCCTTTATAAACTCTCCACCGAAACCGAAGAACAGCGAGCACTAAAAGCTAAGCAGAAATATGAAAATGAACTCAGCAGAGTCGCCAAGCAAATCTCGACGTATGCCCGTGATCTTCACAACCGCTATCCAGATGGCGAGGTGGTCATAAGCGATACTGATCTAGCCAAGCATTTACGGAAACCACAGGAAGTTGTCTCCAGCGCCCTGACTCTGCTTTGTGATCAAAAGCAGGTGCAGCGTGCTCCTTTGGCAGGTTATTGGAAACTGACCATCTGAACGGTATCTCATACACACGTTTGCTTTCTGGCCGATGGGGGATAATCTCAGCTCGGAGCCAGACCGTCGAAGTACAGAACTAATCGTGGATTTCCTCGAGGACGGTCGTGAACCCTTGACCCCAGCGTTGGCTGTGAGGTTATTGAGGGTTATGGGTGCAGGCGAAGCTAGCCGACACCCATAAATGTTTCAGCTCACGGTGCCCAGATCCCAGTCGAACTTTTGGCCCCAGCACCTTACATCTCGACAGGAAAGATGTTATGTAAGAGACTTTGCGAAGGCGACAACGTTTCAGATTCCGACTTTCGCCGCCACCATGGAGAATACGTTGGTGCAGCTACGGCCGATAAGCTGGACGAGTCCCAGCGTGAGCACCAGAAGGACTGAGAGCAGCAGAGCGTACCCAGCAACATCCTCGACTCCGGCTTCAGACCAGAGGTTCCATATCGTCACAGATTATATTTCTGAATATTCTTGTTGTGGATGAAAAGGCACGCGTAGAGGGTGGTAACGGCCGATGTGGCCATTCCCCTTCCAATACACGTCGGTAATGAGTTTGAATTGTGTTTTTAGGCGGCCTTTTTGATTTTCGCCCACCTCGCGCGCTGAGCAGCCGCGATCCTCCTCCGGGCTGCTGCCGACAGTTTGCGACTTCCACCATTCTCGGTTCGCTTAGAGCTCAAGCCCGAAAGTGCCACTAGTGCCGCGTCGATGCGTTCGACCTGCTTTTTTGCGTGTTGCCTTTGATTCCTCAGCTGTCGGACGACGGCCGTTAAGTTCACCATTTTGTCTCCTCGAGTGAGATTTTAACAGGATTGCAACAATTTAATAGAAGTCTGGGTCCTGTTGCAAATCTCTTGGAAGTAAGTTTGTCGTGCCTACGCCAATTTATAGTAGTTCTGCGCAGCCCGGGGTGGGCCTTTCTTCCGAAGTTTTTTCTCTGCTGTCCTTGAACTACGGCAATGAGGAAATGAGAGGCCTTTCACGGTCAAGGTACAGTCACAGCGATTTGGTTGGAGTCGCTGCTTTGCTGTCCCTCTGTGTTTACTGCCCTGGTTACGTAGTAATACGTCGTGCCTGAGGCTACCGTTGCGTCTGTGTATGAGAAAGAGCCAGAGGTGCTGCCTATTAGTCCGTAATAACCCCCAGAGATTGTAGATCTATATACGTTGTAACCTGTGACGTTTGAACTGGAGCTTGCCTTCCACGACAGAACTACCTTGTGTTGAACCGAGGTGTTCGAGTTATAGGTAAATGCGTTGGCAAGAGTGCTAGTGCCACTGCTGTCACTAACAACCAAATTAACCGTACCGGCCGCATGCGCCGGGGTTTTAGCCGTGATTGAGCTGCTACTGATCACCTTTACATTGCTGGCTGCCGTGCCCCCAAAAGTTACCGTTGCACCGGGTTGAAAGTTCTTGCCAGTGATGGTCACACTGCTCCCACCGCTGCTTGATCCCGAACCAGGGGAAATTGAGCTAATCGAAGGGTTGTTTCCGCTGCTGCTCACAGCACTTGACCTGAACGCGACCATCTGCATAACCCAGTACTGCTCCCCATAGTGTCCCAGAACGGCAGCTGCGCTGTAAGTTCCCGCCTTCGAGACAGCTTCGTCTTCGGCGATACTGCCATCTCTGGTAATCGTATTTACGGTAAACAGACTTGCTGCCTTACTGAAGCCGCCGCTGGTGATCCCAGCTCCAATGATGAGTTCAGTGGCTGACCTCGTGGTCGCAGATCCGCTGCTGACCAGAGTGTTACTGTTGCTTTTGCCGCTGGCTCCCGCGCTTATATCTAGCGAAACGGTCGTGCTCAAACCTTTGAATTCCAGAATTCGGATGTCCGGATAGGCTGCTGCCTTATTGAAGCTGACGGTGACATTGTTGGTGCCCGCCGTAACGTTCTTGGCATAGTAGATAGACTGAGTGAGTGCGGTTCCCTTGATCGGTCCTGCGGCCAATACGTAAGTATTTTTGTGCGTATCTGTTACCGAACGAATTGATGCACTCGAGTCATTCCATCCCACCACGATAACGTTCAGGTCTCCTGCAGTTTGAGTATGAGGATAAGATACTTGAACGCTAGCAACGTTTGATTGGGGTGTACTAGCGGCGACTTGAACAAAGCTAATCTGGCCGGTGGCTGCTCCGTGAGCTATGCCAAGTAATGCAATCAGAAGCAATGCATGTCGGGTAGAAGTCGAGATAGAACCGCGCACGATTTTTCTTTCCATTACGATTGTTCTCCTTGGCTGATGATCTGGCCCGAGGGTCTCGACAGACCCTCTCTCTTTTGCGACGCCAAACCCGGGACTTAGTTTTTCGCAGCGAGGAACTGCCTCTGCGCGTAACGGTCAAACCAGCAACAGAGACCTCTGTTCTTGGCCGAGACGAAGTGGGAAAGAAATCAACGAGAGATGTCGGCTAATTGCGAACTGGGAGCCGCGCTTCATGCAGTGATGTTGAACAAAGTCAGAGCAGCAAACAAGATCTCAGAAGGGCATTCGAACAACTGCGCAAATTCTTAACAGCTTGCACCGGTCAGAGGCGTTTGGCAGCAGGGACCATGATCGTTCTGGGATTCGAATGGCTGTCCGGCCGTAATCCTGCATTACCACGGTGGTCCCGTTAACCTATCGTTTGGTCCGTGGTCCGTCCTGGGCGTTGGATAGAGTTTCAAACTACTGCATCGGGGACAATCCCTCGCAGCGAGGTTGTCTTTGTGTTTAAAGGATCGACAGGTGATAATGGTTTCAGTTGTTCGCACCGACCTGCTTTGTAAATCAGCAATGAGCTTTCCGTGAGTTTTCGTAGTCTTAGGCGAGTGCGTGTTTGATTTGAAGCGCGGCCGATTGAACCCGCCGCCTGATGTCAGAGTGGAAATATATGCACATTTTGCACGTAGTAGGTGCGAGACCAAACTTCATGAAGGCGGCCCCGGTCATACGGGCTTTGCAGGGGCACCGCGGAGTCAACCAAACTCTTGTACATACCGGTCAACATTATGATGCCAATATGTCGGACGTCTTTTTTCAGCAACTTGGGATTCCAGCGCCGGACGTGAATCTTGCCGTCGGATCGGGAACTCATGCTAAGCAAACGGCGGAAATAATGAGCCGTTTTGAAAGGGTTGTTTTGGAACAGAAACCGGCGTGGGTGCTGGTTTATGGCGATGTCAACTCAACTGCCGCTGCGGCGCTGGTCTGCGCGAAACTCCTTGTCAAGGTTGCTCACGTTGAGGCTGGTTTGCGTTCCTTCGATCGCACCATGCCGGAAGAAATCAATCGACTGGTTACGGATCAACTCTCGGATCTTTTATTCACACCCTCCGAGGATGGCAACGAAAACCTGGCACGAGAAGGAATCGCCGCCGAGAAAGTTCGTCTTGTCGGCAACGTGATGATCGACACGCTGGTACAACTGTTACCAAACGCCACGCGTACCGAGATTCGGGGACTTCCCAATCGCTACGCGCTGGTCACCTTGCATCGTCCGTCCAACGTCGATGACCCAAAAGCTCTGAAGCGAATTCTGGAGTCACTATTGGCGGTGAACGACGAACTTGCAATTTTGTTTCCCGTGCATCCTCGAACTCGTCAACGCATTGTGGAATTCGGACTCAATGTGGACCAGCTTCAATTGCTTGATCCTCTCCCGTATATCGAGTTTCTCGCGCGGCAGCGGTTGGCTACAGTGGTGATCACCGATTCCGGAGGCATTCAGGAAGAAACCACCTATCTTCAGATTCCTTGTCTTACGCTTCGAGAGAATACCGAACGGCCGATCACGATTGCCCAGGGAACAAACGTATTAATTGGAAACGACATGAACAAGTTTCGCGAAGAGCTGGCAAAGATCCTCTCCGGCAGAGCGAAGAAGGGAAGTGTGCCGCCCCTTTGGGACGGTCGAGCTGGCGAGCGCATCGCCGAAATTCTCGTAACCCAACGCTAACCGCCGCAAAGCTGATGTGAGATACGGCGCCACGGTAAGTCCAGACGCTTCTTCGCCGACATCCGAAAGTGCACCTTACTAACGGCTCATTGTCTGAGGTTACATGCTAAAGTATTCTAAACAATGGCTGTAACGGGCTGCCGCCGTACGGTCTTTTTTCCGCGTGCCAGTCGCTAGATGCTAGCTGAGTGTTTTCAGAGGTTAATTCAATGCGAATTGCGGTGGTTGGAACAGGTTATGTTGGACTAGTGGCGGGGGCGTGTTTTGCCGATCTCGGCCACCACGTTATCTTAGTTGATAATGACGAGCAAAAGATGGCGGCTCTCAGGGCGGGCGAAGTTCCGATTCATGAAAAGTTCTTGCCCGAGCTTCTCGAGCGTCACCGCGGCCGACGGCTGACATTTTCTGATGATCTGCATGCTGCCGTCATGGCCAGCGAGGCCATATTTATCGCGGTAGGGACCCCGCCCACAGAACAGGGACACGCGGATCTGTCTTACGTGGAGTCGGTTGCCAGCAGCATACCTGGCGCGATTAACGACTACAAGATCGTCGTCGAGAAGAGCACCGTACCGGTCTACACCAGCGAGTGGATTCGCAAGATCATTCTGCGCAATGCGGGAGCTCCCGACTCCTTCGATGTAGCCTCCAACCCCGAATTTCTGAGGGAGGGAACAGCTGTCACAGATTTTCTTTTTCCGGATCGTATTGTCGTGGGTGCTGACAATGAACGCTGCGCCGCGGTGCTGCGCGCCATCTACGCACCACTGGTGGATGGCAGCTATTACCAGCGGCAGGAAGCGATTCCTCGGCCGGATGGGACGAGGATTCCACCTCCCCTGATTGTCACGAGCACGAAAAGCGCCGAGCTGATTAAGCATGCCTCGAACGCATTCCTGGCCATGAAAATATCCTTTATTAATGCCGTAGCATCGGTTTGCGAATCGGTAGGGGCCGATGTACAGCAAGTCTGTAAAGGAATCGGAAGTGACAGCCGCATTGGGCCGCGCTTCTTGAATCCCAGTATCGGGTATGGGGGCTCGTGCTTTCCGAAGGACCTGAAGGCTTTCCGCGAGGTTGCCCGCGAATCCGGCTACGACTTCCGTCTCCTGGACGAAGTCATGAACATTAACGAGGAACAGCGTAGCCGGTTCCTGCGGAAGGTGCGCAACGCTCTGTGGACGTTACGTGGCAAACGTCTGGCAGTGCTGGGTCTCGCGTTTAAGGGTGGTACTGACGATGTTCGCGAGTCGCCGGCCATTATGCTAATTCAGGCATTGTTGCAGGAAGGATGCCGTATTTCGGCTTACGATCCAGCAGCGCAGGAACGTGCTCGCGAGGTGTTAAAGGAGACAGTGGACTTTGCCGAAAGCCCATATCATGCAGCACGTGGCGCGGATGCTTTGCTGATACTTACTGAGTGGGAGGAATTCGCTACACTGGATCTACAGCGTCTGCAGGAGGAACTGAAGTATCCGATTGTGCTCGATGGGCGGAATTTGTACGACCCAGAAGCGATGGCAGTGCTCGGATTTACTTATCACAGCATTGGGCGTCCAGCGATAACGCCGGAGAGTCATAAACTACAAGCTCCAGCGTTGCCTCGAGGTGTTACGCGGGACTAGCAGTAAGCTGAGCGCTCTTCATCTACCGCTGCCTACTATGAAGATCTCGCAAAAGGGACTCTACGCGCTGCAATCCATGATGATGCTAGCCCGTCACTATAACCAGGGGACAGTCCGGATTCGCGAGATCGCTTATGAGGAAAATCTCCCCGAGAAGTTTCTGGAACTTATTCTCCTGGAACTCAAAAACGCCCGCCTGGTCGAGAGCGTGCGTGGGGCCAAGGGCGGATATCAGCTTCGTCGGTCGCCATCTGAGATTAGGCTCAGCGAAATCATTCGATTGATCGATGGGCCATTAGCACCCTTTGGCGATGCCGAGCAGTTGCGCAGCTTGATTGATCGCGATACCGAACATCGCACGCTGTATCAGGTTTTCCTCGATGTCCGCAACGCGGCTGCCCGCATCCTGGAGAACACAACATTGGCGGATCTCGTGCGTCCGAAGGACCGAACGAAAAGTCGCAAGAAGAAAGCGGAGAACGACACGCTGTTGCCGATCGCCATCTCCGCCGCCCGCGGCAGAGCGGAGAGTGCTAAGAATTCATGACGCAGCTGCGAGCGCTGGTGACCGGCGGAGCCGGTTTTCTCGGTTCCCACCTTTGCGACGCTTTACTCGGCGGAGGTTACTCGGTCGTGGCCGTCGACAATCTTCTGACCGGCCGAGAATCGAATCTTCACCATCTCCGAAACGATTCCCGCTTCGAGTTCCGCCACATCGACATTAACGAGTCATTCGATTGCGGTCGGGTCGACTACGTGTTTCATTTCGCGTGTCCCGCAAGTCCAGTCGACTACATGCGTCATGGCGTCGAAACCTTGAAGGTTGGTTCGCAGGGCACGCTCCACGCGCTCGAGACCGCACGCAAGTATTCAGCAAAGTATCTGATCTCATCCACTTCGGAATGCTATGGCGACCCGCTCGAGCATCCACAGAAGGAAACCTATTGGGGTCATGTAAATCCCATTGGGCCGCGCTCGGTTTATGACGAGGCCAAGCGATTCAGTGAAGCGCTCACCATGGCCTATCACCGCTACCACGAAGTTGACACTCGAATTGTTCGCATCTTCAACACCTATGGGCCGCGCATGCAACTCAACGACGGCCGGGTGGTGCCAAACTTCATGAAACAGGCACTCCGAGGTGAAGAACTCACGGTCTATGGCGATGGCAGCCAAACACGGAGTTTTTGCTACGTGAGCGACGAGATTGATGGTTTCATGCGTCTCGCAAGGTCGTCGGAACATCTGCCGGTAAACATTGGCAATCCCTCCGAGTTCACAATTTTAGAATGCGCGAAGCGAGTGCTGGCCGTGACCGGATCAAAGAGCAGGCTTCGTTATGAACCGCTGCCACAGGACGATCCCAAACAACGCCGCCCAGACATCACAAAAGCTAAGGAGCTTCTGGGCTGGGAACCGAAGATTGATCTCGAGACCGGGCTCAAGATGTCCTTGGAGTATTTTCGGAAGGCAGCTTTCGAAGAAACGGTTGCGCGCTAGCCCGGCCATTCGAGCGCTGACGATTAATCTTCACGAGTCAGAGTTAGGCTTGTAGTTAATAGCAGACATCCGACCGGCTTTTCCTTGCGAGGCTGCTTACAAGTTCCCAAGGTCCATCTCGTCGCCCATGCAGGATGTCCACTCTCACCTGTACGCCATCATCTCGAACGCCGCCTCAAAGACGGCCAGAGCTGAAGGGTTGGCAAGCAATTCCTCAGTGACATTAATCGCCTCCTCTGGATTAGTGCTGACCAAGACACCACCGGGAAACAATTGACGGCAACTTAACCTGCCGCTTTTGTTTGACCAAAGTCAAATCGGCGGCGGTCCGCTGCCAACATTTTGGCTTGTTGACTAGCAAGTACAGGCGTTTCAAGCACTGCACGCCGGACATGAACTTCGACCCGGTGATCGCCAAGGCGTTACTCCTCTTCGTCCGCGTTGCCGTGCAAGCAGTGGAAGCACCGATAGTGGGGGTCTGTCCCCAGTGAGGTTTGCTTGGGCAGATGCAATTCGTTCTTGATCGCAGCGATCAAGTCTTTCCTTTTCAGAATGCATGTGTCGGCAAGAAGAGTGAACCGCTTGGTTTTCGTATCACACATCACCCTGCCGCGTGCGTACTCTTCGTACTCGGTCTCAACTGGGGTCTTGCCGACCTGCTGCCAACGTTCCCACACGTCATTGTGACCTCTGGGATGGGTCAGGTGATCGCCATATTTTTCGCACTCGCTGAGCGGGGCACTGTCGATTATTAGCTTGCCATCAACCAACCAGAAGATACCTAATCGTGCTTCTATCTTTGCGTTGCTCTTTCCTCCCCCACCGGATTTTGGCATTTAGCAGATCCTCCTTTCTAGTTGCTCTGACGGTCTCAAGCTCGTGTACTGAGATTAAAGAACGGATTACGGAACTTCAGGCCATATCCACATTCCATAAATTGACTCCACATTACAGTTCGAGTGTGGACTATGTCCCGGCACTCTGGGAGCATGAGGAGAAACAGTTCATCATGGGTAACTTCCAGCACACGCCACAGCCGCCTTCGTCTTCGGCAATGACCTCTCCGTGCTCTATTTGGATTCTCATTGACTGATACTCGCTGCGGAGAGTTCGTACACAGTCGGGATTTTTTCGACAGCAAACTCGCACAATTCCTGCCATGGGCTCCTGTATTGGTAACCACCCCCACACCGACGTAATCGCACGACGCGGCGGGTCAGGGTCGAGTTCTGAACTGTGAGGGCTTGGAGTTCGCTGCGATGCCGCGGTTCGATTTCGGCACTTCGTTTTGCGAGTTCCGTATCGAACCGCGCCCAAACCTACTGGCTGTCGTTGCCGTGCTTCTGCCGAAACAGGGAACGCTTCCTCGGTCGAGAGTTGGGCGGCCCCAGCGAAGTCTCCGACACTGAGCCGCTCCAATACTTCTGACGGCCCGAGCTTGCCTTCTCCCGGACAAAGCGGGTACTCGATGGTCTCAGTCACGTGGTCTGCCGACTGTTCGTTTAAGAGGGCAGGAATGGCGAGATGCCTCGAAACGCTATTTGCGCTTGATGAGCAGACCTGGATCAGCGGTATCTACGCTAACTAATTTTCCGGGCATCCCGTGTGTTGCCAAAGTGGTGGTTGACCTTGCCAAGGATGTGGTTGTCGACTCACGGACGATCTCGGTATTGTTCGAGAACCCGCTCGTGATGCTTGCGATGATCGTACGATTCCCATTCCTGACATAGGTTTTCGTAAGGGGCATATTGCCCCCCTGTATTACTACCAGCCTTGAGATCAGATTGGGTAGTAACGGGGCAAAAATGTTTGAGGATGATGGCACATTGGTCACTTCTTCGTGTAGTTACTTTAAGTTTCCTCGCCCTGTTCCTACCCGTTTCGCAATTTAAGTTGGTAGAATAGTTGTGTCCCTCCCGAGGTGCGAACTAGCCAACAAAAGCACAGAACCCTCCGCATCGCCTTGTGGGTGAATAAGGCAGGCAGACGGCTGATGTCTTCTTCGGTCTAAGCACCTTGACAGTAGCTCGTGAACTCCCCCCGGATCGGAAGCAGGTGGTATTGGATCGCCGCTCCAAAATGTCGCACACCCAGATGGCAAAGAATCACATTTCTCATGTGAGCGTGTGTCGCTTGATGAAAAAATCCAACAAGAATCCTGTTCTCAAAGTTTTCAATGCCGCTACTGAACTCGCGCCATACTGGGGCGGGACAATGATTCGCGAGACCACAGGGAAGCAGACCGGAGTTGTCGCCCACGATGAGACGGTCGGTAAGGTCTTTATCGTTGTTAGCGCTGACACCCGAAGATGTCTCATCTGCAACCAGCAATTCACAAGGCAAGGGTCGTTTGAACACACCAAAATCGTTTGCCACCCGCCTGCGTCCGCTGCGAATTGAACCTCACAGGGCATCAAAGTTGAGAGGAGAAAAAGTTGCTCACGAATTACCAATTCAGGCTTAACGGTCTCATCATCCCACTTCTCAAGGTTCGCCCGGTCGTCAATCCCGAAGCGACAAATCACTGGGAACTTTTGGCCTGCCATTACACGCTCGGCGAGTTCGCACTTGACGACAACGAGGGTCTCGCCGATCCGGCACTCACGCGGTTTGTTCTCGAAGTGCGGGACGCGACCATTCCGCCAAACGATCGCCGATTCTTGCAGAATAAGGGCTGGCGGCACGTGACAACGAGGCAATGCCTCGCATTGCTGAAGTCCGCCGGTGTGATCGATAACCTTTGACCCCTCGCTACAGCGAGTTCAAATTGTCGTTTTAACTGTGATTCGCCAAGATTAGATCATGCTGATGAGCCAGAAATGTAACGTGTCCTTACAGGAGTGCGTGGCTGGTTGGTTGGCAGAGTCCGTAACTTTGGCGCTGAATGTTGCTGCGCGGCCGCTTCTGGTGCGTCGGATATTGCTTCGTCTCACTTGCCTTATGGATGACGATCTACAATGCAAGTCCGAACCTTTCTCGAGTCTCTATCAGCCCAGCTTGCGCGAACCACCTATGTCTAGTAAATTAATTGTAATACATGCCTATGCCATCTAGTAAGGTCCTAGTATAGGCAAGAGCCGCAGCACACGCGTCAAAAAGAGAGCTCCGAGCAGCGCAGCGATACTGGAGGTTCACAATTGTGATCCGTTCAACCAGCCATCTTATTGCGCCGCATGGCGGCGAGCTTGTAAACCTCATTGCCGATCCCGAATGCCTTAGGGAACTAAAGGCGCACTCCTGCGAGTGGCCTTCATGGGAGCTGACCGGACGTCAGGTATGCGATCTGGAATTGTTGATGTGTGGGGGCTTCTCGCCGCTCGTCGGCTTTATGAACCGCGGCGACTACGAGGGTGTGTGCGACAAAATGCGGCTTGAGTCTGGCCTGCTTTGGCCAATGCCGATCACGTTGGACGTCAAAGAGGAATTCGCACAGACATTGAGGCTAGGCAGCAGCAAGATTGCTCTGCGCGACCCCGAAGGCGTGATGCTGGCAGTGCTGCATGTAGAAGACGTGTGGCAACCGGATCGCGCGTCCGAAGCGGAGACTGTTTTCGGCACCACGAGTGCCGCCCACCCGGGCGTGGATTACCTGCTGAACAGGACGCATCCCTGGTACGTCGGTGGCCGTATCGAAGCGACCCAATTGCCTTCGCATTATGATTTTCGTGCCTTGCGCTTAACCCCTGCAGAATTGCGGACGGAGTTTGCCAGACTTGGTTGGCGTCGAGTAGTTGCGTTTCAAACCCGTAACCCGATGCATCGCGCGCATGTGGAATTGACCTTCCGTGCAGCCAAACAGGTTGAAGCCAATCTGCTGATTCATCCCTCGGTCGGAATGACCAAGCCGGGAGATGTTGACTACTTTACGCGTGTTCGTTGTTATCAATTACTTCTCTCCAAGTTCCCGCAGGGTACGGTGAAGTTGTCCTTGCTGCCTCTGGCCATGCGCATGGGCGGCCCACGAGAGGCCATCTGGCATGCGCTGATTCGCAAGAATCACGGCGCCACCCATTTTATTGTTGGACGGGACCACGCTGGTCCCGGCAAAGATGCGAATGGGAAACCGTTCTACGGTCCCTACGAAGCGCAGGAATTGTTCAAGAAGCACGAAGGCGATATTGGCGTAACCATGGTTCCATTCAACATGATGGTCTATTTGGAGAACCAGGGTTACTACGTGCCGGATAACGAGGTGCCAAATGGATCGAAGGTGCTGAATATCTCCGGCACAGAGTTGAGGGAACGACTGAACGAAGGGCGCGATATTCCGGGCTGGTTCACTTACCCGGAAGTGGTTGATGAGCTGCGCCGCAGTTTCCCGCCGCGACACAAACAAGGTGTGACGATTTTCTTTACTGGTCTCTCTGGCTCCGGCAAGTCGACAATTGCCAACGTGCTCTTGACCAAGTTCCTGGAGATAGGCGGTCGTCCAGTAACAATTCTGGACGGCGATCTGGTGCGCAAACATCTTTCCTCCGAGCTCGGTTTTTCCAAGGAGCACCGCGATATAAACATCCGGCGGATCGGGTACGTAGCGTCGGAAATTACGAAAAACGGTGGCATCGCCATCTGTGCCCCGATTGCGCCGTACGATGCCGTCCGCAAGCACGTACGAAGCATGGTCGAGCCAGTGGGCGGGTTCATCCTAGTTCACGTGGCTACGCCGGTTGAAACCTGCGAACAACGAGATCGCAAAGGACTCTATGCCAAGGCGCGGGCGGGGATCATCAAGGAGTTCACGGGAATTTCCGACCCTTACGAGGAACCCAAAGATGCGGAAGTCGTAATTAACACGACGGACCTGACCCCGGAAGAGGCAGCTCAGGAGATCCTGCTGCACCTCGAACGCGAGGGATTCGTTGGAGTCAACGGTAATCACAGCTAAAGGCGCTGATGCCAACGGAAGTCTGAATGCTGATTGCGGCAAGAATTCTCATCGGCTTAATCGTAGGCACGATGATTGGTATGACCGGCGTCGGCGGCGGCGTTCTTCTGCTTCCGATCCTCATCTTCGGCTTGCGAGTGCCGCCGCTAATTGCGGTGGGCTCGGATGCACTGTTCAATTTTGTTACTAAAATAGGTTCGAGCTACGTTCACCTGACGCGGGGAACGGTCAAAAGGAAGGTCGTCCTGGCACTTGCGGCTGGGAGTATTCCCGGCTCCATCCTCGGTGTGGGGTTGTTACGATATCTGCGAGCGGTTTATGGAACCGGCGTCAACACGTTTATCACTACGACAATCGGAATTCTGTTGATCGTGGTTCCCACGCTACTGATGTTTCAGAGCGAAATTGAGGAGCGCATCGCTAACCGGCCGCCCACGATGAAATCGTTCCTTGGCATGTCAGCCATCGGCCTGCTGGCCGGGTTTCTGGTTGGCATGACTTCGGTGGGTTCGGGCAGTATCGTGATGATGCTTCTGCTTCTGTGCTACAGCTTCCCGCCGAAAATCATGGTTGGCACGGATATTGTGCACGCGGTTGTGCTCACTGCCGTCACCAGCTTTCTCCATTTCAAGCTCGGCAACGTCGATCCCTATCTGGTCGGCCCACTAGTGATTGGTTCGATTCCCGGTGGTGTATTGGGCTCCCACTTGAGTACACGTATGCCGGTGCCGTGGCTGAGACGCATTCTGTGCGCGGTATTGCTGGCCACTGGCGCGCGGATGCTCTGGGCCTGATTGCAGACTTCATGCTTACCTACTCTGAGACCGAGACTTTGCAACGAATTGAGTCCGCTCTGCGGGCCGCAGCATCCGTCTTTGAGCGTTTTACTTTGGGTGCGATCGATGCTGAATACAAGTCCGGACACGATCCGGTCACCGAAGCGGACCGCGTTCTGGACGGTCTCTTGCGTAATGAATTATTGCGCGACGGGGAAGGCTGGTTGTCGGAAGAGAGTGTAGATGATTTCACTCGCCTCGAAAAACACCGCGTATGGGTGGTCGACCCACTCGATGGTACTCGGGAGTTTATCGCGGGCATTCCCGAGTTCTGCACATCTGTGGCAATGGTCGAAGATGGCCGCCCGGTGGCGGGGGGAATCTACAACCCTGCCACCCACGAGACGTTCCTGGGGTCGCTCCGGTCCGGCGTTACATACAATGGAAAGCCGGCGAGGGCGAGTCAACGAACCTCGTTGAGTGGTGCCCTGGTTGTAGCCAGCCGCAGCGAGATGAAACGCGGCGAGTGGAGGCAATTCAAAGAAGCGGATTTCAATGTCCGCCCCGTGGGCTCAGTGGCTTACAAGTTAGCTTTAGTATCTGCCGGGTTGGCCGACGCCACTTTTACTCTAGTCCCAAAGCACGAGTGGGATGTGGCTGCCGGAGCGGCGTTGGTCGAAAGCGGCGGTGGTTTTGTCAGCACCGTGGACAAAAAGCGGCTGCTCTGCAATCGGCGTCCTCCTTTGATTAGTGGTCTGATTGCCTGTGGACCATTCCTGGCCGACGAACTGACGTCGCGGGTCAGCTGTCGGCTTGCCCCCTCCCGACTGAGTTAATCAACCATTCTCCCTTTTTCTGTGCGAGTTGGTCTTATTTTCAGGATCGCGCGCTAGCGACAACCTGCGCGTCTACATCCAAAGTGAATATTCACCAGAGCCACTCAATGTGAAGGGCCGACGTTCTGATTGGACTTGTGCACGCTCCAGCATAATTATAATAAAGTCTATTGACTAAATAGACTTTTGTGAAATAATCGCGTGTGCCATCGTCGAGCCTTGCCGAAGCACAGATGAATAAAACTCTCACAATTGCCACCCTGATCGTCCTGCTTGCCGCCAGGTGGGTGGTGGCGGAAACGGTGGTCCGCGTCGGGGCCTATCCCAATATCACTCATTCGCAAGCCATGGTCGGCAAGGCCAACGGGTGGTTCGCCAAGGCGCTAGGCGCCGATGTCAAGATCGAGTGGACGACGTTCAACGCAGGTCCCGCAGCAATCGAAGCGCTGTTTGCAGGCGCGATTGATATGACGTACATCGGTCCAAATCCTGCAATCACTGGCTACGTTCGCTCCAGCGGGGCAGCTCTTCGCATTATCGCGGGAGCGACCAGTGGCGGGGCAGCACTGATCGTGCGCAACGACGCTGGTATTGAGAAATCAGAGGATTTCCATGGCAAGAAGGTAGCGACGCCTCAATTGGGCAACACCCAGGATGTAGCGCTGCGGGCGTGGCTCAAGGTTCACGGCTTGAGGACTGTTGACAAGGGCGGGGATGTACAAGTGATGCCGATGGCCAATCCGGATCAGCTCACGTTGTTTCAGAAGAAGTCGTTGGATGCGGCTTGGGCCCCGGAGCCTTGGGCCACTCGGCTGATCCGCGAAGGCAATGGCCGTTTGTTTCTCGACGAGCGGACCCTCTGGCCGCAAGGACAGTTCATTACCTGCCATCTGATTGTGGCAACGAAGTTCCTGCGTGACAATCCAGAGCTGATCAGGAATTGGATGCGCGCCCATGTGGAGCTCACCGATTGGATCAACGGCCATTTGCCGGAGGCGAAGGAGGCTTTGAACGAACAGATACACAAAGAAACCGGAAAAGCCCTTCCTCCTGCAGTACTCGACGAGGCCTTCGGACGTCTGCAAGTGACGTACGACCCGCTTTCCGCTTCATTGATGAACGCAGCTCGTGCCGCTTTTGACGCAGGCTTCCTGGGAAAACAAATGCCGGACCTCAAGGGCATGTACGACCTGACCATTCTGAATGAAGTTCTGGCAGAAAAGGGAAAGAAGCCGGTATCATGAGTCCGAATCCAGCCGCGCAAGCCTCTTTGGCCGGCGAGCATAGAATTCCCGTTCGTGGGCCGAGCCGCTGCAAGCCGATCGTTTTTCCGCGTCACAACACTGAGTCAAACTCCATCCCTAAAGTGAAGCTCAGTGGGTTGTCCCTGAGTTACAGAGCAAACGACGGATCAGATTTAGTCGCCCTTGAGGACATTCACTTGAAAGTGACCACGGGCGAGTTTCTCTGCATTGTGGGACCGTCGGGCTGCGGCAAATCCACACTACTCCACTTGATTGCCGGTTTGCAGTCGGCAACTTCGGGAGCCGTGCTTGTGGATGAAAAGCCGGTTATTGGCCCAGGCACCGACCGCATTCTGATCTTCCAGGAACTTGGCTTGTTCCCATGGTTAACGGTGGCGCAGAACGTCGAGTTTGGGATGAAGATGAAGGGGATCTCGAAAGCGGATCGCCAGGAGAAAATCCAGCGGTATCTGCGTCTGGTGCACCTCTCGCAGTTCAAGGACAGCTACACTCATCAACTCTCGGGTGGAATGCGGCAACGTGTGGCCCTCGCTCGTGCGCTGGCATCTGAGCCAGACGTGTTGTTGATGGACGAGCCGTTCGCAGCTTTAGACGCGCAAACCCGCGACATTCTGCATGACGAGCTGGAGCGAATCTGGGCGGAAACCGGCCGAACAATCATCTTTGTGACCCACAATGTGCGCGAGGCTGTCAGGCTGGGCGACCGGGTGGCGCTGCTCACGTTTCGTCCGGGGCGGGTGAAGCGCGAATACCTGATCGACCTGCCGCGGCCGCGGCAGCTGGAAGATGTGGACGTTGCCCGAACCGCCCGCGAGATCCTCGATGACTTGCGGAACGAGATTAACAAATCTCTGGAGGAGCAATACGGCCATGAAAAGGTTCGCTAGACACGCCATTTTTTACGCGACGTTGATGGCCATTTGGGTGGTACTGGTTAAGTTGAAAATCTGGCCGCCCTATGTTTTTCCAAGCCCACAGGGCGTTTTGCAATCGCTTTGGGCGGGTTTCGCCGATCACAGTTTCTGGATCGCGATCGCAGTCAGCATGAGGCGCATGGTGCTGGGCTACAGTGCGTCGGTGATTTTGGGGATGATCCTTGGCCTGGGCGTCGCGAGCAACAAGTTCCTTGAAGAAACGATGGGCGGGCTCCTGGTGAGCTTGCAGAGTCTGCCGAGCATTTGCTGGCTGCCATTGGCGGTGCTGTGGTTTGGGTTGACCGAAAAAGCCATCCTGTTTGTAGTGGTCATGGGATCGCTGCTCTCTGTAACCATCGCTATGGAGACAGGCCGCCAGCAGATGCCCAAAATCTATGGCATGGCTGGCCGCAACCTTGGCGCACGCGGGTTCAAACTCTTCTGGCATGTGTTGTTGCCGGCCAGCCTTCCGTATATCGTCTCCGGACTGAAGCAAGGATGGGCGTTCGCCTGGCGTTCATTAATCTCCGGGGAAATGATTTTTGTGAGCCTGGGCCTGGGACAGTTGCTAATGATGGGACGCGACCTGAATGATATGAGCCAGGTGATCGCGGTCATGATCTTGATTGTGGCGATCGGATACGTAGTGGATGGATTGGTGTTCAGGACGATAGAGCGGCGGTTGCAGCATAAGTGGGGCTTCGCGCCGTCCACTTAAACAAAATAGAAGCCGACCCAGTAGTACCCCGGCTGGAAGTCCAGATATCGCCTTCTTTAAGGGGTAAGGCTGCACGCAGTAATACAAGTAAGTCGATAGACGTAATTATGTAAGCACCTGCCTAAACGCACCATATGCCGCGAGTGCGGCAGGAAATGTAAACACATCAACAAAGGAGCATGAAGCATGCTGGCAAGGCTAAGATTGTTCACTCCCCCGGTTGTGGTGCTTGGTTTGGCCGCGGCTTTTTACGCTCAGTCGTCTCCCCCTTCGACGTCCACCAAGAAACAGGCCAGAACTGCGACTGTTTCAGCCCAGGAAGTGCAGGAATTGAAAGAAGCAGTGACTGCGCAGCAGCAGCAAATTAAGCAACAGAACGAGTTGATTGGACGGTTGCAGGCGCAACTGGAACAACTCGTCTCTGCCACTCAGCAGAACAATTCCGCCTCGCAGAAGGTACAAAGTAGCATCGATCAGGCGCAAAGTACTGCATCTCAGGCACAGCAATCGGCAACCGAGGCCCGGAAAGCAGCCGACCAGGCGTCCCTAAATGCCAGCGAAGTGAAGACGGAACTTGCGGCGGTAAATACAAGCGAACAGAGCACTCATCGCGAGCTGGCGGCACTTGAAGCTCTCGCGGGACGGTTTCGCTTCAGCGGCGATGTACGCGTTCGCGGTGAGGATTACTTCCAGCAAAATGTTCCCGACCGGAACCGGGCCCGTATTCGCGTACGGTTCGGAATTGAGGGGCAACTCAGTGAGGACTTCATTGGCGGGATCGCTTTGGCGACTGGTTCCCTCGGCGATCCGAGTAGTACAAATGAGACGCTCACCAATGTTTTCGATCGCAAGACAATCGGCTTAGATCGAGGGTTCGTCACATTTAATCCAGTCGCGCACCCATGGCTCTCTCTGACCGGTGGCAAATTCGCCTACACATGGCAAAGGACATCGGTAACGTTCGACCCGGATCTTAACCCCGAAGGTTTCAATGAGAAACTTTCATTTGACTTCTCAGGGCCGGTGAAAAACTTTACCGCACAAGGCATCGAACTTCTGTACAACGAAGCTAATGGGAAGCCCGGAATTCCGTCACAGGATTCCTATGCTCTCGGCGGACAGGTCTCGGCCAGGCTACAGTTGGGACCGTGGACAACGACGCCATCCGTTCTTAGCTTGAAGTGGAATCGGCCGGACGCGATTCTGCAGGAAAGCGCGTTCGCCACTCAGGCTACCAGCACCGGGTTTGTGCCGAGTGGAAGTACGACTCCGATCACAGGCATTCCGATCCCAGGCGAAGGGCAGGGTTGCGCCAAAGGCTTGAACTTTCCAGCGTTTCCGCCTTGCGTGTTCGCGCCGAATGGCATGACCAATGCGACTTACGTGGATTCCAAGGGAATTCCTCACTTCTATTCCGAGTTCAGCTATGTGGATTTCATCTGGAACAATCAAATCCAGGAGGGGATCTCCCGCTTGCCGATCAACCTGCTCGTGGAATTTCTTGACAATCCAGATGCAGCGGCACATCCGCTGGACACGAAGGGCCATGTCATCACTAGTCTGGGAAGCCAAAACAAAGAATATGGCTTCGACTTCAGCTTGGGCCAAACCAGGAACAAGAATGACGTGCAGTTCGGCTACAGTTGGTATCGAGAGGAGCAGGATGCGGCAATTGCATCCTTTGTGGAGAGCGATCAGCGAGCGCCCACGAACATTTTGCAGAACCGTTTCTACGCGCTCTGGAAGGTGCGCGCCAACGCGCTGGCCAGCTTCACCTGGTGGCACGGTCGTGCTCTGAACACCTTTCTGGAGAACAACGTGGCTTTGTTCAACAACTACAACACTTCGGTTCCAACGATCAAGAAAGCAGGTCAAGTCGAGCCATATCTGAATCGGCTTCAATTTGACATGATCTATTCATTCTAGGTTGAGAGGGTCCAGGTCGATGCTCCACTATATGACACCAGCGGGATGTCCCATAGGGAATTTCACATGAAACACTTCACCGTGTCTCTCGTGGTGATCATAATGAGCTCGGCAGCGTTGGCCGTGGAAGCCCGGTACCGACAAGGAACGATTCTCGATGTCGAACAGAAGCTGAGTACGCGGGTGCTCTATTACATTGTGAACACGCCGATCACAGAGGATCATCCTTATTACGATGTCTCATTGCAGTTGAAGGACACGGCGTACACCGCGCGCTACATTCCACGCCATAAAGACGACGAGTTGCCTCATGAGTGGAAGGCAGGATCCACTATCGAGGCAAGAATTCAAGGACGGCATCTATTTATAAAGACTCCGGGTAGAACTGAGGTGCAGTTGATCATCACGAAGGTGAAAGCATCGTCAGCGGAGGAAAATCTGCGGCTAGCTCCTCACAGTGAGTAGGACGTGAAAGATGAGAGGGAGCTCCGGTTTCGGAGCATTCGAATGGACATTCAGCGTTGGTGTGATGATTGCGGGACAAACAGTAAGAGATTTCGCTAGCGGGAAAACACAGCAGCCATAAATTCATATCATCGGAGGTTCTTTATGGGTTACGTTCGATTAATGCTGCTAGCAGTGCTTTTATCCTCGGGAGCGCTGTTTGCGCAACAAGCGTCATCGTCTTCTGCGGACCAAAATGCTCCGGAGAGTTCCAACGGCACGACGGTTCGAGGCTGCCTTCAGGGGGAGCGTGGAAACTACATCGTGGTTGAGGACAAAACGGGCAGCATATTCGTGTTAAAAGGGGTCGGAAACAAGTTGGATGACTATCTTCGGCACGAAGTCGAAGTGAAAGGGAAGCTGTTATCCGGGACTGTGAAGACCGGCGTCAGATCTGAGAAAGCGGGAAGCAATCCTGCCGATACGGTGCACGGAGTGGACGGAGTGCCACTCCAGGTAGCGAATCCACGGACCGACGTGCGGACGATTTCGAAGAAGTGCAAGGCTGCGGACCAGGAATAAGTTGGCTCCACGTGGACTTCGGGCGCGCCACGTGGGCGGTGGCTCGATCACGGGCTCTAGTGCGAAGCCGAACCGACAACCGGCATCCAACTGGCATTCTAGTGGCGAGTGTAGCCACGCAGCACATCAATGCAGCAGGTTCGTGGGCCCGCCAATAGTGGGGCTAGTGTCCGAGGAACTTCTCCAGGGCTTCAATCTGGGGCTGGGCCAAGTCTAGATACTTTTTCGCGCTCTTGGCATCCTGATTTTGCAAGGCCGTTTGGGCTTTGGCCATGTAGGTCTTCATCATCTGCTGTGCCGATGAAATATCTCCGCGCAAGCCGTATCCTTGTGCGCTTTGTTGCCGGCGCAGGGTATCCAGACTGTCGTTGACAGAGCTCGCCCGACTAGAAAGCTGGTCCATCTCCTGCTCCAACTCCTGTAGTTGCGCTTCATTAGCGGACGGCTGTTGTACTGTGCCCGGCGCATTCGCGCTCGCGGAAATCTCCCCAGAATTGTCAGATTGACCTCCGAGCGCTGGTGCAGGGTTGTTAGCGCCTGAAGGCGCTTGGTCAGAGGGCACAGAGGACGCTACCTCGGGACGCTTGGCTTGTGTGCGCGCAGTGGTCGGCGAGGAAGTGGCGAGCGATTGTATTGCGCCAGCATTCGAAATACCGCTGTGTTTGCCGCCATCAGCACTAGCCGCCGTAGAGGTGAGAGGGGCCGCAGGACTGATACTGGTATTGGTGGATCCGGCCGGCTCGGCAGTTTGTACCTGGTTTCCACTCATTGGAGCTGGCTGAGATGGGCTGGACTGAGTTGACTGGCTTTGATCCAACTGAGGCGAGGCTGATGGTTGGGGTTGGGCGTTGCCGAGTTCTTGAGCGCGAGTGCTGCTGCGACGCGGCACGTAAAGACCAGCGAGAGCCAGGACCGCCACAACAATCAAGGCACCCATCGACATGTAGAGTCCCCGATGTGTGCTGCGGGGAGCCACTGCCGACAGCGGCACTTGTTGAATTTGAGAGGAGGCTGCGATAGCCTCCGCCGGCTGGGTCGCGGCAGTGGGACCAACCGACGCGGTTGCTGCATTGTCGGCAGATGGCAAGGTTCCCTGAAATAGCTCCGTGGCAACCGGCGACAGCGGAGCCGTTGTGGCGACGCCGGTAGCCACTTTCGAAAGAGCAGAGGCGACGTTGTTGACCGCTCGACGAAAAGCGTCAGCTGTTTGGAAGCGATTGGCTGGATCCTTCTCCAGTGCCGTAAGGATGATTTCGTTAAGATCCGCCGGGATGCTTGGACACAGTTCAATCGGCGGCTTGGGCTGTTGTTGCAATTGGGCCGCCATCAAAGAGTAGTCACTGTCGGCTCGAAACGGCGGTTGTCCAGTAACAAGCTCGTACAAAGAAATACCTACCGAGTATAAGTCTGATCGGGCGTCGATGGCAGCGCCCCGGACCTGTTCCGGCGACATGTAGTGCAGGGAACCAAGCGTCATGCCGGTTGTGGTCAGACTGTGATCAGAAGCAGAACGGGCAATCCCGAAATCCATCAGCTTCACCACGCCCTCCGGCATCAACATCATGTTCCCCGGCTTGATATCGCGGTGAATGACGTTCTGCTTGTGGGCATAACTGAGAGCATTTAGGACCTGGTCAATGTAGTTCAAGGCTTCCAGTACGGGAATGGGGCCTTGCTCCAGGCGGGCCGCCAGGGTCACGCCTTCGACATATTCCATGACCATGACCAGCTGATTGTCCAGAGTCAGGGCAGTGCGAAGCGAAGCAATATTGGGATGATTCAGCGCTGCTAGAACCTTAATCTCGCGCAGAAAGCGATTTGCCAAGTCCTGCCGCCCAGCCAGGTCGGGCAAGAGAACTTTCATCGCTTCAATACGATCGGAGATGACATTCCGAACCTTGAAGACCTGGCCCATGCCGCCGGCACCCAGAACTCCCAGAATTTCGTAGTCGCCGATTCGTCGGCCGGTTTGCTCGGTCATCACATCACTCCAATCCCCACAATTTCGGCCCAGAGAACAAGTTACTCACTGTTAACTGCGTCACCAACTTTGGCAGGGCCAGCGCCGCTATAAGTGGCGGTGGCGGAGCTTTCGTCGACTTCTGTGATCGTAGCGGTGCCCAGCTTGTTGGTAATGGTCTTAATCACTTTCCCGGTGGCTGGATCCTTGATGGTGCGAACAGGACGACTCACATCCAGGGTGTCACCGACGTGCACACCAGACTTGGTACCAACGTTGAGAATCAGGGTGTTGCCGCTAACATCTGCCACCAGTCCGGACACCTGTACCTTGTGGGTGGGAAGCGAGGTCGCCTCGGCGTCGAGCTGTGTACCCACAGAATCGACGGCCTTGTGGACGGCTTCGCCCAAGATGGTGTCGCCAAAATTCTTGCTGGACATGTCGTAGGCGGCGCCTGCCTGGGCGCTATCACCGCCGCCAGCGCCGAGAAGTGATGTGCCCGCGCGGGTGGATTCGCCCGAACCGGTAACCGCTGCCAGTATCTCCGCGGTGCTGGTGTCCACCATGCGGGCACTGATCCCGACCACGGCTTTCGCCTTGCGCTTCTGCAGCCCACCTAAGCCAAACTTGTTGGTGTAGTTTGCCATCGCGCCCGCCCCGACCGTGGTGTTCTGGTCGTCACGGCCGAATTGGGTGATCGTTCCCATGATTACCGCGTCCACACCTAGCACGCGGCCAATCTTGGCGGCGGTTGAGGAATCAGCACGATCGCTATTAGAGAAGTTCTGCTCGACTAAAACTTTGTCTAGCGCATTTCGTTCGATGACCGAGTACTTGCCCTCCTCGACCAGCTTTTGAACGATTAGGTCCGAAACCCCCTTGCCCACGTCCACGTTAGTCCCGAAGAGTGCAACGACTGCGCTCTGCACCGTACCGTAATCAAAGTTGAGCACGGCGACGCGTTTCTTCGGTTGCTGTTGGGCGACTGCGCAAGGAGCCAAGAGGGCCAGCAGCAGACCGACCAGGCAAACGCGTGCTGATGCTTTAGGACGAAACCTGGGCTCAACCGGGCCGTCGGACTGCCCGACAGGTACACTCTGGACCAACATATCTACCCTCCGATTGCAATTCACGTGATTTCACGTGGGTCACTGCCGGCCAAAAGGGCTGCGCCTTGAGGGCTTTTCGGAGCCGATGCAGTCAGTGACAAAATGGCGGGCCGTTACAACCGGCTATAGTGACGCTACAGCAGCGGCAGGATGTTAACTAAGTTAGAGCAGCCTTGCAAGCTGTTTTTGGGGGTCTCGGGGCAGCACATGACCAATCCGATGGCGTCAAAGACGAGTAAATGTGCTTTCGATTCAGAGGATTGACGACAACCCTCAGGGTTTTGCAGGCAGACTCCTAACAAGGTCGCGAACCTTAGCTGGCTCCGCCCCATTATATTGCGCCACGGCCGCGACATCGGTGATGCCTATGACCACGGCCTCGCCCAAAACCGTATCTTCACGCATCAGCAGCTTACCGGTCGCAGGATCGCGGATTTCCTTGCCCGCTCGCAAGACCTGGAGGTGGTCACCCACCTTAAGGCCGTGCTGTGCACCAACATTGAGGACTAGTTTTCCCGAGTCACTGGCATCTGCGACCAATCCCTCGACTACGGGGGCATGCGGTGGAAGCTTAGCGAACTGGGGAGCAAGTTGTGCCGCGACTTGCGCGACAGCTTTGTCCATTGATTCGTTGAGTGCCGGGTTGTTTGGGCCGACAGCTTGCATGATTTTGCCACTAGTATCACGCACATCCATAACGACGTTCTGGCGATCGCTTTCCCCGAGGCCCTCGAAAACGGCCAGGATTTCCGCGGTATCGGAGCTAACGAGGCGGGTCATGATTTGTAACTTTGCGGTCATATCGTACTTGGCCTGAGGTGGTCCGGATCCTCGCTTTCTTCGTCCTCCGCCTACGTATCCCTTCATCTTTTCATCGTAGTCGTAGTGAGTGATGGCGCCCAGAATGATGGCATCCGCTCCGAGCAACTTGCCGAGTTTGGCAGCGGTACCGGGATCGGCACGGTCACTATTGGCGAGATTCTGCTCAGATAGAACCTTGTCTATCGCTATCCTTTCAACAACGCTCACGTTTCCGTCCTGCACGAGTTTGCTGACCAGTAGTTCAGAAATAGCCTTTCCCACGTCAACGGTGTCCGTTTGCAGATAGGGGCTGGTGATGCCGCTTTGGACGGCGGCATTGCCGAAGTCGAAGACAGCGACCCTTCTTTTCGGCGATTCCTGCGCCCAAGTGGCTGTCGCTGCAAACACCAGCACGATAATTAGGAGCCGGGTTGACATTCTGTTCTGAAGTGGGCGAAGAATTGGCAACATTCGTGGTCTCTCAAATGGCGGGATCACCGACAACCCCGTCATGCGGACATCAGTGTTGCTTTGGAATGCTTCTCACGACATCGCGAACCTTAGCAGGCTCGGCGCCGTTGTACTGGGCGACGGCTGAAACATCGTTGACGCTGGTTATTACCGCCTCACCAAGGAGAGTGTCGTCCCGCATTAGCAGCTTGCCAGTCACTGGATCGTGGATTTCCTTGCCGGCCCGCAACACCTGAAGGTGGTCTCCAACTCGCAAGCCATCGTGTGCACCAACGTTCAGCACCAGTTTCCCCGAATCGCTAGCGTCGGCGACAAGGCCATCAATCACGGGCGAGCGTTGTGGGAGTTTTGCGAACTGCGGTTCAAGTGACGCAGCCAGTTGTGCGACCGCTTTGTCCACTGATTCAGACATGACGGGGCTGTTAGCACCACTCGCCATGAGCACTCGGCCCCCCACGTCGCGGAGATCGGTCTTGACGTTCTTGCGGTTGGTTTCACCCACTCCTTCGCATACCGACAAGACTTCCGCCGTGTCAGGACTCACCACCCGGCCACTAATCGCAATTTTCGCCCGAATGTCGTACTTGGCTTTGGTTCCGCTGCTAGCGCCCACCATTCCAGGAAAAGGGTTCGCATGTCCCTTGATTTTCTCGTCGTACTCGTAGTGCGTAATCGTGCCCAACACGATGGCGTCTACCCCGAGCACTCTGCCGAGTTTCGCGGCTGTAACCGGATCAGTACGGTCGCTGTTGGTGAGGTTTTGCTCGGCGAGAACCTTGTCGATCGCGCTGCGCTCGATCACCGTCACGGTACCGTCTTGGACAAGTTTCGCGATCAGGAGTTCGGACACACCCTTTCCGATATCGGGACCGTTAGTCTGAAAGAAACCCGTGCTTACGCCACCTTGGACAGCAGCGTTGTCAAAATCGAAAATCGCTATTCTCTTTTTCGGTGAAACCTGGCACCAGACGCTGGCGGAGAGGAACAGAACCAGCGCCAAACAACGCTCTAAGCGCATGGCAAAAACCCCGCGGCATTATATGGCAGAGTACGACCCCAGACAACCGAGAGGTACCTGCTAGAATTTCTGCGCTTAAAGGGCGATCACGCTTCTTCTGCATTGCTGGAGGATGAATGGGCGCAAGTGAGTTTGATCTCATCGTGATCGGCTGCGGGCCAGCTGGAGAGAAGGCTGGCGCCCAGGCCGCCTACTTCGGCAAGCGCGTCGCTATTATTGAGCGGGAACAGTATGTGGGCGGCAGCTCAACTAATACTGGTACGGTGCCCAGCAAAACACTTCGTGAATCAGCGCTGTACTTCTCCGGCCTGAAGCAACGTGGGTTGTACGGTATCGACTATTCACTCAAAGAAAACCTTACAATCCATGATTTTATGCACCACGAGCGGGAAGTCGTTGAGATGGAGCGGCAGAGGATCTTGCAGAATCTCTCGCTGCATCATGTCGAGCTAGTCCACGGAGAGGCTTCTTTCGAAGACGCCAACACCGTATCAGTTTCCGGCTCGAACGGTGTGCGCCAACTGCACGCTCAGGTGATTCTTATTGCGACCGGAAGCAAGCCGCATCGCCCGGCAGGAATCGCTTTTGACGATGTCCGCGTGTTCGACTCTGACACGTTTCTGCGAATGAATCGAATCCCATCGAGTCTAGTGGTCATCGGCGGCGGGGTGATTGGCTGCGAATACGCCTCTATTTTCATGGCGCTCGGAGTAGAGGTTGTGTTGGTAGATGGCAGAGACCGCTTATTGCCATTCTTGGATAGGGAGATTTCTGAGCGTCTTCGGCAGCGGCTCTCCGACCTGGGCATGCGGTTCTGCTTCAATGAGCGCCCTGCGAAGGTCCAAACAAACGCGTCCGGTGTCGACGTCTTGATGAGCAGCGGGAGGACGCTGCAGACCGACGCGGTGTTGTTCGCGGCCGGGCGGCGCGCCGCTGTTGATGGTCTCGGTTTGGAGAAGGCAGGGTTGTCCATCAATGAGCGGGGATATATTTCGGTTGACGAGAACTATCGCACGACCGTGGAACACATCTATGCGGCAGGCGACGTGGTCGGCTTTCCGGCGCTGGCATCCACTTCAATGGAACAGGGACGCGTCGCCGTGTGCCATGCTTTCGGCTTTAAGTACAAGCAGCGCGTTGCCGCCATGTTGCCGATGGGCATTTACACGATCCCCGAGATCTCAGCTATTGGCGAGACGGAGGAATCCTGCCGGGACAAGAAAATTGATTACTGTGTGGGGCGGGCCCTGTACGCAAACAATGTTCGCGGGCACATCACCGGTGATCTTGCGGGCATGGTTAAGCTGATCTTTGCGCGCCCTGACAAGAAACTTCTGGGGGTGAGCATTATTGGGGAGAGCGCAACCGAGCTGATTCATATCGGAATGCTGGTTCTGGACAACAACCGCACCATTGACGAGTTCATCGACCAGGTCTTCAACTTCCCCACTCTGAGCGAGGCGTACAAGTACGCCGCCTACGATGGTTTAGGCAATTTGGCTGGTTACAAGCTGCGGGAAGGATAGATGCTTCCTCGATCTGCACTGAATTCAATTGCTTAGGTTGGAGCTGGCACCCGGAACTACCCTGGAAAAAGCTGCTTTTAGTGGTATGATGGCCGCCGCTTGTTCCCCTGAAGTGACCCCCTGGGGTGGATCTCGGAAGGTACGTGTGGGGGTGAGGTAAACCTCCATGATTGTGGCGGGTGCATGGCGATCGGCGACGTCCAGCGCAAGAAGATAGGCAAGTACGAAGTGGTTGATGTCATCGGCCGCGGGGGCATGGGTGTGGTTTACAAGGCGATCGACCCGGGGATCGGCCGGTATGTCGCCATCAAGATGACGACGGCGGCGCTGGAGGGAGACCCGGAGATGCTGAAGCGCTTCAACCTCGAAGCGCAATCTGTTGGTAAGTTGCAGCATCCGAACATTGTCACAATCTATGACCTCGGCATAGAAGATGGCCACCCGTATCTCGTCATGGAGTTACTGGATGGCGAGAGCCTCGAATCGCTGGTGCATAATCGCGCCTCAGTTTCTCTAGAAGACAAACTGGACATCATCATTCAAGTTTGTAAAGGGGTGGAATACGCTCACCAGCATGACGTCATTCATCGTGACCTCAAGCCCGCCAACATAGTGATTCTCAAAGACGGGACCGCGAAAGTCGTGGATTTTGGCATCGCCCGGGTGGGCATGCAAAAGCTGACCCGACCGGGGCAGATGATTGGCAGTTTTGAGTATATGTCGCCGGAACAGATCAACGGCTCGAATGTCGACGCGAGGAGCGACATTTTTGCCATCGGCATCCTGCTATTTCAGTTGCTGACCGGGAAGATTCCGTTTGAGGGCAAAGATACCGGCGAGATGTTGATGAAGACCTTGCACGAGCCGGCGCCATCCTTAAGTGGGCTGCTAAAGAACTGCCCGCCGACGCTGGATGAAATCGTGCAGCGTGCCCTGGCAAAAGATCCGCAGCAGCGCTACCAGACCGCGGAAGAGCTAGCGCTGGATCTCGGCCAGGTCCTGGAAAAGTGGAGGCGAGAAAGAATTTCTGAATATCTGCAGGCTGCCGAGACGGCTGCGGCCCAGCGCCAGTGGGCAAGAGCGAAAGAGCAATTACTGCAGGTTCTGAAGCGAGATCGACAGAATGCCCGGGCCAATGTGAGGCTGCGCGAAGTACAGCAAGAGATTCAGAAGCAGCAGCGCAGCGAGCGGGCAAGGGAACTGCTGACTCAGGCGGAGCATGCTTTAGCGCAGTCCGATACTTCGGAGGCTATGGACTTTCTCAACCAGGCATCCGAACTGGATCCCAGTAATACGCACATCGTTCAACTCCGTGACTCGATTCAGGAAAGCAGTGGGCGCGAGGCCAAGCTCAATGAACTGATGCAGCGCGCTGACCTCGCACGGGAGGCTGGTGATCTCGAGAGTGCGCGGCAGGCCATAGAAGAAGGGCTTACGGTCGATCCGCAAAATTCAGATTTCCGCTCAATGCAACTTGTAATCAACCAGGAACTCGCTGCTCATGAAAAGCAGAAGCAGGTCCAAGAGCTTCTTGGGGAGGCAAGAAAACAGATTTCAGCTCGGCGCTTCGCGGCTGCGCTAGAGACTTTGAAGAGAGCGGAAACGGTCGATCCTTCGATGGGAGTTGTGCAGGAATTGATTGCCCTTGCCAAGACAGGGGAACAGCAAGAGCGCCAACGTCACCAACTGGAAAGTCTCACCAATCAAATTCAGGAGGTGCTGCTTAAAGAAGATTATGTGACCGCCGGCGCCAGGATCCAGGAAGGTTTGCAGATGTATCCCGAGGATCGCGGCTTGCTCAAGCTCAAGTCGATGGTCGATAAGCAGAGGGTAGAGAGCGAAAAGCGCCGATACATCGAACAACAAACGGCCGAAGCACGGAGACTGCTCGATGCCGGGCAGCCAGAGGCAGCCATGACCGTGCTGCAGAGTGCGCAGGGGAAATACCCGTCTGAGCGCTCGCTGGATGCCATGATCGTGATGGTGCAGCAAAGCATAGAAGCGAAGCGCCAGGAAGAACAAAAAACGGAGGTCATCCGACGCGCCCGTGAAGCAATTCGCGCCAAGAATTATTCTGCAGCCATTGCGATCCTGGAAGCTGCGCGCCGAGACACTGCGTCGAGCGAGTTCGATGAACTGCTGCAGTTTGCGCAGACCGAATCCGAAAATCTCGCGAAGCGGAGTAAAGTCGACGCCATAGCAGAACAGGCCCGCAGCTTAGCCTCACAAGACAAGTATGTGGAAGCGAAAGCCCTGCTGCAATCTGCGCTGCAGGAATTCGCGGACCAGGAACTACAGATCGTTCTCGTCGATATTGAACGCCGTATCGACGAGTTCAATGCAGCGGTAGAAAAGGCTGTGGCGACTGCGGACCGGCTTGAGCGGCAGGACCGGTATGGGGATGCGGTCAAGTTTCTCGAGAGCCAGAGCACCCAGCTTGGAAAATCCACGAAGTTTCGCCAGGCTTTGCAGCGTAAGCGGCAACGACAGCAGGCGATGCTGGCGGTGATGGAACTGAAGGAGCATGTCCGAAACGCACTAGCCAACGGGGATGACGCCCGCGCCACCGCACTTTACGAGGGGTTTCGGAACTCGCCGGCGGCGAACGACACAGTTCAGACCGAACTCGCCTTGTTGCAGAGAGAAATTGAAAGCAAGCGAGCACAGGCCGCTGATAAGAAACTGCAGAGCACACTTCGGGACGCGCGCCTGTTGCTGACAGTTCAATCATACGAGGCGGCTCTGAGGATACTGGCCTCTGCTGCGGCAATTGTGCCGTTAGCATCACCGGAACTACGGCAGAGCTACCAGGCGCTTCAATCGGCGGCTAACAACAGCCTGCGAACGCCGGCGAAAGAATCACCAGCCGCGGAAAGTCCAACCATAGATATCACGGTCATGGCGGATGCGGACAAGACACAGATGCTGGATCCGGCCAAGCTGCAATCCATGCTGGCGGAAGTATCTCGTATTGAAGGAGATTACGGGAGTGATCAAAAGCTCCATACCACAATAGATGAGTTAAAGCAAAAGATAACAGACCAGATTTCCGCGATGCGCGAGTCAGGTACCCAGGGGCAGAAGCCAGCAGAGCCAGCCACCGACAAGCTGGGCACAACTGCAAGAGCTGTGGACTCCGAAGGGGCTGTGGGTAAGGCGCAGGCGGATAAATTGCCGATTGAAAATATTCCTGTCCGACCTCCGTCACCGGCATCTGCACCGGTCGCAAGCCCTGCAAAACCGGCATCGCGTTCAAAGCCGGAACCCCCTCCCGCCGTAAGGCCACCTGAAGCCGCTCGCCTGGATCCCGCTAAGCTGGCGGGTATCCGGCCTGCGTATGCTCCTCCAGCGGCAAAGGTGCAAGCCCCGGCTGGAAAGGTGTCGCCTCCTGCCGTGCGATCGGCAGGAGGTTCGCCGCCGAGCGTACCGCCAAAGGTGGATAAGCCAGTTGCTATACCTGCGAAGCCCATCCCGGCGGCGCAAAGACCGGTTTCTCCAAAGGGTCAAGTTGCAGCCGCCTCCAGGCCGAAGTATGCACAGGGGCAAAGTTGGCTACTCGCAAAGTGGGGAACTGTTCTGCTTGTCGCAGTGGCGGGGTTTGTGGTCATCGGGCTTGGCATTAGCTTTTGGTCGAAACCGGCTCCGAAGAAGACTTCGTCTACAGCCGCGGTTCTCCGCCATGTGAGCATAAAGACGTCACCGCCAGGCGCGACCGTCCGAATTAACACGGAGGTCCGCGGCACTTCCGATTTGCAAGTCGATTTACCCGATGGCAACTATCAAGTCGAGGCTGAACTCACCGGGTATCAATCTGCAAGGACCTCACTGAACGTCGAGTCGAATACGCCCGACTCAATTTCCCTCACCTTGCAACCAGCTTTGCCAGTCGTAAAGGTCTCCTCCGACACCGGCACAGGGACGGTGTTTCTGGACGATTCTCTGGGCACGAACATGGACGGCGAGCAATTGTTTCAGGATGTCGAGCCGGGCAATCACCGGCTTAAGTTCGAAGGATCGCAAGGAAGTGCTGACTTTTCGTTTTTGGTGAACGAGGGAACAGCTCCAACGGTGGTGGGACCAATTACCGCGAAGAGAGTCCTGGCGGTAGTGGTTGGGAACCTGGCTGGTAGCGTGAACGTGTACTGCAGTGAACCGGAGGCCGAAGTACATCTCGATGACCAGGCGCCGGCGAAGGTCCCTCGAGGGGGCTTGGAGTTGCTTGATATTCCACCCGGTGCCCACCAGCTATTCATAAGAAATGCAGGCGATCAGTACCAGTTTTCGCTTGATGTCGGCGGCCCGCCGGCGCTCACTACGTTCCTGCAGTCTGGCACGAACATCGGCGCGCTGCTGGTTAGAACGTCGCAAGACGGCGCACAGGTATTAGTGAACGGGAGAGCGCAAAAGTCGCTAACGAAGGGTGGTGGACAACTTCGGATCGCAAACCTGGAACCGAAGGCGTATCTCGTCTCGGTTGCCAAACCCGGTTTCCAAGAGGTGTCACCGCGGAAAGTTGTAGTTCGCAAGGGCGAACAGATTACGGTGACGTTCAACCTCATACCCATTCCGCGTTTTGCCGCATTAAGCATTCGGGGGGCGCCAAGTGGAACACAGGTCCTTCTGGATGACAAAGCTGTCGGAACTGTGCTAGGGGATGGCAATCTCAAGCTTGACGAGATTACTCCCGGCGACCACGTGATAACTCTGCGCAAGGACCGCTTCGAAGCGAAGCGTTTGCAAAAGCGGTTTGCGGCAGGCTCTGAAACATCGATAGCGGGTGCGGAAGCGTTGCTGCAGGCATCCACGGGGGAATTGCAGATCAACTTCTCGCCGGCAGACGCGCAGCTGACGTTGATCAAAGGTGGGGAACTGCCCATCAAGGTGACTAACGGGGCAGCCTTGAACCTGAACCCGGGAACTTACACACTCACGACACGAAGCAATGGAGACGTAATTCGTACTAAAAGCCTGGATGTTGTTGCTGGACAAACAAGAAAAATCGATCTCGTGCTTGACCCTGAAGGCATGGACAAATGGGATGACCCCTCGGGCTGGAAACCGGAAAACAACAGCTACGTCCGCCGAGGAGGCGCGTTTGTGCTGTTTGGAGCAGCACCATGCTCGGGCATTTTTTCCTTTGCCGTCAGCCTCGAGAAAGGCAAGCGCCTGCAGTGGGTCCTGAACTACGCAGATGCCAACAGCTACACCCGCTTCGAAGTGGATGACAAATATTTTTACCGATCGGTAATTCGCAACGGCGAAGCGATAGACGAAATCAAGACACCTCACAAATTTGAGAAGAAGACTCTGCAGTCAATCCAAATCCGCGTATCGGCTGGCGAAATCGTCCATCAGATCAAGGAAGGACAAAATTGGGTTCTGCTGGATAAATGGAGTTCGCCGGGCAAGAATCTTGCCGCAGGCAAATTTGGCTTCTACCTTCCAGGCAAAGAGCAAATTGCAATCGCAAACTTCGCTTATTACCCTGATTTGAATATACGGTAGGCCCGGCCGATTGCTCCGGGACTGGCACAGCCCAAATGGCCGAACCAGCCTAGATCTCCTGAGCGGACGCGGTTTAAGGGACCCCAGAATGGCGACCGAACTCACAGAATTAGGCCATAGGTTGATCCAAGTAGTCGCGCACCTCAGGATTCCGGAATAGTTGCGGCGAACATCAACTGCAAAAGTTTGCAGTCCCTTCCTAATCTTTTCCCTCATGTGCACGCTCGTGCCTTCATGGTCTGAGAGCGACGGAAACATGGGAAAAACATGCTAAAATGCGTCTCCTCCCCCACCGGAAACACGCATGAATCTGCGTCGAAGGCTCACCTACTCACTCCTGGCGCTACTGACGATCTCGGTTGTAAGCATCAGTGGCTATCTGGCTTTTGGTGGGCCAAGCGTAACCTTCCTTCAGGCCGTATACATGGCGGTGATCACGCTCTCGGGGGTGGGATACCAAGAGATCATCGACACCAGTCATAATCCCGGGCTCAGAGTTTTCAACATTTTCATTGTGCTATTTGGCGTAGCTACGATGGTCTACGTTTTCTCCGTGGTTACGGCGTTTTTGGTCGAGGGCGAACTCAGCAACCTGTTCTGGAGGCGCAAGATGGAGAAGCAGATCAGCGTACTGACCGATCACTATATTGTCTGCGGGCTAGGTGATACGGGAAGGTATGTGGCGGCAGAGCTGCAGGCCGCAGGGACTCCCTATGTCGTGATCGAGAGCCATGAAGACCCGGTGCAGAAGTTTCGGGAAACGTGTCGCGACGTTCTTTATGTGATCGGGGATGCCACTGACGAAGCAGTGCTCGACTATACGAGGGTCGGGCAGGCCAAGGGCCTGATTGCCGGCTTATCCACCGACAAAGACAATCTGGTGATCACTTTTCTCGTGCGACAAAAGAATCCATCGATTCGCATCGTGGCACGTTGCAGCGACGAAGCGAGATTTTCCGATCGCATGCTGAAGGCGGGCGCAGATTCTACAGTTTCTCCCAACCGCATCGGCGGATTGAGGCTGGCTAGTGAAGTGTTGCGGCCTCAGGTGGTGGAGTTTCTCGATCTGATGCTCAAGGAACATGGCCGAACGGTGAGGGTCGAGCAGATCGAAATCCCGGAGGGTTCCGGTTGGAGCGGCGCATCGCTAAACCATCTAAATCTCAATTTGCGCTACAAGCTGTTGCCGTTGGCTATCAAAAACTCCGACTCGCGCCAGAGCCCAGACTTCGTCGTGAACCCAGGAGGCGATCAGGTTTTGCAAGATGGCTCAATCGTCATCGTCATGGGAGACATCAACGACGTGAAGCGGGCCCGCGCGGAAGCACGCGCGGAGAAGGCGGCATAGGGCTGGTCCGCCGACAGGGTTCCGCAGAATTCCTGGACAAAATATTTCTTTGAAAAGTGCAGTAGCAAATGGTAAAACTGCCGACTCCGGTACTTAAGGGGCACTAAGCTAACTCTGCCGTTTTCCGATGCAACCCTGGGGAGGGCTTCGCCACAGTGAGCCGAGAGCGACTTGGCTGGTCAGGCTGCAAACGCGCCATTGTCGCGCTTGTTTGTTGGACTGCCATTACCCAAGTCTCCGCTACCGGACAGGAGCCGCGAATCCCCGGAAAATCACCGACTGCCTCTGCCAAACCAGCCGCGCTGCTGGGAACGGTTAAGGATGAGAACGGGCGCCCCGTGAACGGGGTGACTGTCTCGGCCCGATCTCGCGCCACCAACAAAACTTACACCGCCGTCAGCAATTCGGAAGGAATATTCAGGCTGCGCGACCTTCCACCCGGATCATACGACATTACGGCCTCAGGGGCGGGATATGGACCGCGTGCTCCTGCTACGCTGTCTCTAACTGCAGGACAAGCTCTTGAAATCAGCATCAAGCTGGAGTCGGTGGCAGGCGCAGCGCCAGCAGGCCCCGCAGCGCCACCTACCGAGGTCCCCACACGCAATCTTCCCGGTAAGCCCGGTGGAGAGCAGAAGGAGCAAAATCCAAGCGGCGCTTATCCGGGCGTTCGCAGCGCGCAGCCACAGCAGCCACCAGTCGAGACGAAGCCGGAGGAAGCGAAACCAGAGGAGGCGAAGGCAGAAGCGGAACCGGCGTCGTCGGTAGCATATGTCGCCCAACCGTATCGGTGGACAGTGGAAATGCCCAGCTGGCAGCGTTATGAAAAACCAGGAGAGTTCCCCTACGTTAAATCACACTGGTATGATCCATTCAACCGCAACAAGCTGAAGGGCGACTATCCAATTTTTGGCCAGCGCTGGTTCTTCGATTTCACCGGCACCAGCGAATCAATCGTGGATGTGCGCCGGTTGCCCGTGCCGAGTGGAATTACGGCCGAGCAGCCGAACGAGAACAATTTTTTCGGCAAAGGTGAACAAGGGTTCGGGTCTGAGACATTCTTCCTATCAGCCGATCTTTCTCGTGGAGACACTTCCTTCCGGCCGGCAGATTTTCGCATCCGCTTCACCCCTGCGTTCAACTTGAACTTCTTGCAGACTCGGGAGCGAGGGTTGGTCGACATCAATCCAGCCGCAGGAATCAATAGGTTTGACAGTCATATTGGCCTGCAGGAGGGATTTGTCGAAGCGAAGTTGCACGACCTGTCGCCCAATTTTGATTTCATTTCCCTCCGCGTTGGCATTCAACAGTTCAATAGCGATTTCCGCGGTTTTCTGTTTTCCGATGAACAGCCCGGTGCGCGTCTTTTCGGAAACCTGCGCTCCAATCGGATCAGCTACAACCTTGCCTACTTCTACCTTCTGGAGAAAAACACAAATAGCGAGTTGAACACGTTTCAACCGAGACACCAGCAGGTCGCGGTCGGAAATGTGTACATCCAGGATTTTCTGGCAAAGGGATATACGACAGAATTCAGTTTTCATTACAACCGTGATGATCCGACGGTTCACTTCGACGACAACGGATTTCTGGTGCGCCCGGCACCGATCGGCGCGGTTGTAACCGATCGCATTCTTACTCACGGCATTCGCGCCTACTACATCGGCTGGACGAGCAACGGACACATTGGCCCCATCAACGTGAGTCATGCTTTTTATCAAGCACTGGGCCACGACGATTTCAACCCGATCGCCGCACGTCGCGTGAACATCAACGCGCAACTTGGCGCCCTCGAGCTCTCCGTAGACAAGAATTGGATACGGTTTCGAGGCTCATTCCTTTTCCAATCCGGCGATGGCAACAACCGCACCGGAACATCGCGCCGCGACGATACTGCGCGCGGTTTCGACACAATCGTCGACGACACAAATTTTGCGGGGGGCGCCTTCAGTTTCTGGGATAGCGAGGGGATTCGCCTCACCGGTACTGGGGTGGGGCTTACGACGCCGGGGAGTTTGCTGGTCAATCTGCGCTCGAACAAATTCGAAGGGCAGGCCAACTTCGTGAATCCGGGACTTTTTCTTTACAACGCAGGAATTGACTTCAACGTCACGCCGAAATTACGAGCTTTCGTCAATGGGAGCTATTTGCGCTTCGATCGCACGGAGCCACTGGAACTGGTGTTATTTCAGTCGCCAATCACGCACAACATCGGCACCGACGTTGGCCTGGGTTTCGAATATCGCCCTCCCTTGAGCGAAAACATCGTGATCACTGCAGGGACTTCGGGACTGATTCCGGCGCAGGGGTTCGAACAGGTGTTCAATCCAAAAAGCTTGATCTCAGGGTTTGCGAAGATCAAATTTCAGTTCTAAGTTCGCGGGTCAATATGAAGTTTCACGAAGGAAAATTGAAAGGTGCTCTGATCATCGCGGCAGTTTGCCTGGCGGGAACCTGCGCAGTCCTTCGATTTGGAACGCGTTCCTTTGTTGCCCTGGCGCAGGAGCAGTCCTCTCAAGGATCAGTATTGTTAGAGCAGTCGCAAGCAGACGCAGACCGCAAGTCTGCGGGTTGCATCAGCTGCCACACCACAACTGATAGCCCGACGATGCACCAGACCGGCACCGTACGTTTGGGATGCACCGATTGTCATGGTGGCGATCCGGGGGTCTCCGTACCGCCAGATTCGAAAGCGGGTTCCGGGCCTTATGACGAGGCCAAGCGGAAGGCACATCCACGGGCACGGTTTGCGGAAGACGAGCGCAGTTCCAATAACCCGGTGCGCGCCTACACCCGGTGGCTGAAAGAGGACCCTCAATACATTCAATTTGTAAATCCTGCTGACTTGCGGGTTGCGGACAAGACGTGTGGCACTTCCGGCTGTCACACCACTGAGCTTCTGCGGGTGCGTACGAGCATGATGACCCATGGAGCCATGCTTTGGGGCGCAGCGCTCTACAACAATGGTTCATTTCCGCTGAAGGACCCGCATTTTGGAGAAAGTTACGACCGCAACGGGATTCCGCAGCGCATGAACTCAGTGCCGGCTCCTACTCCAGAGGAGACGCGCACGAAGGGCGTGTTGCCTTATCTCGAACCGCTCGAGCGATGGGAAATTTCGCAGCCCAGCAATGTGCTACGGGTCTTTGAACGAGGGGGACAGAAGAAGGGAGAAGTGGGGAACCCCAATCTGGAAGAAGATCCCGGGCGTCCAGATGTGAAGCTCAGTGACCGAGGCTTCGGAACCGAATTACGTACGGACCCGGTGTTCCTCGGCCTGCAGAAGACCCGCCTGTACGATCCATTACTCTACTTGCCGGGTACAAACGACCAGCCTGGCGATTACCGCGCCAGCGGTTGCAGCGGCTGCCACGTGGTATATGCAAATGACCGGTCCGCCGAGCATTCGGGTCCTTATGCGCAGTTTGGGCATTCAGGCGAAAGCGCGACTTCTGACCCCACAATTCCGAAAGGACAGCCGGGCCATCCCATCAAACACCAGTTCACGCGCTCCATTCCATCAAGCCAATGTCTCGTTTGCCACATGCATCCCGGTACCAATATGGTCGCCACCTACTACGGCTACACGTGGTGGGACAACGAAATCGATGGCGACAAGATGTATCCGAAAAAGCAGCACGACCCTAGTGCAGAAGAACGCGCCAAGGTGCAGGCGCGTAACCCGGAAGGGGCCGCGCCACGGGGGCGCTGGGCCGATCCGAAATTTCTGGACGTCGTAGGCGGAAAAGAGTTTCTCGCAAGCCTGAATAACACTCAGTTCGCTGATTTTCATACTCACGGCTGGCTCTTCCGCGCGGTTTACAAACACGATCGTCAGGGTAACCTACTCGATACCAACAACCAAACAATTGCACCGAATGATCCCGACAAGTTCAACAAAGCAGTACACCTGAAAGACATCCACCTCGAAAAAGGGATGCATTGCGAGGACTGCCATTTTTCACAGGATAGTCACGGGAACGGCAAGCTGTATGGCGAGACGCGTAATGCTGTAGAAATCGATTGCATCGATTGTCACGGCACAATCAATCAACGCGCAACGCTGAAGACCTCCGGCCCCGCGGCGCCAAGGGGAGGTACTGACCTGAGCGCCCTGCGAACACCTTGGAAAGAGCGGCGTTTCTATTGGAAAGATGACCGTCTGTATCAGCGCTCAATGATCAACCAGGGACAGGAGTGGGAGGTGGTCCAGGTTTTCGATACGGTTCGTCCCGGCCATCCGAATTACAACGAAAAATCGCGGTTAGCAAAGACGATCCAGACTGACGGAAAAACCTGGGGAACCGCGTCCGACGATTCCTCACTCGCTCACAGCAATCAGCGGATGACCTGCTACGCCTGCCATTCGGCTTGGTTACCGACCTGCTTTGGTTGTCATCTTCAGCAAACGGCGAACCAGAAGACGCCCATGCTGCATAACGAAGGACTGGTGACGCGAAACTACATTTCCTACAACTTCCAGATCTTGCGAGATGACATGTACATGTTGGGAGTGGATGGGACCGTCACCAAGCATCGAATAGCGCCGATCCGGTCGGCCTGTGCCGTGTTGGTCAGTTCGCAAAATGCAGATCGCGATTGGAGCTACTACCAACAGCAGACGGTCTCGGCCGAAGGCTTCAGCGGGCAGGCTTTCAGCCCATTTGTTCCGCATACGGTGCGGGCCCGCGAAACCCGCGCCTGCACGGATTGCCACGTCTCCCGTGACAACAACAACAACGCATGGCTCGCCCAAGTAACCCTGCTGGGCGGCGGCTTTATGAACTTCATGGGGCGGTACATTTACGTGGCAAACGGCAATAAAGGTTATACCGCCGTGGCTGTCGCGAAACATGACGAACCGCCAACGCTTTATGGCAGCGACTTTCAGAAGGTGGTCTATCCGGACGAGTACGCGCAGTTTCAAAAGAAGAATAACCAATTGTCCGAAGGATACCGCCACGCGGGTAAGGTGTTTGATGTGCAGGCACGCGGCGAATATTTGTACGCGGCAACCGGCAAAGGCGGGCTGCGAGTTTACGACATCGCGAATGTTGATGACAAGGATTTCTCCGAGCGCACTATCACTGCGCCGGTGTCGCCCATCGGTCAGCGCTTTTATGTGAAAACGAAGTATGCGCAGGCGGTCGCTTCACCGAGCACGCTCGCAGTGGATCCCCTACGCACACACCGGCCCGAAAACGAGGAGCAGCGTGCTCACTTGATGTACGGCTTTTTGTATATAGCCGACAAGTATGAGGGTCTGGTGATCGTAGGTGAGCCGAATTTGAAAGCCAAGACTCCGGGAGTGGGCACGCTGCTGGATGGCGATCCGACCAATAACTTCCTCAAGCGGGCGCTCGCTTTCAATCCTGGCGGTGTGCTCAACGGAGCACGGCGGATCGGTTTTGTCGGCACTTACGCCTATGTGCTTGCTGATGCCGGTTTGGTGGTAGTGGATCTGGACAATCCTCTGCAACCGAAAGTGACGGCCCAGATCGGTGCTCCGGAGCTGGACCGGCCTGTTGGCATCGCGGTGCAGTTCCGCTATGCGTTCATCGTAGATCGTGCGGGACTGAAAGTGGTTGACGTTACAGATCCGGCGAAACCGGTTGCGGTAAGTAAGGTATCGCTTCCCCTGGATGACGCCCGAAATATCTACACTGCTCGAACCTATGCTTATGTTGCGCAGGGGAAGCACGGGTTGGCCATGGTAGATATCGAGCATCCGGAGCAGCCGCGGCTCGATCAAACCTTCAATGCGGGTGGCAAGCTGAACGACAGCAACGACGTTAAGCTGGGTATGGTAAGCTCCAGCCTGTTCGCGTTTGTTGCAGATGGAAAAAACGGATTGCAGGTGGTGCAGCTTTTTGGGCCAGAGGAGGATCCTAATTTCGCGGGATTCAGTCCGCGCCCGATGCCAAAACTGATTGCCACATATCGGGGCTCTGGATCTGCACTGGCTGTCTCACGTGGTATCGACCGCGACCGTGCGGTTGATGAATCAGGAAACCAGTTGGCTGTGTTCGGACGCCGCGGTTCACGGCCCTTCAACAAACAGGAACTGCACGGCCTTTATCTGCAGAATGGACAGCTTTACACCGTCGCGGATGAGCCGCCTGGTCCACCATCGGAACCACGAACTACCGAAAACCGTGAGCAGCCAGCCTTGCCATCCTCACTAAAGGAATTGGTACGCAGATTCCAGAACTGGTGGTGATCACTTTGTGTTCGGCCGGCTTGCGGAATCGTCCTGGGCTTCTGCCGGGCTAACCTCACGCAGGCGTGTGAGGTCGAAGTTCCCTTGCGTGCGTTTCTCATTGCGCCAGTCATGATAGCTGTGGCATTCGAAGCAGCCGCCTTGCGCAGCGCCTACCTTGCGCCCTCCTTCTTTATGGCAGTCACGGCAGAGCTGGATTCCTGGAATGTTAACGTCGGACGTGAGCCGGCTCTGCGGAATACGATTGTGGCAGGCCAGACATGACATCATCCGGTGTTTCTCGTGATCAAACTCCGCGTGTGGGAACCAGCGCGAGGGAATGATTGCCGTGACTGAAGTTGGAAGCGTATCGCCCCCGCCCTCTGTCGATTCGTGACAGATGCGGCAGTTCTTGCTCCACAGCAGTTTCTCGGCTGCTGCGGTTCTCTGCTGGACCCACTCGGTTGCGGTTTGCGCGTGAGTACTGGAACGGAGCACATTGTGCTGGTCAGTTGTTTCGCCAAGCGGCCGCAAAAAGTTGCGCGGCCCTTGCTCGTTGTAGGAAAGCGAGGAGCCGGGATCGCTTCTTACGACCGAGGGGTTCTCCGCGACATACTGCTTCAGCTTCCCGACGATGAACGCATGCACTGCTTCGGGTTTGGTATGAGGGGCGGGTACTGCGATCAAGGGATCAAATTGAAGCACGTGACAGGCGGCGCACTGATTTACGTACTTGATGGGTGTCATATAGGCGCCCGGCCCAGCTTCGATGCTACGACGCTTTCTCTCCTGATTGGCGGCCGCCCCGACGTCTACTGGCTGCTGGCTCGCCGGCTGCACCGTCGCCACTGAGTACGGCCACGGCCCCTCAACGTTCAACGGCTGGTGGCAGTCTTCGCATTTCATTTGCACGCTGCCCGAAGGTCCGCGGAGCGTGGGTTGCAGGTGAACGTAATGGTTCAGATTGATGGTACCGGGATCACGGGCGGCCCGCACGGCGGCGAATTCGGGGTGATGACTGTCGAATCCTGAAACGTGTCGATTGTAGGGTACGACACCATCATTCGATTTCAGGTCGCCATGGCATTGGGAGCAACCGGTATCGGCCACCGCGGCCAGACGCACCGCGCCGCGATGCTCGAGGTGGCAAGAACTGCAAGCGGGGAGAAACATCTGGCGCTGATTGTGAGCTGGCGCAGTGTGACAGCCCAGACACGTGCTATCGGGTACTGGCGCGCGAAATCCTGCTTTGCTGATATGGCAAAGAGCGCAACGGTCGCCAAAGACGGCATGGGCTTCGGAAACAGGGCCGCTGCTGTAGACCTTATTCTCTCCGCGCAACGTGGCGCCGAGAATCCAGACCAGAGCGATGGCTGGTACAGAAATCGACAGCCAGAATCTCCACTTCCGGAATGGGTAAGGGCGGGCAAAGTACTGCAGGTCAATCCGCTTGGCTACCGATTTGGCTGTGCGCACGCGTGACATGTCTAATACCTCAGCGCGAAGACGGCGTGCACCGCAGCGAGGAGTAGCAGAGCGTAGGAGATCGGGATATGGACGAACAGCCAGCCATGCAGGACGTGATGCATGCGGTGCTGACGATCAAGTCCACGTTTCTCGTCGCAGAGGCTTTCAAGGTCAGCGAGCTTGGGCCAGAAACTACGCGGAATCTGTACTCGCAGCTGGCCGAACATGCCGGAAGCCTGCGCTTTATCTGCGAGTACGGATTGGTGGCTGCCGGTGTGGAGAAGAAAAGGGCGTAGTTGCTTGTCCCAAAAGTCTGCCACAAGCTGGCTGGTGAAGTCGTTCGCTCCCAGACCGGAAGCGAAGGTCAGCCCTCCAATGGTGCCCGCCGAGGCTGCCATGGCGCGCTGCTTCTCGTCCGCAAAGCTCAGATCGCCCTCGAGAGCGGAACGCAAATCCGCGACCAGTTTCTCCGCTTCTTCCAAGAGCTGACCGCGTACCGAGTCGATCTGCTCGTAAATGGTCTCCAGAGAGACGCGCTCGGTCATCAGGCGGGGGAGAAAATGTTGCAAGATGGCACCGAAGATGCCGCTTAGCACGACAATGGTAAAGAGCACCATCAGCGTACGAGTGAGAGTGCCAGCTCCGAATGAGAAGGCTGCATGAAACAGGATGAGAGGGAAACTCAATAGTCCGAGCCAAAGGTGTCCACGCATCCAGGTGGTCGCGCGGCCAACTTGCCAGATCGGGTACTTTTTCCGCAACCCTATCAGTCCGGCGAACAACATAAAAGCGTAGCCGATGATTCCATACGCCAGCCCCGCGGCGCTGCCGCCCCGCGGGCCCCCGACGACCATGGCGGTGTACATCGCGTAACTGACTGCGGCAACCGTTAATGCGCCAAGGCTGAAAAAGAACCAGGGGCGATGGGTGCGGTCGATGAGCACTAACGTCCCCTTGCGGCTTGGGATTGGGCCCGACTCTGGTTCGCGCCTGAAGCATCGCCGGCGCTCACGCGCTCGGCAAAGAATTCGCGCGGGTTCACGCGGTGGGCGGCATCATGCGGACACGCGTATACACAACTGGGCTCATCCTGATCGAGGCAGAGATTACAAGCGGTTGCCTTGGTTCGAATGGCAGCCATCTTTCTTCCGGGGTCCGCCAGGTCATCAACTTGCACATCGAAGGGATGCATGTTGATGTTGCCGTACGGACAGTTGTTGGCGCACAGGCCGCAGCCGATGCACCAATCCTCGATGATGATTTCCAGACTGTTTCGGCGGCGAATGGAACCGACCGGGCAGCCGACCATGCACAGCGGATCCTTGCAGTGTCGGCATGACGTCGCAACCAGATACTTGTCCCAGCGCAGGCCGTCGCGGATAAGGCGACTTACTCCGTCATGCGCATCGGCGCAGGCGCGGACACATTGATCACATCGCGTGCAGCGTTCAAGGTCGAGAATCAGGAGGCTCTG
>DASPTU010000053.1:0-47081 GCA_035623255.1 Terriglobales bacterium | reverse complement strand
CAGCGGACTATCAGGATACCTGCCTAATGTCCCGGTAACGGCGCTGAGCATGTTCAATGACGGACGAGACAAATGGCTGCGGGCATCGACATATGGACGCGGTCTCTGGCAGTTCCCACTGATCGCGACTCCAGACTACCTGGTTACTATTTCCAATACACCGCTGACCGTCTTTGCTGGTTCGCCAGGTATTTTCCAGGGATCGGCCTTTTCTTTGGATGGATACAACAGTGCCGTAAACATGAGTTGTAGAGCCGGTGTTACCGCGGCGCCGCCCACGTGCTCGACTAAGCCGGGCGCATTATCCCCGAATACTTCAGGTACGCCATTCGCAATTACGGCCGGCGGTCCACCGGGAGTCTATACATTCAACCTTCATACGGTCGGAAGCGACAGCAATTCCGTAACACACGATGCCGCAGTCACACTCAATGTTGTGGATTTCAATTTGACTGCTCCATCGATGAGTACGGTCAGCATGGGTGTTGCAGTGACTTCTCCGGCTATCACTTTTCAAGTAACCGCAGCCGGACCATTTTCTGAACCCGTGCATCTGTCGTGCTCGGGATTGCCATCGGGAACAACTTGCAAGTTTGAGCCGTCAAGCTCAGTGACTCCCACGGCAAGCAAACCGGTAAGCATCACGATGACGATAACGACGGATGCGAACACTCCGGCTGGAACATTTCCCTTGACGATCGTCGGGTTCGTCCCGAACGGGCCCAGCAAGGGCCAGAGTCTCTTGCTCAACGTTGCTTCTGACTATTGGATGGTTATTTCGAATCCATCACTGACAGCGGCCCAAAACGCAACCGTGGCGTTCGAAGGGAAGCTGAGCAGCCTGAATGGTTATAAGAACGCTGTAAATCTCAGCTGCGGTAGCGGTGCGCCGCCAATATGCACCGCGAGCCCCGCGGATCTTACACCGAATGCTAATGGTGCGCCGTTTAGTGTGACCGCCGGCAGTGACAAAATTCAAACTTATAACTTTACGATTGTGGCAACTGGTACGGACCCGTCGGGTCTTACGCACAGTGTTCCAGTGAGTTTCACGTCGAACAACCCGAACTCGAACTTCACTTTTTCAATCACTCCGAATTCCCAATCGGTATCAATTGCGGCCGGGGAAACCGCAAAGTTTCAAATGACGGTGGCTCCGTGCACATTATGCGGGGCTTTTCCCAAAGCGCTGGCGCTCTCCTACGCTGGCTGCCCGCCTCTGAGCACGTGTTCGCTCAGCCAGACCAGCGTGGCGGCGGGCAGCGGCACAGCCAACCTGAGTTTGAGCGTTGAGACTACAGCAGCAGTCACAGCAAACCGGTTACACGGGCGATCTAAATGGCAGCCATTCTTTGCCCTTTGGTTGTTTCAGGGATTGATCATCTTGTTCGGCAAAACGACAGCTCGCAGCTCAGAGAAGCACATCGCGGCGCTCCTCCTGGCGTCATTGCTTGGGTTATCACTCGTGATCTCCTGCGGCGGTGGCCTGCAGGGTGGAAGAACGGCGTCGGCGAACCCTGGCACCCCACCAGGCACATACTATCTGACGGTCACCGCTACGATGAATGCGTCTCCGGCCACACCTTCTCAAACGGCGGACCTTACTTTGACCGTCCAGTAGTCCAGCCTCACGAGTAGAAAACTGAGTCTTCTGCGGCGTTAAGATAGATTCGTGATGTTTACGTTTCGGCCGATCGGGTTCGCGCGAACGCCGTACAAGAACACAAAAGAGATTCCGAAAGGGTTGGGTACCAAGCACGAGGCTGAGGGTGTACTCGAAATCGCACCGGAATTCGGGCCCGGCCTGAAGGATATCGAGGGGTTTTCTCACTTGATTGTTATTTGGGTGTTCGATCGATCTGAAGGCTTCGAGTTGCTTGGCACGCCACCCAGCGACAATCGTGAACATGGCGTTTTTGCCACGCGCTCTCCGCGACGTCCGAATCCAATCGGATTGACTGTTGTCGAACTCCTACGACGAGACGGCACGATATTGCACGTTCGCGGCGTAGACATGCTTGACGGTACTCCGATTCTTGATATCAAGCCCTACCTTTCGAGCATTCCAGTTGAGGGCCTTCGTCGCGGCTGGCTGGCGGAAGCAGAAGCGAGGAAAACAAAGTGATCGGGTGTGTGCTGCCCTGGCCTGCGCGGAGGCCTCATGCTTGATCGGCGAGTTCCAGAGTCAATTCCGCGTTAGCGTCTACCAACGCAATATCATCGCAGTTCCTCACTACCCAGTTAGCGCCGGCACCGATCAGCTCCAACCGGCCTACGGTTGTGGTCAACCCAATGACGCCAGCCCCAGCGGCCTTGCCCGCGAGGACGCCAGTCGGCACATCCTCAACCACAACACATTTTGCAGGCGGAAATCCCAGCGCCGTTGCGGCTTTCAAATAGGGTTCCGGATGCGGTTTTCCATTTGCAATATCGTTGGCGGTTACGATCTGCGCGGGAATATGCAGGCCCGCTGCTCGCAATCGAACGCTAGCCAATTCGCGGGTGGCCGAAGTTACCACGGTCCATCGCGTGAGCGGAATTTTGCTAAGCAGCTCGGACGATCCAGGCAGCGCAACGATACCAGCAACGTCTTCGATCTCCTGCCGCTCGAGTTCCCTGCCCATCTGCGCATAGTCCGAATTCGGAAAATATTCGCGTACCGTCTCAATACTGGGGCGGCCATGGGCTCGGCTCACGACGTCTGTGGGATCGAGGCCATGTTTCAGAGCAAAGCGGCTCCACACCCGAGTCACAATTGGAGTTGAATCGATCAGCACACCATCCATATCAAACAGAACCGCGTCACAGTGAATTGTCGTCATCCGGGAAATTACCAGACCACAAATGAATGAAGCACGAGTATCGCATTTGTAGCAAGTGAGTCGGGAGCCGTAGCTCAGCGAAAGACCCCGCATTTGGTCAGTTCCGCTTTCGCTGGCATAATCAAAAGCGAGCATGATTCCTGATTGCACAGCTTCCGGCCTTCTAACGGACCTGTATGAACTCACCATGGCGGCCGGCTATGTCCAAAGCGGGTTTGAGGCGCGGGCGACGTTTGAGCTGTACGTTCGTAGTCTGCCGAGTAGACGAAATTATCTGGTTTCGGCTGGTCTCGAGCAGGCGCTGTTTTTTTTGGAAGACATGCGATTCTCCGCAGAGGAGACAGCGTATCTTCGTGCCCTCCCCGTTTTTCGAAATGTTTCCTCGGAGTTTTTCGACTACTTGTCGCGCTTCCGGTTTACGGGCGACGTGTGCGCAATGCCTGAAGGGACAATCTACTTTCCCGGGGAACCGCTTCTCCGGGTGACAGCCCCGATCGTCGAAGCGCAGCTTGTCGAGACCAGCCTGCTCTCAATTCTGAATTTTCAGAGTGTCATTGCGAGCAAAGCGGCTCGGATTACAACAGCCGCGGCTGGCCGGCAAGTGATTGAATTCGGCTCGCGGCGGGCGCATGGCATTGCGGCGGGAGTGCTCGCCGCCCGCGCCGCATACGTTGGCGGCTGCGAGGGCAGCTCGAATGCCTACGCCGGGCATCGCTTTGATATCCCCGTGTACGGGACCCAGGCGCATTCCTGGATCATGGCGCACGCGGACGAGTCAGAAGCGTTCCGGACTTTTCTCGACGTCTTTCCGCAAGCGACCCTGCTGGTGGACACCTACAACGTTCGCGCGGCTGTAGAAAAGATCATTGCTCTTGGGCGAAAGCCACATGGCATTCGTCTGGATAGCGGTAACGTTCTTGCTGACAGTGCGTGGCTTCGCGACCGACTCGACCAGATCGGCTGGAACGATGTCCAGATCTTTGTTTCTGGCGACCTTGACGAAGAGCGCATTGAGTCTTTGCTGGAGAGTGGCGCTCGCATCGACGGATTTGGCGTGGGCACTGCGCTTTCTACGTCCTCGGATGCGCCTGCTTTGAGTGTGATCTATAAACTGGTCGAAATTGAAGTCGGTGGGCGAGTGCATAACACCGCCAAATTCAGCGAGGAGAAGCACACCTATCCAGGAAGTAAGCAGGTCTTTCGCTTCAGCAATGCGAAAGGAGTTTTCTCACACGACATCATAGGCCTCGACGAAGAGATTTACGCCGATAGTGAGCCGCTCCTGGTGCAAGTGATGCGCAAGGGCCGCCGGGTGAACGAAAAAGAAGGGGTTATAGACGCACATGCCGCGCGGGGACGCTTCCTCGCGAACCGCGAACGGCTGCCTAAGCCTATCAAGGCACTGGATGCAACGAAACGGCCTTACCCGGTGCGGTACAGTTCCCGACTGGAGGATCTGTTCAATCAATTTCGCGAGAGCCTGGCAAATGCGCGACCTTGAGGGCAACGCCTGAATTTTGGTCGCTGTAGGCCCCCCTGTAACCGGGGTTGTGGATTTTCACCCGCGGTCGCTTGAATCGGGTTTGGAAATGCGTTCCCAGGTTGTTCCTTGGGGCGTGTCTTTGAGCTGAATGCCAGATTTCAGCAGTTCCTGCCGGATCTCGTCAGCACGGCGGTAATCGCGGTTCTTGCGAGCTGATTGTCGTTCTTCCATCAGTTTCTCAATATCGGCCTCAGGAATCCCCGTTTCCCCCGTCTGCACTAACAGTTCTTCCGGCGCAGTAACCAGAAGGTTGAGGCCAAGTGCGAGATCAAAAAAACCGACGTTGCGTAGCACAGTTGCCGGCTGCAGATTTGTATCTGAGAGCAACGTAGAGAGCAGCGCCAGAGCACGGGGCGTATTCAAGTCGTCGGACAGAGCTTCATCCAGGGCGGGGGCGCGGTTCACGTCAGGCGACAGTCCTTCTTCCAATAAGTGGCGAACGAGACTGAAACTGGCACCCCGCGAGAATTTTGTTTCCTCTAGTGCGCGAAGCCATCCCTGCGGCCCCGCTTTCTCCTTGAGCTCAGAAACGGTCCGCAACATCCGGTGGAGTCCGGTTTGCGCCCCTTCCAGAGACTTAAAGGAAAACTGGAGCTGCTTGCGATAGCTCGCCATTAAGATGAAGTACCGATACGAAAGGGGATGGAAACCACGCTCGATCAAACTTTCCAGCCGCAAGAAATGCCCGGTGGATTTAGACATTTTCTCTTCGTCGAGCATGAGGAACTCATTGTGCATCCAGACGTTCACGCCCGAGGAATCGCTGTTTAGAAATGCCTGGTTTTGTGCGATTTCATTTACGTGGTGAACCTGGCGATGATCCACGCCACCGGTATGTATGTCGAAATGGCGGCCTAGGTACTTCAAGCTCATCACCGAACACTCCAGATGCCAACCCGGCGCACCAGGGCCCCACGGACTATCCCACTCCATGAGTCGTTGCTTGCCGGCAGGCGAGCGTCGCCAGACCGCGAAATCCGCCGGATGCCGCTTACCCGGGATGGCCTCGATTCGCGCTCCAACCTGCAGATCCTTTCCGTCCAGCAACGCCAGACGGCCATAGTCCTTCACTTTGCTTGTGTCGAAATACAATCCGGTATCAAGAACGTAGGTATAGCCCCGGTCTGCGATAACTTTGGCGAAGTCGAGCATCTCCTCAATGTGATCAGTCGCCTTGCACCACACCGAAGGAGGCATGATGTTGAGGCGGTGCAAGTCCTTGCGGAATTCCTGCGTATAGAACTCGGACAGTTCCCAGGGAGATTTTGCCGAGCGGGCCGAGGCCAATTCCATTTTGTCCTCGCCCTCATCCTGATCCGAAGTCATATGGCCAACATCGGTAATGTTCATGATGTGCAAGACTTCGTAATCTTTGAACTGCAAAGCCCGGCGCAGCGTGTCATTGAACAAGTAAGCGCGGAGATTGCCGATATGCGCGTAGTTGTATACCGTCAGCCCACAGCTGTAGAGCCTGACAAAACCCGGAACTATGGCATGAAATTCTTCCAGTTGCCGTCCCATGCTGTTGAAGAGATACAAGGGTATTTGCTTACTTGAGGATGGCGAACTGGCTTGTGGGCTAGACACGAGATTAGCTTAGCAGAGTAGCATTCAGCGAATCACGGCGTGACGCCCAGCTTTTCGAATTCCTGCCGCAGTTGCTGTGTACCTTCGACGCGAATCGCATGCATTCCGAGGCGAGAAGCGGCTTCCACGTTGAGAGGACGGTCGTCCACGAAGCAGCACTCATCAGCCGGATGTTGAGAGATTTCCAAGGCCAGGCGGTAAATTGCTTCCTCGGGTTTTCGCAACCCGACATAACACGAACTGAAGAAAACATCGAAGATATCGCGCAGGCCGTAGGTCCGAATTCGATAGTCATTCAGCTCGGTGGATTCGTTGTTGAGGGTGGCCATCAGATACTTGCACGACCCGGCCAGCGAGCGCGCCAGCTCCAACGTGTCTGGATAAGGCTGCGAGAGGGAGAACATGAAGTTTGTGAAATCCCCGGGAGTGAACGAGCGTGGCCGATAGAACACAGTGCGTTGCAGATAATCCTGCTGAGTGATTTTGCCGCGCTCGAATGAGGAAACCAGCATCTCGTGCCGGTCTTCAAAATCCAATTCATCCACATGAAACTGCTGCAGCGCACGGCGGCGTTGCGAACGGTCCCAAGCGTTACTGAGCAGCACGCCGCCTACATCCCAGAAGATTGCTCTGATCCCGGCCAAGGTTTGAGGATAGCATGCACGGCCGAAAGGCGAGACGCGGAAAGGCTATTGCAAAGCGGATTGCGTGAGCTTGACGGCGCAATAATTCCCGGTGCCACATGGAGAAGTGCTTCCGCCACCGGGAGGTTGCAGAGTTCCGAAGTAAATGCTGGTGGTCTGCGGATCTGGACTGACATTGTCGATCGTGAATGCACTTGTGCCGCCCCATTCATTAACGGCGGTGTTATTGGGCGCAGTGGTATTTGCGGCGATGCGCGTGTTCACATTCCACTCGGTGACGAGATTTGCTCCCCCGGTGCCGGTGTAATTCCCTGTTCCAACAAAAAGCCGATCGGTGGTTCCGTCAAAGAAGTCCAACAGCGGGGAACAACTGCCATTAGGGTTGCTTGCACCGTTGATATTGCGGTTGTCCGACACTGCTGGCGTAGTGTTAATCAACCCATTGGGCGCGCTGAAGGAAAGGGCATACAGACTCGGTTTTGCTCCATTATTGGACTGAGTGCCGCAGGCATATAGCGTGCCGGCACCGGTCTTGGGACCGTTATTAAAGTAGGCGTTATCAAAATCGCCATCCAAAATGAATTGCGAAGCTGGTTTCCCGAGGGCCACGGTTGTTTGCGTCGTGAGGGCAGTATTGAGCTGAGACACAATCGTATGTGCATCGGTCGCGTCGGCCGAGGAAAAGACGTATACGAAGCCGTTGGTGGAATCCACAATCGGGGACAAGATGATTGGATTTCCGGCTACTGCAGCGTCCGCCACCGTGATTGAGCCAACCTTCGTAAAACCCGTCGGCCCGGGCGTGTATGCGTATACGGAGTGCCCGTCGGAGACGAACACGCTGTTGGTGACCGAATCATAGACAGGCGATGTCAGGTTCGTTCCGGCATTGACAGTAACGCAATATTGGACCGCAGGAGTGCCATTGAATACGCCGCTGATGCGGTAAAGTTCTCCGTTGTTGGCGCCAACGTAGGCAGAGTCACTCCCGTAGTCGATGTAAGGGGAAGAATCGCTATTAGCCGCTGCGTTGGCCGTACAGCCGGTCACCGTCGTATTTGTATAGTCCAGCCGCACGGCTGAAGAGCCGCCCGTACCCGGCACAGCCGGAGCCGTGGCGCTGGTTCCCTGGCCGCTTACCCACTTAAGAACATCAAACATGCCGTGTGTCGCGGATTCGACGAAAGCCACCTTGGTTCCGTCCAAAGAAAGCACAGGCGAGAGGTTGACCGCGCCTGTCCCGACTTCGTAGGACCACATGAAGGTAGGTTGCGTATAGTTTGTGGTTGGCGGTGTCTGCGGGCCGTTGGGACACGAGGAAGACGCTGTTCCCGTGTACAGATTGTTAAACGCAAGAATGTTCGCCTGAGTGGCGGATGGAGTCGCACCAATCACATACACCACAAAGTCACCCGCACAGCTGTAGCCAACCGTATTGAAGCCATACTTGGCAGGTGTCTCGCCGATCGGCATGCCACCGTTGGGACCAAGCGACACTGCCCAATCCACGCGCATGTTTCTCCGAGGCCTGTGAAGCAACTCGGGCCCCCTCGAAGGCCGCCGGTACAACAGAGGTGCAGTCCGCCGCGCCCAGTGTATCCAGCTGCGAGGATCGCGCGCTACCGCGGCGGCAATCTCAGGAGGAGCGCCGTTTGTGAAGATGATGTGTCGCGTGCTCCAATCCTGAGGCAAGCCGATGTGACCCTCCCAGCGTTCCTGGGCGCGCGACGAAAGTATCGGCAGAGACACTGCAACAAAACCAAGAACGATTGCGGCTAAGGTGATTCTCTTGTTCGGATTGGCCATGCCTTGACTCGCAAAATGGCGAGAGACAGAAGTATTTTCTCGCACCTTGCGTCTTTCTCCTGCCTTACGTTGGTAACCGGAGACGACCCGTTTTGGGTCGTTCGTGCCATGCCCAGACCGGGAACGCCACCTGCATTACCGAGTTGTCCGGAGGGTCAGGAGTTTTTGCGGTTAAACCGGCACTGAAACTGGGTGGGGTGGACTTTGCCACAGGCGAGCGCCATGGTTTCAAACACCTTTTCATACCGAAAACTTGGCTTCTCGTAGGGCTTTTTGCCGGGAGGCTTGGCTTCGGCAGGGGTTTTCTCCTCGGCGTTGGCGTTCTTTTCTGCCATGTCAGGACGCGCACACAGCTTGCACGCGTTCAACTGATCGCGAGTATACAACAGCGAGTAGCTGCCCCAATCGTGCGTTTGCTGGTTCGGGTTTGCACAAAAAAAAGCCCGGAGGTCAAGCCTCCGGGCCGCTTGTCTGTTGTACTGAGTTAGTTGGTGCAGAGCCCGTTCGCTCCCACGTTGCACGCCGTGAAGCTCTGCCGATAGCTCAGGTTGTCGATGTCGCGAAACGTCGGTGTTCCCGGCGGCAGGCCGTTCGGGAGAGTAAAGTTTTGATCGAAGAAATAGTTTCGCGTTGGTGGCGAATACACGATGTTGCAGCACTTATAGGTGCTTGTGGCGTAAGTGGAGTAGTAGAGGTTCGCAATCGATCCCTTGTAGTTGAGAATCTGACCACCCCAGTTTTCGATGTAGCGCAAGAAATTGTGCACGCCACCATCGGTACCGTAATCGTTGTTGGTGCCATTACCCGGATATGGGAAGTTGATGTTCTTGCCGGCCGCAACCGCCACTCGATAATAGCTGGTTGCAGCGTTTCGCTGATTCTGGTCGACGGGATTCTTCAGGATGCTGTTCCAGTCGCTCCAATTGTCGGAGAGGAAAGTCACAGTGTCGGCAACAATGCCCGCTGCAGCTTCGCCGGCCGCATCCGCTCCGCCGCCCCAGGTCGGGTCGCCAGCGTTGCTGTTGTAGTCGCCCTGCACGTAAACGGGGTTTTCTGAGCCGACGCTGAAGCCACCGCCGCCGGCCGGTTTAAGGGGCAGATTTCCCAGCGACCCGTCGGTCAATTTCAGGACGTGGCGAGCACCGCTCACCCAGCTTTCCTGCGCCACTGCACAGTTGCTGATCCGATTCGCGGTAGTGGTCATGAAGGGGTCGGGATTTGCCGGGGCATTGACCACGCTGTTGATGTTATTGGCCACCGTGTAATTGGTCACCGCAGCTTTTGGCAGAGCCATGTTGTAGCCAAACCCGAGGCCGAGATTCGCAGCACCCCAGTTATCCAAGAATCCGTTCAGATTGGGGTCCTCGGGAGAAAAGTTTTTGCCAGGTCCATTCGGGTCAAGATTGCCGTCCGGCGTGCCTGCCGCGCTGCCGCTGTTAACGACATCTTCAAGTCCGGAGTCGCCCGTCTTGGTGTTCTTGGTGAAGGCGCCGAGACCAGTTCCATTGGGATTCACCAACATTCCCCGCCGGTCCGAGAAGTAGAGCACGTAACCGTTCTGGCTTGCGGACTCAACTAATCCGCCGCTTGCGCCAATCGCACCGGAGAGCCAGCGTTTCAGGTTGCCTACGTCGAGCTCTACGGCATTCATTACGCCATTCGGGGTGCAGGTGTTGGCCGGGGGGTTGGCGGGGTTGCCTCCACCGTCTCGCACTTCACCCTCGCGCACATCGTAGAAGTTAATCGGATACCAGTTGTACTGGCTCGGACTCTGTTGGCCGACCGCCTGCTTACTGTCACCGTACCACCAGTTGCCGGTGCTGCTGTCATTCACGACCTCAGGTGGCTTTCCCGGAACGGCGGTGTAAGTAAAGGTCCACGTCCATTGCACGCACTTCCCAGCGCTTGTCTTGCTGCAAACCGAGGTCGGGGCCGGAAAGCTGAATGTTGGTGGGGCACCGACATTGTCCAGAGCCCCGTTTGCAGAGCGATCAGCAGGCTGCTGGAAACGCAAGATGGCGGTGGGACTGATCGGATCCGCGCCCGGTGCAGTCGGGGGTTGCAACCAACGAGCGAAGCCCAGGCCGAGCCACTCCTGCGTTACCGGATGATAGTTGCCTGCCGCATCGCGATACTCCACTCGCAAATAGCCATCGAGCAGGTTCCATGAGCTCTGGGTGGCATTCGAAACGGCAACCGCTGATGCCCCGGCGGTAGCCGACTGGTAGCCATACGGCAAGGTCAAAGCTGGGTCGGGCAAGCCGGCAGCAGGCACGTTCAAAGAATAGTAGGGGTAGGAAAGGGCATCCGGACAAGACGGCGGGTTGGGGGGTGCCGGCTGACTGTTGGTGGTCGTAGTCGTAGTCTGCGTGGAAACTCCATTGGGGTTGCAGAGCACCAGGTTATCCGGCGGCGGCGTCTTGCCAACGGCGGCCGAGTTCGCACTGCCATCGATCAGCATGTAAGGGGCCTGTGGAGGCACGTTCACCGGATCGTGAATCGTGTTGGTATTGAAATTGACCCCTTTAATCGCATAGGTCGGCATAGGATTGAGAGGTCCAAACTCCCAGTCGGTCGAAACCTGGGTGCCGCTGGTAAATTCATAGAAGCCGGCGCTCGGGTTCGGAACTGCCGAGTTCGCGGCGGCAAAATAGAGCGTTTGGTTTCCGCCGTCGGGGAGCAACGGCTGGCCGGTCTGTGGCACACCGTGGCTGTAGTCTATTGCGTTGTCCGGATCCCTAAAGTTGGCCAGGCGGATGTTCTGGGTATCTGCCGCTCCGCCGCAAGGTGGTTGCGCGCTTGGGTTACCGCAGGGCAACTCGTTGGGATCGTCTGACAGCAGCACGCGAACCTGCGCCAAGTTGTACAAACGCGAACCGCTCAGTGTCCCCGGATCTCCAGCGGTGGCGCGGCGGATAATCTCATAGTTCTGCGGACCAACGCCGTTAGCATTCGCACCATTGACGAAGGGAAGCGTTAGCTTCGTAGCTCCAGTTCCGAAGTTGGTGTTTCCGTTGTCGCCATCAGTCACGTATCCGTTGTAGGTGGTCAGCGAAATGGTCTGCCAGGAAGGCGGCCCACTGTTATAAGCCGAGGTTGGTCCTTGCACAACGCTGCCTTCGGTGGCAGCCATTGCGCGGCAGGCTGGTTGAGCACCACTGCAGCCGTTCGCCGCCGTGGGAACCAAAACTGTGCCCGTGTGAGCACCGCTGGCAATGGTGTTGCCGTTCGATATTACCTGGCGAACAACGTTTCCGTAGGCCGAGACCTTGCCGGTGAACGTCAGGTTGTTGCCGCCGCCTTCAGCGAGGTACAAGTCGCCATTGGCGTGCACGCGGCCGCCAAAGGTGAAATTAGGACCGGCAAAGAAACCGCAATCACCCTCGCAAAAGATTCCAAACTGGAAGACTGGAATGAAAGCAACTTCCACTGTGCGGTTCATGCTGACTTCATCGCCCAGAACGCCCTGCGCTGTCGCTTGCAGCTGAACGTTCATCAGGGTCGCATTCAATCCCGCGAAGTTTCCGCTGGGAACTGCACCTTGGGTGAAGATGATGTTGCCGGCACCATCAGTGACCGGGGTAAGTGTGTAACCGCCGTTGGGGAACGCGGCACCGGGATTGGGATAGGTGATACCCGGCAGCACGGGCGGCCCTGGGTTGATAGCCAGGTTTTGGATCTGAGCCGAGGTCGGGGCAAGGGTGTTGTTGAGCGTGTTGGCAAGATCCGCCGTCATCTTCTCGACGGCACCTTCTGCCGCGTGGAAGGTGACGTTGTTTTGCACATCCTGCGTGCCCACCTTCACTTCGGTGTTGACCATCATGAGCATGCCGATCGCTATCCCGGAGAGGAGGAACAGCAGGATCAGGGTCGTAATCATGGTGAAGCCGTTCGACTTATTTTTCCAGCTACGCATTGTTAAGCTCCTCATCCTCATTGCCAATCCTCTTTATGCCTTCTGCCTGCAGAGTCTCAGGACACTTTCTGACTTAGTAGCGGTTGTTGTAGCTCATATTCCGCGCGCTGAGTGAGGTCTGCAGATCGAAACTCTGGAATCCCTGGGTCGCCATGAGCGAACTTCTCACCCCGGCGAGCTGGCCATGGATGGTCAAATGCACAATGTTGATCTTGCGAATCAGGTTGGGAGAAACACCGATCGACTCGCCGCCGTCGCCGGTAGCGTTCAACAGATTTCCGCTGTTGTCGTAGGTGTCGTAAGTGAGCTGCAAGTTCGCGACATTGTCGGCCAGGGGAATTGCAGCTTGTCCGTTGACCTGACGGTAGAGAATCGTGGTGGTATTTCCGGCGGCGTCGACCCAATTCTTCAGGAAATACGAAATGACGAAGATTCTGGTAACGGGCACGCCGGCAGCCGACGCTTTTGTCGTCGTGAGGTCATTGGCCTGACCGGACTGATTCAAGTTCAAGGTGTCGCCGTTCGCGAAGGTAACCACATATTGGCTGCCACCAGCACAAGGATTGCCGACACATGGCACGGGCGCCCCAACCGGTCCGGCAATACCGGTGACTTCTCCAATCGCCAGCAAGCCGGTGCTTGAAGGGCCGACCATCACAATATCGCCGGGCAGTAAACCGTTCACTGTACTGTTCAGCGCCTGGGGATAGGCCAGACCGGGCGGCAACACACAACTGGCCGGCGGTGGATTCGGGGGCGCCATAAACGTCAGGACGTTGCCGGTTCCGTTAAACGTGATTGGATTGGCGGCTCCGGAGTAACAATTGAGCGCCAAGTTTGTGTCGCTATAGGTAACGGTAACTATGTCGCTGGCAGTGGTGCTCCCCGGCGGCTTGATGCCGCGCTGGAATCCCGGCATAATCGGGTAAAGTGTGGGCGGGAACGCGGCGCCGCACCCGCCGCCAATGCAGGGGTAGTTTAAAGCTCCATTCGGCGCACACACCGGTCCAGCCGAACAACCATAAACAGGGGCGGTGGCATAGGGTAACGGAACACTCTCACCGGGCAACTGTGTCAGACCAGCGCCAGCCAGACTGATGTCCTTCAATAACATGCTTTCTGCCCCGCGCAGGTCTTGTTGCATTTCAGATCGTTGTTGGATGACCCAGGTGGCGTCCACGCCGGTGCTATACAGCTTCACCGCGGCGCCGGTGATAACCAGCCCGAGAGCAAGCGCCACCATCAACTCGATTAAGCTGAAGCCGCGATTCGATTTTGAAGTTCGGCCCATAGTTCCCCTTAGCGGTACTGCGAAATGAGTGTCTGGAGGACGTAATTCTGAGGTACCCGCAATTGGGGAGTAGTAAAAGTGACAGTAATGGTGATCGAGTTCAGGTTAGGATCGGTACCGCCTCCGGCCAGAGCAAACGGCGTGATGGCGATCGTGCGGGTGTAATTGTTTAAGCTGTAGCAGGTGTCGGGTGGACACGTACCCGCATAAACTCCGGTAGAGCCAGGCTGCTCCAAAATTTGCGGACCCGCTGCCGCATCGTCCGAGGTGCCAATGATGCCGTCAGCGCCGGGCAAATTGATGGACTGAGGACCAGGCAGAAAGATTCCACAGTTCTGACCGACTGCGCAATTGCCATTGGCGATCTGGGCCCACTGCACCTGTGATGTTTCCCGCGCGGTCAGAATACTTTCCATCGCTTCGTTAGCCAGCCGCTTGGCGATGGCATTCTGCTCCGAAGTCTGCGTCGAGGCCATCGCGATCCCCATCACTGCCAGCAGGCTGACCAGCCCCACAGTCATGATGACCATCGAGAACATGACCTCAATCAAGCTGAAGCCACTTTCGCGTTTAGCAGAGAGATTGATCTGCGATGTCATCAGTTTTGCCTCCAAAAGGGATTGCCAGCGTTGTTGTAGAGACGCCATCCCCGCAAACGACCGGTCGCTCCCCACACGGTAATCGCGTGCGAACTGTAGAGTTCGCCGGCACGAGCGATATAGATGACCCCATTGTTGATATTTCCGTTGATGTCCTGGCCAGTGCCATCGGGCATGAAATAGATCACGGTCTTAATTCCACCGGCGATGTTCTGGTCGAAATCGATGGCAGTAGCTCCCGCACCGAAGCCGTCTGGCACCGCGTTGGCAGCCGTAGGAATGCCCGCCACTGCGGTGAAGACAACATCAGTAGGCAACTGGTAGGTAGTCACAACGTTTCCGTTGCCGGTTTGGGTGATCGTAATTGTGTTAGGGATAGCGGCGTTGCTGAACGTCACCGAATACTGCTGGCGCTGCGCAACCGCATAGTCTCGTGTCTGGCGAACGGCCGCTAATGTGACGTTGTAACCGTTGCTTACACGGGAAGACTTGAGGGCCGGCTGCATGGCCATGAGTGCGATACCGCTGACGATCAGAATGATGGTTACGACTACCATCATCTCGATCAGAGAGAATCCGCGCATCCGGCGTAAGTGCATATGATGTTTCTTCCCTCGCGATTCCCGGCTTCCGCTTCTCGCACCGAGGTGCGTTCGGCGGACCAACCCTGCAGGTTGAGCCAAAGTTTGCTGATTAGTTGCTGTATGGGAGTGGGGGCCTCCGCCAGCACGGCCTTGGCCTGTTCCGGCTAACCCTCATCGTAAGAAGCGACTCGGAGGGCGGTAAAGTACCGAAGGGCCGACTGCGACCTGAGACTTACGTAAGGTAATGTCGTGCGGAAACTCTGGTCATTTTGGCATCTGGCAGCACCTAAGCAGGGCTTCCATGCGACAGTGCGAGCCTGCCCGATCCAAAACGATCAAGTTGAGGAACTTATGACCTCAGTAACTTGTTGTGGCTTGCTCGCGGCCCCTACGATTCATGACAGTATGGCGCTCACATCGCTAATCGTGTGTGCGGACGCCGAAGCCGTGCAGGTGCTCAGCCGGATTTTTCAGGATCTGGGCATCCCGCCGCAAATTTGCGGTGAGATGTCCGGCGTTCGAACCCAGGCTCAAGAACGACGTTTCGACATTGTGGTGGTGGATTGCTCGGACGAGGCTTTGGGAGCAGAGTTGATCACCTTTCTCCGCCGCTCTCCAAAGCTACGCCGCAGTGTGATCTGCGCTCTAGTGAAGCTGAGCGGTCAGGAATCGGAGATTCTCGATAAAGGCGCGAATCTGCTGCTCTACAAACCGATAACTCGCGAGCGGGCGCTCCACAGCCTGCATGCCGCCAAAGGACTGATTCGTCATGAACGCCGCGGGCAGCCCCGAGTTCCCGTCTATGTCCCAGCTTCGATCGCGTATGCCGGCAAAGAGGACGTGGCGGCCACGGTACTTGAGATAAGCGAGACCGGCATCGGCATTCAGACCCTGGATAAGTTGCCGCAAAGCGGAAAAGTGTATTTTCACTTCACTTTGCCCGGGCACGATGCGGTGATTCGGCTTGTCGGCGAGGTCATGTGGCGCGCTGCCAGCGGCCGAGTGGGGGTGCGATTTGTCAACGTACCACAGGCCTCAAAACAAGTTTTGCAGCGCTGGGTGGAAGAACAATCGATGCCCGATGCTCGCTCGTCCTCAAATACAAATCCGAAGGTGAGCGTGCGGCTTTCGACAGGGCTTGACGCACTTTCAGCTTCTGCTCCCGACCGACGCAATCTCTCGCGACGGGCTTGCACCTTGGGAGCTGAAATTTACCTCGCGGACGGTAGTGTGCCATGCCGTTGCACGTTAAGCGATATCAGTACTGGTGGATGCTACGTAGAAACCACTGAGCCGTTTCCGGAAGGGACAGTCCTGAGTATTGTCGTGCGCACACAGGAGCTGAAACTCTGCGTCGCGGGGAAAGTTCAGAGCATGCATCGTGGCTTCGGGATGGGCGTGCGATTCAACCTGAGTGCGGAAAACGAGCGCCGCCAGGTCCAGCAACTGATCGCGTGCGCAGAGACCAAGTCGAAGCTAACTACATAGATACAGTTAAGACAGGCAAGGCTCAGACAGACCCTTCACGCTACCGCGGCTGCCTGAACAAAAGCTTTTCCCTTTCTCTCCGAGCCGAGGGCCAAAACCGTGATCAGGAGAGCGATATTGGCGATCTCGAAGCCCGCAAGGGCCCAGCTGTAGCCGAACTTGCCTCGCACGGCGTATTCAATCGTATTTGTCCCCGCGGCAAAGAGAATACCTAACTGGTAAGCAAAACCGGGCATCAGGCCACGCACATTGTCAGGAGACAGCTCATTTAAATGAGCAGGAATCACGCCCCATGCGCCTTGCACGCCAACCTGCATCAGAAAAGCACCCAAGGCGAGGATCATCAACGACCCTGCAAAAGCCCAGGCAGGAATTACCGTCAGTGACAACAGCAGCGCCAGAATCATGCTTTTTCGCCGGCCCAGAGTTTCGGAAAGATGCCCGAAAGTAATCGCCCCGAGCACCGCGCCGACATTGTAGAGAATCGCCATGTAAGAAACCCCGGTTGCGGAGAAGCCGCGCGCGGACTTTAGGAAGTCGGGGTAGAGGTCCTGCGTTCCATGAGAGAGAAACATCATCAAAGTCATTAGCAGAACGAGATAGGAAAAGATCTTCCAATGCCCACTCGCAGTCCGCACAATCGCGGGAATCGTTGGCGCGTGCTGTTGCTTCCACGCTTCGGATTCTCGGACTCGGAAGCGGATATAGAATGCCAGCAGCGCGGGAACACCACCCACCCAGAACATTGCCCGCCACCCCCACGCCGGCAATACAAATCGTGCTGCCAGTGCCGCGAGCAGGTAGCCGATCGAGTATCCACATTGGACGATGCCGGAAAGGATGCCGCGCCACCGACCGGGCGCGCTTTCCATCGCCAAAGAGGCTCCGACTCCCCACTCTCCTCCCATCCCGATTCCGTAAATGGTCCGTAGCGCGAGAAAGACCGAGTAGTTTGGCGCAAATCCACACAGCAGCTCAATGAGGGAAAAGAAAACCACGTTGGCCATCAAAGGCTTGCGTCGGCCGTAGCGGTCAGCCAGGACGCCAAACAGCAGCGCACCCGCCGGGCGCATTGCCAAAGTAGCCGTCAGAGTCCACACGATGGCACTTTTTGTGACATGAAACTGCACCGCCAGCGTATCGACCAGAAACACGAGGACAAAAAAATCGAACGCATCCAGAGTCCAACCGAGAAAACTGGCGGTTACAGCATGGGCTTGGTCGGAACGAGAAAGAACGGTAGATGCCGATGCGGAAGTGGAGGCCATAGTTTTCGAATTTGCAACATGAAAACACGCTTCGCGGCGACACGCAACTCGTCTCGAGGTTTTTGCCAGCGAGTCACGAGGACAAGTGACCCGTGTCACGAAAAGAGCGCGAATTGCAGCAATAAAATTGCGAGTGCTCCATATTTTCGTCAGCAAACCGCGCACTCCGGTCGTCCGCGAATCTACTTCGGAGTAAAGCGCTGTGACTGCACAGTCGGAGGGCCTTATGAACTCAGAAAGATTCCTGCTTGCAATTCTGATTCTTACACTCGCGGCTTCGGCGCTGCTGCTTTGTAGCGAGAATCAGACCAGCTCAGCAATGCCAATTGGCAAACCGGTTCAAATCAAAACTCCGCTGGGGCTGCCGCCTGTCCCGATTCCGCCGGACAATCCACCGACTGCGGAAACCATCGCTCTTGGCCGGCGGCTCTACTATGATCCGATCCTGTCGGCCGATAATACAGTGTCCTGCGCGACGTGCCACAGCCCAGAGTACGGCTTCGCCGATCCCAAACCGGTTTCAGAAGGAGTTGGCAAGAAAACCGGTACGCGCAATTCACCTTCGGTGCTGAATAGCGCGTACTCAAAGCTGCAGTTCTGGGACGGTCGTGCGCCCAGCCTGGAGAAGCAGGCGGAAGGGCCCGTTCAGAATCCGGTCGAGATGGCAAACACACTAGCGGCCGTGGAGCAGAGATTGAACGCCAATCCGAGCTATCGCGAAGACTTTGCCAAAGCCTGGGGCGAGAAGCCGATTACTTATGAGATGGTGGAAAAAAGCATCGCTTCGTTTGAGCGTACCGTGGTCAGCGGCAATTCACCCTTCGACAAATGGAAGTACGGCCATGACGAGCATGCCGTCTCGGAATCGGTGAAACGCGGCTTCGTCGTTTTCACCTCCACGAAGAAAGGGAACTGTGCAGTTTGCCATACCGTGGGAGAGAAGTACGCCCTTTTCACTGACAACCAATTCCACAATGTTGGAGTCGGCGTGGACATGGGGCAATTCACAGATGTGGGTCTGTTTGCGGTCACTCATAGCGAAGCAGACAAGGGAAAATTCAAAACCCCCTGTTTGCGGAACATTGGGGAAACCGCACCCTATATGAGCGACGGAAGTCTCAAGAATCTCAAAGAAGTCATCGATTTTTACATTGGCGCGGGAAATTCGAACCCGAACCTGGACAAAAAAATTCATGTTTTGGACTTCCTTAGCGGGCAAGAACGCGCTGATTTGCAGGCCTTTCTCAGTGCTTTGACCGGGGAAGTGGCGGCTAATGTAGGGCCTCCGGAGGTGACAAGAAGGGCGAGTAAATAACTGCAAGCTTTTGCACACCGGCGATGGCTGTGTGGCAAATTCCTTTGTTGTTGACAAGCTGGTCTTTTCAGGGCACACTCCGCTCAACGCGCGCCTAAGGGCGTCCGGCCTTCCTGGGTTGGAATGCACGGTCGCTGCTTCGCGGTGGGAGGCCAGGGTTTCCACCCGATTGTTTTCATGCCCCAAAGCCCAGCTTCAAGACGACGTTCTCCGGAAGCGTACGAACCGATGGACAGCGAGGATCCGGCCGCGCCTCGCGCCGATGAACCGGCGCAGGGTCTGTCACTTTCCAAATACTTGAATGCTCTAGCGCCATACGGCGACGGATCGGTATCGACTGGCGTGGCACTTGATTTGGCCCTGAATGATGTCATAAAGCGGGCGTGCTCGGCGACCAGCGCAAACGCCGGTGCGATTGCGTTGGCGGATAAGGGAGAGATGGTTTGCCGCGCTACCACCGGAGAAAACGCACCGGACCTTGGCGTGCGGCTCGATACCAGCCACGGGCTATCCGGGGCTTGCGTCAGGATGAAGGAGTGGCAGCGCTGCAACGACACCGAGAGCGATGCGCGCGTCAACGCTGCCGTTTGCCGCCATCTTGGTGTTCGGTCGATTCTCGTCGTCCCGGTGCTGAACGGCGATGAACTGATTGGCGTGATGGAGATATTCTCCACACATGCTGACGCCTTTAGCGATCGGGACGTAGAATCCCTAAAAGAGTTCTCTCGCGAGGTAGTGGAAAATGTTCAGCACGCGAGTGGCGCCCAAGCGTTGCAAGAATCATCGCAAGGAGTAACAGACCCGGATGCGATACGCAATTTGTTCGCTTCATCCGGTGTCCAACCTGCACCCCCTATGACGGAACCTGCTCTGCCAGTACCCGCGACGGAATCACAGAAGGATTTTTCGACCACTGCCTTGTTGGTTTGGGTTGTACTGCTGGCCTTGATTGTCGGCTGGATAACGGGGCGCTCCCAGGGGCGCCATGGGACTCAGAAGTCCACCGTTGCAAAGCAGACCGCGAAGGCGCAATCTGAACCGCCTTCCACTTCCCCGCCGGCGACAGCGGATGAGCAGGTAACCGTCCAACCAGTCTCCGGATCAACTGCCCAGCCAAAGATAACTGGGACAGGCGATGTTGACGGTGGATTGGTGATCACTCGCGACGGTAAGGTGGTTTTTCGGAGTCCAGCCCAGCATGTTAAACACGCAGCCGGGGACACCCCTAAAGCAGGCACGACGAACGCCGATGTAAGCCAGCTACGGCTCCCATCCGACGTCGCTGAGCACTATTTGGTAACCCGGGTGGAACCCGAATACCCCGAACAGGCAAGAAAAGATCAGGTCCAGGGTTCGGTGCTTCTCGATGCATTGGTGGGGAAAGATGGCGCAGTTCAAAAGGTGACTCCGGTGAGCGGGAATCCAGAGCTTGTGCAGGCTGCTACGCAGGCAATTCAGCAGTGGCGCTTCCGCCCTTATCTCAACAACGGCCAACCGCAAGAATTCACAACCCAAGTTAATGTCGTTTTTCGCCTGCCCTAATTCCTGCGAAGCGACAAAGCGCGAATCTCCGTGCCTAATTCCGACGGCCCGCCGCGCACCAGTATCGCCTGGTGCAGGGCGGCTTCGCGCTTGATCTCTGTGGCTCCCCCGGCAGCGTTCTTGAGGACGTAGAGGGTCAGCTCGACCCGGCTGGAAAGCCCAAGTTTTTCAAAGATTCGGAAGAGGTAATTCTTGACGGTGTGGTGGCTTAATCCAAGCGCCGCGGAAATCTGGGCATTGCTGTTTCCTGCCGCAACCAGGCGCGCAATCTCATCTTCACGACCGCTGAGATGACGCGCACCCGGGAATGGCGCCGTCGGCGCGTTCTCAAACAGAGCATCGAGCACGTATCCGAGCTCTAGGGCAGAAGCCCACACCTGACCGTCGCGGACGCAACGGATGCACTCGCACAACGTTTCAAAAGAATCTGCGCGGCACAAAATTCCCTGCGCCCCAGCTGCGAGAGTGTTCACGATGAGAGCACGATCGCGCGATTCGAGGAACACCACAATAGGCAATGCAGGACACAGTCGATGGATTCGGCGGATGAAACCAGCGTCCATCTCACCATCGCTCTGAATGGCAATCAGTCCCACATCAAACCGAGCGTGCTGCACAAACTCGAACGCCTCTCGCGGATCGGTGCATGGAACCGTTTCGTAGCGACCGGTCTTTTGCAAAGCATTGGCGAGCGAGTAGCATTTGGTAAACGCCGAGTCCACCACCAACAAATGAATCTTAGAATTGGAACCTGGGAGCGCAGTCAAACGAGTTCACCGAAGCCGAGCGTTAAGAAACCGGAGCATTGTAATGGGCACTCATGGCAGTCACAAGGAGTCCTGGGTCTCTGGTGGAATGTTTCCCGGAAAGAAAGGGCATTGGCACAGAAAGAAACATTTTGTAGAATTGGGACTAGCATCATAGGTGTCTCTCCCCCCGAACGGCTCTTAGCCGAAAGACTCCGTTACCTTCATCCACTTGTTGAGACGTTGAGCCCGAAGCACAGTCAAATTAGACGGTCGCAGGCAGCCTGGGCTTTAATAACGGAATCTATTAAGCAAGCATTTCTGAGCCCTATTACGTAAAGGAATCGGCATGTTCTTGAAGTATTTTGGATTGAGCGAGCAGCCATTCGGCGTGACTCCGGATCCGCGGTTCTTGTATTTGAGCTCCGCGCATCGGGAGGCTCTCGCTTCCCTGTACTACGGCATTGAGGCGAACCGCGGCTTTCTGGGCCTCATCGCACAGCCCGGAATGGGGAAAACGACTCTCTTATTTCATCTGCTGGAGAAGTTTCAAAACTCTGCTCACACTGCATTTATTTTTCAGACGCAATGTAATCCTCGGGAGTTCATGCGCTTCTTGCTTGCGGAAGTCGGTTATGAAGGGGACACGCAGGACCTGGTGCGGTTACACGAGGAATTCAATCGACGTTTACTCGATGAGGCCCGCGCCGGCAGGAGAATGATTCTAGTCATCGACGAGGCCCAAAATCTGGCTCCCGACGTGCTCGAGACTGTGCGGCTGCTCTCCGATTTCGAGACGCCGCGCGCCAAGCTCATGCACATCATCCTCTCCGGCCAGCCACAGCTGGCCGACAAGTTAGCCAGCCCCGGATTAGCGCAATTGCGGCAACGCGTCTCGATTCTTCACGGCCTCGAGCCGCTGACTTTTTCCGAGGTCAGGAGCTACATTGAGCATCGTCTCAAAATTGCCGGATACAGCGGAGATACTCCTTTCACCCGAGAGGCATATGAGATCATCGCGAAGTTTACCCAGGGCATACCGCGGAATGTAAACAATTTTTGCTTTAATGCCTTTGCGCTGGCTTGCGCCCTGCAGAAGAAAACGGTTGATGCTGATATTGCGAAGGAAGTGATGGGAGATCTGGATATCTCGAGGTTCACGTCCGCCGCGTTGCCCGAGAATCCTTGCTTCGAGCCGGTTTCTGACCCAAGCGCCGACCTCACGTTGGTGGATGCGGAGATCGGTTCGGAAGGAGACATTCTGTCTCCTGCGGAAGCTGCCGCCTACATGCAAGAGGTGGTGCTAAAGCTCAAGAGCTGGCAACGCTCGCTAAAGAAGAATGGCGGTGTAGAGAGCGAGATTTCGTCTGCGAGCGGAGGAGATCGCTCTTAAATTAGAGACGTGCCCGTCGTTCACAAGGCTTAATCGCAAGAGTAGCTGCCCGACAGATTCGGTTTTCGTCCCGTAGCCGAATCAGCCATCGACGGGAAGCGTTTCGGCTCGGGCTTCGCAGCTTCTGCTGCATGCCCCAAGCTGTAGGCATAAAGGACAACTTCCACTCGCTTAGAAACCCCGAGTTTGTCAAAAATGCGAAACAGGTAATTCTTGACCGTGTGTTCGGTCAGTCCAAGTCGCTGTGCAATCTCCCGGTTCGACAAGCCCTCGGCGACGCATCGCACTACTTCCTGTTCGCGGCGGGAGAGCAGCTCGGTTCCTTTGGCGTCCATTACTCGAAGCGGCAGGGCCTCTCCCAGCGCATCCAGCAGGAAGCGAAGTTCCTTGCTGTTCGCCCAAATCTGCCCTTGATGAACACAACAAATGCACTTCGCCAACAACTTCAACGAACCATTTCGTGAGAAGACGCCTCTCGCCCCAGCGCGAAAAGCTTCCACAACCTGGCTGCGTTCGCCGGAGTCCAGCAACATAACAACTCGAGCGTCGGGACTGCTGCTACGCAACTCACGAACGATCTCGAACCCCTTACGGGTGTCGCCGTCAATTTCCGCGCCAATGATTACCACTGCCGGTTTTTCTCGGGCAACTATGCCCAGGATTCCGCGTGCGTCCGCCGCAGCTTCGATAACCTGAAAGCGATGATCGCGTTCCAGCGCAGAGGCAAGAAGTTGGCTGCTCATCATGTTGCTGTCAGCCGCCAGTACTCGGATCACATCAGAAACTTCGGGTAAGCTAATCACGTGAGCCACGGGGCATCTCCCAAACTTATGCAAATGTGCGGCCAACAAAACTCGCTAGACAAGAAGACGGGGTTAAAGACATATGGGAGGAGAAAGTCCCACTCTAGCCGCTACTTCTCGCGAACTAGTGATCGGGACTTTATTCTCACAAGTACAGCTTGTAAATAGCACTTTGGTGCTACAGGCAGGGCTAAGTGCAAGACAGCAGGCATCTTAGCAAACGCGTACTAATGGCTCCGCAAACCGAACCCTTCTTGGGCCATATTGCTGATTTCGCGCCCGATCGCGAGCGAAGCGGTGGCCGCAGGGGATGGAACATTCCAGACATGCAGCATATTTTTTGTGCATACGAATTGAAAATCGTCGACCAATGATCCGTCAGGACGAAGTGCCTGGGCGCGCACGCCAGAGCCGTCCGGAACCAAATCAGAGCTGCGAATGTCCGGCACCAGTTTTTGCAATGCTCTCACGAAAGCAGACTTGCGAAAAGATCGATAAAACTCCGCCGTACCGTCTCTCCAATACTTGGCTGCCATCTTCCAGAATCCGGCATAGCTTAAGGTTTCAGAGACATCGTGCAAATCGAAATCAGTTTTTCGATAACCTTCACGTTTGAAGGCGAGGACGGCATTGGGACCCGCGTCTACTTCTCCACTTATGCGGCGGGTGAAATGCGCACCCAGAAACGGAAATCGCAGGTCGGGCACTGGGTAGATCAAGTTTCGCACCAAGTGTTTCCGTTCCGGCGTCAAGTCATAATATTCGCCTCTGAATGGGATGATCTGGACTTCGGGAGTCACGCCCGACATCCGACTGATGCGATCACTATGCAGACCAGCGCAATTGATGACATAACCAGTGCTGAAACATCCGCGGCTGGTCTCCACTACAGTTTCTCCTGCGACCTGTACAACGCGCTTCACTTCGGTCGAGGTCTTCAACGAAGCTCCCTGGCCAACTATGAGGTCGGCGTATTTCTGGCAGACTTTCTCATAATTCGTAATGCCTGTGCCAGGTACGTGCAACCAAGCCACGCCCCCGCAATTGGGCTCGATTTCCCGGACCTGTTCGCGATTCAGGAGGTTCAAACCAGCAATACCGTTGGCTCGGCCCCGTTCCAGTAAGGCATTCAAGCGTGGAATTTCACCGGTACTGGTCGCCACGATCACTTTGCCGCAAATTTCAAAAGGAATGTCATACTCGCGACAGAAGGCGTACATCACGGCCGCACCCTCCACACACAACCTGGCTTTCAGCGAGCCAGGTTTGTAATAAATTCCCGAGTGAATCACTCCACTATTGTGCCCAGTCTGATGCTGGCCGACGGCGGCTTCTTTCTCCAGCAGCAGGAAACGAAGCATGGGAAAGTTACGTGAAAGGTGGACCGCCGTGGAGAGCCCAACAATGCCTCCCCCAATGATAACTAGGTCGAAGTGCTGGTCCGGCATTTGAACTAATAGTCCTAAATTCCGAATAAGATGTCGAGGCTTCGTTGCTTCGCACGTAATAGTAGAGGATAATCACCGAGGAGTGTGTGTCGGCGATAACCCGTCGACAGATCGCAGCTATCCGGTGAACCTCCCCAACTCCATTACGCTGACCCGAATTGCCAGCATTCCCGCGCTGATTTGGATCCTTTCCAGCAATCGTTTTGAGAGTCCAAAAGGGGAGAAAGAGCTGCTCGCCTCGGCTTTGTTCATCGCGGCCTCGATCACCGATGGGATTGATGGCTATCTCGCACGCAAGCGCGGTCAGATCACCACGATGGGAATGTTACTGGATCCGTTAGCCGACAAGCTTCTGATCGCCGCGGCCTTCGTTACTCTTGTTCAATTCAATCCCAGCATGGTGCCAGCCTGGATTGCAGTAATAATCATCGGGCGCGAATTTTTGGTGAGCGGATTACGGTCGATTGCTGCCTCAGAAGGGTTCACCATCGAGGCCAGCGATCTGGGCAAATTCAAAATGCTGGTGCAGATTATTTCCGTTGTGGCCGTAATTCTTGACCATCGCTGGAAAGAGCTGACGATCTACGGACCCTATATTTTTCCGGTGCACTGGATTGCGCGGCTCGCGATCTGGTTTATGGTCGTTCTCTCGCTGGTCTCTGCGGGAGACTACTTCGTCGCATTCTGGTCAAAGATTGACCGTCAAGTGGTGCGCAGCCGAAGACGGGCTTTCGTCCTGAGCCGGCGGAGGAAGCGCGATGTCGCGCCCACCTGAAAATATCGGCTTCGCGGGACAGTCTGTTGGGACGGACGTGTGTGAATTCAATCTGGAAGAACGCAGAATTCTGCTCCGAGTGGCGCACGAATCAATAGAGTCAGCGTTTGATAAACGCGAAATTTCCCTGAATGCCCCATCCCCGCATTTGGCAGAAGCACGCGGAGCCTTCACCACAATCTACTTCCGAAAACAGTTGCGGGGCTGCGTTGGATACGTTTTCCCGATCGCCTCAATTTACCGCACCATCGCAGAGACTGCCCGCGCGGCGGCTTTCGAGGATACTCGCTTCTGGCCCGTAACCCGCGAAGAAGCGCCGGTGTTACAAATCTCGCTGAGTATTCTTTCCTCGTTAGAAGAGATACGGGCAGACCAAGTGGACGTTGGTCGCCATGGACTGCTGATCTCTCAACTTGGGCAGCGGGGACTACTTCTGCCTCAGGTCGCAGCCGAGCACCACTGGGATCGGATTACCTTCCTTGAGCAGACTTGTCGCAAGGCTGGTCTCCGACCCGATGCGTGGAAAGCGGGCGCCACAATCGAAGCGTTTACCGCGGAAGTGTTCGGTGATGACGATCTGAAATAGGGGCTTCAGCGCAAATACCTTCACCATCTTGCCAAGGCAGAAAAGAAAAGCCGGAAGCTTGCTTCCGGCCGAGTCAAACGATTTGCGGTGTTCTTACTGTTTACTGCGGATCAAGCTCCACAACGTCGCCGATATGGACGTCCTCCAGGGCAAACACGATCATTCCCGTTGAGGTCGTGGATGTCGAGCTGAGGATAACAATCTCCCCAACTGCGCGCCGGGGCAAGTCTGCCACGTGAATTACCGGCCCTTTGCTCCGATTCAGCATGCCCGATTCAATGGAGGGCGGTTTGGCTTGCGTGTCATCGGCCGTGGATGCGGCGAATGAAAGCGAATCAACCGGATTGTGCAAGTCGGCCTCATAAGAACGTACCGCCCGCAGATAATCGCCGGTCTTTACCCCTTGATTGGCGCCCACATTCAAATAAACCTTCATGCCGGTGCCCAGTTCAGTATCGAAATCCTTCGCCATCACGATCCGCCCGCTGGCCTTCCCCGTCGGCGGTAAAAAGCGGTCGAAACGCAGGGGAGGGTGGAATGAAACGCTTGCTTTTTCCACGAAGGGAGTCACGATGTCGCCAGGTATCATGGGGCCACAACTCAATTCAATATGGCCGATTGCAGTCCGGTGGCGCGTATCGACGATGCGGATAATGCCCAAATCGGCATAGGGCTGCCCCATAGATTTCAGCTGAGCAAATTGCCCGGGATAAATCTCGTAGCGATTCGGATCGCGCAGTTCGCGCACGATGGAATAGCGTTTGCCGAGTTCGTATCCCTTACCAGTCAAGTACACCAGTTCCCCGAGGCCATACTTCGTCGTGTTAGGTGTGTCCAGGCCGCCAGCGATGAAGTTGGCATCCGGCAGAAGGCTCTTGCTGACGAACCCCGCGCAATAGAGATCGGAATAGGTCGGCGTAGGAATGCGCTCGATCGGGAAATTGACGTTTGTGGCTTCGGTTCCCGCTGGCGCATTCTGATCGGATGACGTCGCAGGCTGTTCCTGGGCTGAGGCAGCAAACGTCAAACTCAAGACGAGCAACAATACTGTTTTCTTCATGTTACCTCCGAAGTCGGGGCCGCGCGTTACGCTGCCTCGTCTCCGTTAAGTTGCAGAAAAATAAAAGTTTTCCAGCCCGGACAGTAACAAGCGAAGTTTATGGGGTCAAGGTTACGCTGGTGCCATGCAAGGTACGTTAAAAAGTTTCGCCTTGCGAATCATAATCGGTTGTTGCATCTGCAGTTACGCACCTGTAATATCGCGCCACTCTAATTTAAATGAACTCGATACCGAGCAACTTTGTGGCTCGTCTTCGCCCCCTGCGGCTGCCCCGCGTTTGCGTGGCCGTGACGGCCTCGGAGCCTGGTGAACTGATAGAAAAGGCTGAGTCTTTAGTACGTGATAACGAGTTCCTGGAATTCCGGCTTGATTACCTGCCGCGCCCGGCTTCAGGACTAGCGAAGATCAAACAATTCACTGAATCCCACCCGCATGTGGCGGTGGTGGCGACGTGTCGCCGTAGCGTAAGCGGTGGGAAGTTCAGAGGGACCATTGCGTCACAGCTCGACATTCTGGCGAAGGGGGCGGCAGCTGGATGCCAGCTAGTGGACTTAGAGCTGCAAACGGCAACACGCATGAAACCGCAGCAACTCCAGAGGCTGCGCAATGCTGCCGCGTTCATCCTGTCTTACCACGACTTCCGTGCCACAAAGGACCTGGAGCGGATCCTCGAGAAAATGGTCTCCGTCCCGGCCGACTTCTACAAGGTCGTGACGACGGCTACGACTCTCTATGACAACGTGGTGATGATGAAGTTCATTGAGAAGAATAGCGACAAGTATTCCCTGGTCGGGCTGTGCATGGGAGAGCAAGGAATTATCAGTCGCGTTCTTGGATTGCGCGCCGGAAGCATCTTTACCTTTGGAGCCGTGAGTCAAGACGAGCGGACAGCTCCCGGCCAGGTGACCGCACAAGAGCTACGCAGTACTTATCGCATCGAGCACGTCGATGCGGCAACCCGAGTTTACGGCGTGGCTGGAGATCCCGTGTCACACTCCCTGTCACCGGCCATCATGAATGCGGCCTTGCAGCGCGAGACTGTAAACGGAGTTTATCTGGCTTTGCATGCCAAAAGCCTGAAAGACCTGCTAGCTTGCGTTCGCGAAATTCCGATTCACGGACTCTCCGTGACCATGCCGTACAAAGAGGCGGTTCTGCGCTATCTCGATAACACCGATCCCTATACTTTGAAGATCGGTGCATGCAATACAGTGGTGCGTGCACAGGATGGCAAACTTTACGGATTTAATACTGATGCGGCCGGAGTTGTACGACCCTTGCAACAACGACTGGAATTGGAGAATTCCAGAATCCTCGTGCTGGGAGCAGGCGGGGCGGCACGGGCTGCCGTCTTCGGACTGAAAGAACGTGGTGCCGAGGTTTACATTCTGAACCGCACGCCTGGCACGGCGCAGAAGCTGGCGAGGTCGGCGCGGGCACGAACCATAAAGCGAGCCGATCTGAAGAAACTCTTGTTCGACGTCATAATTAACGCTACTCCGGTTGGCATGGGAAATACCCGCGAATCGCCGCTTAAGGAAGATGAGATCAAGGCGCGTTACGTTTTTGAAATGATTTATGATCCTCCTGAAACCCGTCTTATGGCGCTGGCCAAAGCCGCTGGGGCCCAGGTAATTCCCGGCATCGAGATGTTTGTGCAGCAGGCGGCTCGGCAGTTTGAAATCTGGACCGGCAAACCGGCGCCGGTCGAAGAAATGCAGCGCGTCGCCATACTGACTCTGCAGGACCGTGAAGTGGCAAGACAGCGTAAAGAAAATACGCAACGGTGACCCGCTTCATGACCTGCGGATCTCTCGGCCTTCGATCTCAGCTCTGGCCTGTAGTTCCCCTGCAGCGAGGGTGCTCGGCATTAGGGACGTTAGTCTCTAGTGCGTAATTTCTTCGGGTTACGCGATGCGTCCTGCAACAAAATGGTTGCAATTTTCGTGGGTACCGAAGTAATATGAACTCGGACGCAGTAGTAAGCGTTCTCTAGTCGTTGTACCGCCCTTTCTTCCAAGGTTCAAGAGCCGTAACCAACTGTCTCACTTCGGGATGGAGGTATCCGTCCCGAGTAAGGTACGGAGAATACCTGTATGGCGTGGTACGCATATTGCATCACTGAGCAGCAGGCCCCCAATGGAGCACGCGCAAGGCGCCCCTTCCTGATGGAAGGCATTCAAGGTGTGAACTCAGCCTCGGTATTAAGCTATCCGAGCGGCGAGTTTTCAGTGGTGGTCAGCGAGTATGACCGGGCCACCGGCAATCTCGATGACAAGGCGGTTCTAGAACATGCACGGGTTGTGAGCGTGTGCTTCCGCAACGGGACCGTGCTTCCCTTTCGCTTCGGGACCATTTTTGACAGCGATGAAGCGCTGCGGCAGGCCGTACGCGCGAACCGTCGCGCATTCGGTCAGAGCGTGGCACGCCTGCGGGGCAAGGCCGAGATGCACCTGAAATTGATGGTTCGAGACGGCTCACTTCGGGAGGCATTGCTGGATGTGGAGCTGCCAGACACGGTGGGTGGGGAGTACTTGATGAAGCTGCGGGAGAAAGCGGCGCGTGAGCGCGAGAGGCAGACCAAAGCCCGTGCCCTCTCCGTGCAGGTCCACAAGATGTTCAATCCGCTGGAAGAAGAAATCAGTTGTAAAAGAGTAAACACCGAAGGCATGTTAATCGATATCGCGCACTTGATCGACTCCAAGTCTGTCGAGAAATACCAGAACCGATACAGCAGCGCGGCCAAGCAACTTAAGAACTGCGAATTGACGGTCAGCGGACCGTGGCCACCATACCATTTCCTGCCCGGCAAACTTCGCACCGTTGCCGGAAGTTCGTAACGGTCAGGCCAAGCCATAGATGTAGACACCGAGGCTGCAGCCAATGTGCAGGACTCTGCATTGTATTCCCCCGGGCGCCTTCCCTGACTTGCTACCAAACTTCAACTATTGCAGTGTAATGCGCAGCAAATAAACCACTTATACACCTGTATTCATCTCACGCGACAGATCGGCCTCTTTGGAGTGGAAAGTGCTCCGTTCAGGAGTCAATGAAAGAGGCCGCCGACGAATGACCTTCACTCTCTTTCTTCGACATTTCCTTTGTTGCCGCTCCGTTCGCTGGACCGGCTCCTTGTATCGCCTTTCCTGACTCCTTTCCAAACTTGCCTCTTTTGAGATAGTGGCCCCAGGAATGGGGCCGCTTTTTCCCCTCAGACGAACGTTCATAACTTGGCTGAAGAAATCCGGTCATTCTTCGCTCTCAGGTGGCCCAATGGAGCTTAAGGTTTACAAAACGGGCAGGTGGAACCCATTTACCTGTGTCGGTTCGGACTTACGAGCCCTTTACCGATGGGGCGTGACATCAAGGCAAGGCAGTACTTGGGCGACTCTGTGGAGCGCCGCCAAATTGTGCGATTGTCGTCTTGAAAGCCTGAGTCGTCAGGCGTTCGAGCGGCCATTTTCGCAGCTCTTCCGACAGTACTTCGATTCCCCAAGGTCCGCGGTACCCGGCATCTTGAATGGCCGCGATGAACCCTTTGATGTCGAATTCTCCTTTGCCACATAAGCGGCGGTGGTTTACCGTGTCCTCGTGCAGACTCCAGGGGCAATCAAATGTGCCATCGTTAAGTTCGACGCTGGTGATGTATTGGGCGGGAATCCGGCGGATATCATCATAGGGGATCTTGAGCTTCACGATATGCCAGGCATCCAGCGAAATGCCGGCGTTACTGGCGCCGGTGCCTTGCACAAGATTAAGTGAATCCTCCAAAGTTTGGATCATGGAGAAAGGCATGAGTTCAAACCCGACTTTGGTTCCGCGTTCTGCTGCCTCAGCGCACAATGTGCCGAAAGCTTCGATCAGGCGCGGCATAGGCGTTGTTAGCTGATAGAAATCACCGACCTTGATGTGATGAGGCTGCAGGACTTCGGAGGCATTGAGCAGCAGCTTCCTGCAAATGTCTGAGCGCTGCTTCCGCTCACCATCGAGAAACCAGTCGGTAAGAAATTCAAGCTCGACGTGCTTGATTCCGTTATCGTCGAGAATCTGCTTCATCTCCCTGAGCGTGCGCTTAAGGAGCACGTGCTCAAGGTCGGCGTGCCAGATTCCGAATCCCGTGAAACCAGCTCTGGCAGACGATTCTACGCGGTCCCGGAAATCGAAAGGACTGTACTCTTTGTCGGTGTGCGGGATCCCACAGGAAATGGTCCAGTAAGAAGCGAGCAGATCCATATCGCTCTTCATGGCAAGTTCTTAGGCGACAGCGGCTTCCTGCGTCATGACCGATTTGACGGCCTCAACAATCCTGTCTTGATTGGGAACAACATAGTTCTCCAGCGGCTCGCTGTAAGGAATGGGCGCGTCGAGGGCCGTAACCATGCGCAGCGCTTGCAAAGATCCGACCGCATGTTCCCCGATCTCTCCGGCGATCACAGCGGCAGCGGAGGAGTGACGCGGCGCCTGATCGACCAGCACGACGCGGCCGGTCTTCTTGACAGAATTGACGATGGTTGCGACGTCGAGCGGAGCGAGCGTCCTTGGATCGACTACCTCCGCACTGATACCTTCGGTCGCCAATTGCTCAGCCGCTGCCATCGCTTTCTTTACCATCCAACCCACGGCCACGATTGTGACGTCGGTCCCGGCGCGTTTGATGTCAGCCACCCCGAGCGGCACAACGTATTCGCCATCCGGCACTTCGCCTTTATCCAGCGTGAGCATATAAGGGTGCAAATAGACGACCGGGTTATCATCGCGAATCGCTGCCGCCATCAAACCCTTGGCATCGGCTGGGGTCGAGGGCACCACAAGTTTCAGGCCGGGGATGCCCATCATGGTGTGATAAATACAGTTGGAATGCTGGCCGGCCCATCCCGCGCAGAAACCGTAGCCGGCTTTCAGCACCAGCGGCACTTTGACTTGCCCGCCTGACATGTAACGCAGCCGTGGGGCTTCGTTGATCACCTGGTCGAAGGCGACCAGCATGAATTCGCTCATCCACAGTTCGACGATGGGACGCAACCCGGTCATGGCGGCGCCAATACCAATGCCGATCTCAGCAGTTTCCGATATGGGTGCGATGCGCACGCGATGTTTGCCGAACTTCTTGAGCATGGGATCGCGCTCGGTCATCGCCATATTCTGGCCATAGAACACCACGTTCGGGTCGCGCTGCATCTCTTCGATAATGGCTGCGGCGATCGCATCGCCATACATCATTTCTCGGGCCATGTTCTCCTCCTATGCGTAAACGTAATTCAGCGCCTCTTCGGGCGCAGGCAGGGGGCTTGCCAGAGCGAATTGCACGGCATCCTCCACCTCAGCGCGTGCGGTGAACTCAATGCGCTTAGCTGAAGCTTGGGTGAGCATGCCGTCTCTCAACAGGCGTGCGCGAAAACGTGCGACCGGATCCTTGGCTTTCCAGTGCTCGAATTCCTTCCGGTTGCCATAAACGGCGACAGCTTCGTGTTCGGGAAACTGCGTCGGCAGCGGAGGAACGGTGATTACATTTCCGTGAGCGCTGAGCCGGTAGAACCTTGTTTCCACCAGGCTCGGCCCTTTGCCAGCGCGGGCACGATCGGCGGCTTTTGCTACAACTTTGTGGACCGCGACCGGATCCGTGCCGTCGACGCTTGTGCCGGGGATGCTGAAGGCTTCCGCTTTCTTCGAAAGCGGATCGCCTGCGACGGCATTGGCATCTTCCAGGCTGAAGTGCGTGTACGCCTGATATTGATTGTTTTCGAGAACATAGACGATGGGGAGCTTCCAAACCGCGGCCATGTTGACTGACTCGAAAAACGCGCCTTGTTTCGAAGCGCCGTCACCAAAGAAGCAGTAGACGATCTGGCCGCTGTTTTTTACCTGTGCGGTGAGAGCGGCGCCGGTTGCATGAGCAATGCTCTGCCCTATGATTCCGGACGTGCCGGGAAAATACCGGGACGGGTCGGCAAGGTGCATGGAGCCCCCAAAACCATGGCACAAGCCGTCCTTGCGGCCGAAAACTTCTGCCATCATCTTTCGCAGCGGGGTTCCGAGAACGATCGGGTACCCGTGGCAGCGATAACTGGGCATCACAAAATCCTTATCGCGACGCGTCGACAGGGCCCCGACAATGCTCGCTTCCGCGCCATCGCCCAAATGAGAATGTCCGCGGATGACGCCGGGATGCTCGATGAAAGTGCGCTTCACAGCCTCTTCAAACTCGCGGATGCGAACCATCTGGGTATACATCCATCGCAGCTGGTTGCTCTCGATCTTTGCTTTTGGCGTGGCGGACTTTCTCGTCGCTTTTCGGGGCATTTCCGGCCTCCTACTTTTTCCTCTTCGCAACTTTTGCAGCCGACTCTTCAATCTCGCAGAGTGCGTCGCCAACCGGGACTTCGGCGGTTTCTTGCGCAAGACATCTTTTGAGTACTCCGCTAAAAGGCGATTCCAGTTCGTAGCTCACTTTCTCGGTCTCCAGCTCGACCAGTGGTTCGCCAACCTTGACTCGATCACCTTCGCGCTTCAGCCACCGCACCACAATGGCCTTGGTACTGGTGACCCCGCCGGATTTGGGAACAATCACGGTCGTCAAAGTGCATCCTCGCTTCCTGAATCTGGCAGACTCCAGCGCCCGTTCACTTCCTCGTTCCTGTCACACTTGCCATTCCGAGCCGTCCGTAGCCTGCGGCGAGGACGTGCGAGAAATCCGCAGTTTTCCAGCCGCAGCCAACGACGGGTCCCTCGCTTCGCTCGGGATGACAACAAGTCTTCCGAGGCACAATAGCGTGCAGACCTCGGCACATCTGCAGGGTACAAACTCGCTCCTAATGCACTTGCCGCTCAGCGTGTTCCCAGTACGGCGCGCGAATCTTCTTTCTGTCTATCTTGCCGGCAGGGGTCTTGGAAATCTCGGCGCAGAATTCAACGAATTTTGGAGCTTTTACTCCTCCCACTTTTTGTTTGCAATGGGAAATAACGGCTGCCTCGCTTAACGATACGCCGGGACGAAGCACCACGAATGCCTTGACCGCCTCCCCCCAGTTGTCATGAGGAACGCCGACGACGGCGCACTCGTGAACTTCAGGCAATGCCATGACTGCCGCTTCCACCTCCGCACAGTAGACATTAAAACCTCCGGAGATGATCATGTCCTTCTTTCGGTCGACGATGTAGACGTAGCCTTCCTCGTCCAAATAACCGACATCCCCAGTGTGGTGCCAGCCGTGGACGCGGATTTCCGCCGTGGCCTCAGGCATCTTGTAATAGCCGCCGCAGATAAGTGAGCCGCGGGCGACGATTTCTCCGCGTTCCCCGGCGGGAAGAATCTTCCCGGCGTCATCCATGATCGCGAGGCGCACCGCTAAAGTAGGTTTGCCGCAACTGGCAAGCCGTTCCGGATGAACTCCTGCGGCTGCATCGGCGACGGTCTTGCAGTCAAGAAAAGTCAGAATCATCGGCGCTTCCGTCTGACCATAGGACTGGCACATGCATGGGCCGAAGACTTCCACCGCGTCCTTTAATTTGTCCGGCGCCACTGGCGATCCGGCCAAAAGAAAACCGCGCAGGCTCGAGTAATCAAAGTCGCGAACCTGGGGATGGGCGAGCAGGTTGTAAAGCGCGGTTGGCGGAAGATAGAGATGCGTGACTCGATGGCGCTCAATGTTGCGCAGCACTTCCAGCGCATCAAACCTAGGCATGATCACGTGCGTTGCTCCCACTGAGCACATTACGAACGCCAGGACGCCCGCCGCATGGGACAGCGGAGCGGTGTTCAGGCAGACTGGATGTTCCACATCGCCACGCCAATAGTGTGTGGCCATTTCCGTCATCGTGCCTAAGGCAAGGTTGGTCACCCGAACGCCCTTTGCTGGACCGGTGGTTCCTCCAGTGGGGACCAACCCGGCGAGACGCTGAGGATTCCCGTAGGCATCGCCCCAATCCGGGACTTCCGCGCTTACACCGCGTTCCATGAAGGATTGCAAGGATGGATGTTCGCTGTCTTCGCAGTCGAGGCAGATTACGCCTCGTAAGGAAGGAACACGTTGTTTGATTTCGGTGACGCTCTCGCGAAACTGGCTGTGATAAAAAAGCCACGCCATTTCCACGTAGTTCATGTATTCGACGTTGGCATCAATCGCATTACGATAATTGATCGGCACCCACACGGCTCCCGCACGCATAATGCCCAGCATGCAAAACAGGACTCGGGCGTCGTTGTGCGAGTAGATTCCGGCAGGCTCCTGGTCTCGCAATCCACTCGCCCACAGAGCGCGAGCGATATTCTCGGTTGCAGCCCGCATCTCGCGATAGGACCAGGAGCCGTCAGCAGCAATAACGGCTGTGCGATCGAGGTTGGCTTCGGCACCTTTGTCGAAATAGTCGATAGCGCGCATAACTAAATCTTTGCAGATTAGGACGTCAGACGGACCTTGGCAAGACCGTGTTCCTCAAGAACTCGCAGTATTTCCTGGTGTCCAAATGCCTCTGCGGGTGAAGCAAAACCAACCTTCCGGGGCGCTGCATGCACCAGGCGATGTGCCGCGAACGCCTGTAGCAAGCCGGTCTGGCGATAACAACAGGTGCCGAAGACGACACATTGCGCGTAATCGGTCGAACCTCGCCCGACCACGACGTCAATCGTACGTTGCTCGCGCGGGTTTTCTCGAGGCGGCGTTCCCGCTTGCACCGCGTTGGCCATCTCGGCCAGCTTTTTTTCCCGTTCTGCTTTCGGCAGCGGCCGAATCTGTTCTTCAAACATTTTTTCGGTTGCGGCCACGCCTTCCATGATCTGCCGATCAAGCAACCCGCCCATCGAGCGCACATTCGCTACTTGCGGATGATTCTTGAACCAAACCGGCTGGGGGAAGCCGCCCCACGCCAGGGCCAGCTGACTTTGCAGATAGCCGGGAATGCTCACATCATAGCGAGTCGCGCGCGGCCAAGCTTTGTATTGATTCTGCTCCAGGTAGTAGGCATCGGTTTGGATAACTGCAAAGATCGTCTGCGTGGAGCCAAAGGTTGGAATGCCTTTGAACATCGTGACCGTTTCGAGGGTATCAATGGCTCCCGACTGCAAACAGAGCCTGGCGGAAGCATCGCTAACCGCGCACATAAAAGCCGTCGCTGGCGCAGCAACCAACCCGCGTGCGGCGAATTTCTCCCCCCATTTCTCGGCGACTTCGCGAAGCCAGGTCTGTTCCCCGCCGATATCGATGTAATGGCAGCCGGCTTTCAAGGCTGATTCGATCACTGTCGGTCCGTTATAGATAAACGGACCCGCGGTGTTGCAAACGACCTTGGCTCCGTCAAACAGGCGCCTGAGATCTTCGCTCGCTCCGGTAGTCTCCACGATCTCAAAATCCGCGGTTTCGATGCCGGGGACATGATCCATTACGCTCTTGATTCTGGAAGCGCTTCTGCCCGCCGCTATGAAAGGTGTGTTGTATTCGCGGAGGAATTCGGCTATCAACCTGCCGGAGAAGCCATTGGCTCCATAAACGACCACCGGTCTCTTGCTCATGCGCGACGCCTCCTCGGAAGCTAAGTTGGCTGTGGTTTTGATGAACCATTCCGCTGGGGCACCCCCTCACGCAAAACTCGCGGCGCACAATTGCTCGCCCCGGCGGATGGCGGCACTCTTCTAGCGGTGGAATCAAGTGCCAGCCAGAGGAATCCCTGGCTCAGATGCCCGATTGTAGGCTAAAGTATCTTTATTGCTAGTAGGCACTTTTCTGTAACCTATGAGTGCCGAAGGAGACTGGCGTGGAAGAATATTACTGTCCCGTCAAGTTGACTACGGATGTAATTGGGGGTAAATGGAAGCCGCTGATTCTGTTTTATCTCGAAAGCGGAACCAAACGATTCGGAGAGCTTTGCAAACTCATTCCCGGCATGACCAAGAAAATGCTGACCCAGCACCTTCGCGATCTGGAGCGCGACGAAGTCATTCGCCGGAAAGTCTATGCTGTGGTGCCGCCTAAGGTGGAATATTCTCTTACGAGACACGGAGAGAGCCTCAAGCCAATCCTCAAGCTCATGTCGGCCTGGGGGGCGCAGCACCGCAGGCGGTACGGTATTCCAAAGAACAAGCGCCCAGTTGTCCCTTGCAATTCTTGAAGGCCCGCGTTTCAAGCGCGCTTGCGCGTCATAGCAGGTGCACCCCAAACTTCCCTGGCCGTTTCGGCAACCAATCGTAGTTTGGCTTCCTGATGGGCCGCGGTCACGAGGTTCCCCTCGATGGTCGAGGCAAAACCACATTGCGGACTAAGCGCCAACCGTTCTAAAGGGACAAATTGTGAGGCTTGCTGAATGCGCTGTTTCAGTTCGTCCTTGCTCTCCAGATTTTGCGTTTTGGAGCTGACGAGTCCCAGGACGACCGTCCGATCTTCGGGAACCTGGCGCAAAGGCTCGAAGCCGCCCGAGCGCTCATCGTCATACTCAAGAAGAAATCGGTGAAACCGTGTTTTCTGAAATACTTTCGTGATCGGGCCGTAATCCCCTGAGGCGTAGAACCTGCTCTGATTATTTCCACGGCAAAGGTGCAGGCCGAAAATAACGCCCGGATGATTGCCAATGACCGCATTATCCATCTCGGTCGAAAGATCGAGCAGCCGGTCGGGATCATTACCGCGCTGGCGGTATCCCTCACGCAACTGAGGGTCGAGCAAAGCGGCATATTGTGGCGAGTCAATCTGAATGTAAGTGCATCCGAGACGGATTAATTCCTCTACTTCATCCCGCAAAATGTCTACCAGGTCGGCCAGATAACCCTCAATTTTAGGATACGCGGCAGAGGACTTCTTGTTGTCGTAATAGGCGGCGGCTTGCTGTGCGCTGATCATCGTAGTTTTTGCGGGATGACTCGTGCGCGCCCGCAGATAGGTGTACTCCTCCGCGCACAGGGGGCGTTTTTTCCGGAGTTTGGAGACGACAACCGGCCTCTGCTGTACCACTTCCTCGCCCCTCTCATTGCGAAATGGAATGGCCCAGCCCCCGAATTTATCAAAGCCCTCAACCGCGTCCACCAAGTGGCCAAAGAAGGCGTAACGTCGCATTTCCCCATCCGTGATCATTTCCAGCCCCACGTTCTTCTGCATTTCAACCGCCTCGTCGACCGCGCGATCCTCGAGAGCCTTGAACTCTGAATGGCTGATCTGCCCTTTCTCATGGCGTTCACGCGCTTCCTTTAAATAGGTAGGCCGCAACAGACTTCCGACAACATCGCTTCGGTACACGAGATTTCCTCCTCACATCAAGGTCAGGTTGCAATATTCGGGCCAAGCATCATTCGCCGTTACATGCCGTTCAATGCAGATTCCTTACTTGTCCGTTCCCGGCATCCTGATTTCGCCGGAAGATCACATAAGAGCGGATCGCGTCGGCATCGTCGCGCGAAAGTTCCTTAGAAAAAGAAACCATTCCACTGGATTGCAGATCGCCGCGCAACACTACTTCGAACCACGTGTCATCGGTGAGTGCGATGCTGCGCCGCAAATCCGGCAGCACACCTCCACTCACAGCGACGTCACCGTGGCACTCAGCACAATATCCTTGAAAGAGCTGCTCCCCTCTTCGAATCGTCGCAGGAGCGGCTGGATTGGGTAACGCCGTTAACGGTGGCAGCACAACCGGCTGCAAGGGCGGTAGGCCGGCTCTGCCTCCAAGTTTGAAAACCAGCATACGGCTGATATTGCGTACTCTCCCGGAAGCGAACGAGACTTCTCCGGCGGCCAGCGGGAAGACGCCGCCCCAGCCGGCAAGTACGGCAACGTATTGCTCACCGTCTATCGCGTACGTGACCGGCCCGGCCATGACTCCGGTTTGCGCTGAGAAGGACCACAGTTTTTCACCACTGCCGGCGCGATAAGCCTCGAAGTTCCCGCTCGCGGTGCCTTCAAAGACCAGATTACCCGCAGTGGCGAGCGTACCGCCGTTCCAAGGGCCTTGGCGTTCAATAGTCCAGGCTGCTTTCTGCTGCACCGGATCCCAAGCCACCAGCTTTCCCTTTACGGCCGCCAGGATCGCTTGCTTGATCTTGGGATCTTGCGGCATGCCGGCCGCGACGACATCGATTCCGTAATTCGGTGCCAGCTCTTTCGCTTGGAAGGTGGAAGAAGTTTTGTATTTGAAACCGACATCGTTGACCGGAATGTAGGCCAGGCCCGTAGCCGGGCTGTAAGACATGGGTTGCCAGCTGTGTGCCCCAACCGGTCCGGGGACGATGGGTGCCGGGTTGGCTCCTTGATATCTGGCAGTTGCGGTCTCCGTCGGGCGGCCGGTCTTCGGATCAACGCCACTGGCCCAGTTAACGAACGTGTAAGGCTTGGCGGAAATCAGGGCGCCGTTCGTGCGGTCGAGGACATAGAAGAAGCCGTTCTTCGGGGCCTGCATGAGGACTTTACGAGAACGTCCGTCAATGACCAGATCGGTAAGAATGATGTCTTCGGCAGAATCAAAATCCCAGGCGTCGGCCGAGTCTTCCTGATAGTGCCAGACGTACTCTCCGGTATCCATTTTGAGCGCGACAATCGAGCACGTGAACAAATCGTCGCCGGCCTTAGGACTACGAAATTTTTCGCTCCACGGAGAAGCGTTTCCGGTGCCGATGTAGAGCTGATCGAGTTCCCGGTCATAGGCGATAGCATTCCATACCGTGCCGCCGCCGCCAAGCTTCCACCAGTAACCACTCCAAGTCTTGGCGGCTTTTGCGAGAATCGGAGTTTCAAATGGCTGCGAGGGATCGCCGGGTACGGTGTAAAAACGCCACATCAGTTTGCCGGTTTCGGCGTCGTAAGCGGACACATATCCGCGAACGCCGAACTCCCCGCCGCCATTGCCGATGATCACCTTTCCCTTCACGACGCGAGGAGCGCCCGTAATCGTGTATCGAAAATTGCGATCTACGGTCAGCACTTCCCAAACCCGTTGGCCGGTCGCCGCGTCAAGCGCGATCAGGCGTCCGTCGAGTGTTCCTAGGAAGATCTTGCCATTCCAGGCTGCCACTCCCCGGTTGACTACGTCACAACAGGCGTTGATCGCCCAACTGCCCGGAACTTTCGGATCATACGACCACAACAGTTTTCCAGTGGCGGCATTCAGGGCGAAAACTTTGCTCCACGCGGAGGTAAAGTACATTACGCCGTCGATCACAATGGGAGTTGCTTCCTGCCCGCGATTCGTATCCAAGTCGTAATACCACGCCAAACCGAGCTGCGAGACGTTGTGATCGTTGATTTGATTCAGCGGGCTGAAGTGTTGTTCCGCATAGGTGCGCCCGTAGGTCATCCAGTTTCCCGGCTCGCGATCTGCATCCATGATCCGAGATTCGTTGACATCCGCAGGTTTGACCTGCTTTTCGGAAGCAACTCTCCCCTGGTTGCACGCTCCCGAAATCACTGTAAGAAAAAGTGTGATGGCAAGAAATGTTGTGCGGCCCGGCTTGGTTTTCCGATGTCCAAGTTGCATGAGGCAGATGGACGTGCAAAGTCACACGTCAAAAAAGACAGTCTCCTGGTCGCCCTGGAGTCTGACATCAAACAGCCAATATCCGGGCCGCGTGGGATCTGGTCGGGCCATTAGCGTGTCACGCCGGTCAGGTGGAATCAACTTCAGGACAGGATCATCGTCGTTGGCGGCGTCTCCGGCGAAGTAGACGCGCGTGTAGAGCTGCTTCAGCATTCCGCGGGCAAAGACAGCGAGTGTCAGATGAGGCGCCTGCTGCGTGTGATAAGCAACGCCTCCCGGCTTTACGGTTTCGAGCATGCAACTGCCGTCTTCTCCTGTGGCGATGCGCCCAAAGCCGGTCCAACCCGGATCAAGCTGTTTCGGCCGCGGGTCGTCGGGATGGTTGTACTTTCCGTTCGCGTCAGCTTGCCAAATTTCCAGCATCGCATCGTTCACGGGGGCGCCGTCACCATCCAGCACGCGAAAAGCAATCCAGACGCGCTCACCCATGGCCTGCGGACGTGCAACACACGGGACGCAGTGCTCGCTGGTGGTCAACTCAATCGCAAAGTATGGGCCAACGGTTTGTGACGGGGTTGGGACCAGATCCATCTCAGGTTTCAAAAGGAGTGGCCTCCGGACCGCGCAGCACGATGTCGAACTTGAACGCCTTTGCCCATTGCGGCTGCGTGGTCTCCAGATCGAATTTTGAAATCAGCCGCTGTCTCGCTTTTTCGTCTGGTATGGATTGGAAGATGGGATCGTAGTCAAACAGCGGATCGCCGGGAAAATACATTTGCGTAACTAAGCGCGTGATGAAAGCTGTCCCGAATACAGAGAAGTGAATGTGCTGCGGCCGCCAAGCATTGTAATGATTGAACCAGGGATATGAGCCGGGCTTGATGGTGATGAAGCGGTACGATCCATGCTCATCCGTCAGAGTTCGACCGGCACCACTGAAGTTGGGATCGAGCGGGGCGGGATGCTGTTCCTTTATATGCCTATAGCGCCCAGCCGAGTTCGCCTGCCAAATCTCGATGAGTGCGTTGGGAACCGGCCGCCCGTTACTATCGAGCACGCGTCCGCTCACGATAATCCGTTCACCTATCGGTTCACCGGCATACTGGCAGGTCAGGTCATTATCCTTCTCCCCGACCTTTTCGTGCCCAAAAATTGGTCCGGTAATCTCTGAAAGCGTATGCGGTAGGACGATAAGCGGCTTTGACGGCGCACGCTTGATGGTTGCGCGGTAAGGCTCGTACAAAGACGGCGGCTGACTGCCCTTGGGTGGCCGTATATAGGGTTTGACTGAAACCGGCGTTGTCAAAGAATTCATGCAATTCCTATGGTCGACGCGTGCACCGCGCCATTGAGTCATCGCTTGCGCGGCTCAGCGTTTCGATTACATCGCCCTGCCAGACAGCTTCGTTCAAATTCGCGCGCACACCGACTTGGCTTCCGTATACAACTCTAACGCCGGTTTGCCCCACTCGCGTCCCCAGCCCGACTGTTTGTATCCGCCGAAGGGGAGGGCCGAATCAAACACGTTGTAGCAGTTGATCCAAACGGTCCCGGCCTTCAACTTTGCCGCCAGGCGATGCGCCTTGCTGATGTCCCGGGTCCAGACCGCCGAGGCGAGACCGTAAATGCTATCGTTGGCAAAACCCGCAACTTCATCCAAGTCCGTGAACGGGATCGCAGTTACCACCGGACCAAAAATTTCTTCTCGAACGACCTTCATCGAGGGCTTCACATCGACGAGCACCGTCGGCTCAACGAAATATCCCGGCCCCCCGACTCTCTTGCCCCCAACTACGGCCTTGGCGCCGTCCCTGGTTCCGGAGTCGAGATAGCCGCAGACTCGTTCTTGCTGTTCTCTTGACACCAAAGGTCCCATGTTGTTCGCGGGATCGATACCCGGGCCAATCTTAAAGCCCTTAGCCACCTCTGCGACCCCTTCCACCACTTTGTCGAAAATACTCTTATGCGCAAACAGCCGCGAACCGGCAGCGCATATCTCACCCTGGTTGAAAAAGATGGCCATCGCGCTGCCTGGGATCGCTTCTTCCAGGTTTGCATCCTGAAGAACCACGTTAGGGGATTTGCCACCCAACTCCAGAGAAACTTTCTTCAAATTTCCACGAGCGGCATCCAGTATCAGCTTACCGACCTCGGTCGAACCGGTGAAAGCGACCTTGTCAACGTCGGGGTGTGCGGCGAGGGCAGCGCCAGCCGTCTCGCCAAAACCTGGCACAATGTTGACTACGCCATCGGGGAAGCCCGCCTCCTGCATCAACTCCCCCAAGCGCAGTGCGGTCAAAGGAGTTTGCTCGGCTGGCTTCAAAACAGAAGTACAGCCAACTGCCAGCGCGGGCGCCAGCTTCATGGAGGCCATGATCAGCGGAAAGTTCCACGGAATAATCTGGCCCGCCACACCTACTGGCTCACGCAGCGTATAAGCGAGATATTTTCCCGGAGCGGAGATCGGAATGGTACTGCCTTCAACCTTTGTCGCCCAGCCCGCGTAATAGCGAAATGCATCGGATGCCGTCGGCACATCAACGAGGCGAGAGAAAAACACCGGCTTCCCGTTGTCGAGGGTCTCTAATTCGGCCAGCTCTTCGTGGTGCTGATCAATCAGCTCTGCGAGCTTCCACAGAAGCCTGCCTCTCTCTGAGGGCGACATCGCAGGCCAAGGGCCGGACTCGAAAGCTTTTCGAGCAGCCTTCACGGCCAGATCGACATCCGCTTTGTCCCCTTCCGCAACGCGGGCCAGGACCTTGCCCGTGGCCGGATCGTAAGTTTCAAAAGTCTTGCCCGAAACGGCATCAACCCACTTGCCACCAATTAACATCTTCTTGGGCTTGGCGACGAACTCGTTAACGCTGGCTTGGATTTGCGGAACTACTGTGGTGGCCATGTCTCCTCCTGCATGCAGCAACTGAACCTAATGCGGATCTCCTCGACTGCTCATCTGGGTCCGACCCCACCGCCTACGATTATGTCATGCGCGGACCCAGCCGTACTGGGTGTTGCTCGGCGTCGGATTTCCTGCTTCTTTGTACTGTTTCCGCAGCCGGTCAACGTAATCTGCCGGCACCGGATTACGCTTTGCCTGCGGATCAATCCCGTACAATCGCGCCGCGTTGAGCCCAAAAATCTTGGCTTTCACTTCGGCAGTGAGGGGTGCGTAACCGAATTGCTTCATCAGTGATTCCGGCATCTCGAGGCGGCGCAGCGCTTCGATCTGCCACTGCGGTGACCCCCACCAGATGGAATCGGTTCCCCAGAGGACGTGATCATCGCCGTATGCCTGAATGATCATTCCCAAGGCGTGGGCGCCCAGCATTGGATTTGTCACTACCATTGTGCCGAAGCTGGTCCCCAATTCCATGTACACGTTGGTCATGTGCGGGTTCCTGCGGCGGTACTCGCACAAATCAGAAATCCACGGGACATACGGATTCTTGCGGAATCCGTCTTCTGCGGCGGGCAATGCGTCCTCGACAGTCTTGAGGCCGGAGTGGTAGATGAGAAAGTTGAGATCAGGAAAATCTTTCGACACCTTCACCATATCTTTTGGATGGCAATGCGCCTCGTTGAAAACGCCAATGGCTAACCCTTTATGCAGGCAAATATTCCGGATTTTCAGCTTATCGCGGGTATACACGAGTGCCGGATAAGTGATCTTTTCGTCATCCATCCACCATCCGTCTTTATCTGCTCCTAATCCCTGCCCCGTGTAGCCCTTCCAAGCGTTAATCTTCAGGGACTCGGCTTGCCGGTGCATGTTCTCCAGGTTCTTAGTCCCCAAGTCAGGAGAGAAAAGGCCGTGGCTCATCATTCGTTGGGAGCGTGTCAGGTCATTGACAATGTTGCGCGTCCTCACCATCTCGTCGGGTGGGATGACCATTTTGGACTCGGTAATGTCGGGTATGCCACTAAGGCAGGCAACAGCCGTATCGCTGTCAAGAAAGACTTCTTTGATGTAGTTGTCCAACTCAAAATCGGATTGTTTCGGCTCTTTCCCTTTGAGGGCAGGATTGAATTGTCCCGCAGAACGGCGGGCATCGAATACGTCCATTGGCCCGATAAAATGCCGGCCAGCGGCGACGTGATGCGTTTGTACGTCGAAGATGAAATAGTCGGTCTTCATGGCGGTGGCAGCGTCTGCGTCGTACAGCTCGGCGGCATCCACCGTGAAGAAGTGGCCAAAAACGCGGTTCATGGCGGCGAAGCCCGCGGCCATTCCACAGGTCATGCGGAAAAACTGTCGGCGGTCGACGCCCAATCTCTTCGAGATTCGGCCGCCCATCTCGAGTAACTCGTTCTCGACCGCACGCTGCTTCCTTGTCTGCGGCGGAGGAATGAACTCCTCGTTAGAGACGACTTGGGTGGGGATGGGAAGGTGTCGATCGAGGTAGTCGTCGAGTTCGTGTTTGCGTACCCAGCCGTCCTGTATTTCAGGAGGGTGAACCGCCGGGGTTGTCTTGGAATTATTCATGCTCTGATCTCCGGGGTGTGCGGCAAAAAAGCCGTCAGTAGTACCGCTCAATCAACCGGCTAGGAAGGAATTGCAGCCCCCGTTGAATTGAAGATGCTCTACCTTTTGGCAGCTCTGAAACTGCGCTGCTGGCCAAACAACTGTTTCGCCCGGTCACTTTTCCTGTAACGATTCGATGTATCGGTTCAGGTTGGCAATCCGCATCTGGACCTGTTCTTCGTGGCCCTGGCTCATTTTCCAGAACACCGGGCCCCACACGGGCATATCCTGATCGCCATGCGCCGTGAGCTTGGTCTGCCCGCGAAGAACGCTGGTCACTTCATCCGCAGGATACTTGCCGCCATGCAACTTGGCCAATAAAGTGAGATCGGCCGGAGCCTGCTTTAGAGCGGCTGCGGCTGGCCCGTCTCCCTTGGCGTCCTTTCCATGGCAGGAGGCGCAGTAACTCATAAACATTTCTTTACCTGACGCGGGCGAGGTGGCGGCTGCGGTCGTATGCTTGACACCAGATTTTGCCTCCTGCGCCGTTGAAATTATCGTACCTGCGAGCATCATTGCGATCAGGCAATTAAGACATCGAAATCTCATCGACCCCTCCGAACTCGAACGCTGATAACGCTCAGGCGCACGCGAGTAAGCGCCCGGGGACTCCTAATTAGAAGTTGAATCTCACCGAGAACTGCAGCTGCCGCGGGTTCAGTGCCGTGCGCGGCAAGCCGAAGTTCGCGTTTGGTCTAGCAGGGATAAATAAGTTGGTTCCAATCGGTGTTGTCGCAAAGCTTCCGACAAACGATGGAACAATGTTTGTGAGATTGCCTACCGGGCAACTTGCCGCCGCAGATCCCTGTTGAATCGCTCTGGTCAGAGCATCGTTGTAATGCTGTGGGATGCCTCCGCAAAACACAGGCGAACCGTACACTGAGGTCACCTCGTCCACATTGGGCCGGTTGGGAACGTTAAACGCATCCACAGCGAAGTTCATGACATAGCGTTCGCTGAGATGCACATTGCGCGACAGCCGCAAGTCCCAAATATATTCGGGATCGCCGACATAGGTGTTGCGCGAAATCATGGTTTGGCAGTGTGCCACGTCGGGACAGGAACCCTTCACGAAGGCCGAGCCGCCGACGCGATCCGTCGCGCCCGCAGCCACGTCATTGAGTGTGCCGTTGCCGTAAAACAGCGTGAAAGGCCGGCCTGATTGCAGCGTGACAATGTTGCTCAACTCAAAGTTGCGCCACCATCCTCTATCCGGAGCAATGGCGGTGAAGTTCGTCACGAAGCGATGGCGGGCGTCCTGATTCGAGTTGGCCCGCTCGGCGGCATAGTCGAACTGGTTCACCGGCAGATTGATGAATGTAGTGAAATTGCCATTATCGATCGTGTGGGAGTAGGTGTAATTCGCAGTCAGATTGAAATTCTTTCTGCGTTCCATCACGGTCAGCGTTCCGCCGTGGTAAATGGCGTTGGCAACGTCGTTGTTGTAGTCTTCCAAGCCGGCGCTCAAAGTTTGTAGACCGGAGCCTAGAACGCCACCGAAGAAGGGCCCCAGTCCCGCCAGCGCACCGCTTCCAACTGTGGGCGTCCCAGTGCAGGGTGTGAGCGTACCGTTCGCGTTGAGGAGCCCCGGCATCCACTCTCCCGGGCCTCCGGGGAACAACGTGGCCGGATCTGTGGGAGGACCGGATTTGGTCGTGCCGGCGGGACAAGGGATATTGATGTTGTTCCCTCGAACCAGTTTGTGGGCCTCAACAAACAAGTAGCTCAGGTTGACCGCAAACCCTCCAGCGAATTGATGGTCGATTTCCAAACTGCCCTGCTCGGCGTAGGGTGTCCGCGCGTTGTGATCCATCCCACCTTCGCCAATGCCACAAGCTCCGGTGGTCGCGCAAGTGCCGGCCATCTCAACGGAAGGAAAAGCCGTGTTATAAGC
>DASPTU010000052.1:0-6371 GCA_035623255.1 Terriglobales bacterium | reverse complement strand
TCAACGACTTAGCGGAAGCCCTCGAATTGCTTTCACGTTTTGATTCAAACCTGCCTCAGAGACTTGCCCGTGAGGGCTGCGCGTTTCCCCTCCATGCGGATATAAGAATAATGCTCAATCATCTTGCGGCTTAGTGGCCCGACCGAGTTCGCAATGGTTGGCAATTTGCCTCGGTCCTAGGGCACAAAAGAAAGGAACAGGAACACGGCGAAAAGCACGAGGTGGACAACCCCTTGCAGCACAGTCGTGCGACCCGTCCCGAGCGTAAGAACACTAACAAAAAGAGTTAGGGCGAGCAGCAGTTCCTCTTTGGTGCCCAAGCCAAGCGTCAGAGGTTCACGGAGAACGATTGAAACGCCCGCAACCGCAGGGATAGTCAGCCCAATCGTCGCCAACGCTGACCCTAAGGCTAGATTCATGCTCGTTTGCAAACGGTTGGCCCTGGCCGCGCGATACGAGGCTAGCCCCTCAGGAAGAAGAACCAGTCCCGCGATCACGATCCCCACAATGCTTCTCGGAGCACCCATAGCTGCAATGCCGTGCTCCAGCGTCGGCGTGAGCGCCTTCGCCAGCGCGACTACCAGCACTAACGAAGCGAGTAGCAATCCCGCGCTTAAGAGCGCAACTCTGTTCGGCGGGGGCGGAGCATGTGTTCCTTCGCCCTCTCCTTCGGCTGGTAGAAAATAGTCGCGATGGCGCACGGTCTGCACAAACAAAAACGAGCCATACAGAATCAGTGAAACAACTGCGGCAAACACAAGCTGGGATGAGCTGAATGTCGGCCCAACCGTAGTGCTCGTCACATTCGGAAAGACCAGCGTCAGCGTGGTGAGAGCGGTAAGCACAGAGAGCGCAGCATTTGCTCCCTGGAGCTGAAAGGTCTGCTCGCGATGGCGGATGCCACCAGTAAGAAGACACAGGCCGACGATGCCATTGCAAACGATCATGACTGCGGCAAAAACCGTGTCGCGCGCCAGCCCACTGGTGTCCGTTTTACCTGTAACCATCATTGAAACGATGAGCGCCACCTCAATGATTGTGACCGCCAGGGCAAGCACCAGCGTCCCAAATGGTTCACCGACACAATGCGCAACTACTTCGGCGTGGTACACTGCGGCAAAAACGGTGGTGATCAGGGCGAAGGCTTCCGCTATAGCGAATAGAGCGCCAGAGCCAAAGACTACGTGAACACCTAGAATAACAAGGGCTAGGACCGGCCATGCCAATGCCCACCACGGCGTTCTTGTTGAGTACGCTGATCCCACCAGGAGCCATCCCAACACCAGATTTCCAGCTACCAGAGATGGGCAGTAATCCGACTTACCGAGGCCTATCCTCCGGCGGCGGGGACCCACACGTTATCCGCTGCCGCGATATCGGTGTTCGCGACTTCTGTCGAGATTCGGACTCGTTGCAACCCTTCTTTCTTCCGCGGGGGCACCTGAAATACAAGAAAATACTGGTTGTCGAAAATCCTTTGAAGACGGTCCAAATAGGGCTTGAAACTGATGGCGTTTTGTGTCCCGAGCGCGAAGTACTCTCCGCCAGTTTCGTCAGTGATTTTGGCAATTCCGCCCTGACCTAGCTGTGCTTCCCAAGCGTTGCGGCTAAGCCGCCCGACACCCGTCGCATAGATGGAATGAACAATAACTCCGTACCTCTGGCTGACGTTGCTCGCGGTGTCCGCGTCCGAGCTTATGGTAGGCATTGTAGTGGCAGCTGGACTGCCGAGCATACGACCGCGGGGGCCAGTCGAGGGAAATGGGTTAGAAGGGCCCAGGTTGCCGGTCGTGTCACCGCGCAGCCGGTCGATCCCGTCAGATATCATCAGGACTTCTCGCCGGAGCTTTTGCTGGGGCCAGCCCTTCACCAAGCTAATGAGCGACAAATAAGGGCTATCCATTGCTGAAGAATTTCCTCGAGGAAGGCGCAGAGCTTTAGCCGCGAGGGCATGATCGGCAGTGAAATTCTGAGCAACCTGAATTGTGGCGTTGGACATATAGCCGACACCAACCAGAGTTGATGCTGGCTGGGCGTTGATGAAGTCCCGCAGGTCGTTAAGGTTGTTGCCAAGGGCCGTAGTTTCACACGTGTCGTCAATTAGCAGAAACAGCTGCAAAGCGGCGCTATCACCTTGAGCCGGAATCAAGTGCGTAACTTTGACGAGATCTTTCCCCACTTTCACCTGTACGTTCTCCTGCCGGAGAGCGGGAACTTCGCTGTTGTCGTTGAAGGCTTGGTCCGTAATCACCATGTGGACCTGAACTGTGCTCGGGACGGCTTTCCCTTGTGAATGAACGATCCGTACACTTAGGGCCAATAAGCAACATACGGCTACTAGGGCGACTGCAACCTTGGATCCCTTCATATACTTCTCTCCTCTCTCACATCCTATCGAACCGAATAACAGTGCCCTCTCCCTTCAAATAACTGTCACTTCTACCAGAGCAAGATCGGAAGCAAGAAAGAAAAGGAGGCGCTCTACCCAAATCCAAGTCCCCGGTAAACGGGGAAACCGCACAAGTGGGTTTTAGTACGTCTCGCTAAAGGTGGGCTGAATAACTTGTTCCTCGGGGGCGAAAAAAATACAAAAAAATGTGGAGCGGCCCGGGCGGGCCAAGAGGCGTCTCCGCGGTCCCCAGTTCTCCCGCCGGACAACTAGGGGCCTGCCCGGTTGGTTTACGTTTTGGTTCACACCTCCTTAAATGCGCCGCCCCATGGGTGGCCCTTGGTAGTACATGCCCCCTGCCACGAAAGCCGCGTAAACACTGGCGAATCGCAACGTCTCACGATTCCTCACTGTGCCTCGCAAGGGGGCCAGGTGACAACTGATAAGGGCGAAGTTGGTGGTTCAAGTCCACCCAGGCCCACCATTCTTAGAGCCTTCGTCCAGCTATAAGTTCAAAAACTTCTCTCTACTGCACAAACCCCACGTTCGGTGTCGGCCCGCTTCCTTCTGGCGACTCCTTAATGGGGCCAAACTGCGCCTCATACCGTGCTAGATTCTCTCCTAGCGCCCGCCAGATGCGCTTCGCGTGCCCGGGACTGACAATGGTGCTGCTGAGCAGCTTTCCTTGTGCGCCATTGGGAAAAATGTAGATGAAATTCAGCGTGAACTCTTCCAGATTGTGGTGAATCATCACCAAATTGCTGTACTGCCCTTGCAATTCCTTTTCATCTGCCTTGATCTGCACTTGTCCTTGCACTGGCTGCTGTTGGTCCATTTGCGTTCGCTCCCGAATTTCCTCCTCGAAGTTATCACAAGCGCTTCCCATTCGCTCGGCCATATCGGCCTTCTGCCTTCTTCCCTTGCGTGCGAAAACGACAACTCTAGTCCCATTGACAGCCTCGCGTGTTAAATGTAGTTTATTAGCTGAATTCACTGTGGTTAATAAGGAACGCGGTTAGGCACAACGAGAGAATGGATCAAACTTGCCAGGAAGCACCGGTGGGTTCAGTGGCGGCTCCAAAGCTGGCTACCGGCGTCGTCATCACCCACGAGGACATCGACCGCGCGCACGACCGCGAACGCGTGGTCGCCGCTCGCGCGCGAGGCGGCATTTTCTCGAGGCTTCGCCTTTTGTGGCTCCTCGTGGGGCCGGGAATCCTGGTTATGCTCGGCGAAAACGACGGTCCGAGCATGATCTCCTACGCTGCCACGGGCTCGCGCTTTGGTATTGGATTCTTCATTCCGTTTGTTTTGCTCACCTTTTTTATGGCGCTCATCGTCCAAGAGATGACTGTTCGCCTCGGCTCCGCCACGCACCGTGGCCATGCCGAACTGATCTTCGACCGCTTTGGACCGTTCTGGGGGTGGTTCTCCATGATCGATCTGGGCATCGGCAATTTCCTGACGCTCATCACGGAATTCATCGCCATTCGTGCAGGCCTGGGATTTTTTGGCGTGCCACCCTGGGCCGCAGTCCTCAGCGCCCTCGTGGTTCTCTTTCTCGCGCTCGTCACCCACCGCTACTGGACCTGGGAGCGCATCACTCTGGCTGCTGCCCTCTTCAATCTTGTATTTGTCCCAGTTGCGCTGCTCGCCGGTCCGGATTGGCGTTCAGTCAGCCATGCCGTAACTACCTGGATGCCGCTCCCCGGAGGCTTGACCAAAGAAACCGTGCTCATTCTGCTCGCCAACATCGGCGCCACCGTAACTCCTTGGATGCTCTTTTTTCAGCAAAGCGCCACTGTGGACAAAGGCCTAACCCGGGGGGACGTCCGCTTTGGCCGCATCGACACGGCGCTTGGCGCAGCCTTGGCCGCCGCTGCCGCTGTTGCCGCCATCCTCGCGACTGCCCCGCTCTTCGCTCACCACATGAGCGCCGATAATTTTCAAGCTGCCGAATTCGCGCAAGCTCTCCAGCCCCTTATTGGACGTTTCGGCGCATCGTTATTCGCTCTGGGCATCGTCGAAGCAGGAATGGTGGCAAGCATTACCATATCGACTTCTTCCGCCTACGCTTTCGGCGAAGTGGCTCACCGGCCACACAGCCTGAATCTGCCTCTGCGCCAGGGCAAGTCGTTCTATCTTGTGTTGTTCCTCTGCGCCGCCGTGGCCGCAGCCATTGTCCTAATCCCTGGATTGCCGCTCGTTTACGTCGTTCTGGTAGTCAATGTAATCGCCGTGCTGGCCATGCCTCCCGCGCTCGTCTTTCTTTTCATGCTGGCCAACGATCGTGAAATTATGGGGGATCTTGTGACTCCACCCTTGGTCAATGTTCTTGCGACGGCTGTTGTTATTTTTTTAACGCTTGCGGGGGTTCTTTTTGGCATTAGTGTGATTGCCCCGAACGTCTTCGCGTTCATCGGAGGAAAGTAGGAGGAAACTACCATGGCCGCCAACAACCAGATAAACGGTTCAACGGTCTCTCCCGATCAGAAACTCGTTTTGTCTGCTCTCGAACTGGATCAGCTTGCCGCTCGCAAGAAGGAGCCGATTCCCCGGCGCCAGCTTCGCGGCTACGAAAAGCTCGCCCTTTGGTCTCTTCGAGTGTATGTGCTGTTCATGATCGCAGTGGTCGTCTACCAAATCCTGTCCGGCGCGCATTGATTCGCCTTTAACTCTTCAGCCTTGAAGTTTTCAACTCTTCTTTCTGCCCTCTGTGTTGCGAATCTTTCTTTTGTCCCTCATCCTGATGTGCGAAAATTTTTCGCACTCATGACCACCTCTCGGCCATCACACAGGACACTTCCCAAGCTCCTCTTTGCCGCCGTTCTCGCCGCCATTTGTTTCCTCGTCGTCTCTTGGGTCATGCAACAGAGCAAGCCATGGGTCGTTCCCGAGGAATACAAGAGTCTAAAAAGCCCCCTGGTCCAGTCGGAATCCAATCTGAACGCCGCCCGCAAGCTCTACCGCGAAGATTGCGCTCAGTGCCACGGCCAAACTGGCAAAGGCGACGGTCCGGAAGCCTGGATGCACCGCCCGGCTCCCGCCGACCTCTCTGAGGCGAATCGGATGGGCCACATAACCGATGGCGAGATGTTCTACCAGATCACGGAAGGCCGTCGCCCCATGCCCGCCTTCAAAAACCGCTTGACCGAAGACCAGCGCTGGCAGCTTGTTCTCCTATTGCGTTCCTTCTCCCAGCCTTCCAGCCCTAAAAACTAGCGCATTTAGGCGCTTTAGAATCAACATTTACACAAAAACAGGGGGAGGAGGCCTCCCTTGCTGCAGAACCCTAGCGAAAATAAAAAGGGCGCTCCCCGCACAGCGCCCTTCTTAAATTCAAACTTCTCCAGGAGTCTTTTCCTGTTTCCTTACTTCCTTTACCTCTTCAGATCGTTACTTCTTCTACGCGCTCGCAGCCTTCACTTGGGACAGCGCCGCCGCTACTTCTTTCAAATCTGGCACCACCGGAATGTCGTAGTTCTTGAACCACGCCACTTTCCCCGCCTTGTTCACGATCGCAATCGCGCGGCCCGTGATTCCTTTGTCCGCCAAGTACACGCCGTACTTTTCGCTCATCGCGCCACGCGGATGAAAATCGGCGAGCAGCGAATACTTGATGCCCATTTTCTCGGCGTAGGCTTTGTGCGACCACACGCTATCCACGCTTACGCCGAGCACTTCCGCGTCGAGCGTCTCGAACGATTTCATATCGTTGACAAAGCAAGCGTGCTCGTTGGTGCAGGTGGGGCTCCAGTCCAGCGGGTACCACACCAACACGACGTTTTTCTTTCCGGCAAAATCCGAAAGCTTGACTTCTTTTTTGTCCTGGTTCAGTAGCGTGAAATCCGGCGCGGTCTGTCCGACTGCGATGCTCATCTTCATCCTCCTGTGCTCTCAAATACAAGCAAAGCATCTTACCCAAACGCAACGCCCGCGACAAACCGGCTATCCGATGAGGATAGCCGTCCCGAGCGACCGA
>DASPTU010000051.1:0-87146 GCA_035623255.1 Terriglobales bacterium | reverse complement strand
CGGAGCCCGCGCAGTTGGTTCAAGCGCGCACTGGAAGCGGCCGGCATTCTTGATTTCCACTGGCACGATCTACGGCATACGTTCGCTTCGCGCTTAGTAATGAGCGGAACCGACCTGCGCACGGTTGCAGAACTGCTGCGCGACAGCTCACTGACCATGGTTATGCGCTATGCCCACCTTGCCCCGGACCACAGGTTGGCTGCGGTCGAGCGTATGGACGCCGCCTTTGCCACTGAATCAACAGCCACCAGAACAGCCACCAAGGGAATGGACGAGTCAACCAACAGAACGGATGCCGTTCAGTAAGTTATGGTCACTCAGGGCGTTAGGAGTGGTAGGCGCGGCAGGAATCGAACCTGCAACCCTCGGATTAGAAATCCGATGCTCTATCCGTTTGAGCTACGCGCCCGAGTACTAATTCGATTGTAATGTGGCCACGGTCTGCGTCAACCTCAGCATCCACGCTAAGGCACTGGCCGGCGGTGAACCCACTACGCCGGTTCAATCTCAATCTTTTTCGCCCCCGTGTCCAGTTTGATGATTCGAAAACTGCGAACCTGTCCGGCTTGGACCTGCTCCGGATGCGAAGATTCGGTACGCGCACCACCGCCCTTCCAACGCGCCTGGAGCATCGAACTCAGCGACGCCAAATCCGGCGCTGGAACTGGATGCTTGCCACCCTCGTTTTCCGGCTTGAATCGTTTCGGCGAAATTACGCACGACGCGTAAATCCCTTCGCCCAACTCCACCTGTGCCGATCCGCCGGAAACGTCTATGACCCGTCCGCTTACCACATCGCCCGGCTTGTGCTCAGACAGGTACTCATCGATGCTCGTCGGTGCCAACTGCTTTATGCCGAGTTTCAGTCTGCGTTTCTCAATATCAACTTCCAGCACCTGCGCTCTCACGATCTGGCCGAGCTTGAAAACATCCTGCGGATGATTGATGTGTTTCTCCGCACTAATATCGCTGACATGAATCAAACCGTCCACGCCTTCGACCACCTGCACGAATGCTCCAAACTTGGCGATGCTGACGATCGGGCCTTCGACGACCGAACCCACGGGGAACTTTCGCGAAACGTCAGCCCACGGATCACCGAGCGCCTGTTTTAATCCCAGCGACATGCGCCGCTCGCCAGCATTGATGCCGAGGATCACCGCTTCTACATTGTCGCCAGCCTTGAGCAAATCGCTTGGCTTCCTCACTTTCTTTACCCACGACATTTCGGAAACATGAATGAGACCTTCAACTCCGGGCTCGAGTTCAGCAAAGGCGCCGAAGTCAGTCACCCGAGTTACCGACCCCCGCACTCGCTCGCCAATTTTGTACTTGCCCTCGACCGAGTCCCACGGATGCGGCTGCAGTTGCTTCATGCCTACAGCGATACGGCGCTTGTCCGGGTCAACGCTGAGAACCTTGACTTCGATCTCTTGGCCCAACGCGAGCGCATCGGCAGGCGAATTGACGCGACTCCAGGAGATATCGCCGACATGCAACAACGCGTCCACTCCACCTATATCGATGAAGGCGCCGTAATCGGTCAGGTTGCGCACCGTGCCCGTCACGATCTCTCCTTCCTTTAGTTCGGCGTAGCGCCGGGCCTTCTCTGCCAGGGTTTCTTCCTCCAACACAATTCGACGATCAACAACGACATCTTCATCCGCCGCATCGAGCTTGGTAATGCGGCACCGGATCTCCTGCTCGACCAGCTTTTCCAACTCGGCGGCATCGCGCGCGCCGGTGCGTGAGGCTGGCATAAATGCGCGCACCCCGACGTCCACGCTTAGCCCACCCTTTACGACGCCCGTTACGGTTCCGACAATCGTCGACTTCTGCGCGAACGCCCGCTCCAACGCTGCCCAGTCCTTTGGCCGAGCAGCCTTGCTGCGCGTCAGCTGGTAATATCCCTGGGGATCGCGCCCCTTGATCGTGACCTGCAGCCTGTCACCCGGTTTTACTGTCTCACGATCTTTCTCTAACTCTGAAAGTGGCAGGACGCCTTCTGTTTTGAATCCGATGTCGAGCACGACGGAGTCAGTCAAAACCGAAACGACCGTTCCCTGGCGGGTGCCTTCTGCACGTTCGGTGACGCGGTTGCGCTCGAATTGAGAAAGGATGTCACCGAAATTCTCATTTACATCGGTATTATCTGCAGATTCTTGCAACTTGGGGTTGGGCATTCTGAGTAACGACCTAATTAAGGATTGATGTTCCAAGAATACCATCGGGAGAGATGACCGCAGTGGCTGCCCCCGGGGCAAAATGCGTGTTTTTTCTCGCTTTTGACCTTGTGGCGATCCCAGGATCGCGCTAAACTTTGCGCCCTCATGTTCGAGGCTCCCAGGCACTCGGGTGAAATGGCAGGTCGGATCGCGCTGGTTTTCCTTCTTGTTTTGGCAGCAAACGCAGATGAACTGCCGGACACTCCATCCAGGGTCGCAGACAAACCGTTCATGACGTTGTTGTCGATAGAGGCTGCAGCCAAGTCAGCGGATTTCGCAGAAACCGCGGCACGTCTTGGAAAGCATCATTGGGTGCCGTGCATTCCTGCGTACGCCTGCATTCACCACGGTTACCTCTACACGGTGCAGGAAGACGATCCCTGGTTTGGCAAGAATCCAAGCACTGCGCGAATGATCGGGGAGAATATTGGCTTCTTCGGAGCCGAAAGTCTCGTCGCCTATGAAATGAAAAAGCCCCATGAGTGGTTGCCCGGGGACAGGGTCATCCGAAAATTGTGGTGGATCCCCCTCGCTTATCAAATCCAGGCACACGCCCGTTTCGCCTATCGCGATTCGCAGTTTTAAAGCAATCGTGTCGGCCACCCCTCGGCAGCCAAAACGCTTTAAGAGGCCGCTCCATGTGGGTTTTTTTCTCTTTTTCCAGATATTCGCCGCGCTTACCAGTGAGGGCCGATCAACAGGTCCCGGCAAACCATTCAAGGAGAAGTTATGAAAAACAAAAGCATGAAGTAATCTGACGCCGGGAATTGCAGAGTTCCCGGTGCCCGTCATTTTGAGTTACGACACGCCCCGCGACTGAGATACTCGCGTTACACCGGTGGCTTTTGTATTGGTGAGATGTTCAGAGAGTAGTGCATCGACAAAAAATTTTGTGGCCCAGTTAATGATCATGAATGGAGCATAGTCGGCCCATACGGGCCACGAGCCTGCCAGTCCACCGCGAATCGCAGGGTCAGAACTCGTGATGTCATGCCGGCGCATCAGATATTTGTTAGCCTTGTGGGCCGCTTCGCGGTATTCCTCCTTACCGGTTAGTTCAAAAAGTCTGGACCACACAATTGACGTTTGCGCAGTTCCCGTCAGACAGCTCCATCCGACAGTTCCCTTCATCGAACTGTCGAACCTGCCCGGCAGAAAACCCTCGCGGTCGATCGACTTGAGCAATTGATCGGCTGTGCGTTTCGCGGAGTCTACGAAGTCTTGCCGGGCGCAGAGTTCCCCTATCCCCAATAACCCTTGCATCGTATAAGCAATCGTGTGCAGAAGGGGCTTGAGCGGGTCGGACAGGCAACAGTTCGCAAACCATCCGTTTGGGGCTTGTTGAGCGATTGTGTATTCGGCATTGCGGATCGCCGCCCGTACCGCTTCCTCGTTGCCGGTGACCTGACCCATTTTCGCCAGACCCCACGCCGCCTTGACGTTGTACGTGGTGGCCCCTTTGTTGGCATAATCTGAATTGCCTCGGACCCAATGCCCATTGGGTTCCTGAATCGACATGAGCCACGCGCTCGCGCGTTCTCCCGCCGCGGCAAATCGCGGGTCGCCGGTCGCTTCATAAAGCGAGGCCCAGCCGAGCAGGACTTGACCTGTGTTGAAAACGGCTGGAGTAGGATTCTTGTTGACTCGTCCTCCCATGACAGCGCCACAGTCCATCTGCACAGCAACTTCCCACAGCCCCATCTCGATGGCGCGATCTAAGTACTCGGAGTCGCCGTGAATCTCCGCCAGCTCAACGAATGTGCAGATGATGTAGCCGGTTGTCTCTGGATAGCTTGCCTGAAATCCCTCGCCGAAGCGCGTGCCGTATGAGACCCCGCGATCCTCTCCGAAGTCTTGCCCCCGCTTCAACCATGCAATCGCCTCATGTAAGTGAGTGTCGATATCAACATTGTTGTGGAGACCCGTGTAGCGACTGGACAACGTTGCCCGCTCCCATCCGTGAACTACTGAACGGACGCAAGCTCCGGCAACCGATCTTCCCAGCGAGACCAGCTTCATTGTTGATACCTTCAACTGCGGCTAGCCCATCATCCGAAACGCTTATAAGGGCAGACCTAGTTCATCCGAGAGCCTGCCACGGACTCCACGTTGTACTGCGCGGTGCCGGCGAAGCTATTTACCAACAGGTCGGTTAATTGCAAAATCTCCCGATAGCAGTTCCGAATTTCTTCAATCCCCCCGGTGTAAGGATCCTTTACCTCTACAGTTTTCCTTGAATTGACCGGCGCTACTTCGCCCAGAAGAAATATCTTCTTGTGCGCCGAGGGATGCTCGCTGACCAGCATGGCTTCGATGAGATAGTCCATGACGAAAATTGCGTCAGCATTCTCCACGAGTTCCCGGGTCACAGTTGCCGGCCGGTGGGTTTCCAAATCGATCCCAAACTCCTCGGCGACTATGATCGCCCTGCGATCCGCTTTCGCCTCCACCAGTTTTTTCATCCCGGCGGATTTAACTTGAATAGACTGGCCCGGTTGCTGCTCCAGCTGATGACTCAAAAGGGCGGCTGCCATAGGACTGCGAATAATATTGCCGTAGCACACGAACAATACCGATTGCGCACGCGACAGAGTTTCGTTTAACGGCTCCCGCCTCGATTTGAGTGCCCGGCCGATCCTCAGCTTCAATGATTGTCTGCCAACTCGCGGACCTAAAGCGCGCCATGCCGAAAACCGGTCGAGAAATTTATCGCCAAACAATCGCCCAAGCACTCCCTTGGCTGCGTGCCCGGAAATTACCCTCGTCGTACCTGCAATCTCCATTACGGCCGGCCAGGGATCACTCCATCTAAAGACCATCCCCCGGACTGACGGGCGAAAGTTGTACAGGAATTGTGCGGTTTCGCGCAGGAGGGCCTTCGTCCCCAGCTGATTTCGCATTTGCCGCAATCGTCGCATGCGAGACAAGTCACCGGCTAACCATCGGACGCGAATGCCCGTGCGATAGCTGTCCGGCACTTTGGGCGTTTCTCCGTGTGCGAGCTGCCACTCATACATCGGGAAGTTCAAGCCTGCATACAAGGAGAGCGATATTGACCCCCAGTAACGGCCGTTAACCTCCATCAGCACAGTGCGTCCGGTGCTCAGGTCGTTTCTGAATTCGACCATGGCTATCCCTTCGAGACCCAGTTGCCGCAGCAGAGAAATGGCCCATGCCCTCAATTGGGGATCCACTGGCTCAGCAATGGCCACGACGCTTACACCAGTTGCTGATTCCTTTATCCGGCGGTGCTGGAACACGGCTAAAGGGTCCCCAGCGTGCATCAGGACCTCGACCCCGACGCCGTCGCCGTAACAATATTCCTGAAAGAGACAGCGGGCAGCCACATCAGGTTCCTGGTCGACCAAGGTTGCCAGTTCTTCCCTCGTACCGAAATGGCGGATCTTGAATCCTCGCCCGTTGCTGCCTTTGGATCGACTCTTCCCGATCACTGGAAAGCGAAGCGTATCTCGCAGGGCGTCAAAGTGCTCACGATCCGGAATGAGGAACGTGGAGGGCACGGGCACGCCGCATTTGTTGGCAGCCGCAAGCGTTTTTTCTTTCTGCAAAACACGATCGATCACAACTGGAGAAGGGCAGCACAAATGTGCTTCCATCCGCAATTCATCGTGGTAAAGCGCAATCGCAGCAAGTGCGGTGTCGCTCGCCGGCATCACGGTGTCAATGTTGTTGGTTCTGATCAAATCCACAAGCGCAGGCCCAAACTCTCCACTTGCGACTCGGGGCAATCGGGCAAATCGAGTTACGGCTTTGGACCTTAACGTCGCTTCCTCAGGCATTAAAGCGGCAACCACGACGGGAATGCCGTTACGCGCAAGCGAGCGCGCGATTGTGAGAGAGATGCGCGGTTCCGACCCAAGTACCAGAGTTGCCTTCATCAGTGCAAACCTTGTGTATGCGAAGCCGACTCATCGTTTGCAGATGAGGTTGTCTGGACGGCATTTGCATCTGGGCCGACGTGACTTGTGGCGGCTGAACGTTGCTTAAGGAACCGCACCAGTCGCCCGACGTAAGTGCGGACTCCATGTCCAACAAAAGCCTCTACCGCTTGCAGCTGGATCGCTCGAGTCCCGAAACCGAGTTTAAACCTGGCCAGCCCTGAATCGGGTTCGTAGCTTCCGCCGAGATTATAGACTGCGAGCCCTTGTTCCTGAAACAGTCTGGCACAGCTGTGTTGCAGGAAATGGCTCGCGCCGGTTTCCATCCCCTCGGGGCTTGTTCCGGTTGATTGCAGGTAGGCCCCGCGTTCTGCACGCAGCACGGCTAGCGACGACTGGACCCGGTCGTTGCCAATCGCTTCAAACATCAGGGCGGCTTTCCTTTGAAGCAAGGTGCGTAATGTGTTGGTCTCTATGTTGGTTGATACACCCTCGCCGCGATTTTGACGCCGCTCCATCGAGGATGCAATCAGCTGCCCGTGTACCTTGCATGCCTCATCGCCTTCAGCGACTCGGAAAACCAGTTGCTGCTTTTCCGCCTTACGTATCTTCCGCCGATGACCGGTATGCATTTTCGCCATAAGATCGCCATTCTGCAGATCAAGCACATACTCCCATCGATCAATCCGTCTATATTCACCTGCTAACTGCGGAATGGAAGCCGATGTCGAGGCTACTGTATTTGCATCGAGCACCGAAATACGTGACTCTCGCGCCAACCGTAACACCCCCTCCCAGAACACAGCCGGGTCCGGGAGATCAGGGAGGGATTTGATGCAAAGGGAGCGGTGGATTCTGCCTACCGAGATGAATGCCGCGCAGCCCGTGATCAGCTTTTGCCCTTCGCATATGGAGAGGAACCAGGGCTCCTGCCCGAGATCCTTCATTGCCTGGACATAGCTGGCAGTGTGAAAGGGATTAACTGGAAAAAGCGCGGCTAACTCCCTCCACGTAGAGGCCTCAACGTTCCGTTGTGCATGAAAATTCATTTTGGGCAAGGTAAAACGTAGTAATCCGATCTTTGTACTCGCTGCCACCCGTTTTGGGCCGCGGGGGGCACGTTATACGCCACAATAACGCGAGCGCCGGCTTCTTTGAACGCGGCTACCACTTTATCTTTGGTCGCTGGGTCAGCATTCCAGAATTCTTCCACATCTCGCGAAGGCATATCAGCGATAATTGTGACCTTCGCCAATCTCGCCCAATATTTATTCAGCGCATCGCCCGGCGACTGAATGTATCCGATCCTGTCGCCCGGACGAAGTCCAAGCTTGCCGAGCGAATCTGCTACGTCGGCATCCTCATGACTGAACAGTTCGTGCGCCCGGAAACCTTGAACCGTTTTCATGACGTCCTGTGAAGACGACTTGATCACTGGCAGTGATAAAGCGAGGGCCGCTGCGAGGAACAACGCTGACAGGATGCGTGGCTTCAGTTCACGGTTGACGACGTAGAGCTCCGAAAAAACTGCCGCCCAAAAAAGAAGAACGAACGGACCTATGTATCTGTCTGCCACCAGGATCAGTGCAAATAGTCCAAATGCCGCCAGAGCAGGAAGAACAAGGTAGGTACCTTGTTTCAGCGCGGTTGTCACCCCTGACACGCCAGCCAGAATAATAAGGAAGAGTGCGGCCACCACCAGGGCAGCCTGATCTTCTACAAAGCTGAGATATGTTGCCATCGAGCGCTTCAGCGGTTGAAGTTGTTGCCTGAGATCGAACCGTACTTTCACACCCTCGTACCAGTATGAGGGGTCGTTCCACGGTGGATAACTCGCCCTGAAAGGCGCCTTAAACTCATCAACTTCAGGGGAGGAGAGAAGCTGTCGCATGGGATGTACCGGCGCTCCCCCTCCCGGCGATCCCCTCCAGGGAAAAAAGTAGCTTGTTCGCGCTGGCCCTGTTATAGCGCCATAGTTTGCATACCATACATAATTCAACCTGCCGGAATCGCCAAACGTAAGCCGGTGCTTTGCTGTCGACAATAACAAAACCCATGGCGCTGATATCAGACCAAATGTGAGCAGGGTGAGGACAAGCCCCGTCACCGCCTTTTTACGGTTGGGAGCAGCCAGCAAAGCAGATGCAACAAAAACCAGCGTCAAAGGCAACATCACGGCTTTCATCAAGTATCCCAAGCCGAGCGTCGCGCCGAACGCCACAAACGTTCCCGGACTCAGCTCACCGTTTCTAATCCGGATCAGGATCGCGCTTGCAGCAAAAACAACTGCCGCAACGCACATATCAGCACAGTCGCTCGAAACTTTTATCAGCCCGATGGCACAGTAGAGAAACAGCACAAATCCGAAGAACCACCATGCCCCTCCAGGCGATTCGTTTTCCCAGCGGATCGGCCTTGTGCAGCGGACGGTGTAATCGGTGAGTTCGCGCCAAAAGAAGAGGAACGCAAATAGCGCCCCCAGGTACATCAGCAGATTCACAGCCCGAACCACGACGGGCTCCCAAAAAACCGGATGCCGGGAAATGCTCAGCCCAATTGCCAGCAACCATGGGTAGCCAGGACTCCAATAGCCGTTGGCCACAGTCTGCCAGTCGCGGGCGAGCCAGGCGTCCGCGAGATCCAGGTATGACACGCCATCATCGTTGATCCACAGATTTCCGCCGTGCCACGCTGCAATGACGCCCAACAGAATGCTCACAAACAGCATGACCGCGATCAGTCGCCGGACAGCCGGGGTCCCGGAACTCTCAGGGGAAGGAATTCGAATTACCGAAGCTTTGAGTGATGCTACTTCCGTGGACATTCTTCACCCGTCGTCTCGCCGTGGAACTTGCCCCAAAAGACATATATCGGACTGCAGGGCCTTGTTCGGTTTTACCCAACCGCAGGCCCGAAGTCAGCTCCTGATATCCCGACACATAAGTCTTACCATTGCTATGGGATACAGACAAGAGACTTGGAGGGCGCTTGGATGAGGTCTTGCCTCTTAGAGGGGATCGTTTACTACGTCGTAAGCTATTGCAGCCCTAGTGCGAAACGCTAGAACGATGCCGGGCGGGCCGCCGCGACATCGCTTCGCGTATTCGGCTCTGGGTCGTTTTCAGGTCCGAGCTGTCGCCGTCAGGTCAGCTTCCCAGGTCTCGGCCGTAAGCTCCTTTCCGAAGCTGTGATGGTGTTCCTCACGCACGACCTGGAAACCTGCCTCTTTGTAGATGTGTCGCGCTGCATAAAGATTGCTCTGCGTCCATAGCATCATCTTCCGATATCCCGTCTGGCGTGCAAATCGCAGACATTCCTCCACAAGCCGCCTGCCAATTCCCAATCCACGCGCTTCCCGTTCGACATGCAACAACCGCAGCTTTGCGACTTCGTCCGATTCCCGCACCACTAGGACGGCACCGACCCGCTCTCCATCCTTCTCCGCGATCCAGCAGCGTTCACGCTTCGCATCGTAGTTCTTGATGAATCCCGCCACGATCTCTGCGGCTAGCGCCTCGTACGTTTCATCCCACCCATACTCCTCGGCATAGAGAATACCCTGACGATGAACGATCCAGCCCATATCGCCGGGTTGGTGTAGTCGCAGTAAATAGGGGGATTTTGGCTCGCTTCTATCACCCAGGAGTCTGCGGACGGTTGTCACGGCATCAACCAGTTCCTTCCTCTCCTTGGGCAAGAGTTGTTGCAGCAGCGTGCGCATATCATGATTCGAACGCTCATCAAGCGGAGCAAACGCTTTTCGTCCCTTGGCGGTGAGCAAAAGAAACCTTTGCCGTTCGTCTTTTTTTGACCGCTCCCGCGTCACCAGCTTCCGACGTTCGAAATCGGCGAGGATGCGGCTCATATATCCGGCGTCGATCCCAAGCTCCTTGCGAACATCCGTGGCAGTAGGTTGCTGGCGGTGTGCGAGTTCGTATAACACCCGGGCTTCGGCAAGAGAGAAGGGACTGCTCGCCATTCCATCGACTACGCCGATCTTTCTCGTGTAAAACCGGTTGAAGGCGCGCATCGCGATCACCTGTGCATCAACACTGTGGTTTGGCATAGACCCCCTGGAAATATTGACTGTAGCACATAGATAGTTGTCACTGTCAACTATAGTCGGGGAGTGGCAGCCTTTGACTTGACCCCAGCGGGGTCGAAGAGTGGGTTATTGCAACTTCGCGTACTCGGCTTTGGCTTGTTTCAGGATGGGGATGTCAGGGTCGGCGTCTTTCCACATGGTAAGGAAGTCTTGATATGCCGCCTTCGCCTTGGTGGTGTCACCTGCCATCGCATACGCGCGACCGATTTGAAGATGTGCCAGCGATCCCGTCACAAAGTTCAGGACGATACCTCTGTGGTTGAGTAGCTTCTGAAACTCAGCGGCTGCCGCAGTGCCGTTGTGCGCCAAAAGATATGCCTGGCCACGCAAATAAGCGGGGTACAGGGTTCCGAATTGCATTGGTGGCGGACTGCCAGAATCGTAAGGGGCGGCGGCTTCCAGAAACACAAGCGCCCGCGATGAATCGCCGCGGTTAAGTTCGATTGTTGCGTTGATGGTCGGGAGCCAGTAGAGCTTCAACAGCGTGTTGGTCGGGTAGCTTTTCTCGAGTTCTGCAACTAGTCCGCTCGCCCGGCTGGTCTCGTCGGCCCGCGCAAGTGCAATGGCTGATAACACCTTTACGTCCCTGCCAGGGGCTAGTGCCAAGGCGGCAGTCACGCCTTGTTTGGCTTCTGCAGCATTCCCTAGCTCCGCCTCGCGTAACGCGGCACTCACCTGCCACAGGGCCGCTGTTTCCTTGGAGTCGGTACGAATCGCCGAATCCACCGCTCGCCGTGAAAAATCCCGCGCCTTGTCTAAACGTCCGTAGTAGCCGTCCGTATCAGATTGTGTCGACAATAGTACATCTTCATCTCCCGGCTTACCCGCACCCCAGGCAACCTGCTGTTCCATTTGAGCGGAATCCTCACGCAGGAAAGCAAGATAATACATATATAAGCGCAGAGATCCACCATCCAGCTTTTGTGCCAGGGTCTGCTCGAGGGTGGCTTTACCCTCATCCAGCCGATTCAGGTAAATGTAAACCACACCCAGGTTTGCTCTAACAATGACATCGTTCGGCTCAAGCCGCACTGTTTCCAGTCCTTCAGCGAGGGCTTTTTCGTACTGGCCCATAAAAGCATAATTCGCACCCAGGTTGTTGTGAGGAACTGAATCACGTGGATAGTTGGCGATCCAAAGTTCGTAGGTCTGCGCTTCTTTTTCGATTTCTTCCGTCGCACGAAAATAATCTGCGGTAATGCGCAACTTCTCCCGTTCAGTGACCCGGTCCCGCAACTGGTAAGCCTTAGTAGCATATTGAAGCGCGAGCGATGGTTGCCCAAGGTTCCCGTAGCTGACAGCCAATCCGGCATACGCCATGGGGAAATTAGGATCGAGTTCAATCGCCCGCTTTAGAAAAGGGATACTCGGTGCATCGCCCTTCTCGCGGCCTACCGTGATACCCATGCTGTAGCTTTTTAGGGCCTCGAGAGACGATGTCGTGGCCTCGATGGGAACATCAAATTTCTGCACTGACGGCAGGGATTCTCCAAGCTTGCTGCGCAGTCCGGAAGAGGCTTGCCCCAGAGCTTTTAAAACGTCCTCCTTCTTCGTAGCCTCACTCTGTTCTTTGGCCAAGGTGTCGCCGGTACTGCAAGCGACTGCGCTTACATCAATAAGGTAGTGGCTTCCCAAGCTGGAAATGGTCCCGCCTAGCAGCGCCTTGCTTCCTGTTCGCAGGCAAAGTTCTCGGCCGACATCCATGGTGATGTGTTGATTGGTCGTGCGGCCCATCATCTGCAAGGTTTCACCGACTTTGCGATCTGAGAGCACGTTCAGAAAGGGGGACTGTCCTAGTTCCACAGCCAATGCCTGCTTGAGAGTGTCGTCGAAAACCGGGTCGCCGGTTTTGTTATCGAAGTCAGCCAGTACCACGGTGTCTCTTTCCGTGAGCTGGGTATTGTTTGTCACCGACTTTGCCGGCCGCGAATGCAGGTAGAATCCAGCGGCAACCATGCCCGCGATGAATATGCCAGCAACTGGAACAGCAAATTTCCAAAACCTGTTCCGTTCACCTAAAGGGATCATGCCTTCCAGAGTTTTTGCGGGAGCGGCAGCGGTTGAGGCCGGTGCGACTGCAGCGGGAGTAGAACCAGAGTCAGGCCTTGCTGCAGTGACAGGAGAAAGGGCAGGTTCGGACGCTGCAATCACACTGCCCGAACTTCGGCTCGCCAACGAACTTGTCCCGCTATCACGTTTCAGACGCAGCAATTCGGAACGCATCTCCTTGGCGACCTGATATCGCAATTCCCGGTCCTTCTCTAGCGCACGATTTATGATGTCTTCCAGCTTCGGCGGCAGGTCAGGATTCAAGCGAACGGGCGAAATTGGCACCCGATCCAGAATGGCGTGGGAGATCACTCCAGAAGTTTCTCCGCGGAAGGGTAGGCTTCCGGTTGCCATTTCGTACAATACAGCCCCGAACGAAAACAGATCTGTGCGAGCATCAAGTTCCTTGCCTCTAACCTGTTCCGGCGACATGTAGGCTACTGTGCCGACCGCCGTTCCCGGACTAGTTAAATGTTGATCGTCGACGGATCTGGTTTGCGTGTTCACTGCTCCAATGTCGCTCGAACTGTTTGTGGGTATGACCTTGGCCAGCCCAAAGTCGAGAATTTTGGCGTGGCCACGCTCTGTAACGAAGATGTTCGCTGGTTTGATGTCACGGTGCACTATGCCCTTGGCGTGGGCCGCGTCGAGTGCATCGGCAATCTCGATAGCCAGGGAGAGAATTAATTCGGTCTCCATCGGCCGGCCCGCAATCCGGTGTTTTAAAGTCACGCCATCGAGAAATTCCATGGCAATGAAGGCATGGCCTTCTTGTTCTCCGATGTCATAGATGGTGCAGATATTGGGGTGGTTCAGGGCAGATGCTGCTTTCGCCTCACGCCGGAATCGGGTCAACGCCTGAGAATCTTTTGCTACTTCATCCGGCAGGAATTTGAGGGCGACGAAACGGTCAAGTCGGGTGTCTTCTGCCTTATAAACAACACCCATTCCACCGCCGCCAAGTTTCTCGACAATACGGTAATGGGAGATGGTTTGCCCGATCATGGCGCGACGCCATGTTATGCGGGAGGACAGGGCAAGTCAATGAACGCTTCAGGCGTAGGACGCCGGCAGCTGCGATGCCTCGCTCTCCGGGAAGGTTTACCTATTTCTTTGGAAAGTCAGGGTCGGCTTTGATTTCACGAATCTGCTGAATATGCCGTTCCGCATGAGTGGAGATTTCAAGCATCCATTGCCAGCAGTCGATCGGCTCTCTATCTCCGAAGCTGTGTGCGCGCAAGTCGTCTCGGGTCGTTTTGATGTACCCGACCATAGTGGCTCGCAGCGCCTGGAACTTGGCGAGGGCCTCGTTCAAGTCTTTGTAGGTATCGACCTTCTCGTGTCCACCGCCAGTTTTCGTATGTACCACTCGGTCAATGCCATACCACATGATGTCAGCATCCGTTGCCGACGATCTTTTGCCCTTCATATCCGGAGGGGCCTTTACGGCCTTCATCAGATCGCGCCAATAGTCGGGTTCTGCAACTGCCAGGTGTGAAACGCATTCCCGGATGCTCCAGCGATCATAGCGGCGTAGCAGGATTCACTCAAAAATCAACCAATCTCTTCTTCGCTGTGCGGGGAGTGGAGCTATCAGTACGAACCGAGTCATCTTTCATTACTTCGGTTACTTTCTAGACCGAATGGATTACGCAGACAATAAGATCATCAGCGGAGAAGTGAGGATGAGTTGTGAGTTGTCGTCGCCAGAATTCAGAGCGGCCGCGCGCAGGAACCCAGATCCCGTACAGCGCTAAAACCTCATTCCTCCTCTTTTTTCTGCTTGCCACACACCTTTTAGCACAGACAACGGAGTCCGATCGTCCGGTTCCCATCCTTACCGGTACCGCCGGCTATTTCAACTTCGTGACCGCTGGTCAGAATCAGCTCGACGCTCAGATCAATCCGGTCGTACTGCTCCCGCTCGGCGATCACTGGCTGGTGGAATCGAGGGCCGAATTTGAAGGAGCATTCCAGCGTCCTCCGGATGGCGGAGCGTACGGTGGCATGGTCAGTAAGAATCTCGATTATGCCCAGGTGGACTACATCGCCAGCCCATTCGTGACTGTCACGGTAGGGAGATTTCTCACCCCGTTCGGAATTTTTAACGAACGCCTTTATCCCATCTGGATTCGCAGCCTGCAACAGGATCCCCTGATTCTGCCGTTATCGGCAGAATCAAATGACGGCATGATGCTGCGCGGCGGATTCCCTGTGAATGCCCGGGTCAACTTCAACTATGCCGCGTACGTTTCAGCCATCAGCACGGGACATAGCAACCTGCAGTCGAACCGCGATGTCGGAGGGCGCATGGGCGTCTTTTTACCCGGCCCGCGCATTGAGTTTGGCGCTTCCTGGCAAAAGCTGCTGCAGGATCAGCGCACGAATTCCTTCGGATTCCACTTTGCATGGCAACCGACGCGGCTTCCACTCAGCCTTCACTCCGAATATGCGCGTTCCAACCAGGGAAGTGGTTACTGGGTTGACGGCGCTTACCGATTCAGTCAGGTGTTCCTCTGGCAGAAGGTGATGCGGCATCTCGAGTTTGCGGCCAGAGCGGAGCAGTTTTTCAATGGCCAGATCCCACCTGACGAAGCGGAAGCACTGGGACTGCCGGGAGCAAACACTCGCGAAGGAGAATTCGGACTGAATTACTACCTGCGGGACGGATTGAAGCTCGTGGGCAGCTACGGCCGCCAGTTCAGCTTTGCGGGCAACTTCAATTTATGGACAGCGGGCATCGCGTATCGCTTCGCGGTGCCGCTGGGACGGGCGGCGCAATGAAAAACAAGCTCCTGTCGGCCATTTGGCTGTTGGCGTTGATGTCGACGATTGGAATGGCCGCCGCTTCGCCACGAACCGACGCGTCAACTGAACCGGTGGTACGCAATTCAGCAGAAGTAGAAGCGGAAACCATGCGTCTGGAGGGTGAAAAGAGATTTCGCGCCAACTGCGGGCGATGCCACGCGGCACCCCAGAAATTTCCACCACGCATGATGGCGACGATTATTCGCCACATGAGAGTCCGAGCGACGATCACCGACGAGGACGTGCGACTGGTCCTTTTTTACATGACGCAGTAACTTGCAAAGACCTGTGATGTGTGGAAGACGATGGATCATCCTCGGTGCGATGGTAGCGGTTGCGATGCAGATTTCAGCCGCCGGCGAGCCGCCTCGGGTAATCGAGGTGCTCGCGGACAAGGACAGCCGCTATAAGATTGCCGGCGAAAAGAAGCCGCAAATCTCGGTCAAGGCCGGGGAGCAGGTCTTGCTGCGGATCACCGCTCGGAAGGCGAAATCCTGGAATCGCGATGGATCGATTCATGGATTTTCTTTGTTGCGCGCGAAGGATCGGTCAAAAGTCGATGGCTGGGACCTGCTCCTCAAGCCCGGCCGGCAAGAGTTCCTGATGACGGCGCCGCAGGAACCCGGAGAGTATGTAGTGGTGTGCACGGTGATTTGCAGCCCGGACCACGAAGGCATGTCGATGAAATTTGTTGTAACACCCTGAATGTCGGGAGGCCTCATGAATCGAGTCAGAAGTTTGACCATGATCGCAACGCTGGCGCTGTCGCTTTCTGCGTCGACCAGCGCCCAGGAAGCCGCCCTGTTTCGCGGTGAAATCTCCGATAGTCAATGTGCCCTGAATGTTCACTCTCTCACCAAGTCGCACGAGGAGATGCTGAAATCCAAGTCCGGCGCGGCCGGGCACACACCTGCCACGTGTTCGATCTATTGCATCGAACGGCTAGGGGGCAGGTTTGTATTGGTTTCCGGCAAGAATGTCTATCACCTGGACAATCAGAATCTGCCGCGCAAGTTTGTCGGGGAGAAAGTCCGGCTGCGCGGAGTGCTCGATCCAAAAACCGGTACCATCCACGTAGTCGACATGGTGGCTGTTGAAAAAGCGAATTTCTGAGAATGGGCGAGCCCGCGAATCCGCGCCACAACAAGCTGCTGGCCTCTCACAACGACTCTTTGAAAATCAATTGAAATAGGAATAGCAGCAAGGCCATGCCACTGAGTACGCTGGTGCCCGGGACCGGAATTGAACCGGTACGGTGGTTTCCCACCTCGGGATTTTAAGTTGAGGCGCTCAGCAGGCGGGAGCGAGCGAAGCCAGCCGGAGCCTGCTGCCGAAATCCCGAAGCGCAGCGAGGGATCTCAAAGCCCCTGGTGCCCGGGACCGGAATTGAACCGGTACGGTGGTTTCCCACCCCGGGATTTTAAGTTGAGGCGCTCAGCAGGCGGGAGCGAGCAAAGCCAGCGGGAGCCTGCTGCCGAAATCCCGAAGCGCAGCGAGGGATCTCAAAGCCCCCTGGTGCCCGGGACCGGAATTGAACCGGTACGGTGGTTTCCCACCTCGGGATTTTAAGTCCCGTGCGTCTGCCAGTTTCGCCACCCGGGCAAGATCGTGCTTCACTATCAAAGGTATCGTAGCAGACCTGTGCGCGCGGCTCTTCCCCGTCACAGCCCAACCAGTGAAAGCACGAGTACGCTTAGAAAGGTGAGCACCCTGAACGAAGTTTACTCCGCACTCTCCATGCGGCGCCGCTACGAAGTGTGGTTTGTGCGATTAGCCTTGGCGGATGGCAGCGGCGCCTGGTGGTTTCGCTATTTGCTCATGAATCCCGGGCGAGGCGGCTGCGAGGGAAACCCGAGCGGTCTTCCAGTCCAAGTCTGGGCCACCTGGTTTCCACATGAAGCGAAACCGCAGAGCTTCATCCGGGAATTTCCCCTTGAAGGTCTGGACCTGAGCCCGCGAGGGCAAAATCCCTTTCACTTGCGGGTTGCCCGTAATGAAATCGACGAGAACTCCTGCCGCGGCGATCTTGCGGTTAACGGGCACCAGATTTCCTGGGACCTGCGGTATCAGTCGACGTTCCGCGCAACGATGAGCAACAAAGGATGGATCGGATTTTCCCGGTCACCGCATTCCGATGCGATTTTCTCAGGACGAATTACACTCGACGGCCGGCATTTCGAAGCTGGTCCGTTGGGATTCGGGGTTCAAGGACACAATTGCGGTTATCGGCACCGCAGCTTCTGGATCTGGACCCACGTTTTTTTCGCTCGCCCTGACGGCCATCCTCCGAGCACGCTGGAAGCCTTGATGTATGAGATGCCATTCGGATTGGTTTTCCGCAAAGCTGTGCTGTGGCACGATCGAACGCAATATGTATTCCGCACTCTGCAATCGACCATCGAAAACGACACAACCTTCAGCTGGAAATTTCGTGGTTTAACAAAAGCTGGAATTCAACTGGGCGCAGAGATTGAGGGGAATGGGTTGAACGTGCATTCCCTGCCATATTTAAAGACGAATTGCAGCGGCACTTTTAAGGTTCTGAACAACAGCCTCTCGCGAGCGAAAGTCCTGCTACAAATGCAAGGCGGACGTGCGGGAACGCTGCAGACAGAAACCGGAGCTGTATTAGAGATAGCTGGCGGGGATTATCAAGCGAGACTCTGAGCTTTTGCCAGGCGCTCCGCCACAATCATGTAGGCTGCCGGATTGAAAGCCATGCCTATATGCGTTCCCGGGACCTCAAAGTCCACGTCGGGGTGGCGGGTCATGCAATATCGCCAGTCCACAATGCCGTCGTGTTTGGTATACACGGCAGTTTCGAGCATGCCTTCCGGAACGTTGCGCCGCAGCGAGTCGATGAAATTGCACGTGCAGCGGCCGGTATAGCACGTGGGCAGCACCCGCTCGCCGTGCTCTTGCAAGATGCGCATGCGAACTGCTTCGGCGGCGTGAAGCACTGTACGGTTAGTGACCGTGCCCCGGAACGGTGCTGCCAGAGTGATCACAGAAGCGACATCTCTCGGCCGTTGGCCGGCCAGCGAGCGGGCAATCACGCCGCCCAGGCTGTGACCGATCAAGTGAACTTTTCGTCCCGTCTCGGCCAGGGCCGTTTTAATGGTGTCGCTCAGATGGCGTTGTATCAGCAGATTTGGACACTCGGCATTGATGCCAATACCGGAGAAATACGGACGATATCCGATCCGGGCCAGCCAGCCGTGCAGTTCCGTCAAATAAAGATCAGTGCCCAGGAACCCAGGAATAATGATCACGCCAGAGCCATCGCCCCGAGGGACGCCGAAGCCGTAATAGACAGGTGTAGCGTGCAGTAGGAGAATCTCGGCGCCGAATAGCGCCTCCGTCCAGGCAGAGTTGTCTGGCTCTAAATGCAACCTGGGGGTGCGTTTACGAATTCTGGAGGTTGAAGAGCGACCTTTGGACCGTTTGCGGGCTCGCAATTTTATACCGCTTGTGTTAGGCATCCGCGGAGTATTGACGCCGAATGCACCTGCCAAGCTGAATACCCGCGCGAATTATACCGCTAAATTCCCGAACCGCTCCATAGCAAAAAATGGCGATGGCACGACCTGTGCCGAATCATCATGAGGCAGCGCGTACACGTTTCTTTCTTTTTTTGCGCACACTTTTGCCCTGCTCCAGGCGAGTTTCAAGTTCTGCAATACGCCGGCGAAGGGCCCCAATCTCCGGCTCGGCCTCAGTTCGCCCCGCTGACGAGGTTGAGGCCCCAAGAAATCGCTTCATGGTCTCAACCGGAGAGAGAATCGCGGACTGCACGTCGCTCAAACGGTTCTGCACAGCATCCTGCACTTTCTGATACGTGTCGAATGCAGATTTCAGATACCACATCACAAATTCCTGTCGCACCTCGTCCGAGGCAATGATGAGTTGGCGAAGCAATTCCAACGGCAAGCCGGTCGGCTTATCTTTGGCATCTTCGGTGATGATCTGGGTGAGGACAACGCGCGTCAGGTCGCGACCGCTCTTCGCGTCCACGACCTTTACCTCTTTGCCTTCGCGGATCGAGCGCGCGATATCCTCCAGGTTTACGTAACGGCTGGCGGCGGTATCGTACAACCTGCGGTTACCATATTTCTTGATGATGATGGAGTCCAAGTGGGGCCCACTGCTTCTCATGTTGCTGTGCACACAGAGATAATAACATCTTGACACAACTCCATTGAAATCCTATACTTCAAATGATGCTGCAATGCAGCAATCGGAGGTTATTATGCCGGCAGCCACAAGAACGGCGACACATCCCAGAGAGTCGTCGTTTGTTTCTGTGCTTTCAGGGTGGGCGCAGCAGGGAATCCAGAGTTTCTTCGCGACCCAGCGCATGCTTCTGGATCTTGCCATGCGGCAAAACGCGAACGTGATGCACGCTCTGCGCCAGCAACTGTCTGACCCTCACCATTCCCCAACCGCCATCTTCAGCGAAGTTGCTGGAGAGGCCATGAACAATTTTATTGAAGGCCAAAAAATACTTCTTGATCTTGGTAAGAAACAAAACGAAATTCTCATGAGCGGAGTGAAGGAGCGCGTGGGCGATTGGCCCGCGGCCCATGCCATGACCGATCTTCTGCGACGAAGCGTGGAAACCTTTATCCACATGCAGGAAGAGTTCCTCAAGATTGCAGGCAAGCAAACCCACACTTGGGTCGAGGCTGCCAAAACGGGCAGGACCTATCAACCCGAGCATTTGGTCGACCTTGCCCGTGAAGGCATGGAGAATTTCGTCAAGGCGCAAAAGCAGTTCCTGGATGTCATCGCCGAGGCCACGGCTGAGGCAACCGGAGGAAAGAAAGTGAATGGGGCTGCGAGGAAAGCCAAGAAGGTAGAAGTCGCGGAACTGGCACGCCAGGCGACCGAGTCGTTCATCGACGCCCAGAAGAAGCTGGTCGATGTAGCTGGAAAGCAGATGAACGCCAACGTGAAAACTGCGGCTGAAGCGATGGAACTGGTACGGCCGTTTCCGTTTGTGCCGCTGGCAGAGCTCACCCGGGAAGGGGTAAAGAGCTACGTCGACGCACAAAAGGCCTTAATGGACATGATGGTAAAACCCGTGGGTGTGCACAAGCCGGAGCGCCACAAGAAGCCGGTGCGTGCCAAGAAGCAGGCGGCAGCAGCCGTGGCTTAATCAACAGGTAGTGGGGCCCGTGCGCCAGCGCGGGCCGGTTCATCAACTCGCGCTTCACCTCGCCTTAGCGCACACCGGGGATAGTTATGTCTCACAATCGACTGTGATGCGCGTTGCAGACTTCTCCCTTTTCCAATGATTTACTGGGGGCGTTGTTGTTGCGGACTCCTGGCATGGCAGTGGAGGCTTGACGATGACCCTGCGCGAGTGGTCAAGATCAAACGCTGACTACGGCCGAAGGCTGGTGAGTTCCGGCTTGGAAGGAGCACGTTCTGGTCGAGAAGCATTTCTCCACGGAGGAGCTCTTGCTCCATACGTTAGCACTTCCTTTCGAAGTGCACTGGGACCTGCCGCAATCGGCCTGTGCCTCGGTGTTTTAGGCAGTTGTCCAAAAGGCCGCTCTCAAACCAGGGCGGTCGGATTTGCTTTGGTTGGGGGAGTGATTGGTTTTGCCGTGGGCATGGCATGGCAAACACGTCGTCTGGCTGCGAGCGTGGCCTCGGCGGTTCGCGAGAGCATCGAGAGAGTGCGCGATGAGCATTGGCTGGAGAAACATCCCATCGACTACGCCTAGACCGGGTATCTGAGAACGGGTACGAATACTGCTATTCGTGCCCGTCTTTTGGAACAAAGAGGAAAAGGCAGTTCGCTTCTCGTTTGGAACTGGCCCCGATGCGTTGCCCAGGGGACAGTGATGATTGCGAGCGAAAATCTGCAAGAGCAGGCCCAGGTGCCGCCTGCCGAACGCCTCAGCGAAGAACGAATTGCCTACCTGGAAGGCCTGGTCAGTCAGGCCAAAATCGCTGCAGCCGTTTTCACCCAATTCACACAGGACGAGGTCGATCGCATCGTCAAGGCGATTGTGCTCACCGGCCTGGAACAGGCTCAGCACCTGGCGCGTCTGGCCGTCGAGGAAACCAGGCTCGGAGTCATGGAGGACAAGGTCATCAAGAACATGGTGGCCACAGAGTTCGCTTATAACTACGTAAGAGACCAAAAAACTGTCGGCATTATTCGTGAATACCCCGAACGTAATTTGTCTGAATTGGCTGAGCCGATCGGCGTCATCTTCTCTCTGATACCCATCACTAATCCCACCTCCACTGTCCTCTTCAAGTGCATCATGGCGATCAAGACGCGCAATGCAGTGATTTTTAGTCCTCATCCCAGAGCTGGGCGCTGCGGTTCCGAGGCGGTCAAGATCATGTATGAGGCTGCCGTGAAGCATGGCGCGCCTGAAGGCGTCTTTACTTGCCTGGAATCGCACAACCTGCATGAGAACGGCTACTTGATGCGGCATAAAGATGTGGCTCTGATCGATGCCACCGGAGGCCCCAATGCAGTCAAAGCGGCCTACAGTTCAGGCAAACCCGCCTTAGGCGTAGGGCCGGGAAACACACCTGTTTACCTGGAGAAATCGGCAGACCTGAAAACCGCCGTCGTCGACATCATCATTTCGAAAACATTTGATAACGGAACCATCTGCGCCTCAGAACAGACGGTTGTGATCGATGACGAAATCTATGATGAGGCTCTGAAAACATTTGCTGACTTGGGTGCGCACATCTGCGACGAGAAGGAGACCCAGTTACTGGCCCGAACAGTGATCGATCAGCAGACGGGATGCATGCAGCCCATGGCTGTGGGACAAAAAGCCACGGATATTGCCCGTTTCATCGGACTTGCCGTAAAGCCGAATACGAAACTCCTGATTGCCCCAATTCAAGGCATCGGCCCGGAGTATCCCCTCTCAGTCGAGAAGTTGTTTCCGGTGCTGGCCGTTTATCGCGCACGCACTGTAGAGCAGGCTCTCAAGGTCTGCGTCGACGTGAATCATCGTGGAGGTCTGGGCCACACGGCTGTCATCTTTTCGCGTAACGATGGTGTGATCCGCAAGTTTGGTGAAGTGATCAATGCGGGTCGAGTAATTGTCAATTCACCCGGATCCATTGGCGCCCTCGGCGGAGTTTACAACGACCTCGTCCCAACCTTTGCCTTTGGATGCGGCACAGGCGGCGGAAATAGCACTACCGATAACGTCAACATTTATCACTACCTCAACATTAAGCGCCTGGCCCGGAGAACCCAGAATCACATGTGGTTCCGAATTCCCAATCAGATTTATTTCAACATGAATGCGGTTGAAAACATCCGCCAGTTCCCTTCGCATTCCACCATAATCGTCACCAATCCGGCTCTGGAGCGGAACGGCCACATTGACGTTGTTCGCCGCTGCATCCCGCCAGAGACTCATGTTCACGTCTCAGTGATCCCTGATGCCGAGCCGGAAATGAAAGTCGTTCTGCAAGGCGTGGAAGCACTCCTTTTCTATAAGGCGGACCAGATTATCGCGCTGGGAGGCGGCTCGGTAATCGATGCGGCAAAAGTAATGAAATTGAAATATGAATCCCCCGACGCTGATTTAGAGGAACTCGCTGCCCCCTTTCTGGATCTGCGCAAACGCGTGGTGCGTTACCCAACTGACAAGATCAACCGGGCGCGGCTGATCGCCGTATCCACGACCAGTGGAACCGGCAGCGAGGTAACTCCTTTTGCGGTTCTCACGGACCAGGAGCGCGGGCGGAAAATAACTCTCGCGGATTACTCGCTGAGCCCCGATGTCGCCATTGTTGATCCGCAATTCGTGATGTCCATGCCGAAAGGCCTCACCGCTGACACCGGCATCGACTGCTTCACCCACGGGCTCGAAGCTGCGGTATCCAACTACGCGTCGCCTTACACCGATGCAAATGCCATGCAGGCGATTGCGCTGGCCTACAAGTATCTGCCGATCGCCTATGATAACCCCCGCGACGAAGAGGCCCGCGCGATGATGCACAACGCGGCGTGCATCGCGGCCCTGGCGTTCTCGAATGCTTCAGTGGGTGTTAATCACGCGTTGGCACACGCGTTCGGAGCCCGCTTCCATGTGGCCCACGGTCGTGCGAACGCACTGATGTTGCCGCATGTCATCGCCTATAACGCCGCTGTGCCTACAAAATTCATGCCGTCACCTTATCAACAGGGATATACGGCCCATCAAAAATATGCCGCGATCGCGGACCTCCTGAGCCTCGCAGGCAACACGGTCGAAGAAAAGATCAGAAACCTTATCGCCGCAATCGAACACCTTCTCGACCGCCTCGAATTACCCCGTTCCATCGCGGACCTGGGAATTTCAAGGCAAGAGTTTGAGCGCGCGGTACCGGATCTGGTCAAGATTGCCTTCGACGATCCCTCGTGGCGCTCGAATCCGCGCATGCCGGTGATGAACGAATTGGTGGAACTGTTCTGGAAAGCGTATGAGGGCAGGAGGTCCGCCGAGAGCGATGCTGAGAATCGCCAGCAACGCGCCTGAGTGGTGGCTTGTATGGGAGACATCTCGATGCTGGTCAAGATCGATAAGAACCAGGTGGCTGGATCACTCCAGGCAGTGGAGGAGAAGCTGGATGGTGCCGGCGAGCTGATCCTGGATTTTGCCGCCGTTCAGCGCATCGACTCCAACGCGGTTCGAGTTATGGAAGTACTGGGACGCAGAGCGGATGAAAAGGGGATCAAGGTCGTATTGAGCGGCGTCAACGTGGATGTCTACAAAGTATTGAAGCTGGTGAAGCTCGACTCGCGCTTCTCCTTCGTCGCTTGACTGGTCCAACGGGGCGTAAACGTGGTTAGGAGATCGACGATGCAGAACCAATCACGAGGTGATCGGCTTTCCTGGGGCGACACCGTATTCCTGCACCTTGAGCGAGAAGGCATGCCGCTCAACGTGGCCAGCGTCTGCACCTTCGACGGAAGGATCTCGTTCAAAGCTTTCATGCGATTTGTGGAATCGAAACTGCCTCTGCTTCCCCGCTATCTCAAGCGAGTTGTGGCGGCACCGTTCAACATTGGGCTGCCGAGCTGGGAATTCGATCCCGATTTCAAGCTCAAGAACCATGTGCACGAGTTGGCACTCGAGGTTGGCACCGAATCGGAGCTCAAGGCGCTCGCGGGAAAACTGTTTAGCAGGATCATGGACCGGCAGCACCCACTGTGGGACTTGACCCTGGTGCATGGTCTGCAAGGAAACCGCACCGGCCTGATTGCACGTCTGCATCACTGCCTCGCCGACGGCATCGCCGGTGTGGGCATCATGAACGTGTTGCTCGACGCGAGCCCTGAAGTGCCCCCTCTTCCGAGAAAAAGATTTCGCATCCAGGTTCCGCCGCCGCGCGACCCCTTAGGTGTGCTCCTGGGCGGCGTCGTCGACTCCTATGCCGATTTCGTACAACGAATTCTCTCTGCCTTAGCGGACCTTTCCAGCATGGCAGAACGGGCGGTCACGACCAGCGGAAATTTGCCGAGTGATGAAGTCTCAAAGTTGCTGCCGGAGATTACAGCTTTCACCCAACGCCTTCGATTCAATGTTGTCTACCGTGGGCCACAAAAATTCGCCTGGGCAGACATTCCCCTCGCGGACGTCAAAGCTATCCGGCACACATTTGGGGCCAGCGTCAATGACGTCATTCTCGCCCTGGTAACGGCAACCATCCGCCGTTATTCAGAACTCCATGGAGACCATGTCAAAGGCCGGCTGTTCCGAATGATGGTTCCGGTCAATTTGCGCGGTAGTGACAATCCAAATGAACTTGGGAATCGGATTTCACTTGTACCAGTTACTATCCCGCTCGACATCCGCAATCCGGGTCAACTATTGGCCGCGGTTCACCAACGAACCGAGTTTCTTAAGAGCATACACGCCCCTGAACTGGTCAGTTTGGCCGGGGGCTTGATTGGAATGTTCCCAACGGCATTACAAGCGGCGGCGGGCCCGGTCGCCAGCAAGTTGCCGGTCACTCCTTTCAATATGGTTTGCACCAATGTGCCCGGCCCGCAGTATTCGTTGTACTTGCTCGGCCACAAGATGCTGCACTGGTATCCCTATGTCCCGGTTGGCGGTGAGATGCCGCTCAACTGCGCGGTGCTGAGCTACGACGGAACACTCTATTTCGGATTCAGCGGGGATGTGCACGTAGCCCCCGACCTGCAGCGCCTGGAAAGCCTGCTGAAATCCAGTTTCCGGGATTTGCAAGAAGCGGCCGGGATCCCCCCGGCAAGAAAAAAGAAACCTGCACGTGTAGAGCCCGGAATAAACGGGAGAGATGTCTCGATCTCAGAGAAGGCGCGGGCGGCGGTCCAGCGTCCCGTCGATCCTGTGCCTGCGGAGAGCAACAGCAAAACAGTACCTACTCAGGAGGAAAGAATCCTGACCCAATTAACAGCTTAGACCTGCGAATGCGCAACAGAACGAAAGATTGTCAGGTCCCTCGGAGAAACCGAGATGGTGGTAGGTCTCCAATCACCGGCCGAAATGACCTTTTGGTTTATTCAGGGGCGAATCCTGTTCCTGATCATTCCTCTTCTCGGCACCGCGCTGTTTGCCTATATTGTGGCGCGCCGCCTCACCCCACTGATTCATGCTCAACCTGATGTTCGCTTCGACCAACCTTGCGCCCGGCTCGGCCTGGTCCTCAAGTATTGGCTCGGTCAATGGAGGCATCCCCGATATCGATTTGCCGGAGCCATGCATGTCCTCATCTTTGCCGGTTTCATTCTTCTGGCCACGCGTGCCTTCACCTTATTAATACAAGGTGCCTCGCCGAATTTCGTAATGCCGGGCTTGTCGGGAGAAGCTGGTCATCTTTACAGCATCGTCACTGACTACGCTGCCACCGTCGTCTTCTTGTGCATGGTAGTTGCGGCAGTTCGTCGCCTGGTATTCAAGCCTGCCAGGTATGGGGTGCCAACGCGCTTCGGAAACGGTAATCCTGCCGACGCCATTTTCCTTCTCGCCCTTATCGCCATTTTGATGGTGGCCGACAGTCTTTTTGCCGGCACCAAAGCCGCCGCTGATGCTCTGCAGGGAAACCGTACTGAGAGTCTGGCAGTATTCTCCATGCCCTGGGCTTTCAACAATCTTCTGCTCTCTGTTTCAACCGCAAAGCTGCAATCCATTTACCTCAGCGCCTATTTCGCTCACGAAATAACCTTCTTCTTCCTCCTCTGCTACCGCCCCTTCGGAATTCAGTTTCACGTGGAGACCTCACTGTTCAGCATCTATTTCGCAAAATTGGATCGCGAACTGCTGAAGCCAGTGCGCTGGGGCGTTCCCGAAGAACACTTGGATCAGGTGAAATCATTCGGAGTAAAGACCTTTGAAGATTTCACCTGGAAACACATGCTCGACTTCTACTCGTGCGCCGATTGTGGCCGCTGCTCGGACAATTGCCCTTCCAACTCGGTAGGCAGGCCCCTTTCGCCAAGATTTCTCAGCATCAAGGGCCGCGATTATGCGTTTCAACACTATCCCGTTTTTCATCTCGCAAAGGATAATGGCAAGCCGCTCGTCGGCAGCCTTTATTCCGACGATGAGGTCTGGTCCTGCACCACTTGCGGCGCATGCGAGGCGGAATGCCCGCTGCTGCTCGAGTACATCGACAAGATCGTAGATCTCCGGCGCGGCCTGATCGACGACGGGAAGGTACCCCAATCCCTGCAGAAGCCGCTCCAGGCTCTTGAAAGCCGCGGCAATCCCTACGGAAAGATGGAGAGGAAACGAGCCGACTGGGCCAGCGCTGCGGATTTCCGTCAAGGCTGTGCGGTCAAAAACCTGGAAAAAAGCAACGGCGCCGGCACGTTGTACTTCGTCGACAGCATCACGTCCTACGACGAGCGTATGCAGCAGATCGGCCGCGCGACCGCAAGAATTCTCGATCACGTTGGAGAAGATTTCGGGATTCTCGGTCCGGCGGAGAAAGACAGCGGTCATGAAGTTCGGCGTTTCGGCGAAGAAATGCTGTTCATGGCACTGCGCGACCACAACACTGACACGATCAAGAAATCTGGCGTGCAGCGCATAGTCACCGCCGATCCGCACGCTTTCAACGCTCTGAAACACGATTACAAACATGTTCCACCTGTAGAGCACATCAGCCAGCTCATTGCCAGAGAAGTGAAGGCCGGCAAGATCAGGTTCAATCCTGCGAATGATTGCGTCTACACCTACCACGACCCGTGCTACCTCGGGCGCCACAACCAGATTTACGACGAGCCCCGAGCTGTGCTCGATGCCATCCCTGGCTTGAAAAGAGTCGAAATGAAGCGCTCGCGTGATCGCTCGTTCTGCTGCGGAGGTGGCGGCCTGATGCTGTTCTACGAGCCGAAAGAAGATGAGCGCATGGGTGTGAAACGAGTGCGAATGGCGGCCGATGCCGGGGCCAATGTGATCGTGACTGCCTGCCCCTTCTGTATGGCCAATATGGAAGATGCGATCAAGGTTGCTGGCTTGGAAGGAAAGATGACGGCCATCGACCTCGCCGAGTTAGTAGATCAGCAGATGGTTCATAACGCTTCGAAAGCTGCATAGAACTGGTGGATCTGCTTTGCAGGAGTATTGAACAAATTAAACGCTTGTCATTCCGGGGAGCTTTAGCGACGAGGAGTCTGCAGTTCCGAAAACACGAGATCTTGGAGGTCGAACGTGGAAATTCTGGTTTGTGCGAAACGAGTTCCTGACACTTCGGAAAACGAAATCCAGCTGAACAGCGCGGGCAACGATATCGAACGGGATGATCTCGTTTATTCCATCAACGAGCCTGACAACTACGCCGTCGAAGAGGCGCTTCAGATCGTCGCAAAGGTTGGCGGCAGCGTGACCGTTGTTACTGTCGGTAGTGAAGACGACGAGGAAATCCTGCGCCGCGAGATGGCCATGGGTGCGAGCCACGGCGTGCTGATCTCCGACGATGCTTTCAACGGATCCGATGGTCGAGGCGTTGCCACCATCCTGAATGCTTTCGCGCAGAAGGGGAATTACGACCTGGTTCTTACCGGCGTGCAGGCAGACGATGGTGCCTCCCAGGTCGGCGGAATGTTGGCCGCGATGCTCGATTATCCGTTTGCCTCCCTCGTGACTTCCATTGCTGTCCTCGACGGCAGGAAGCTGAAGGTCAGCCGCGAGATTGAAGGTGGCAATCGCGAAGTGAGCGAGATCGACCTCCCTTGCGTGCTATCGATCCAGACCGGCATCAATGAACCGCGATACGTCGGCATGCGGGGCATCCGCGCGGTGGCGAGCGTCCCCATTCCGTCGATGCGCGCAGCTGAATTGGGAATTGATGCTGCCGCAGTGGGCACCGCTGCCGCCAGGATCACTCGCGTGGATTACTTCGTTCCCGCACTGGGCAAAGGCGCCGAGATTCTGCATGGCAGCCGCGAAGAAAACATCGACAAGGTTCTCGAACTTCTGGAAGCCAAAGGAGGGCTGAGGTGATGCCTCAAACTTTCGCTTATATCACTCACAAAGGCGGCGCGGTAGACGAATCAGCACTCGAACTGGTGGCTGCAGCGCGAGAGATTGATCCCGCGTCCCCACCCATCGCCATTCTCAGCGGCTTTGGACCCGAACTGGACTCGGCGTGCAACTCCCTGCCCGCAGCATTCTCCGAGATCTGGAAGATCACCAACGAGTCTCTGGCCTATCCCAACGCCGAACTGGTCCGGCAAGCGATCGTCAAAGTCGTGCCGTCGGGCAGCATTCTCTTGCTTGGACATGACCATTTCGGAATCGACCTCGCTCCGGGGCTCTCCATCAAGCTGAATTCCGCCTTTGTCTCGGATGTGACCGGCATTGAACGCTTAGACGGTTGTTCCCTGAAGCTCGTGCGGCAGGAATTTGGCGGACAAATCAGTACTCATATTCGTTGCGATATTTCTTCGGGTGCGGTCCTGACCACACGTCCCGGAGCATTCCATGCCACCGAAACCGCTCCAGTGCGGGGAGCGGTGGTGGAGAAATCGATCGAAGTTGGAGATCTTACCGCGAGACGCCGCTATCTCGAAACCGTTCTCGCCGAGGCTGGCGATGTCGATATCACGAAGCACAATGTTCTGGTTTCCGTCGGCCGTGGCATTCAGGAAAAAGACAACATCGGACTCGCCCAAGAACTCGCCGAAGTCTTGGGTGCCGCGGTCAGCTGCTCGAGACCTGTGGTGGATGCCAAGTGGCTGCCGAAATCCCGCCAGGTAGGCTCGTCCGGAAAAACCGTGAAACCCAAAGTTTACCTGGCCTGCGGAATCAGTGGCGCGTCTCAGCATCTGGCCGGAATCAAGGGCAGCTTTCTGATTGCCATCAACAAGAATCCCAAAGCTCCGATTTTTCAGGTGGCGGATGTCGGTATCGTCGACGACATCCTTGAGTTTCTGCCGGAGCTGACGAACAAAATTCGCGAAACGCACGCCGTGTCTACCAAGTGAGGTTCTTGCCATGATCACAGCCAAGACGCTGAAGCTGAGCCTGAAGTCACTGCGGGATTTCGCCAAGAAACGCCTTCCCGAGGAAGTCCTATTGGACCTGGACCAACGGGATGAATGCCCGCTGGAAATCGTGCGCCACATGTGCGATCCGGACCAACTGGGCATTCAGCTTCTATTTATCCCGGAGGATTGCGGTGGTTTCGGCGGCGGTGCCTTTGACGTCTATTGCGTTTGCGAGGAAATGGCGCGCATCGACCTAGGTATCGCAACCGCAGTGTTGGCCACATTTCTGGGCAGCGATCCCATTACCGTTGGTGCAACCCCCGACCAAAAGAAGTATTGGCTGACCCGTATCGCCCAGGAAGGATTGCTGTTTGCTTATGGGGCCACCGAGCCAGAGGCCGGCAGCGACCTCGGCGCGCTGCGCACGACCGCCGATCGGGTCATGGAAGATGGCAAGGTCGTCGGCTACAAGATTACCGGCAACAAGCAATGGATCAGCAACGGAGGCGTGGCCGACGCCTACTCGGTCTTGGCCAATGCTCCCGGAGGGCCCAGCTGGTTTGTGGTGGAAAAGGGCGCAAAGGGTTTCCATCATGACGAGCCCGAAGACAAGCACGGCATTCGCTTGAGCAACACTGCCGCTCTGTCTTTCGACAATGTGTATGTCCCTGCCGACCGGCTCCTCGGAGGAACCGAGGGTCAAGGTCTCATCCAGGCCCAGCTTGTGTTCGGCTACACGCGGCTGATGGTCGCGGCGTTCGGTTTGGGAGCCGGATGGTCTGCCGTCGATCGCGCAATCCCCTACTCTACCAAGCGCATCCAGGCCGGCGCGCCGCTTTCCGAAAAGCAGGGATACACGCACAAATTAATCGTTCCCCACGTAGCTCATTTAGAAGCAGCGCGCGCCTATATCGAAGAAACCGCCGAGCGCATCGACGCCGGCGAGGGCAGTCTCAACACGGAAGGCGCCATCGCCAAATACATGGCCACCGAGGCTGGCAATGCCGCCGCAGAAGCCAGCATTCAAGCCTTCGGCGGCTACGGCTACACCCGTGAATACATGGTGGAAAAGATCAAGCGCGACGTGCGCATTACCACCATTTATGAAGGCACCTCTGAAATTATGGAGATGACCATCAGCCGCGATCGCTGGCAGTTCCACCTCAAGACTCGCGGACAGCACTACCACGAGCAGGCCAGAAAATTTGAAGCGCTGCATGCCAGCCGTCCCGACGTGGGCGCTGACGTTGCAGCTCTGGCGCTGCACGCGTTGGCTGAGGTTATGGAAAAGGCGCGCATCGCCCGCCTGACCCGCTACCAGCACATTTTCCTGCGACTTGGTGAACTAATTGCGTACGCGGAGTGTGCGGGCGCTCTTTCGCGCCGCGCAGCTCTCGCCGCCGAGAACAAGCTCAACGAAAAATCAAACCGGCGCTTCGACAACACTACGCTGGCAGTGCTGAGCCGGATCTTTGCTCGGGAAGCCGCACTAAAGGTCGCCGAAGAAGGGCTGCGCTGGATCATCGGCGCAGGTGGCGTAAGCGCCACCGAAATTTCTTCGTTCGAAACCGGGTTGGGGCTGCCTGCTATATATCGTGCGCAGGCTGATCTCATCCCGGACATGGACTACATGGCTGACGTTTTGTACAACCGCGTAGCGAAACGGTCCCAGGCAGCCGCCTGACCGGCATCACTACGCAACATTTTCATATCTGAGGTCCGGTTGACGAAGGAGGAGCGTCATCATGGAAAACTCTGCCCATCGAGCTATCGCAATCGTCGGAGCGGGTGCGGTTCTCCCCGATGCCCCCAATGTCGCGGCATTCTGGGAGAACGTGAAGAACGGACGCTATAGCATCAGCGACGTCGACCCTCAGCGTTGGGATCCTGCCCTCTACTATGACCCCGATCCCTCCGCGCCGGACAAAACCTACTCGAAGATAGGCGGCTGGGTACGCGAGTTCGTTTGGGACCCCATGAAGTGGCGCCTCGCGATCCCACCGAAGGTGGTGGATGCGATGGATGGTGCCCAGAAGTGGGCCATCGCATGTACACGCGAAGCGTTGGAAGACTACGGCTATCCCAAGCGTCCGCTGGATGCAAATCGCACCGCCGTGATTCTGGGCAATGCGATGGCCGGAGAGAAGCACTATCTCACTTCTCTGCGCATCTATTTTCCGGAATACGCGCGTGAACTTTCCGAGAGTGTCAGCTTTGCGTCCCTGCCAGTCTCCGTTCGTGCGGACATCACCCGGGAGCTGCACGACCGCATCACAAAATTCCTCCCTGAAATCACCGAAGACAGCATGCCTGGCGAATTGGCCAACTGCATTGCTGGTCGCATCGCAAACATCTTCAATTTTCACGGCCCGAATTTCGTCTGCGACGCCGCATGTGCCTCGGCGATGGCGGCGATCGGTGCGGCAGTCGAGGGGCTGGTGCAGAACGATTTCGATGTGGCGATCACCGGCGGGATCGATCGCAACATGGGCGCGCCGACATTTGTGAAATTCTGCAAGATCGGCGCACTCTCGGCGACCGGGACCCGTCCGTATGCCGAAGGAGCTGACGGCTTCGTCATGGGCGAGGGTGCTGCAATCTTCGTCTTGAAACGGCTGGCCGACGCTGAGCGCGACGGTGACAAGGTCTACGCCGTGCTGCGTGGCTTGGGTGGTTCCAGCGACGGAAAAGGAAAGGGCATCACTGCGCCTAACCCGATCGGACAAAGGTTAGCGATCGAGCGTGCATGGCACAACGCTGCCTTGTCGCCAGTTACGGCCACGTTAATGGAAGGCCACGGCACGTCCACGCGCGTTGGGGATGTCGTTGAAGTCCAAAGCATGATTGACGTACTCGGCGGATCTCATCTCCCCACCGCTTCCATTGCCCTGGGTTCCGTCAAGTCCAACATCGGACACCTCAAAGGCGCAGCCGGAGCGGCCGGATTTCTTAAAGTCGCGCTGGCCCTCCGCGACAAACTGCTGCCCCCCAGTGTGCACTGCGAGCATCCCAACCCGGATATTGACTTCGCTCATTCACCTTTTTATGTCAACACTCAACTCAGACCATGGGAGATCCCATCCGATGGCGTGCGGCGCGCTGGGCTCAGCGCCTTCGGCTTTGGCGGTACGAACTTCCATGCGGTGCTCGAGGAGCACATTCCTCACCGCCTCAGCGGCAATGGCAAGCGATCAGTCGCCGTAACCATACCGATATCGAGTGTCTCGGAACAACCGGTCGTCGAAGCGAAGCTGGCTTCATCTACTTCCCCGAGCTCCTGTAAAGCTCCTTTGCGCGGCGCACTGGTGGTTGGTGCCGCTTCAGAGGCGGACTTGGCCGAGCGGCTCCGTGCTGCAAAAACCCAAGCCGAGTCTGGCCGCACACCTCCGCTGGCTGCACCGGCGCAATCGGATTTGCGGGCTCCCGAGCGCATCGCAATCGACTTCGCAAATGCCCGTGAACTTGCTGATAAAGCTGCCGTCGCATTGAAAGCGATCTCGGCCAACGTGCCGGCGGTTTGGAAAGCGTTGCGAGCGCAAGGCATTTTTCGCGGCAGTGGTCCGTCAGCCAAAGTAGCGTTCCTCTATCCGGGACAGGGTTCGCAATACGTCAATATGCTTGCTGCCCTGCGTGCGAGCGAGCCCATCGTAGGCGAAACGTTTACCGAGGCTGACCGGGTCATGACTCCCATCCTCGGCAAACCGCTCAGCAGTTTTATCTTCGCGGACGCTGCGGATTCCCGCGCCATGGCGAAAGCGGACGAAGATCTTCGCCAAACCGCGATCACTCAGCCCGCTGTTCTCACCGTTGATCTCGCCCTTACCCGGCTGCTGGCAGCTTACGGCATCCACCCCGACTTCACCATGGGACACAGTCTCGGCGAGTACGGCGCATTAGTCGCTGCCGACGCTCTCCCCTTTGCGGACGCGTTGGAAGCTGTCAGCGCTCGAGGCCGCGAAATGACCCGCTTCTCTCTCGACGACAACGGCCGCATGGCGGCAGTATTTGCGCCGATGCCTGAAATCGAACGTATCTTGAAAACAATCGACGGTTACGTGGTGATCGCGAACATCAACAGCGAGCATCAGGCCGTTATCGGTGGCGCAAGCAATGCAGTGGAACAAGCGATGGAAATTTTTCAAAAAGCCGGCTACGATGTCGCCGCTTTACCGGTTAGTCACGCATTCCATACTTCGATTGTTGCCCCTGCCAGCGAGCCTCTAAGAAAAGTGTTGGCGCGCCTGCACCTTAAATCGCCTCGGGTGCCCATCGTCGCAAATACCAATGGCGAGTTCTATCCCAGTGGACCGGATGTTGTCCCGCAAATGCTGGATATCCTCGCACAGCAGGTGGCCTCTCCAGTTCAGTTCATCAAGGGACTCCGGACTCTCTATGATGCTGGCGCGCGCATCTTCGTTGAAGTCGGCCCCAAGAAGGCACTGCAGGCATTTGCCGAGGACGTGCTGGGTGAGCGCGGCAACATCGTCGCAATATTTACGAATCATCCGAAGTTTGGAGATGTTCCTGCGTTCGACCAAGCGCTCTGCAATCTCTACGCCGCGGGATTGGGCTGGGGTACGCCGGAGCGAATTGCACCTGAGATTCCTGCGTCCGGGTCCGAAGCTTCGCCACCGGCAGCAGCAGCACCGGTGGTCTCCAGCGCGCCAGCGTCATCGCCGAACGATGATCACTTCGAAGAGCTCGGACGTTACTTCGCCGGAGTCCTCGAACGTGGCTGGCAGATGTTTCACCGGCCCTCTGATTGGCCAAAGAACGAGCCAGTAGCGATTAGCGGGGCCGCTTTGGGGCTGCCCGGAACAGAACACATCTTTGATGACGGCAATGTTGGTCGAATCCTGCGCGGCGAGCAATTTATCGATGTGATCCCGACCCGGTTCCGTCGCGCCATGCTCGATAAGCACATTACGCGGCTGGTGAAGAGCGACAATGGTGGGCCAACGTTCGAAACCATCAATGACGTTGCGGACGTGATCAAGCTCGCGGGCCGGGGCGGAACTCTTGATCTGGAAAAAGAATTTGGAGTTACCGCAGATCGGTTGGCGGCTCTCGACCGCGTTACCCAGCTTGCGATGGCCGTCGGCATCGACGCTTTACGGGATGCTGGGATTCCGCTGGTCATGCGCTACAAAACCACCAGTAAAGGGACGCAATTGCCCGATCGCTGGGCCTTGCCGGATGCCTTGCGCGATGATACCGGCGTAATCTTCGCTTCCGCTTTTCCCGGCTATGACTCCTTCGTGCAAATCCTGTCGGACTACTACCTCGACCGGGCTCGTCGCGAACAACTGGCTCTGCTGGAGAGTCTGCGCACCCGAATTGTCGAAGCGAACGGCCATTCCACGCTGGAGCAGGAGATTGACCGCCGCGCCGAAGAACTGCGCGACATCATCGAGAAAGAACCCTACGTCTTCGATCGCCGCTTCCTGTTCAGGACCTTGTCCATGGGACATTCGCAATTCGCCGAATTCATTGGCGCGCGTGGTCCCAATACACAGGTAAATGCCGCCTGCGCCAGCACGACGCAAGCCGTAACGCTGGCCGAAGACTGGATTCGCGCAGGCCGTTGCCGGCGAGTGATTGTCGTGTCCGCTGACGATGTCACCTCAGACCACATGATGGAGTGGTTCGGCGCTGGATTCCTGGCCAGCGGTGCGGCCGCAACCGACGAAGTAGTCGAGGAAGCCGCCATTCCTTTCGACCGCCGTCGCCACGGACTGATTATTGGCATGGGGGCCGCGGCCCTCGTGGTCGAAAGTGCCGATTCCATGCGTGAGCGTGGCATTCAGCCAATCTGCGAGGTTCTGAGCGCGGTCACCGCCAACAGCGCGTTTCACGGCTCGCGGCTGGACATCCGGCACATCACTCAGGTCATGGAGGCAGTGGTCTCACAGGCGGAAGCGACCCGAGGCATTCGCCGCCATGATATCGCAGCAAGAACGGTTTTCGTCTCTCACGAAACATACACTCCCGCTCGCGGTGGCAGCGCCTCCGCAGAGATTCACGCGCTGCGTCGGGTGTTCGGCGAGGATGCCGATCGGATCGTCATCGCGAACACCAAAGGTTTCACCGGTCACGCGATGGCCGCCGGTATTGAAGATGTTGTTGCTGTAAAAGCGTTGGAAACCGGATGCGTGCCGCCAGTGATCAACTTCAAAGAGATCGATCCCGAACTGGGAACGTTGAACCTGTCAAAAGGTGGCATCTATCCCGTTGAGTACGCGTTGCGGCTGGGCGCGGGCTTTGGATCGCAAATCAGCATGACCCTGTTCCGCTGGGTCGCAACCAAGAACGGCACCCGCCGCAGTCCAAATGCTCTTGGCTATGACTACCGCGTTATCGATCCCGCACTCTGGAACGCGTGGCTCACCCGAATTACCGGTCAGCCGGCGGCGGAGTTGGAGGTTGTTCAGCGCACTCTCCGGGTGCACGATCGTGGAATCGCGGCTCGGGCCGGTGAGGCAGCGCAGGAAACAAAACCTGCGACCGCCACAGTCATGCCTGCGCTAGTTGCAGCCGTACCAATCGAACCAATCCAACCGGCGCCAACACCTGTCCGCGTCGTTTCCGATGAGCAGGTTCAACCTCCACTAATTGTGTTTTCGCCGCCTGAACCGGCAGAGCATGGCGATCAGGTCAAAGAGAAGATACTGGCGTTGGTCGCGGAGAAAACCGGCTATCCGATCGACATGCTTGATCTGGACCTCGATCTGGAAGCCGATCTGGGCGTCGATACAGTTAAGCAGGCCGAGGTTTTCGCTACGATTCGGGAGGCCTACGGCATCGCTCGTGACGACGCTGTAAAACTGCGCGATTTCCCGACACTCGCTCATGTGATCCGATTTGTGCATGAACGCTGTCCGGCTCTCGCCTCGGAAGCCTCCAAAACACCACCACCCAAGGCAAGAAAAGAAGTTGAAACCGCCGTTGCCGCCACGGTGCCCAGGAAAACCAACACTGATGAGGAGGTCAAGGACCGCATTCTGGCCCTGGTTGTTGAGAAGACGGGTTACCCCATAGACATGTTGGATATGGACCTTGATCTCGAGGCAGACCTTGGCATTGACACCGTAAAGCAGGCGGAAATGTTTGCGTCGATCCGCGAGATGTACAACATCCCGCGCGATGAAAATCGCAAGCTGCGCGATTATCCAACGTTGGCTCACGTTATTCGTTTCGTCCACGAGCAACGTCCTGACCTTACAACGGGAGTCGCAGGACCCGAGACCAAGCCCGCAGTTGCGGCTTCCCAAGCCCCAATCGCGCCACCGTTGCAAGTGTCTTTACCTGCACAAGCCAGCGATAGCGGCTCTATTAAAGAGAAGGTTCTGGCAATCGTCGCCGAGAAAACCGGCTACCCGAAGGACATGCTGGACCTGGATCTCGACTTGGAAGCCGATCTTGGCATCGACACAGTAAAACAAGCGGAAATGTTCGCCGCTATTCGCGCTGCTTACAATATCCCGCGCGACGAAAATCTGAAGCTGCGCGACTTCCCGACGCTCGCGCACGTAGTCAGGTTTGCTGAGCAGCGATCAGCAATCGTTAAGGCGCCCGCTACCGGGGCGCCGAAGGAATCCCCACTCAAGGCCACTGGCCCCGTACTCTCGATTCCCTCCAGCCTGGAAGCAGCTAATCGAATTCCCCGCCGTGTGCCCGTTCCAGTTCTGCGCCCGTCACTCAAGCTATTTAAGCCGACAGGTGTCGCGCTCGACGGCACCCGCCGCGTAGTCATCATGCCTGATCAAGCCGGTGTCGTCGGCGCGTTAGCGAAACGATTGGAGTTGAAGGGCGTTGAAGTTCTGCTGCTCAAGAACGTCCTGACAGCTCATGCTCTCACGGAGAAGCTCCAAACCTGGCTGAAGGCTGGCCCTGTACATGGAATTTACTGGCTTCCAGCATTGGACAACGAAGGCCCTCTACTCAAGATGAACCCCGAGACTTGGCACGAGGCCGTGCGGGTGCGAATCAAGAATCTTTACCTCACAATGCGAGCTTTACACGAACAAATTTCCGCTGCCGGAACATTCTTCCTGACGGCAACTCGTCTCGGCGGGCAACATGGCTACGACACAGCCGGAGCCGTTGCTCCCTTAGGCGGGGCTGTGGTGGGCTTCGCCAAAGCGTATAAACGCGAACGGCCGAATGCTCTAGTTAAGGCTGTCGATTTCGAAGAGCAACGCAATGCGGAAGAGATTGCGGAAATCCTCATCGATGAAACTTTGCGTGATCCCGGTGCGGTAGAGATGGGCTACAAGGACGAACTGCGCTGGACGGTAAGCCTGCAGGAGCAATCTGCCGCCGACGGACGGCCTGGCCTGACTCTGGACAAAAACACCGTGTTCGTTGTCACGGGGGCTGCCGGCAGCATTGTTTCCGCCATTACCGCAGACTTGGCTGTGGCTTCGGGCGGCACTTTTTACCTGCTGGATCTGGTGCCTGAACCCGATCCAAACAATCTCGACCTCAGGCGCTTTGCCAGCGACAAGGAGAATCTCAAGCGTGATCTTTTTGCTCGTATTCAGGCGCGCGGCGAGCGCGCCACGCCGGCGCTTGTCGAGAAAGACCTTGCCGCACTGGAGCGTGCGCAGGCAGCACAGGCAGCAATCGACGCAGTGCGTGCCGCCGGCGGAAAAGCCCACTATTTCAGCCTGAATCTCACCGATGCTGACGCCGTTGCAAGCGCCATCCAGAAAATTCGAGAGCGTAGTGGTCACATTGATGTTCTGCTGCACGCGGCTGGAATTGAGCGTAGCCATTCCTTGCCGGATAAGGATCCACGAGAGTTCGACCTGGTGTTTGACGTCAAGGCCGATAGTTTCTTCAATCTGCTGCACGCTATCGGTGACATGCCCCTCAAGGCGACGATAGCATTCAGTTCAGTCGCAGGCCGCTTCGGCAATGCTGGCCAGACGGATTACAGCTCGGCCAATGACCTGCTGTGTAAGATCACCTCAAGCTTACGCACTTCTCGTCCATCTACTCGCGGCATCGTCATCGACTGGACGGCCTGGAGCGGCATCGGCATGGCTACCCGCGGCTCGATCCCAAAGATGATGGAATTGGCCGGGATTGAGATGCTGCCGCCGGATGCCGGCATACCAATTGTCCGGCGCGAACTCACAGTCGGCGGGACTCGTGGCGAGGTCGTCATCGGCCAGCGCCTGGGAATCCTGCTGAACGAGTGGGATGACACCGGCGGAATCGAAATAACTGCGTCTGAACCCGACGACGAAGCAATCGCCGCGCAAGGTCCTGTGATTGCCAGGATAACAAGCGCGATGCTGCATCAGGGCATTGCCATCGAAGCCACGATTGACCCGGCCTTGCAGCCATTCCTGCATGACCATCAGATCGATGGCACGCCAGTTTTGCCGGGCGTGATGGGGATCGAGGCCTTCGCAGAAGCCGCGCTTTGTCTGCTTCCGGGCTGGCACGTTGAGACAATTGAAGACGTCGATTTCCTCGCTCCCTTCAAGTTCTATCGCAACGAGCCGCGGACCGTGATCACCGAGGTGGTGGTTTCCCCTTCGGGAAATTCCCTGCTGGCGAATTGCAAACTAATCGGCCGCCGCACGCTGGCCAATCAAGCCGACCCGCAAGTCACTACCCATTTCACCGGTCGTGTGCGGCTCACAAAGCGAATGCCCGTGGCCGCGGCAACACTGGACATTTGTAAGCCAACTGGAACGGTGATCGAGGCTGCCGAAATTTACCGGCTCTATTTTCATGGACCGGCGTACCAGGTGCTGGAGCGGGCTTGGTGGGACCGCAAGCGGGTCGTTGGGCTCATGGCGAAGGGTCTGCGCAATAATCACCATCCCGCCGAGCTTCCGACGCTGATTGCTCCCCGTCTGATCGAACTCTGTTTCCAGGCTGCCGGGTTGTGGGAGATGGGCGTGCAGGGGCGTATGGGCCTCCCGCTGCACGTCGATCGTCTGTCCGTGTTTCTGCCCGAACCTGACGCCAATCAAGTCTCGCTTTACAGCGTGGTGACTCCTGCCAGCAATGGAGCATTCGACGCGGAAGTGGTGGACGCAACAGGCAAACGCTACCTCAGCCTCCACGGTTATAGGACGGTAGCAGTTCCCGGCGCAGTGAATGCCGATCGATTGAAGGCACTACAAAACCTGATGTCGGCAGAAACAGCCCTGGTGGCTTAGCGGCCGCTGGTCAGCCGACTCGCAATGTCCAATCGGAGCTGCCTATGGAACACGAATTTCAGCGCGTAGCGATTGTGAATCGCGGTGAACCCGCAGTCCGCTTCATTCATGCGGTTCGTGAGTACAACCAGGAACATGACCTCGCGATAAGCACGATCGCCTTGTACACCGATCCGGACCGTCGCGCCATGTTCGTGCGCGAAGCCGACGAAGCAGTGTCTCTTGGCCCGGCTCAAGTCATTGACCAGGAAACCGGGCAACCGAAGAGCAGTTATGTGGACTATCGCTGCCTGCAGCGGGCACTTGCCACTGCGCGCGCTGACGCAGTCTGGGTCGGATGGGGCTTCGTGGCTGAACATGCGGCATTCGCCGAGCTCTGCAGTGATCTGGGCATCGTCTTCATTGGCCCGAGCGCCGCGGTCATGCGGCGGTTGGGCGACAAGATCGCCGCCAAGTTACTCGCCGAGCAGGCGGGAATCTCAGTTGCTCCGTGGGGCGGTGGCCCCGTCGACACCTTGGACGATGCCTCCCGCCATGCAGAGCATCTTGGATATCCGCTCTTCATCAAGGCAACCGCCGGCGGTGGCGGTCACGGCATCCGGATCGTGCGTTCCGCGGAGGAGCTTGGGCAGGCTTTTGCGAGCGCCCGCAGCGAGGCTTTCAAGGCCTTCGGTGATCCCACGGTTTTCCTCGAGCAGGTTGTGCCTCAGGCTCGCCACGTCGAAGTCCAGATCATTGCGGACGAGTACGGGACAACCTGGGCGGCAGGAGTGCGCGACTGCACAATTCAACGTCGTCAGCAAAAAGTTCTGGAGGAAGCGCCTTCACCAGCGCTTTCCCGCACACAAGATCGTCAACTGCGCGAGATGGCGGTCCGGTTGAGCCAGAGTGCCGGATACACAAACGCTGGCACGGTGGAGTTCCTGTACCAGCCGCAAAGCAGGCGTTTCTTCTTTATGGAGGTCAACACTCGCCTGCAAGTTGAGCATCCCGTGACCGAGTGCACCACCGGTCTCGATCTCGTAAAACTCCAGATTCATGTCGCTCGCGGCGGCCGCCTCAAAGGAGAACCGCCGCGTACTGTCGGCCACGCCATTGAGGTCCGCCTGAATGCTGAGGATCCCTGTAATCATTTTGCGCCCGCGCCAGGCATAGTTGAGAGATTCCGCATTCTCAGTGGTCCGGGAATCCGTGTTGATACCGGAGTAACAGAGGGAGATATCATCCCAGCCCATTTCGATTCCATGATCGCCAAGATCATCGCTCATGGGCAGAACCGCCGCGAAGCAATTTCCCGGTTGCAGCGTTCTTTACGAGAGAGCGTGCTCGTGATCAAGGGCGGCGCTAGTAACAAATCTTTTCTTCTGCAACTTCTGGCACATGAGCAGGTGAAAGAAGGAACGGCGCACGTGTGCTGGCTCGACCTCGCAGCCAAAGGCGGAGATCATGTCTCGCGACGCTATGCTGATGTTGCGTTGGTGCAGACCGCTATCGAGAGTTATGAGGCGCAACTCGAAGTGGAGCAGAAACAGTTCTTTGCGTCAGCGGCGCGCGGCCGGCCACAGGTCCACACCGAGATTGGCCGGAGCGCCGACCTTCGCTATCAGGGTCAATCCTATTCGCCAAGAGTGTATCGCCTGGGGCCACAGGAGTACCGAGTCGACCTCGACACATCTCGCGTGGTAGCACACATTGAACGGCTGGGAGAGTTCGAGTACTGGCTCACCATGTTAGGACGGCGATTCCACATCGTCTCGGTTAGCCAGGGGCAGAGTTATCGCGTCGAAGTGGACGGCGTGTCTCACCAGGTCGATAGGGACGACGGCGGAATTGTGCATGCACCTGCGCCTGCGGTCGTCGTCTCCATTGCGGTAAAGCCCGGAGATGAAGTCTCCATTGGCGATCGGTTGGCCGTGCTCGAAGCCATGAAAATGGAGATGCCGGTTACCGCGCCTCTCTCTGGCAAGGTACGTCAGGTATTGGTAATCCCCAACGTTCAAGTCGACACCGGCGCTCCGCTCGTTCAGATCGATCCTGCCTTTGCCACTGATGCCGCGAAATCACCGGAGCGAGTCGTAATGGGAGCTTCTTGTATCAGCGAAGTCATCCCCGTTCCTCCTCTGGAGCAAAAGCTGAAGCAGTTGCGCCAGCTCATGTTGGGTTTTGACGTCGATCCCAAACAAAGTTCTGTCCTGCTCGCCGACCTGACCCAGAACTATGCAACAGACAGCGGGGACCTGACCGAACAGGAAGATGAAATTCTCAGAATCTTTGTCGATATCTGCAGCTTGTTTCAGCGTGAACCGGAAGTAGACCATCGCAACAGTGGCGAAGAACCGAGCGCCGAAAACTACTTATTCTCGTACTTGCGAATGATCGACACGGGCGGTGAGGGGCTTCCCAAATCCTTTGTGGACGCATTGCGCCGGGCGTTGGCGCACTATGGAGTCCAAAGTCTCGACCGCTCACGAGAACTCGAGCAGAGTTTACTTTGGATATACAAATCCCATCAGCGGGTGGAACGACAGGTTTCGCTGGTGGTCGCGGTTCTTGAGAAACGCCTGCGTGAGCAGCAAACGCCTGCGCCGCATGCGGGAGAAGAGTTCCGCGCAGTTCTTGACAGGCTGGTTTCCATGAGCACGGTCCTGTTTCCTGCAATTGCTGACCTGGCCCGGGAAGTACGCTATCGCTGCTTCGACCAACCCCTGTTCGAGAAGGCCCGCCGTCAAGTCTACGAGCAACTCGAGAACCACCTCGCTTATTTAGCCGCAAATCCTGAGACGGCGGATCGCAATGAGCGGATCCGCGCGTTGGTGGAGTGCCCTCAACCCCTGGCCTTTGTGTTTTGTCGACGTTTTGCGGCCTCTGACGCTGGCATGCGCAAATTGATGTTGGAGGCAATTACGCGGCGATTCTATCGGATCCGGAATCTGATGGCTTTTCGCTCGATGGAAGCCGGTGAACATTGCTATACATCGACTCAATACGATCACGAAGAAAAGCGAATCCATGTGTTTGCCACGTGCGCAGAGTATTCGCGCCTCTCGGAAGCGGTACGAGCAACGCTTCCCTTAATTGCGGAAGTGCCAGCGAGTGACGATGTCGTTCTTGATTTCTACACCTGGTGTCCGGACGAACCAGCCGACCCAGAGATCACCCGGCAGCAGGCCCAGACCGTCCTCAATCAGGCCGGCTTCATGAGGCCGATCCGCAGGATCGTGGTGGCGGTGGGCAGCACCAATGATGGGCGAAACTTGAACAGCATGCGGTATTTCACCTTCCGGCATCGCAGAGATGGATATGAGGAAGAAGAATTTTTCCGCGGCCTGCACCCGATGATGGGAAAGCGGCTTCATCTCTGGCGGCTCAGCAATTTCAAAATCGATCGCCTGCCCTCGGCGGAGGACGTGTATCTGATTCATGCCGTGGCCCGTGACAATCCCAAAGACGAGCGGCTGTTCGGGTGCGCCGAGGTACGAGACAGTACACCAGTCCGCGATGATGCCGGTCATATTGTGGCCCTACCCCATTTGGAGCGCATGTTCATGGAGGCAGTCGCGGGAATGCGGCTGTTCCAATCGCAACGGCAGGCCCAGCACCGCCTGCACTGGAACCGCATTCTCCTTTATGTCTGGGAGCCGCTGATGCTCACGCGCAGCGAATTGAATCTCATCGTTCAGCGACTCGCACCCGCCGCGCGCGGCCTCGGCCTCGAACTCGTGGTAGTGCGCGCTCGCATTCCCAATCCTGCAACTGGCGAGTTAAGAGATATGGCGGTGCGCATTTCGAATCCCGCCGGCACCGGAATGCTGGTGACTTTTCGGCCCGCAACCCTGCAACAACCGATCAAGCCCCTCAGCGAGTACGAGCAGAAAGTCGTCCGCATGCGCCAGCGCGGCCTGGTCTATCCCTATGAAATTATCAAAATGCTCACGCCCAGCCCGGAGGACGGTCATGCAGACTTCCCAACTGGCGACTTCCTCGAGCATGATCTTGACGAAAATGGCCATCTGGCTCGTGTCGATCGCCCATACGGCCAAAACAGGGCCAACATCATCGTGGGACTGATCCGCAACTTCACAAGCAGATATCCGGAAGGGATGACGCGAGTAGCACTGCTGGGCGACCCAAGCAAGGACCTCGGAGCGCTCGCCGAAGCCGAGTGCCGGCGCATCATCGCTGCGCTGGACCTCGCGCACGCTAAGAGAGTGCCCTTGGAATGGTTCCCCATTTCGGCAGGCGCGAAGATTTCCATGAACAGTGGAGTAGAGAACATGGATTGGATCGCCCGCGTCCTGCGCCGATTGGTGGAGTTCACACAAGCCGGTGGCGAGGTAAACCTCCTGATCGACGGAGTTAACGTTGGCGCCCAACCTTATTGGAACGCTGAAGCCACCATGCTGATGCACACCCGTGGGATTCTGGTGATGACCCCGAAAGCTGCGATGGTGCTGACTGGAAAACGCGCGCTCGATTACTCAGGTGGAATCTCCGCAGAAGACAATCAGGGTATCGGCGGCTACGATCGCATTATGGGAGTCAACGGCCAGGCCCAGTATTGGGCGAAGGACATTAATGAGGCCTGCCGTATTCTCTTCGCGCACTATGAACACACCTATGTGGCCCCGGGCGAGCGCTTCCCCAGAAGAGCTGTCACGAACGATCCGCTCAACCGCGACGTCCAGCAGCACGCGCACGATGACAACGGCGGAGAAGGGTTCAAACGGGTGGGCGAGATCTTCTCCGACGAGGCCAATCCTGGCCGGAAGAAGTCGTTCCAGATTCGGAAAGTCATGACAGCGGTAGCGGACCAGGACCATGAACCATTGGAGCGCTGGGCAGGCATGCGGGCTGCTGAAACCGTAGTCGTCTGGGATGCTCATCTCGGTGGTTATCCGGTTTGCCTCATTGGTATTGAATCTAAACCCGTGCCGCGGCTCGGATTCGTGCCTGCCGATGGCCCGGATCAATGGTGTGCCGGTACGCTCTTTCCTCAATCCAGCAAAAAGGCCGCACGCGCTATCAACGCCGCCAGCCATAATCGTCCAGTCGTGATCCTGGCCAATTTGTCCGGCTTTGATGGATCGCCCGAATCGATGCGCCGTCTGCAGCTCGAGTATGGCGCGGAGATTGGCAGGGCGGTAGTCAACTTCAAGGGGCCCATCGTATTTTGTGTGATCTCCCGTTATCACGGCGGAGCTTACGTAGTGTTCTCCCGCGCGCTAAACGAGAATCTCGCAGTGGCGGCGCTGGAGGGAACCTACGCTTCCGTCATAGGCGGTGCCCCAGCCGCAGCGGTTGTCTTCGCGGGCGAGGTCGAGGCCAGGGCTCGCAAGGATGATCGGCTAAAGGCACTCGGTGAGGCACTCACTAAGGCGGAGGGGACGGAAAAGGGGCGGCTCCGTACTCAATGGGATGAGCTTTTCAAAGTGGTCCATTCGGAGAAGCTCGGTGAAGTGGCCGCCGAGTTTGATTCCGTGCACAGCGTGCAACGGGCCCTTGAAGTCGGAGCTTTACATCGCATTATTCCGCCGGCAGAACTGCGACCTTATCTCATTGACGCAGTTCAGCGCGGCATTAACAAAGCTGAGGAGTCGTTCGCCGCACAAGCTCCTGGGGGCGCCGAAGACGCAATCGCTGAGGCCGCCTGAGCATTTGACGATTTTATGGAAGTATATTGGACGGAACAAACGCAGGCGGATGTGCCCAGAGGTGATGATTGGCTGACCCCAAGTGAAATCCTTCGGCTCAACAGCATGCGCATTCCCAAGCGCCACTCCGACTGGCGACTAGGACGTTGGACCGCCAAACTAGCCGTTGCGAGGTTCTTTGAGTTATCAAACGAACTTCAATGGCTCAGGGAAATCGAGATCCCCTCTGCCCTGGGAGGCGCGCCCGAAGTTTGCTTCGCCAACCGGCGAACAGATCTCGCCATTTCGCTGAGCCATCGAAGCGGTGTCGCGGCGTGTGTGCTCGCGGATAAGGCAGTCGCCTTAGGCTGTGATCTCGAGATCACCGAAGTTCACAGCGACGCCTTTCTTGCCGACTACTTCACCGCAGAAGAGCAAGCTCTCGTAACCGCTGCTGCGGATCGAGATCTTCTCCTGGCCCTGCTCTGGAGCGCAAAAGAAAGTGCTCTTAAGGCGCTCGGCACGGGGCTGCGGGCGGATACACGATCCGTGGTCGCTTACATTGAAAAACCATATGCTGGAACAGACGCCTGGAGCAGATTGAAGGTTCGCCACATCTCCGGGCGGTTCTTCCACGGATGGTGGCAACAAGGCGGAAATTTGATCAGGACGCTGGTTGCCGGTCCGTCTCCTTGCCCACCGGTCCGATACCAGGAGCCGAAAGTCGAATCGTCGCACGGCCAATCACCGGCCGTATCGCTTTCCTAGCATTTCCACAAGACTGCTTTCATAACCAAGAGCAAGCAGAATGTGATTCAAACTCATGTTGACTCCCTTCGGCACATATGACCCCTTGTCTGAGGATTTGTGACTCTGTTTCAAACCCTTGCGGATTTCCTGTGCGAACTTGTGCATGCTATGCCGACTGAGTTGCTTGCCAGGAAGTCGGCAGCGTTTCGCACTTTTGGACCGGTTCAGACCAGGTTTCATGTTCACAGCCTACCCGGCCTGCATGACGTACTGGAAGATCAAAATATTAATGACCGCAATTTAATAATGTGATGGAGTTCCAGCGCTCTTCGAAAACCGGCGTCACGCCATCGGAGCCGCGGCAGTCGCGGGCAGGAGCCGATCCAGAATGGCCTGTTCGCATTGCAGCCAGAAGCGGCCGGTATACAAAAACGCACTGCACTGCAGGGTGATCCAATCGCGAGTCATCAGAGGAGAGCGGAAGGCGGCGCGATCACTGATCCAACGCTGGGCGATGTGACGCACCAGCGTGAAGCCCATGCCGGTGTCGGATCCCGCTATGTCATTCAGAATCCCATCCAGCGTGAACATCACTTTAGAAAGCATGATCAGCGGCCCGGGGAACCTGATTCCTGTCAGTGCAACTCGTTCCAGCAGCTTCATAGCATCCGCGCCACTGGGAAAGCGCTTTAGCGGCAGTTCGTCAATGAAACTTTCGACCGACTCGCGCACGGCGTGTGCCCGCGACGAATGCGTACTCACCCGCTGTTGGCTTAGAGCCAAAACTTCATTGCTTACGCCCACCGCGTCGCGCAAGCTCAGCATCAGAAATAAGAGCGCCAGATGTCTCCGCTGCTCACGGTTGAGATGCTCTCTCAACGCCCAATCGATGATCGTCAGCACACCGCTGCGCTTGTCGTAAAGTAAGTTGCCGGCGTGGGGATCTCCGTGAAAAATGGCGTCCTCGCGCGCCGATAGAAGAGGTACCGCCACCAGCGCTTCGACAAGTTGTTCTGCGATCCGGCGACGCCATGCCATTGGCAATCTGGCGGCCGCATTCGTCACCTTGATTCCCCGCTCTTCCGTCAGCGCCGTGATGGTCGGGGTCGATAGCGGCTTGATCAACCCGGGCACGCGGATCCCCGGCATACAGTTATACAAAGTCCCGGCTTCCAGCAACGTCTTTTGCTCGCGTGCGAAGTTGACTTCGTGTTGCAGCAGTCTGCGGACTTTCTTGAAAGTGTCTGGAATCAGATGGCGCGGGAACCCGTAATTGTGGTGCCGCTCCCCGAAATATTGCGCCAGCCCCTGCAAGTAGTCCATGTCCTCGGCAAAATACTCGGGGATGTGAGGCTTCAGGACCTTGAAGACTCCTCGCTCGCGCTTTCCATTATTCGGGTTTCGCCAGGTAAAGCGCAGTACCGCGCTGACGCTGGCTTCCGAGAGTATGGCGGACGCGATCTCGACCTTATAAGTCTGAAGCCGTGTTCCCAGCTCTTTTTGGATGATGGCCCGAATCTCCTCCGGTCGGACGTCGCGAATACCGTTTTCAAGACGAGCAAGTGCGTTCCGCAGCGCCGGACGCAAGTGTTGATTTCGCGCGATCACCTGTCCCAGCTTTTGGAGTCCCGGCACCTTCGCAATCAGGCGCAGCAAGCGGGCTTCGGGCGGAGTTTTCGCCGGCAGTTCGAGTTGTTCCAGAAGTTTCGGCGCGAGGCGCGCCGGAGAGATCCGGGAGATCACGAATGTCATGCAGTCCCGAACTGGCGCTCGCCACTTCGAGTATGCCTCCGGAACCAGACTTTCCACCGGAACGATCTCATCCACGATCCATTGCGACATGGTGCCGCGCAAGGATTCTCCTGCGGGACTTTTCAGCGCAGTTTCAATTGCGCTGACCCGCTCCGCGTGAGAGGCGTTCTTAGGCAGGAAATGACTTAGCGCTGCGCGCAACTGTTCCGGCGCAAATTGCCGTAGTCCAGCTTCGATGGCCGACGGGGGCAACATAACTGTACGCTTTACGATAAGCCCGCCGCCCGTCCGCAGCAGTGACAACAGTCACGTAGAAAGGCCAGCTAGTCGACCCAATCGAACGAGCGAGTTACCGCTTTCTTCCACAACCGGTACATTTCTTCGCGTTTCGTTGGGTCGAGACTGGGAGTCCAGGTTCGATCTGCAGCCCACCTCGCGCACAGGTCACCCATACTCTCGAAGAAACCGACTGCAAGTCCGGCGGCATAAGCGGCGCCAACCGCGGTCGTCTCCTTGATAGCCGGCGTTACCACGGGCCGATCCAGAATATCCGCCTGGAACTGCATTAACAGGTTGTTATCGGCCATACCCCCGTCAGCACGTAACGACCTTAGGCAACTGCCGGAATCCTTCTCCATCGCTTCCACCACTTCGCGTGTCTGAAATGCTGTTGCCTCCAACGCAGCACGAGCAAGGTGGCCCTTGTTCGCATACCGGGTCAACCCCACGATCACTCCGCGCGCACTATCTTGCCAATAGGGTGCATAAAGTCCCGAGAAAGCGGGGACGAAATATACTCCGCCGTTGTCATCCTCAGTTCGCGCCAGGTTTTCGATCTCCCCGCTGGTAGGGATCAGGCCGAGATTGTCGCGCAGCCATTGCACCAGAGCACCCGTAATTGCAATGCTGCCCTCCAGCGCGTAATGGCCCGGCTGTTCACCGAACCTATAAGCAACAGTGGTAAGCAAGCCATGGTTCGATTGCACAGCAGCGTGGCCCGTGTTCATCAACAGGAAGCATCCGGTGCCATATGTGTTTTTGGCTTCGCCCTGCTGGAAGCAGGTCTGTCCCACCAGCGCCGCTTGCTGATCGCCAAGGATTCCCGCGATCGGAACGCCTCTCAGCGCGCCCTGAGCGACAACCCCATAAATTTCCGAGCTCGTGCAGATTCGGGGCAGCATCGCCAAAGGGATATCAAACGCAAGCAACAGGTCCTTGTCCCAGGAGAGCGTATGCAAGTTCATCAACTGGGTCCGGCTGGCATTGGTCACATCCGTGACATGAATACCACCGTCAGGACCTCCAGTTAAATTCCACGTTAAATACGAATCCATATTGCCAAAGATCACTTCCCCAGCCTCAGCTTGTTCGCGAACGCCGGCGACGTGGTCCAGGAGCCAACGAATTTTCAAGCTGCTGAAATATGTGCTGAGTGGGAGACCGGTTCGCGGACGGAAACGATCCTGGCCGCCATCGCGAGCGAGCTTGGCAACATAGTCCGCTACCCGGGTGTCCTGCCAAACAATGGCATTCGCGACTGGCCTGCCAGTTTTTCGGTTCCAGAGGATCGTTGTCTCACGCTGATTTGCGATCCCAATTGCAGCAATTTGGTTAGAAGGAATTGCCGACTTCTGCAACGCCTGGGCGATTACATCCTGCGTACATCGCCAAATCTCCGCCGGGTCGTGCTCAACCCATCCTGCTTGCGGATAGATTTGCTTGTGCTCTTTCTGCGCCGAGGCAACAATCCTGCCGGCTTCGTCAAACAACATGAAGCGAGTGCTGGTTGTGCCCTGATCAATGGCTGCGATGCAGGATGTCACAACGGATTATGTTACTGGAATCGTAGAGGCGAATGGGCAAGCCGGGCGTGGCCCGGCCTTTCGCGCACTTTGCGAAGGCCGGGGTAGTTTGTTCGCCGTTATCAACCACTTTTCAAACACCGCGAAGGGGGCAGTCGCTCAACCTCGATGCCACCCTATTTCGCTCGGCCCAGAGGACTACTCCGCGGTTCTTCGATCTGAATGTGACCGTCAGTGGTCATCGTTCTGGCAGGCGCTGGCTTCTGATCTTTCAGGAAGGTCTCGCCCTTGATGAGCCAGGCGATTCCGAAGGCGATGAGCGCAGTTGTCTCGAAGCAAAAGGTCGGAGCGAGATCTGCGACCAGGTGTTGAACCTTGAGAAGCTTCAGGACAAAGATCAGGAGCATCGAGGCGATGATCAGAGATCCGCAAGCCGTGTAGACCCGGTTTCGCTGCTGTTTCTGTCGGGTCAGTTTCTGGTTCGCAGCCGTCATCCGGAAGAGCACGAGGCAAAAATAGGCCAGAGTCGAAAAAAGGAGTGCGGCAAAAACATAGTGCACAATTCCAATTTCGCTCTGGTGGTGGGTTGCGCAAAAATCCGGAGCAACGGGAAAAAAGGCGACGCCGAGCGCGCAGAGCGCAGAGAACATGCCCGCAATCTCGTCTTTGCGGTCGTAACCCCGGCAACACAGCATGAACATGGAGATTGCACAAAGACAGCCCACAAAGAGGTTCCTCATTCCGGTGTGGTAATAGCCGCTGATGGAGCTCTCGATCATGTGGTTCCTGAGAAACCACCACGGAATTGCGAGCGCGAACGGGAGTCCAAAAGCGATGCCGCCGACAGCTTTCCTGAGCGCCAGGTAGGAGAGAACGATTGGATCTTTGGCCCTGGGTGCGATAAGCATCGTACGCCTCCACGAAAGTGGGGATGGATTGCGGGGCCGATTACGGTACAAACAGCTTAGAAGAAGCCGCCAAAAACGCAAGCCCAAATTCTCTGCAGTTCGGCGGGCGGGGTGGCCCACTCAAGCTCGCTTTTGGCTTGAGTGGAATTTCGAGGCTACGGTTCCCGCTAACGACGGACGACCAACACCTAGATGTCGTAGTACAGCGCAAACTCAAACGGGTGTGGACGCAACCGCACCGCGTCCACTTCCCTCGAGCGCTTGTAATCGACGTAGGTGCTAAGCAGTTCTTCGGTGAACACATCCCCTTTGAGCAGGAATGCGTTGTCCCGCGAAAGCGCGTCGAGCGCGTCCTCCAGCGATCCCGGCATCGACGGCACTTTCGCCAACTCCTCCGGCCCGAGATCGTAGATATCTTTATCGAGCGGCTGACCGGGATCGATCCTGTTCTCGACTCCATCCAGTCCCGCCATCATCATTGCGGCAAACGCCATATACGGATTGCAGCTCGGGTCCGGCGGGCGGAACTCCACCCGCTTGGCTTTCGGCGAGGCCGAATACATTGGAATCCGGCAGGCTGCCGAGCGGTTGCGGCGCGAATAGGCCAGATTCACCGGCGCCTCGAAGCCCGGAACCAGCCGCTTATACGAGTTTGTTGTAGGAGCAATGATCGCCGACAGCGCCGGGCCGTGCTTGATCAGCCCTCCGATATACCACAGCGCCAATTGTGACAAGCCCGCGTAGCCATCTCCCGCAAACAGCGGTTTGCCATTCTTCCAGAGTGACTGATGGGTGTGCATGCCGCTGCCGTTGTCCTGAAAAATCGGCTTGGGCATGAAGGTAACTGTCTTTCCGTACTGGTTGGCAACGTTCTTGACTACATATTTGTAGAGCATCATGTGGTCGGCCGAACGCACCAGCGAGTCGAACTTGAGATCAATTTCGGTTTGCCCGCCCGTCGCCACTTCGTGATGATGACACTCCACTTCCAGCCCACAGCTCAGCATGGTCATCACCATCTCGCTGCGCAGGTCCTGATAATGATCGGTCGGCGGCACTGGAAAATATCCTTCTTTGAACCGCGGCCGATAGCCCTGATTGTTTTCCTTGCGGCCGGAGTTCCACCGGCCCTCTTCCGCGTCGATGAAATAAAACCCGTGCTGTTCCCTCTGATCAAAGCGCACGTTATCAAAGATGAAGAATTCCGCTTCTGCCCCAAAATATGCGGTATCGGCAATTCCTGTCGAGGTGAGGTAAAGCTCGGCTTTCCTCGCGATGTAGCGCGGATCACGGTCATATCTTTGTTTCGTCAGCGGATCGATCACATCGCACACCATCACCAGCGTCGGCACCTCAGTAAACGGATCCAGCATATGAGTGTTGGGATCGGGAATGAGGAGCATGTCGCTTTCGTGAATGGCTGCCCAGCCGCGAATCGACGACCCGTCCATCCCGAAACCTTCTTCAAACGACCCTTCGGATAGCTGTTCGATTGGGAAAGAGACGTGGTGTTGCAGCCCCGGAAGGTCGGTAAAACGCAAATCAAGCATCTTGATTCCATTTTTCTTCACAAATTCGAGTACAGTTTTCGCGTCAGCCATCGGGAACTCCTGGAATGCGGTGATATTAGGGAGAGTTATGCCTGCTACAATCTGTGGCGTTGAGCAAACAGTCGAGTCTAAAAGTGTCCCCGAGGCGAAGGAAAATTGATTGTTTTTATGGGATGGATAAGCGAGGGTTATCGGAAAGCAATCAGCACTCAGCCGTCAGCACTCAGAGAATAGAAACGGCCGCGTGTTTTTGTCCGAGTGCTGACTGCTGACTGCTCTATGGACTTTGACCAACTGGAAACGTTTCTCGAAGTGGCGCGCCTGAGTTCCTTTTCGCGCGCGGCAGAGAAGCGTTTTCGCACTCAGCCGGCGATCTCGTCGCAAATCCGTTCACTCGAGGAAGAAGTCGGAGCCAAACTGCTGGACCGTTCCGGTGGCAAAGTTTCCATCACGGCCTCCGGCAAGCTCTTTTTGAAATTCGCCGAGGATATCCTCGAAGCACGCAAGATGATGCTGACCGCTGTCGCCGAGAATGAGCGCATACCCAAAGGAGAAATCGTAGTCGGGGCCAACGAAGGCACCTGTCTCCACATCCTTCCCGAAGTTTTCGCCGACTTCAAAAAGCGATACCCCGACGTGAACATCAGCATTACTCGCTCGGATTACGCCAAGATCCTGGAGTCGGTGATCGATAACTCAGTCGACTTTGGAGTCGTTTCGCTGCCGGTGCAGGACCCCCGATTGACAGTCGTGCTGATTCATCGCGACGAGTTGGTTGTTATCGTCCCTCCAAAACATCCTCTTGCAAAGTTGAAATCCGTAACCATCGGGGAGGCTGCCGGTTTTCCGCTAATCGTTCCCAAGGCTGGCCATACCCGTGACGCGCTGGAGAATCTCTTCTATGAGCGCAAGCTCAAACCGCGCTACACCATGGAACTCGACTCGAGCGAACTGCTCAAGCGCTTTGTGGCCGCCGACGCGGGTGTTGGTTTTATCGCCCGCTCCAATGTCCTGGAAGATGTTCGCGCGAATGCGCTGGTCGCCATTCCGATCTCCGACGCCACTATTCGCCGTGATCTGGCGCTGGTTTTCCGCAAGGATAAAGCCCTGAGCCGGGCGGCTCTCGCATTTATCGACACCACCGTAAAATTGAAGACTGTTGATGCCGTCGCGATTGCTCCCAGCCGTTGATTGCCTTCCTGCATTAAGTCCCACCAGGTTCGATTGCGTTAAAATTTGCATTAAGTGAAACTATTCCCGCTGCTCCCGACCCTTCTACTTCTTCTACTGTTCGCTACTATCTCCGTATCCCAAGCTCGCAAGGGAGCTAAGGAACTTCCACCCTCGGCTTTCAAGCTCGTCACGGTTCAGGTTTCCGGCACCCAGCGTTACAAGCCGGAGGACGTCATCCACGCCTCCAGCCTGCAAATCGGCCAAACCGTCCACGAGGACAACCTCAAGGATGCCGCGCGGCGTCTGGGCGAATCTGGAGCCTTCACCGATGTCACGTATGGCTTCGAATACACGCCTGACGGAACTAAAGTCGAGCTGAAGGTCAAAGATGTAAAGCAATTTGCGCCGGCAAAGTTTGAGAACCTGGTCTGGTTCTCTGATCAGGAGTTGCTCGAACAGTTACACGCCCGGGTGCCGCTGTTTGATGGAGAACTGCCGGTTACGGGGCCGCTGCCGGATGATGTCGTACAAGCTCTTCAGGCGATGCTGGACGACAGGAAGATTCCGGCTCAAGTTGATTACGTGCGACTGGCGCACGATGACGGATCCACAGAGGCTTTCGACTTTAGCGCCAGCGGGCCGCGCGTCGTAGTGGGCAGTGTCGAATTTGCAGGCGCCGACACAACCGAATTGCCGGGACTTGAAGCCGCCGGAAAAAGTCTTCGCGGCGGAGAATACGAACGATCTAAACTGCGTCACCAGGAAGATGGCGTCTTCCTTCCAATCTTGTTGCAACATGGCTATCTCAAGGCGAATTTTGAAGATCCCGCGGCCAGGATCACCCCGAGCGATCAAGATGAAATCCTGGTTGACGTGACCTTTCCGCTGAATCCAGGGCCGCAGTACAAGCTGAAGGCGGTCGTACTTGCAGGAAACAAGGCTGTGCCTCTGGACACTCTGCGTCAGGCAATTCAGGTTCGGAGTGATCAACCTGCCGATGCCGTTCAACTCAAGAAAGATGTTGACAGCATCAAAGCCATTTACGGTGCGCGCGGCTACATGGATGTGGCCGTTGAGACCACGCCCGAATTCGATGATACCCAACACACGGTGGTATACCGTCTCAGCATCCGTGAAGGTGACGTCTTCAAGATGGGCGAGTTGGAAATACTGGGTGTCGACGGACACACCAAAGATCGCCTGCAGAGCAATTGGACGTTGATGAGTGGCGATATCTACAACTCGGGCTACACCCGACGTTTTGTTTCCCAGGCCCTGAAAGAGGTGCTTACGACGGGAGAGTGGAGTCCCGATATCCAGGAAACGGTGGATCGCAAGGACAAAACCGTGGATGTAACGCTCCGTTTTATCGCCAGATAGCAAATTGAATGTAACCTTTTGTCCCCTTGACCGTTCCAATATAAAAGCAGCCAATGAACTACCCCCACAAAAGGAGAACAATCTTCAATGCATCGTGCGCCGCAATTCATTCGCTTCTCGTTAATGACCCTGGTTTTCGCCACCGTGCTGGTTCCATTCTCGTTTGGCGCAAAAGCTGAGAGCTTCACTGGCTTGGTCAGCGACGCAATGTGCGGCAAGCAGCACATGATGGAGGGAGATCCCATCACCTGCCTTCGCGCCTGTGTCCAAAAGGGTTCGAAATACGCCTTAGTCGTCGGGGACAAGGTTTACACCCTCGACACTCAGGACAAGACGGCGCTGGCTACCCTCGACAAGCTCGCCAACAAGATGGCCACCGTCAAGGGCCAGGCCAATGGCGACGAGATTCAGGTCAGCTCTGTATCAGCCGCGAAGTAGCTCAATTCAACCCGGCGGAAAACCTGGTTGGTTTTCCGCCGAAATTTTTCTCCGCGAACCTCAGTTTTCATAGTCCCTTTACATTTCGCTGTGTTAGATTTGACCGTCATCCCTGCAAATTTGGAGGTGTGTGCGAATTGGGCAAAGACATGGTCCCTAAACGCATCTTCTTTACCAAGGGGGTCGGAAAACATCGCGAACGTCTCACTTCCTTTGAGCTGGCGCTGCGTGACGCCGGCATTGCTGCACAAAATCTGGTGCGCGTCTCCTCCATCTTCCCGCCACAATGCAAGCTGATTGCCCGCTCTCAAGGCTTGAAGTATCTCAGCCCGGGCGAAGTCGTTTTTGCCGTTGTGGCAGAGAACTCAACCCGCGAGCCACATCGTTTGTTGGCCGCCAGTATCGGCGTAGCCATTCCCGCCGACCGGAATACGTACGGCTATTTGAGCGAGCACCATTCATTCGGCGAAACCGACAACGCTGCCGGAGACTACGCCGAAGAACTTGCCGCAGAAATGTTGGCAACTACGTTAAACGTGGAGTTCGATCCCGATCGTTCGTGGGATGAGAAGAAAGAGATTTATCGGATTTCTAACAAGATTGTGCGCACCGCCAACGTGACTCAGTCCGCCGTGGGCGATAAGCGCGGGCTATGGACAACGGTGATCGCTTCGGCGATCTTCATCTTCGATTAGTCGACCGATTGCCTCACTTCTTGGCTGCAAGTTTCTCCTTCTTGCCTGCGGAATTGTGCTTGTCCTTACCCAGCCTCTCCAAAACTGCCGCCACGATTAGCGGCAAGCCCACGGTGGCGTCCACGAAAACCTCCCCAAAGCGTCCGCCCTCGGCTGCAGGCACGAACTTTCCCCATGACACCGCTTCGCTGTACGGACTTCCCGATAGACCGCCCCAATACACCGGTTCGGGACAAATGCGCACGCCATAGTGATAGCGCTTTAAAGGCACGTGCTCTCCCAGTCGGCGATGCCGCAGCTCGATGAAGGGCCCAAACTGCTGCGACCAGTTCCGCGGCACCCCGCCGCCAATGGTGAAGATCCCAAGCCGTTTTTGGCGGAGAAGGGTTGCGGCAAAATGCTCCAGGTCCTCAAAGGGATCAAACCTCAGCTTGTGCCGTCCGGTCGATTCGCGAATGCGGTTGTTCAAGGCAAAGTCCAAACCGAGCTCGGAGTCTGTGAAAGCCGGTACAAAGACCGGCACACCTTTTTCATACGCTGACTTGAGGATTCCACGTTCTTCCCGAGCCCGCTTTGTCAAGTGCTGACCAATGGCGTGGTTCAGCTTGTAAGAGCAGACCATCTCGTTGTGGTCCCAATTGTCCAAGATTTCCGCCAGGACTTCCTCGACGTCATCAAGGTTCCGTTCCGGCTCCAGCGTGTCATACACACGGTTGTAGCCCTGCTCGTACAGCTCTTCGTCCGAGACTTCGGGGTTATAACGAAAATGAGAAAGCCCGGTGGCCTCGACCAGACCATGGGCCATCAGCGCCCCGGTTGACACAATCGCGTTCACGATCCCGCGATCGATCAACTCGGCAATGATCAGACTCTGCTTCGCTACGGTCATCGCACCGGCAAGGGTCATGACCCGAAAGCATTCCTCGTCGCGCGCCATGGCTTCGAGGACATCTGCCGCCTCACCAATTTGTCGACCCGTAAAAGCGGTCTTGGCCATCGCTCTGACCAGATCGTCAACCGAGTGCACACGCTTCAGGTCGAGCGATTCGAGAGCAACCAGCTTATCTTCAATCGGATCGTGCAACTTGCGCTCGATCCCCGACCCATCATGATTGCCTTGTTTCATGGGCGTTCTCCGTCTTTTCCAGTAAATACTCTACTAAAAGCCGGCGATCACTAGCTAGCGGAGCCTCGGGTAGTGCTGCAGTTTCATTGTCACCCCAAAGCCACTTTTGCGCAGTGCGGGATCGACCGAGCCTCGAAGGCATTGGTAACTTGCTGAAAACTGGTATTCTATTTTTCCTTGCGGAGGGCTTGGAATTTGACGCCTGACAAGTTTCGCGTTGGCCTGATTCAAATGTCAGCGACGCCGGATCCCGACAGGAATCTGCGGCACGCGATTGAACGAGTGCGGGACGCCGCTCAGCGCGGTGCCCAGGTCGTCTGCCTGCCGGAACTCTTCCAAACCCAGTATTTCTGTCAGCGGGAAGACGCGTCTCTATTCGATCTCGCTGAGCCCATTCCCGGCCCAGCTTCGAATAAATTGTCAGAGACCGCGAAGCAGTTCCATATTGTGCTCATCGCCTCGCTATTCGAGAAGCGAGCACCCGGCGTCTATCACAACACCGCAGCGGTTTTCGATACGGACGGCAGGCTCGCCGGCCTGTACCGCAAGATGCACATTCCGGACGATCCGCTTTATTACGAGAAGTTTTATTTCACCCCCGGTGACCTGGGATTTCGTGCGTTTCAGACAGGCGTCGGCCGGATTGGCACCTTGGTCTGTTGGGACCAGTGGTATCCGGAAGGGGCACGACTGACCGCTTTGCAGGGTGCTCAAGTGCTCTTCTATCCCACTGCCATCGGTTGGCACCCCGCCGAAAAGGCGGAGTTCGGCGCGGCTCAGCATGATGCCTGGCGCACAATTCAGCGTGCCCATGCCATAGCCAACGGTGTCTACGTGGGGGTCGTAAATCGCGTGGGTTTCGAAACAGGCGACATCCGCGGGAATTCGGTGCCGGGTGCGGGATTGGAATTTTGGGGCGGGTCCTTCTTATGCGATCCTTTCGGCCGGGTGTTGGCGGAGGCGTCCCACGATAAAGAAGAAATTCTGATCGGTGAAGTTGACCTGCATCTGCTCGAGGATGTCCGCCGCAATTGGCCGTTTTTGCGTGATCGCAGGATTGACAGCTATGCCCCCATCACCAATCGTCTCATCGACTGAAATCGGTTCAGCTCGAATCCCGAGATTTGTGAAAAAGCATGTAAATCCGCCCTTTCTTCGGTCACTTAGGTAACGTTGGCGGCCTCTTACCCACGTGGTACTCTCCGGCATAGAAAGCACTAAATCAATAGTTTCCGAGGAAACTCGATGTTCCACCGCTGGTGCATTTGCTCCCTGCTCGTGTTGTCATCGGTCGCGTTCGCAGACACCGAGCAAGCTCCCAAAAACCATCCTGTTGGGCAATCTTCCGATACCCTTCCAGTCACGACGTCATCCGCGTCGGCACGTAAGAACTTCGACCGGGCCATGCGGAGCTTCGAGGAGTACCGGCTCAACGATTGCTTGCAGTATCTAAAGCAAGCGACCAGACAGGATCCGAAATTCGCTCAGGCTTTCATATTCATTGCCAAGATCAGCAAAGAGCCGGGGGAGCAGGCGGCGGCGCGGCGGCGGGCGAAAGCTCTGGCTCCCAAGGTCAGTCGAGGGGAGCAGTTGCTCATCACCTGGCTTTCCGCAGCCCAGGAGGACAATTATCTTCCGGCAATCGCCGCAATGAATGACTTGCTGGCGATGTTTCCCAACGATCACCGGCTGGCGTTTCTCGCTGGAGATTGGCTGGTCTTGCGGCAGCGATACGAGCAGGCTGAGGTAGTTCTTCAACATGCCGTGGCTTTGTTCCCTGATTACCCGGCAGCGCTCAACGACCTCGGCTACACCTATGCCTTCGCCGGTAATTTCGACAAAGCCTTCGCCGCCATGGAAAAGTATGCAGCCCTGGAACCGGACGAGCCCAACCCACGCGATTCCTACGGAGAGATTCTGCGCATGGCGGGAAAATTTGACGCCGCGCTTGAGCAGTATCGCATGAGCGTTCGAATCGACCCGGATTTCGGCTCGGAGGTGGGTATCGCCGACACTTACGCTCTTATGGGGCGCGAGCAGGACGCGCGCGACGAATATGACCGCGCCATCGTCTTTGCTGGAAGCCAGAGTGACAAGATCGACTACGAACTGCAATCGGCGCTGACCTGGGTTCGCGAAAACAATCGCAAGCAGGCCGAAAGGGCCCTGATCGTAGTCGCCAAACACGCTCACGCCGCCGGTTTGGCCTTCTTCGAGGCGGAAGCGCAACGTGTGCTGGCAATGTACGCTCCCGACTTAGGCTCCGCGATAAAGCATCTGCGGTTGGCGCAGCAGGTCATGCGAGAGCCACATGAACTTTCTCAAAGCGACCGCAATGACGAGCTGGCACGCATTTTGCGGGTCAAGGCTTCTCGCGCTGCCGCCGGGAAAGATATGCGCACAGCCGTTGAGGCACTTAACCAACTCGAGACCGTGTCTGAAAAGAGCCGCAGCCAGGTAATTCAGCTTTGCTATCACGGCGCCGCTGGCGCTGTATTGATGGCCCAGGGCAGCTCTGCCGAGGCGATCTCGCACCTGGAAGAAGACTCTGACGACCCGCTCTCGATGCAACTGCTCTGGCGCGCCTATAGCGATACAGGAAAGTCTGCCCAGGCCCAGGCTGTGGCCAGGAAGTTGGCCGCTTTGAACGTGCCCACGGCTGAACAGGCGCTGGTCGTCCCACAATTCCGTTCAGGGCTCACCGCACAGGTGGCACAACCGTAACGGAATCCATGCCGCGCATCCCCATTTTCCGGCTCGGTCATCAGGCGGAGAAAGACGTTCCCCCTCAGCTCAGTTCCTATACTCCGTCACTGCTACTGCAAGGCCTCCAGGTCGGGGTGGACAACCTGCGGCATGACGTCTTCCTCAGCCCCAAGTTCGTGGAGCAGTCACGCCAGCACATCACTCGGCTGCTGATCCGTCATGGTGATCTGGAAGGACCGCTGGGAGCAGCAGCCCCCGCAAATGCCAGAAATCAGTTCATCCAATCGAAGTTGACCGGGAAGCCGCAAAACGAGCCTGCCGATCTGAAGTCGTTATTCACCGATCTGCACCTGTCGGCGTTGAATACCGCCAAGGCGCAGGAAAACCCGGTTCTGGATCTGCTGGCGCGGTCGGCCATCATCAAATTCCTGCGTCTGGAGCTCAATTCGCAATTCGCTCAAGTTCTGGAGCGTTGCCGGATGACGCTTAAAGGATATGAGGGCTTTCGCCATCAAAAGGCTCTGGAGTACCGCGAACGAATTGCCGCCTTTCAGGTCGCCAAGAAAACCATTCAGCGCAAGACCGCGGACGAACTATTTCGCACCTTGCGGGAAGTTGAGAAGGAAACTGTCGCCCGCACCCGGCGGTCCCTCTTCGGAAACATGGCCGAGGAACAGTACAAACTGTTTCTCAATACACTGATCTTCACCGAGGACGGCAGCGACGCACATATTAACGCTGAACACTATGTAATGCTGGGCAACTTCGAAACTGATCCCGACCGCTTCGTCAGCGTTCGTGCCATCGCGTGTGAGTTTCTGCAATCTCTGCAACTCGAACTCGGGGAAGATGCGCAGCGCACCCTGGAGGGCTGGCTCAATGTGCCGGAAAATGCACAGGCTCTCGTGGGAGCTGGCATCCCGGACGACTCCAGCCCCGAAGGCCGTTCCCAGAAAACACGCCTCGCTGAATGGGTACGCCTCTTGGAACGGGAAAAACTCCTGGAGCACGTGATCGCGTCCTATGAAGTGGTTCCGCTGCTCCCCGAGTATTCTTCCCGCATCAACGCCCAGCAGTTGAAGCACGCGCTGATTTCTCGCGAAGAACGCGCCCGAGTCGAGAAATTGATGGCAGAGCACGGGAAGATGTCTCCGGCCAGCTTGCATACCGCGATTGACAAAGTGGCGAGCTGCCGCGGGTCGGAGCGGGCGAAAATTGCCGGACGGTTTCTGCGTGACTTCATGCGCTACCACCGCGACCGCCGGCAACTGGAAGCACTGAACGGAGCACTCGATAGCGTAAATCTTGCCAACGAAAAGATCCGGCAACTCTCTGCCATGAACGGCACCCTCTACGAGTTCTTGCTGCCGGAAGAGCAAAAGTCTGGAGAAGAGAAAGTCGTGCGTCACGTCGTCATTAAAGCCGACGTGCGGGATTCATCCCGGCTCACCCGTTCACTGCTGGAGCGCGAGTTAAATCCAGCCTCCTATTTCAGCCTCAATTTCTATGATCCCGTCAACAAGCTTTTGGCAAAATATGGCGCGGTGAAAGTGTTCCTCGAGGGTGACGCCATCATATTGGCGCTGCTGGAGCGCGAGGGTGATCCCGGCCTCACCGTCGGTCGCGCGGCAGTGCTTGCCCGCGAAATCGTCGAAATTGTCAGGGGATACAACCAGCTCTTGCAGCGGTCGGGCTTGCCGAGCCTGGAATTGGGTATCGGCATTTCCTACCAGGATTCTCCGCCCATGTACCTGCTCGATGGCGAGCAGAGGATCATGATTTCCGACGCCTTGAATGAAAGCGACCGCCTTTCGTCCTGCAGCAGGCGGCTGCGAAAAACCATAAAAGAGTCGCAAAACCTGTTTCATGTGTATGCGTTTCAAACCACCAGCGACGCGGAGATGGAAGACAGCCTCGAAGACTTCATCTTGAAGTACAACGTGAATGGCATCCGCATGAGCGAGGCGGCCTTCCGCAAGCTGCAGCAGGAGATTTCCCTGCAGCCTTGCACACTGGATCTTCCCGAACTCAAGAAGACCGGCGAGTACCAGCTGTGGAGCGGGCTGGTGCCGGTCGGCAACGACATTTTCCGTAAGATCGTTGTACGCGGCAGCCGCATGCCTCAGGTGGATGCCCGCACTTTCTCACCTCAACATTTGACCGAACACTGGTACTACGAAGTGGCCTCCGACCCCGCCATCTACGCCCGCCTGGAAAATAACGCCGCAGCCGCCAAGTAACTGGCAACGCACTGCAATCGCACCTGGTTTGTGTGAAATCTATTGTCCGGCGCGTGCCGGAGACATAAGGAAACTGGCAGCGCTTTTCTTTTTGCCGTCGGACTTCTCAGGTTGGTAAAGCAGATCTAATGAGCCTTCACTCGTTGCCGACGCTTCGGCCAACATATTTGCCAGACTGCGGAAGGAGCGCGCCACGTCCACGGTCTCGTGGAACGCTATGGGAGCTCCCTTATCTATGGCAGGAGCTATCGCCTGATGGTTGTTAGGAACTTTCCAGAGAATCTTGCAATTAGTGGCGGCTTCAACGTCTTCGTCGCTGAAACCCGGAATCTTCTTGTATCGATTCAGCACTAGACGCACGCGGTCACGTCCGGTGCCTTCTTCCAGGAAGGTCCGCATCCTGCCCGCGCTCCAGAGCGACACCACATCGGCTTGGGCCACCAGCAGAACCGCATTTGACAGGTCGCAGATCACGCGCGCCGTATCGTCGACCCGATTCGAGCAGTCGACTACTACAAAGCGAAATTGCGAGACCATCAAATCAAATAAGCGGGCCAGTTCGGCCACTGCCGGCGCGAGAACCTGAGGCTGCTGTGGTCCGGCCAGCAAATGCAGCCCGTTCTTGCATGAGGTCATTAGACCTTGCAGCAGCGCGCTATCCATGCGATGCAGGTTCTGCAAGGCATCAACTAGACCAAAACTCGGTCGGACGTTCAGGTGCAGGGCAGCATGACCTAAAGTGGCGAAGTCTACCAGCAAGACGCCTGGGTGCGATTCCTGAAGGGCAATGGCAGTATTAACTGCCACCGTAGTGGCTCCTGATCCACCCTTAGCGTTTGTAACTGCGAACACTCGGGCCCGACCGCTTGCGCTTCGTGCCTTTCCGCGCGAGGCGGAGAATCGGCTAAAGGCCTCCATAATGCTTTCGGCCGAGGCGCTGCGCTCGAGGTATTCGCGTGCCCCGGCGCGCATCGCGGAAACGATGGTTTCCGGATTGTTCATGGTGCCGATGGCGAAAATAACAATCTCTGGAGCATTCGCGTGGATCAGTTCAATCGCCTGGATGGCCCGTTGAACATTCTGCGGATCGATATCAACCAAAACCACTTCCGCGCGGACGTCTTGAACTTGGCGCAAAACCGGATCGTTAGGACTTGCGGGAAAACCGACGTGAGCAAAAAGATTGCGCCCGATTTGCGTGCTTTCTAACCGCTGCTGGAGCACCGCCAGCCGCTCTTTGTCTTCGGTCAGGAGGGTAACCGCTATTCCATGCATGAACCGGGCCTCAATTGCCTTCTATATTGGCATGTTAAGAACAGTTCTCTGCCAAGCCAAGTGACTTCCGTAATCGCTTCCTCCAGACAGCCTCATTCCAGCCAGATTCCCGGCTCTAGAGGAACTGGTGCAGCGGGGGGAGAACGCCAAAACCGAGAAAATCCTCGTAGTTACTTGGTATTGTATTCGAAATTCGCTGGATTGCAACCCGGGTGCCTGTGTAAAGCTGGCTCGCGAATCTCTGGAAACAGGCTCCAGAAGCCTCAAACGACCAGCACGCCGTAACTGGACACCTTCAGCGTGGGCTGGACCATGCATGCTCCAGAGCATCCCGCAACCAGTCGCCTTTGGCTTCCATATTGAGATTTCTCACCTGCGGATTTATTGTGTTAGCCCTCCGGAGGCACAGTTGAGAACAACTACGCTCGCCTTTCTGATTCTCTCTTTTGTAACGTCGCTATCCTCGCAGAAACGCCAGCCAAATCAGCCTTCCGAACCCGGCCAGAAAAGCGCCGAGACGGTGAACCAGCCGGGTAGGCCGGCCAAAGACCCTGCACAGCAAGACGAAGAAGAGGACAAAGGTCCCTGGAAAGGTCTCCAGTATCGCCTGGCTGGGCCGTTTCGTGGCGGACGCGTCGTTGCGGTTTCCGGCGTCATTGGTCAGGAAAATGTGTATTACTTCGGTGCTGTCGCCGGAGGCGTTTGGAAAACCACCGATGGCGGTCTCAACTGGAAGCCTGTCTTTGACAAACAGAAAGATGCTTCGCCGGCAATCGGCGCCATCGCAGTTTCTGAATCCGATCCGAATACGATTTACGTCGGAACCGGAGAAGCATGTATCCGCGGCAATATCGTAGGCGGCAATGGCGTATACAAATCCATCGACGCCGGAAAAACCTGGAAGTTTGCGGGCCTCGCTGACACTCACGCCATCGGCCGGCTGATTGTTAATCCCAGAAATCCTGACATCGCTTTCGTCGCGGCACTGGGACATCCCTTCGGCGACAACGAGGAGCGTGGCATCTTTCGCACGCGCGACGGCGGTAAGACCTGGGAAAAGGTCCTTTACAAGGATGCCAGGACCGGGGGCATCGACGTCCAATTCGATCCCACGAATGCCAATATTTTGTTCGCGGCATTATGGCAGGCGAGGCGTACGCCCTGGAGCTTGGATAGCGGTGGCCCGGGAAGTGGATTGTACCGGTCCGCAGATGGTGGGACCTCCTGGAAAGAATTAAAAGGTCATGGTCTTCCCGACGGCATCCTCGGCCGAATTGGAGTTACTGTCTCAGCCGCCAATCCCAATCGCGTTTGGGCTGTGATTGAAGCCGACAAAGGTGGGATCTACCGTTCCGACGATGGTGGCGAGTCATGGCACATAACTACCGACGATCACCGTTTTCGCCAGCGCGCCTGGTACTATTCCCACATTTTCGCCGACCCAAAATCCGCTGACACTGTCTACATTCTTAACACCAGTGCCTACCGCTCCAATGACGGAGGCAAAACATTCGCCCGTCTTCGTGCGCCACATGGCGATAATCACGCCCTGTGGATCGATCCCAACAATCCCAAACGCCTCATCAACGGCAACGACGGCGGCGCGACGATTTCTACCGACGGCGGCGAAAGCTGGACCACGCTTTACAACCAGCCGACGGCGCAGTTTTACCATGTCACTACTGATAACCAGTTTCCCTATCACATCTACGGAGCGCAGCAAGACAACTCCACGGTCGCGATCGCTAATGCCGGTCTTGACGGCGCGGTTGATCGTCCCGACTGGTATGACGTGGGAGGTGGCGAAAGCGGTTATATTGCGCCGGATCCCACTGACCCACAAATCGTCTATGCCGGTTCTTACGGGGGCGACATCACTCGTTACGACCACCGCACCCACGGGACACAGGCGATCAATCCCTGGCCGGTGAATCCCATCGGCTGGGCCGCCGGTGACCTCAAATACCGCTTCCAGTGGACTGAGCCCATTGTGTTCTCACCTCACGATCCTCATACCTTGTACTTTGCAGCTCAGGTGCTGTTCAAAACCACGAACAGCGGTATGAGTTGGTCGGTCATCAGCCCCGATTTAACCAGGAACGAGAAATCAAAACAGGCTTCGTCCGGAGGGCCGATTACGAAGGACAACACCGGCGTCGAAGTCTACGACACCATTTTCTCGGTCGTCGAATCTCCGGCACAGAAAGACTTGATTTGGGCCGGCACTGACGACGGTCTCGTCCACCTCACCCGTGACGGCGGTCAGCATTGGGAGAATGTGACGCCCAAGGCCATTCCGGAGTGGGGCACCGTGAGCATGATCGAAGCTTCGCCTCGCGATGCCGGTACTGCTTACATCGCGGTCGAACGTCACAAGCAGGATGACTTCGCTCCCTACATTTTCAAGACCAGCGACTTCGGCAAGAGCTGGACAAAGCTCGTGGCCGGCATCCCAGCCAATGACTACGTGCACGCGGTACGCATTGATCCGCGCCATCCAAGTCTGCTTTTTGCCGGAACCGAACAGGGAGTCTACGTTTCCTTCGATGACGGAGGACATTGGCAATCTCTACAACTGAATTTGCCGCCATCCCCGATCAACGATCTCGTTCTCAAGAACAATGACCTCGTGGTCGCCACGCATGGGCGTAGCTTCTGGGTCTTGGATGACATTACTCCGCTTGAGCAATACAGTGAAGCGATTCCCCAGGAGGGTGCCCATCTTTTCACGCCAGCTCCGGCCAATCACACTGTTTTTCGGGCAGGGTTTTTCGCGCCCCAAGGGAATGTTGGCAAGAATCCGCCGGCTGGAGCCATCATTTATTACTGGCTGAAAACTGCGGTCAACAAGCCCGAGCAGGCGAACCCTGCAGGTTCTGGTGCAGGAGGCAACTCTGAGGCAGGCAAGACAGAATCGCCGTCAGACAAGGAAAAAGCCGAAGACCAGAAGATCTCGCTCGAGATTCTCGACTCCTCCGGCAAAGTCATTCGCAAGTTTCCTAAGAAAAAGGAAGAGTCGGAGGACGAGGAAGAATTCTCCAGTCGCGATCGCGACGCGGGCAAACTGCCAGGCGATGCCGGGCTTAACCGTTTCGTCTGGGATCTCCGCTACGAAAGTGCGACCAAAGTGCCGCATGCGCCGCTCTGGGGCGGCACTACGGACGGCCCGCCAGCCCTGCCGGGCGCCTATCAGATTCGCCTGACCGTGCTTACGAAGAGTTATACCGCGCCACTTGAGATCGAGCCCGATCCGCGCCTGAAGACCACCCCTGGGGATCTCGTCAAGCAGTTTGATCTGTTGCTGAAAATTCGGGACAAAGTCACAGACACCGACGAAACCATCATTCAGATTCGCGATCTTCGCGATCAGATCAACGCCGTGAACAAGCGCTTAAAAGACGACCCGCGCGCGAAAACAGTGGCCGATGCGGGCAAAGAGCTGGACAAGAAAATGACCGAGGTCGAAGAGTCGCTGATTCAAACCAAAGCCAAGAGCAGCCAGGATGTCCTCAATTTTCCTGTCCGCCTGAATAATCATCTCGTCGCGCTTGGAGGCGTGGTCAGTAGTGCCGATTCGGCCCCCACACAACAGTCGTATGAGGTTTTCGAGATGCTTAGCAAGTCAGTGGACGAACAACTGGCAAAGTGGAAGGCCATCGTCTCGACCGATGTAGCCGCGTACAACAGTTTAATGAAGAAGCAAGACGTTCCGGCCCTGACCGTAACCCCGCCCGCCGGAGGCAGCTAGTCCTGAATAAAACTGACATTCAGCGAACAATCATCAATTCGCTGCTTAAGGGAAGGCTCTTACGGGGCAGCAGAATGCCGGTTTGGGCAGCCGACTAGCTACCGATCGCGCTGGCAACGCTGGAGAAGACGTTGTTGGAATTTCCGCCGATCAACCGGACTGTGCCAACCACAATCACCAGAATGACGGCCAGCATCACGGCATATTCGGCCACATCCTGGCCTTCTTCTTCCGCCGTTAGCCACTGCACAAACTTGGTCACGAGTTCTCCTTCCAGGGGTGTAAACAACCGTTACAGCCCCTTTGCAAATGATTGCACCGGACTACCGAGCCGAACAATGGCACCTCCGATTGTTTGGCCTTACGGGCGTAATCAGGGGCAATTACTCGGGCCGTCATTTAATGACGCGGTTTACTGCTGCTCAGCCCGGCTCGGACAAAAGCCGTTGCGTCCCGCGGGCCCCTGCGTTAGCCTTATTTCTGCTCTCGCGATTCTCCCTTCCTTCTATTTCCTGTGCTTTTTTCGATTAGGGACTGCATTGTATACCTAAAATAGAGGGGTTATCCACAGGATGCTACTACATATAGTGTTTTCATTCTTGACCCCGGCACAAATTGCCCGTTACATTAGCTGCAATCGGTTCGAGGTACGGGCCAGCCAAGGGCTGTTTTCGGCAAATTCCGTCAAGGCATCTGAATGGTAAACGTCCATCAACGGCAGGCCCTCAGCTCAAAATCACTGAGGCGAGCCTTCCGATGGCATGACAACGTCGAGCAAAACCTAAGGAGTACACGTTGCTCAAACTGAAAAAACTGCAAATTCTCGGTTTCAAGTCCTTTTGTGACCGCACCGAGCTGAAGTTTCACGGCGATGGCGTCGCCGCCATCATTGGTCCGAATGGATGCGGCAAGTCGAACATTGCCGACGCCATCTCCTGGGTGCTCGGCGAACAATCGGCCAAAACTTTACGTGGCTCGCGCATGGAGGACGTCATCTTCTCCGGGACCCGCGACCGTAAGCCGACCGGGATGGCGGAAGTTGCTCTCACTCTGATTGACCCCGAGGATTACGACGGCCCCGACGCCAATAGTGCTACCGAGATCGAGATCCGGGATGAAATGCCTGCGGAAGACTGGGATGAAGCTGAACTGAGGGCTAAAGCCGCCGCGGAAGTAGAGCGCATCACCGAAGATACTCAGCCGGGAAGAATTGAAGAGATTGAGCATTATCGCCGCAGCGAGGCCGTGTCTGAGTTTGATCCAAATGACGAACCGCGCTTTGCCGTGTTCGTCAACCCCAATCCTCCTCTGCAGTCAACGCCCCCTGCAAACGGCGCTGGTCCGCAAGTCGTGCTCAAGATTCGGCGGCGGAAATTTCAGCAGCAATTTCGTGCAGGAGAAATCGTTGTCACTCGCCGCCTGTTCCGCTCGGGTGATAGCGAATATCTTCTGAATGGCAAGCTCTGCCGCCTGCGCGATATTCAGGAATTGTTCATGGGCACCGGGCTCGGCCCCGAATCTTATGCCCTCATTGAACAAGGACGTATCGGGCAAATTCTCAGCAGTCGGCCCACGGATCGCCGCGCCATTATCGAAGAGGCAGCGGGTATCACCAAATTCAAAACCAGGAAGCGACTGGCCGAGGCGCGCCTGGAGGATGCTAAACAGAACCTGGCGCGGGTGAACGACATTTTCGATGAAGTCACGCGCCAGATGAATTCGCTCAAACGCCAGGCCTCGAAAGCTGAGCGCTATGCTCGCCTGCGCGATGAAATGCGTGGCAAGCTCAAAATTGTATTGGCCAGCAAGTTTGCGCAGTTGGATCGGGAGTCGGCCCAGATTGATGACCAGATCAATATGGTTGCCGGCGAAATGCACCGTCACGACGAGACAGTAGAGCAGTTGGAAGCCGAACAATCGGAGCGCACGCAGCGCCGATACGCAATCGAGAGCGAAATTCGCGAGAACCGCGAACGGCTCAGCCAAATCAAGTTGGAAGCCGACCGCACCCGCGCCAAACGACGCAACAATGAAGAACGCTGCTCAGAGTTGGTCCGGCGCTCGTCAACTGCAGAAGCTGAGCTGACTCAGTCCCATGCCCGCTTGACTGCGCTTGAGGCAGAACGCACTGCCTATCAACACGTTTTGGATTCGGCAGTCGCAGATTTGTCCGCCGCACAAACAGAACGTGACGCCTGCGAGCGGGAGTTGACAACAGCTGCAAATACGCTTGTCGAACTGGAGCGGCGGCAGGAAGCCTCGCGCCAAGCCATCCTCGAGTCGGTGAATTCTGCCTCCAATTTGCGAAACCTGTTGACCCAGGCCGAGGAACGCATTGCCGCAATCGATCGCGAAGGGCAACGCCTGTATACCGAGGTCGCGACGGCCCGATCGCAAGCCGATGCTTTTGGCGGAGAACGGGGTCAGCGCGCATTGGAATTCGAAACCGTCTCTCAACGGGTCGCCGCCCTGTCGCAAGAGATCGCACAGACACGGCTTCTGCTGGAATCCAAGCGGCGACAGGAATCGGAAGGCAAGAACCGTCTCGACAGCTTGCGTGCCGAATACGCTTCCGGCATCGGCAAGAAGTCCTCACTCCAGGCGGTGATTGCTGAGCACGGATATTCCACCGAATCCGTGCGCCGCCTCTTTCAATCCGGCGCCTTGAATGGCGGCCATGCCCCCGCGGGTGTGCTCGCAGATTTCGTTGAAGTTGATCCGCGCTACGAAGCCGTTGTCGAAGATTTCCTTCGCGATGAACTGAATTATATCGTCGTGAAGTCGTGGGAGGCGGCAGACGAAGGTTTGCGCTTGTTGCGCACCGACGTGGATGGCCGGGCCACCTTTCTGGTTCATCCGGAAGATTCGCAGGCGAAGTTCTCGTTTTCCGTTGATGAAAACGGCGCTTCCAGCCCGGGTCATTCGATCGTGCCACTCAAAAACGCGATTCGCGTTCTCAATGGTTTCGGCAGGTCGTTGGAAGTTATCCTGCCCAAGTTGCGGGACGGATACATCGTTCCCGGGCAGAATGCAGCCCGCGAACTGGCGCTGGAAAACCCACACGCGTTTTTCCTCTCGCAATCCGGCGAGTGCTTTCACAATGTGACTGTCACTGGTGGAAAGCAGCGCGCCCAGGGTCCGCTCTCCATGAAGCGGGAATTGAGAGACGTTATGCGGACCCTTGGAGAACTGGAATCGGCGTTACGCGATGAAGAGCTGCGTGTGCTCACCCTCGCCCGGGAGATCAAGGAGCTTACTTCGCTGCTCGACCGGCTCGAAGCTGAAAAGCGACAGGCAGAAAACAAGGCAATGGCTTCCGGTCACATGCTGCAGCAGCTCGAATCCGAGATGAATCGAGTTATCGAGCGTCTGCATACGTGTGAGCAGGAGCTTGGTCGTTTGCGGGCTGACCGTGTCGAGCAGGAGAATCTGGCTGCTTCCCGGCGGGCCGAACTCGCCGAGGTGCAGACAAAACGCGAGCAACTCGAAGCCTCGGCCTCGCTGGCTGCCGCCGAGCTGGTTACATTGCGGGCTGCCCGCGATTCAGCCGCCGAACGCGCATCACAACAGTTGGCGTGCGTGGCTGCTTTAGAAGAGCGCCACCGCTCCGCTGCCGCCGGACTGCACAGAATTGAAGCTATCGTGGCCGAGATGCTGGAACGCGCAACTTCCCTGAAAGTTCAAATCGGATCTTCCGCTGAGGAAAAGCTGCAGCGTGAAACTGAGAACGAGCAGCTTGCGGTTTTGCTGAGCGATCTTGAAGCTGAACATAATGCGGGTGAAGCCCGTGAAGGCTTGCTTCAGTTCGAGTCAGACCAGGTTCGGGCCCGCCTCGCCGAAATCGAGAATGCGCTACGAAGCACACGCCAACTCCTCGACCAGGCTCGCGACCGTCGCGGCGAATTGGCCGCGACTGCTGCCAGGTTGCAGTCGGACGCGCAACACATGGCTGAAACCTGCCTGAACGAGTTGGGAATCCAGCGCCATGAACTCGAAGCTGAAAGCAGCCTTTCCATTCTCAGAGGAGAGCACCTGGCAGCCGAAGATCAGTCGTATCGCGAGATGCGCGCGCGCCTCGATGGGATGGGTCCGGTAAATATGATGGCGCTCGAAGAATACAAGGAGACGGCTGAGCGCCACGCGTTCCTTGACACCCAGCGAAAGGACCTGCTCGATTCCATCGACAATACGCTGGCCACCATCAAGGAGATTGACACGGTTTCGCGGCAGAAGTTCGAAGAAGCATTCCACAAAATCAATGAGAACTTTCAAACCACTTTCAAGAAATTGTTTGGCGGCGGACACGCCTTCATGCGTCTGACCGATGAGGAGAACAGCGCAGAGAGCGGGATCGACGTGGTCGCATCCCCTCCGGGGAAAAAATTGCAGAATGTTCTGCTGCTCTCCGGCGGCGAGAAAGCCTTGACCGCACTCGCCCTCCTGGTCGGCATCTTCCAATATCAACCCAGCCCTTTCTGCATTCTGGATGAGGTGGACGCCCCTCTGGACGAAGCTAATATCGGCCGCTTCACCGAACTGGTCAAGGAAATGAGCATGCAAACCCAGTTCGTGCTCATCACTCACAGCAAGAAAACCATGAGCATTGCTCCCGTGCTTTATGGCGTCACTATGCAAGAGCCCGGGGTTTCCAAACTGGTCTCAGTCAGATTTGGAGCCACGGCTTAGAGGGCCGGCCGGCGCTACGATCGTCTTCTCTGCGGCGCGAGATTCCGCCTTTTAGGGCTTCGCAACTGCCAGATTGTTAGTGACCGAGAATATCCCGGGAACGCTATTTGCTCGGATTCCGGCCATGTTTTTGTCGCTCTCGCTATCAACCACTCCCTCCAGGGTTGCGTGACCGTTTTTCACAATTATGCGGATGGGCTTGATGACCGGCATGGCATAACGCTGCAGCGGCGCATAGCCGTAAATGGCGCGGTAGAGCCTTCGACGTAGTCCATCATCCATTGGTGAGGTCGGAAGCACTTCGATTTGGTTATCTACCTTCTCCACTCCTTCGATCCGCTTCACGGAATTCTCGGCGTCCTTCTTCAGCGCAGGGTTAACAACTTGCCCCATCAAAGTCACATCGTAGCCGTTCACTTTGTACGCTAAATTGTCGAAGACGGTCAGATACGGCAACATCACAAGTTCATGCCGTACTTCTTTCTGAATCCGTTCCTCCGCTTTGGGCGAAGCGCCTTGCCCAAGAAGAGGAATTGACATGAGAGAAACTACAACTGCTGCCAGCACCGATCGCGACAGCCTCATGATCGATCTCCTTTCGGTTTTGCAATCACGTGAACCATAAACGCCGAACTCCCCCCAAAATTGCACGGAACTTGATACCACGTTAGCGCCGGATTATAAAGTCTTGTCATTTCTTCTTACATCCTACTTGACACCGTGCTTGCCGCGAATTAAGGTTTCCGGCAGATTTGTGGGTTTCCAATGAAGCGGATTTACTGGATTTTAGTCTTGCTCTGCGGAACGGTGGCTTTTGCGACCTCCGTCCCGCCAGTGGATGATCCTTGCACTCCTTACGATGAGGCAGACGCTGTGGTGAATGTGTCGCTGCCCTCGTTGGAGGGGATGAAGTTAGTCCCTCCGGCTCAGCAGCCAGGCATTCTGCCAATGTTATCTCTTGCAAGCAAGTCGGATTCTTCTCGGAGCGACAACTTTGTATCTGAACTCCCGGCCGGTTCTTTCCATTCTTCCCAGCAACTGCTCTGTACTTTTCTGATCTAGAAAGTGCCTCTCAACAGAGCCAAAGGCGGTTCGTTGATCCGTTCTGTTCGACCATCAAACTCTGTTTTGCGAAGTGAGCTTGTGTTTCCACTGCACAAACTAAATTCCGGAGAATGCCGGACGTGTTGTGGGTTTCTCGATTCCGCTAGTGCCGGCAGGCTGAAACTGGGTGCGCTAACCCCGGAAATCAGCCGAGTGCCGTTTCCACCTTGCGGCTGGTCGGATGCCACAGAAGACTTCTGGGCAAGCGTCGGAACGAGGACGGATCGTAGCACCAGCAGGCGGCACTTTATTCGAGTCATCAAGGCACTTAGATGAGGGTCAACTTTGTTTTGGGTTTTGATACCGCGCCACGAAATCAGGCCTCCTGGGCAGTCCAAACTGTTTGACTTCAGGCGGCTTCATTCAATATTGCAAAACAGGAGAAACTCATGCCAGCAGCCATCGACCAATTAAAGAGCGCGATCAGAGGGGAAATCATCGAGCCCAAGGACGCCACTTATGACACGGCCAGAAAGGTCTACAACGGGATGATTGACAAGCGGCCGCAACTCATTGTGCGTTGTGTGGACGTGGCCGACGTGATCGCTGCTGTTCGCTACGGACGTGAGACCGCAATGTTGACAGCCATTCGCGGCGGTGGCCACAACGGCGCCGGCCTCGGGACCTGCGATGACGGTCTTGTTATCGACCTTTTGCGAATGAGGGGGACTCGCGTGGATCCCGCGGCACGCACGGTGCGCGTCGCCGCCGGATCTGTGTGGGGCGATGTCGATCACGCCACCCATGCCTTTGGCATGGCTACCCCCAGCGGCTTCATCTCTACCACTGGCGTTTCCGGCCTGACCCTCGGCGGAGGCATTGGCTACCTCACCCGCCGTTACGGGCTCACCATCGACAATCTGCTCTCAGTAGACATGGTTCTCGCTGATGGAAGATTCGTTACCGCGAACGAGAGTGAGAACAGCGACCTGTTCTGGGCCGTGCGAGGTGGCGGCGGAAATTTCGGCGTTGTGACCTCGTTCGAGTTTCGTTTGCATCCCGTCAGCACCGTCCAGTTCGGCCCCACCTTCTGGCCGCTCGAGCAGGCAGCTGACGTGCTCAAGTTCTACCGTAAATTCATTCTGACGGCGCCCGAGGAAGTAAACGGATTCTTTGCCTTTCTCGTGATTCCGCCCGCCCCCATGTTCCCCGAAAGTCTTCATATGAAGAAAGTCTGCGCCATCGTCTGGTGTTGTACCGCGACTCCCGAACAAACGGAAAAAGCCACCCGGCCCATGCGCAGCATCGGGAAACCGTTACTGGACGTAGTTGGCCCGGCCCCCTTCCCCATTGTGCAAACCACTTTCGACGGACTGTTTGTTCCCGGCATGCAGTGGTATTGGCGTGCGGATAATTTCACGGAATTGACCGATGCGGCCATCGCGAAACACGTAGAACACGGCTCGAAGCTGCCCACGATGCTTTCGACCATGCACCTTTACCCCGTCAATGGTGCTGCGCAACGTGTCGGCAGGAACGATACCGCGTACAGCTTCCGCGAGGCGTTGTTTGCTGAGGTCATCGTCGGCGTGGACCCCGATCCTGCTAACGCGCGGACGATCACAGAGTGGTGCAAAAATTACTACGATGCCCTGCATCCTTACGCGGCGGGCGGCGCTTACGTGAATTTCATGATGGATGAAGGACAGGAACGGGTCCAGGCTTCTTTCCGTGATAATTACGCCCGCTTGGCCTCAATTAAGAGGAAGTACGACCCGGCAAACTTCTTCTGCGTGAACCAGAATATCAAGCCGGCCGCCTAGCGCTTCATCGGCAGACTTGCGAACAACATGCAGGTAGGAGGTAAGAACTATTGTTAACCGACAAACTCCACAGCTCCGGTTGCCAGGTTGTACATGGCCCCGGCAATCGTTATAGTGCCCTTCCTTTCCAGCTCTTCCAGAATCGGGCTGCGGCGGCGGATCTCGGCAAGCCCCAGGACCACATTCGTTCGCGCAACGGCGTCCACATAAGCGGCATTCTTGCTCGATTTCTCGCCATCAAATTTCGTCGCAGGTATGGCAGGTTTGATTCGTGCCAGCAATCCCGTCAGATTGCCCAGTACGACATCATCGATTGCTCCTTTCACCGCTCCGCAGGCCGTGTGTCCCAAAACCACCACCACCTTGGCGCCGGACACCGCACAAGCAAACTCCATGCTCCCGAGCACGTCATCATTCACAACATTGCCTGCGATCCTGCCGATGAATGTATCGCCGATACCTGCGTCGAAAACGATCTCGATGGGCACGCGAGAATCGACACATCCGAGGATTACTGCCGCCGGGTATTGGCCTGACGCGCTTGTCCGCTTCTCCGCCAAATAATCTCGAGGGGCCATCTTCCCGCTGCGGAAACGTTCGTTACCCCTCTTCAACTCGTCAATAATCTGTGATGGGGTCATACCGTCGCGCTGCTCTTTCGTTAGCGACCCGGTTTTGCCGGTGGCAAATTGCATGGACCAGGGAACCAGAGGTGTAAGGACACACGTGCCGAGGGTTGCGCTCAGGAAGTTACGGCGACCCACACCTCGGTTTTCCAGAGAGTTCTCAGAGATCCTTTTCACGTTTTATGCTCACTTCCGAGTGGTTGCTTTCACGCAGCCCATGGCCGCGACCCGCTCCCAAATAAAAACTCTGATTATTGTTCACGAGGGAGCTAAACTGCCCGAAAGCCAGGATTTTTTCCCGAGTACCGTAACCCGCCACCCCAGCCAAAATCCGCCTCAGGCCATGACCGCTCGCGCGAAATGTTACGTGAGCTACATTCGCAAGTCAATGCAAACAGCTATATTCTCTTGCGCGCAATGGGAAATAACTTCTATAAAGATGGTCAAGAAAAATTGCTGAACCAAGCAGCAAACACTACGCATTCACCATGAACGTCAAACAACTTTTCGATCTCAGTGGTCGCGTCGCAATCGTCACCGGAGGCTCCATCGGGCTCGGTCGTCAAATGGCCGAAGGCTTGGCGGAAATGGGAGCTAATGTTGTGCTCTGCGCGCGCAAGAAAGATCGCTGCCAGGAAGCCGCTGAGGAATTGCAGCAATTAGGTGTCAAAACCCTCGGCCTTGCGTGTGATGTAAAAAGCGAAGCCAGCATTCAGGATCTGGTGGACGCGGCTCTTTCTCATTTTGGGCGCATCGATGTACTCATCAATAACGCAGGCGTGTCCTGGGCCGCTCCGGTGGAGCAGACGCGGCTTGAGGATTGGAACAAGGTAATCGAGACCAATCTGACTGGGACATTTCTCTGCGCCCAGGCAGTTGGCAAGGTCATGATCAAGCAGGGCCGGGGAAAGATCATTAATATTGCATCGATTGCCGGATTAGGTGGTGCTCCACCCGAGTTGTCCGTCATTGGTTATCACGCCAGCAAGGGCGGGGTCATCAGCCTCACCAAAGATCTGGCCTGCAAGTGGGCGGTGCATAACATTCACGTAAACGCAATTGCTCCCGGCTGGTTTCCCACGCACATGTCTAACCAGGTTTTGGAACATCACAGAGACTTGTTCCTCTCCCACATTCCATTACACCGTTTCGGGAGCGATCACGATCTCAAGGGAGCGGCTGTGTTTCTTGCGTCGGACGCCTCTAATTATGTCACCGGCCACATTCTGGTGGTAGATGGAGGTCAGTCAGCATGGTAGTCACGGCGTGAGCCATACACCCACCTTGTATGATTCGTCGGTCACGGAATTTTGTAACTGGGTTGTTTCGTTATGATTGGGCTGGAAAGGTCTACGATTGCTCGATTGCGATAGCGCTGCGGTTCGTCCGGGCGAGGAACTGAATGTCGTAGCCCTGGCCGATTGGCTGCGGGACAAGATCGACGGCGCCGATCGCGGCATCAGCGTTGAACAATTCCCCAGCGGACACTCGAATCTTACTTACCTGCTGAAGATAAACGGCAGCGAGTATGTGCTCAGGCGCGCTCCGCTTGGGCCGGTAGCACCGAAAGCCCACGACATGAAACGTGAATCTCGAGTGCTCCAGTTGGTGCATCCACATTTTCCCGAAGCTCCCGCAGTTTTCCATCTGTGCGAAGATCCCGCGGTAATCGGGGCCATCTTTTTTATTATGGAGCGTCGCCACGGGCTCATTTTGCGCCATCACGTCCCGCCAAGTCTGGCCACCGTTCCGAATTACCCTCAGCTGATAAGCGAGCAGTTTGTCGACTGCCTCGTGCGGCTGCATGCAATCGACGTGGTAAAGACTGCCCTGCTTGCTTTGGGCAAACCAGAGGGATTTCTTGAGCGTCAGGTACAAGGCTGGGCAGATCGTTGGAATCGCGCCAAAACCGGCGATTCGCCTCAAATGGATGATGTGATTCGATGGCTTGCCGCGCGTCTGCCACCTTCTCCGACACCTGCCCTTGTTCATAACGATTACAAGCTCGATAACGTGATGCTCCTTCCGGGATCCGCCAACCTCATCACAGCGGTTCTCGATTGGGAGATGGCAACGGTTGGCGATCCGCTGGCCGATGTCGGATTAACTCTGTGCTATTGGGCCTGGGCGGTAGCGCCACAAGTACGTACGCGCGCAACCCCCTTGGTCACGGCGCAGCCGGGCTGGTACACGCGAGACGAGTTTGTGCAGCGCTATGCGGAAAGGACTGGCCGCGATCTTACCAACATCGGTTACTACGAAGTGTTAGGCATCTTCAAGCTTGCCGTAATCTTGCAGCAGATCTATTACCGCTTCAGGCGCGGGCAGACGCAGGACGCTCGCTTTCAGGACTTCGGGGAGAACGTCCGGCGGCTGGTTGAATTGGCGGCTTCGCTTGTCAGGAAACTCAGTTGAGCACCGTCTATCTTGTGCGCCATGGGCAAGCGGGTACACGCCAAGCTTACGACTCACTTTCCCCACTGGGAAAGCAGCAAGCCAGATCATTGGGCGAGCACTTTGTTTCGCAGGGAGTCCGGTTTGCTTTCGCCTGTTGCGGAGCAATGACGCGGCAGCAACAGACCGCGGCGGAAGTAAGCCGCGTTTACGCCGAAATTGGCATCCCGTTCCCTGTTCTTACTGTCGATCCCGGCTGGGATGAATTTGATCTTGGACTGATCTACGAGGAGATTGCCCCTCAGTTGTCTGAAGCAGATCCCGAATTTCGCCGCGAATACGAACAGATGCGGGACCAGGCTCGATCCAACGCCGGCCGGCACGCGGCGAGGGTTCACCGCAAGTGGCTGCCATGCGACACCAAACTCGTGGACGCCTGGATCGCCGGGCGATATCAGTACAGCGGCGAAACCTGGCAGCAGTTTCGCGAGCGAGTTGCAGCGTGTCAAGCGAAGATTGTTGATTCGCAAGAACGCCAAAAGATTCTTGCCGTGACCTCGGCCACACCCATCGCGGTCTGGGCTGGATTGTCACTGGAGATTACTGACGATCGCCTGATGCGGCTCGCCGGGGTTTTGTATAACGCGTCCTATTCGGTCATGCGGTTGCGGGAAGGCCAGATACGATTATTTACATTTAATGCGGTACCGCACCTGGGTGTTCCCGGGCTCCGAACTCACCGCTGAAAAAGCTTTCACTCAGCCTCACGAATAATACCGAAGCACCCACTCGGCCACGCAGCACGGTTTCTCGTCCTTCTCGCTTTCTACCTTCACATCAAAGGTTGCTTCCAGCGCGCCAGGCAGCTCTTTCACCGACCTGACCGTGAAGCGCGCACGTACATTAGTGTTGGCACGAACCGGAGCAGTAAAGCGAACGCGATTGAAGCCGTAGTTGACTATCATCCGCGCACCACCCCGAATCTGAATCGCCTCACCAATGAACCGGGTTAGCAACGACAGCGTCAGAAAACCGTGAGCGATCGTTGTGCCGTACGGCGAGTCACGCTGGGCACGTTCGCGGTCAACATGGATCCACTGCCGGTCGTCGCTGACCTCGGCAAATCGCTCGATGCGCTCCTGGGTAACCGGAAACCACTTCGTGACCGCAATCTCGCGACCGATAAAGTCTTTCAGAGATTGTGGGGCTTCGAGGATCACCGGCACAGGACTCTCATTAGATCAACGCCTCGTAACCTGGGCCTGGTTCCATTTCTTGAGCTCCAGCTTGGCAATCGATTCCGTGTGAACTTCGTCCGGGCCATCGGCCAGCCGCAGAGTTCGCACATTCGCCCAGGCCGCCGCCAAGAACGTATCCTGCGAAACCCCCGCGCCGCCATGCGCTTGGATTGCCCGGTCCAGCACGCGCAGGGCGACATTCGGCGCTACTACTTTAATCATTGCAATTTCGGCTCTCGCCTCCTTATTTCCTACCGTGTCCATCATGTAGGCTGCTTTCAGGGTCAAAAGGCGAGCCTGCTCAATCTCCATGCGTGATCGCGCAATGTCGGCTCTGATCGTGCCCTGCTCCGCCAAGGGCTTACCAAACGCCACCCGCGCTTGCACACGTTTACACATCGTTTCGAGTGCGCGTTCGGCCACCCCAATACAACGCATACAGTGATGAATTCGCCCCGGCCCGAGTCGTCCCTGGGCAATTTCAAAGCCGCGCCCTTCCCCGAGCAGCATATTCGAAACCGGCACGCGAACGTTGTTGAACCTGATTTCGGCATGCCCATGTGGCGCGTGATCGTAACCGAACACCGTCAGCGTCCGTTCTACTTTCACGCCTCCAGCATCCATTGGCACAAGCACCATTGACTGCTGCCGGTGCCGCGGGGCCGAAGTGTCGGTCTTCCCCATAAAGATTGCAAGCTGGCAGCGCGGATCGCCAGCGCCGGACGCCCACCACTTGCGTCCGTTGATCACATAATGATCACCGTCTCGAACAATGCTCGCCTCAATGTTGGTTGCATCCGATGAGGCTACCGCGGGTTCAGTCATCGCGAAGCAGGACCGGATTTCACCCGCCAGCAAAGGCTTCAACCAGCGTTCTTTCTGCGCCGCGGTACCATAACGCGCCAGCACCTCCATGTTGCCGGTATCGGGCGCAGAGCAGTTGAATGCCTCAGGAGCCATTAAGCTTCGCCCCATGATTTCGCATAGAGGGGCATACTCGAGATTCGTCAGTCCAGCACCATACTCTTTGTCCGGCAGGAACAAATTCCAAAGACCGGCAGCGCGGGCTTTTGGCTTGAGTTCCTCAATCACTCGCGTTGGCAACCAGCGGTTGCGCTCAATCTCCTCATCGAAGCGCCGCTCGTTGGGATAGATGTGCTCATCCATGAAGGCCCGCAGCGCCGATTGCAGATCCTTCACTTTGTCGCTGAGTGCGAAATCCATGTTCGTTGCTCGGTTAATCCCGGCACGCGATTATATATATGGCAAGAAGGATTTTCATCGGGCTGGCAATTCGTGCTACCTTATAAAACCTTTGAATCGATAGGGCCTGCTGGCTTAGTTCGTGGGCCCATGTGGAATTCTGCGTGACTAAGAATTCACCGTCGTCCCTTCGTCACGTCTTTAGCATTCAGGATCTGCGCACCGTAGCGCAGCGTCGCGTGCCCAAGGCTGTTTTCGACTACGTCGATGGCGGTGCCGACGGCGAAGTCACCTTGCGCGAGAACTGTCGCGCATTCGAAGATTTCACATTTCGCCCACGGCACGCAGTCGCCTTCCCGCAATGCGATCTACACACCCGGGTGCTCGGTTTTGATCTCTCGCTGCCTTTTCTGCTTGCCCCCGTCGGCTACAGCCGGCTCATGCATCCGCGTGGCGAAGTGGCAGCAGCTCACGCTGCGGGCAAGGCAGGCACCGCCTACATTCTCACAACCCTTTCCGGCCATCGCCTCGAGGATGTGAAAGCCGCCTCTTCCGGACCGGTGTTCTATCAGCTCTACCTCATGGGCGGACGAGCTGCAGCCGAAGTCGTCATCGACAGGGCGCGGAACGCCGGTTTTTCTGCGTTGGTACTCACCATCGATACCGCGGTCTCAGGCTTTCGCGAGCGGGATTTCCGTAATGGCATGAAGGAATTGATCAGCGGCGGCCCGCTGGAAAAGCTTCCCTTCCTGCCTCAGGTTCTCGCCCGTCCCTCGTGGCTCTTCCACTTTCTGCTGGATGGTGGCATCCGTCCCTTGGCTAACGTCGTAATTCCCAATGCCGGGCCCATGCCATTAGTCGACGTCAGTGCTGCACTCGCCAGCGCCGCTGTCACCTGGGCGGACCTGAGCTGGATTCGCCAGCACTGGGGCGGCCCGATCGTGGTCAAGGGTGTACTCACCGCTGAGGATGCGCGCCGTGCGGTCGATGAAGGAGCGCATGCCCTCGTCGTATCCAATCACGGTGGCCGCCAGTTGGATGGTGTTCCAGCAACTCTCAAAGTCCTCCCTGAAATCGTTTCCGCCGTGAATGGTCAGATTGAAGTCTTGATGGATGGAGGCATTCGCCGCGGCAGTGATATTGTCAAAGCACTTTGCCTTGGCGCCCGTGCCGTGCTCTGCGGACGAGCTTACGCATACGGACTCGCGGCAGGGGGAGAAGCCGGTGTTGCCCGTGCCATTGAGTTGCTACGCACAGATGTTGAGCGCACCTTACGCCTTCTCGGCTGCCCCTGCGCCTCCGCTCTGGACCGTTCTTACCTGAACTAGTCCTATCCAGACAACATCTCAGCGATAGCTGAGCGCCCTCCTGATCGAAACCGTAACTCAATGAAATGGAGATGCTACTCCTACTTCCGTGGCGCACTTCGGTGCGCCACTTTTTTGCCCACGCGGTGCGCCCGACGACTAAACTTTGAGCAACACAGCGCGACTTTGGAATGCAGATGCTCGCGTTGTATTTCCAGGAATCGGCTCCCGAAGTCTGGTAAATTTCCGGGGAAATGGTAGATTCGTACCTTCCCCAAGTGGAGCCCTATCAACGAAGTAGCTTCCGGCCTGCACCGTGCAATCAAAGCAGGAAGAACGCTGACTGGGGTTTGAAGGAGCGCAAGTGAACTCACTGTCTTTCAAGAAAGCCATGACCATTCTGCCGATCCACAGCTTCTTAGCTTTCGGCCTCCTCGCCGTCTTAGTCGCTCGCTGTTACGCACAAACAGCTCCGACGCGTGGCTGGTCCCTACTCGAAACTGGGTCGGCAGACAAGAGCTCCAGCGAAAGGCTGGGAGCGGTGCGAGTTCTTGGCCTCATCCCCGACGACCTTCACGCCGTCGGTCTCGCCGAGAAGGCCCTCGACGATTCCGATCCCTTGGTCCGAGCAGCAGCTGCAATTGCGCTTGGCCAGATGCACGCATCGGGCGCCGATGCAGCTTTGAAACAGGCGCTGAAGGACAAGGAATTAAAGGTTGTCATGGCCGCAGCCCACGCTTTGCGTCAATTGAATGATCCTGCATGCTACGACGCCTATTACGAGATTTATACGGGTGAGCGCAAGAACGATTCTGGAGTAATCGCGCAAGAGATGACGGTTCTCCACGATCCCAAACAAGTGGCCGAGATGGGATTTGAGGAAGGAATTGGCTATGTCCCATTTGCCGGTATCGGGTGGGAAGCTTTGCAGACGATCATGAAGGATCGCAAGGACGGCACAGCTGCCAAAGCTGCCCTGATCTCTGCGCTTGCGACAGATCCGGATGCCCGCACAAAGAAACTTTTATTGACCGCCACTCACGATGAGAACTGGGTGTTGCGTGTTGCTACCCTGGAAGCCATCGCCAAGCGGGGAGATCCGTCATTCCTGCCGGATCTCCAACACGGCCTCGATGACTCGAAACGTGAGGTGAGGTATACGGCTGCCGCCACAATCATTCATCTTACGGATCTTGCCAAAGGGCAACCCCCAACTTCTGTCGTGCCCCCGGTTCCATCCCCCGCCAAGACACTCGGCAAGAAGCAAACACCGAATAGCGCATCACCAAAAAGTGCTTCGGGAAGCAATTAGGAACCCATGTGGAAAGCCAAGCGGTCGCCGGGCCGGAAGCTCGTCGTTCTAACGCTCATTGACCACCTGGAAGGCAAGTATCCAAGGCGAGCTGCGAAAAATTTTTGCCGACGTCAAGGAAACCAACCGCAAGGGCGTGGGGGCAAATCGTCGCACCGCCGAGACCGTGGGCGGCGGTACCGCTCTCGGCGCTTTGGTGGGCGGGATTTTCGGCGGCGGCAAAGGAGCCGGCGTTGGTGCTCTCGCGGGAGCCGGCGGCGGATTGATAACTCAGGTCTTCACCCGCGGCAAGGAGGTTCAGGTTCCTGCCGAAAGCGTTCTGAAGTTCCGATTGGAGAAAACTCTGGTCTTGGAGCAAACGCGATCATAGACGCGATGAGGCTTCGACACCCTTGTAGACACAAAAAGGGCCGCCTCGCGGCGGCCCTTCTTCCAACTGCTGACTCCTGACTACTGGTTCCCTAATCTCCGGCTACCGCCTCACCGACTTCCACCTCCGGCTTCGGCGCGTTCGGCTTCGTGAGCGCGCCTAGCGGAATGAACCCGTTCTCCGAAACCGGTTGTTTCTCTTTCAGCACGACTTCGCGGTAAAGCGCCGCCATGCGGGCATTGTAGGCCGCATCGTCTTTCTTTGGCCCGCGCGCTTCGGCTGCCCCATCCTTTTCTTGAGCGTCCTTTGCGGAAGAAAGGGTGGGGGTTTTCAATTTTGCATCGCGCGCCCGCATCTTCTCCTCGCGCGCGTTCTTCGCGATGCCCAGCCTGTCCAGATCGTGCTGCTCTTCTTCGGTCACAATTCCATCTCGCAGCATCAACGAGTGCTCGGTCGACTCCATCTTCACGTTCTTGCCGCCGGCAAAGATCTCGTGCCGTCCATGCTCCTCGTACCACTTTGTCAGCGTGGCCGTCATGTGCATCTTTTCGATGATGTTGCGCCAGCCCACGCCCGTGTTGTATGCACAGAAGGAAATCTCTCCCTCTTGTGTCGCATAGGGAATGATGCACTGCTCGGTGCGGCGGAAATCGTAGTTGAACAAATCCTGAAACCACATTCCCGCGATGAACAGAAAATTCCACCGGTCCTGGCGCCGCTTCATCACGTCGTCAATCGTTCTCTCCGGACCGACTTTTCCGTAGTTGCGTCCGGTGGCGTTGTAGTTCTTATCAAACTTTTGCAGCAGGTCCATCAGCTTGAAGTGCGTCGGCGCTTTGAACGGATCGTAGTTCTTCATCAGGCATAGCGCCATTCCCACAATGCTCAGGAATTTCCCTCGCGCTCCGTCATTCACCTTCGCGATGTCCTTCGCGAGTTGGTCTCCATGTAGGAAGGCGGTCACCGGTACGCATTCTTTCGTTTCCTTATCAATCATTACCGCCATTCCCGTCCCGCAATTCGGATGGCAGCCGCAGGAGAGCTGGCCCCAGTTGTTGTTGGAGTCCGAGGCGTGCATGATGTCGGCCCAGTCGGAGAAAGTCCCCATGAATGAAATGGGGAACCAGTCGCGGGCCGGTTCGCCGAGGCCGGTCTGGTTTTTCACATCATGAGCGAGGTGAGCGAGCGTGTAGCGCTGGGCGACGCGGCGTTCGTCGGTGATGGCTTCGTCACGGCCGGTGAATGACACCGGCTGGAACGACAGGAAGCCGATCTTTTTGGGATTGTCGAGCGCGAACTGGATGATGCGTCCGACCTGCTCGTTGTTAATTCCGTTGACAATGGTGATCACGGGAACGATTTCGACGCCGGCTTTGTGCAGATTGTCGATGGCTTTCAACTTCACATCGAAGAGGTTCCCGACTTTGCGATGGGCATTGGCGGCATTGCCGATTCCGTCGAACTGCAAGTAGGCATAGCGCAATCCCGCTTCCGCCGCCTGCTGGGCAAATTCAAGACTCTTGGCAAACTCGATCCCATTGGTCGCGGCCTGCACGCTGTTGTATCCGACTTTGCGCGCGTAACGAACCGCGTCCAGGAAATAGGGAGACAACGTGGGCTCGCCCCCGGAGAACTGAACGCTCATCTGCCGCCGCGGCTTGATGGTGATGGCGTTGTCGAGCATCTGCTTGATTTCTTCCCACGTCAGCTCGTGCACAAAGCCGACCTGGTTGGCGTCCATGAAGCAGGGGTCGCACATCATGTTGCAGCGGTTGGTGAGGTCGATGGTAAGGACGGAGCCGCGGCCGTACTTAATGGTGCTGGTGCCGTGATTGTGCAGTTTCTCGTCGTTGTGCGCGCGAATATCGCGGCCGGGAAAAACGGCTTCCAAATGGTTGGTGAACTCGGTGTCAATCGACATTACATCTTCGAAGTGACCGTGCTTGGGGCAATCCTTCACCATGAGGATTTTGCCGTCGCGTTCGACAATCTGCGCCTTGACCTCGCCGACTTTCTCGTTGAGCAGAATTTCGTATGGCAGTTCGCCATCGAGAATGCGCTGACGGATTTCCGGGATGCAACGCGGGCAAAGAGAGTCGGTGCTACGCGGCCAGCCGAGTGGCGGTTTGGATTTCTCGTAGGATTTCAGCAGTGGCTTCTCTGACCATTTGGGCGTGGGCGATGGATTGGGGCTCATGCGATTGAGGCGATCGAAGACATACCACGCGCCGGTTGCGGCGATGGTCACTGCTTTCTCTACATACTTGATAGGCTTGTGCATTTCCTCTCGCTTTCCACTGCCTGGGATTTAATCCCTGTTTCCTGTGATTGCCGTTGAAGACGCGGCCAGCGTCCCGCAATAAAACGGTAACTTGTGACCTTCACACCGGGAGAAAGCTTGTGGGCGTTCCCCTAAAATCCGCTGAAGTTATCTTATCGATACGGTCAGATGGGCACACGGACATCGCAATAAAAGGTGGAAAATCAGGGTTCAGCGGGCAAATCCGGCATTGTACGGTTCTAAGTTATTGATTTGAAAGGTGGTCTGGAGGCTCTCATGCCCGCCCCTTGCGGAAAGCGCAAGGAGCGGACCACCCGAGCATCTACGGCACAGTCAGCCGAAATACAGTGCCAAAATACAGCCCACTGCCACCATAGTAGGTCGTACCGTAGAGCCGGCCATCCTTTCCAAAAATCACGTGCCGGTTTTGGATGCTAACCTGGTCAAAAACATTCTGTGTCGCCCGCCGTTGGTTTGAATTTCCCGATCTCTCGGGCGGTCCGCTCCGACTCGACATGCACCACTCCTCTTCCTCGAAATGCGTAATATCGGAAGCTGCTCCACTTCCACTCTCCATAAGAATTCCTCGTTAGATAGCGGGATGCTACACAAAATGCAGAGATCCTTTGACTCCGCGGATCGATTCGCAAGGCGAATCGCTCTGCTGCGCTCAGGATGACAGAAAATGAACTGGGAGGCATATGGCTTCGTTGCGATTCGTCCGCTTGGCGGACGAATCCGCCGCCTCAGGATGACAGGGGTGGTGTTTCAGGAGGAATCCCACCCTCTCGCAAAAAACGCGAGAAGGGTGGGGCACCCGAAGGTTGAGGTGCCGATTCCTAGGTTCGCAGGAGGTGCCAGGCTTCGCGGAAGCGCTCCCAGCGGGCGCGTTTGCAATCGATGTCGGGATAGAAACGGAGGCTTTTCGAGGGAGCGAAAGCTTCGACGGGGAGAACGTACCAGGTGTCTTTGGGGATAATGTGGGCCACAAGAACGTCGATCTGGTCGGCGGTGTAAACGACTTTGCCCTGGCCGTAGATGGCGTAGATGGGCTGAATGTCGTAGCCGCGGGCGCGGACGACCTCGGTGCATTTGAGTTGCACGCGCCAGAGGCGGGAGCCGGTGTCGAGAATGAAATCGTAGCGCTCGCTGTCTCCCCAGAGGCGGGAGATGTGGAAGCCGAGGCTTTCTGCCTTGAGCAAGAATGCCGCTTCTGATAATTCGCCAGTGCGCTTGGTGTTGCGATGAGTGGGTTCGGGTGTTTCGGTCTCGGTTGTAATCACGGATGAAAAATCCTCTTGGAAATGAAAAAGGCGCAGCCGGTGGGCTGCGCCTGATTAGTTTACTTCTAAGTATAGGATAGCAGATTTGCTATAGCTTTTATGACAGAGTTGGCAGAAATTTTTTCGGAATGGAATGAGGGAGTTGGGGGGAATTGGAGGGTTTTGGGGGCTTGACAAGGGTTTCCCGGAATGGGAATTGGCGGTCGAAGTGCACGAGAGATTCCCGAATTGGGAGGAGAATTTGGGGTTGGTGACGAAGCTTGAGGGCGTTCGGCGGACGTGGGATCTGTGGACCCAGGTTAGCGTCCAAAACCGGGACGCGAACCTGGGCCACCCGCCCGCGATGTGATTCGCGAGCGAATGACATCGCTGCGCTCAGGATGACAATCAGGAGGATGAGGCGGCACGGCTGAAGCCGTACCCTTCCACGAAGCATCCCACGTCTCGCAAAGGACGCGAGACATGGGGCACCCACTAATGATGTTCCTGCTTAGGTCTCGTCGCTTTCTTTGAGCTTGGAGATGACGCTGAAATCTTCCAAAGTCGTCATGTCGCCCTGGACTTCGCCGCTGGTGGCGAGTTCGCGGAGCAGGCGGCGCATGATTTTGCCGCTGCGAGTTTTGGGAAGCATGTCGGTGAAGCGAATGTCGTCGGGGCGGGCGAGAGCCCCGATTTCTTTGGCGA
>DASPTU010000050.1:0-2993 GCA_035623255.1 Terriglobales bacterium | reverse complement strand
GTGATGTCGGAGTTATAGACAATCTCCAGGTCCGGACTCGTGCTCCCGTCTGCCTTCTGGAGTCCCTTTCTGACTAGCTGCCTGTCGATCGCCGTCAGTACCCGCTGGGCCCAGGGTTCGTCTGCAGGATGCTTGCTCTCCAGCCACGTGTAGGTCTTGAATCTGCAGAAATCAGCACCCTCGTCAAACTCGACATGCACCTTCTGGGCGATGGAGGCACTGGCAGCGAACGCCATCAGCGTCGAGAGGGCCACACGACACAGTCGCCGCACAGATCTGGATGTTCTAGCAGTCAGGCTCATGGCGAAACCAAAACTCGGACCGATACAACGTCGTCCGCATCATCGAAAGCAGTCCGCCTGCCAAAGGCGGTAGCCTGAAGGTGGCGGAAACTCTGTGAAATCTTAGGGATTCCGGCGTCATAGGGCTGGAGTATTTCCTGGCAAAGCGCGTCCAGACTGCATTTCGCCACAGTGACGAAAAGAACAACAAGTAGGGCAGGTCGCCGGGCGATTACCTCCGCCTTCGTGGCGCACGCATCTCAGGCGCAGGGGGACGATGGCATGAACCGTGGTTAAGCACGATTTGTGTCCTGATCTTAGGCAAGCAATCCCAAGCGACGGAGTTGCTCGTTCGTGAGGACGACGTCGTCAATTCCTTATGATTTGCCCACTACCAAAGCTTTAGTGGCTTCGTCCAAAACGGGAGCCGCTTTGGCAGTCAGATAGAATCAACGATGCGCTTCAGCGCACTGTGAGGACGGAGCAACATGCATCGCACGCGACCTCATAGGCAGTGGCCCAAGGCATATGGGCAGCTGCGCCGATGCGGGTCTTGCGATGCAATCCCAGAATGATTGCGTCGGACTTGAGCGTATTTGCCACCTCGAGAATTTTCTCAGCCGGCGCGCCGAGCTCGACCACAAATTCAGGCGCTACCGTCAGCTTGGCATTGTGAGATGCCAATTCCTTAAGCCGACAAAGACTGTTCGCCCGCGCTTTTTCCTGCATCTGCACGAAATCGCTGGCAGTGGGCAAAAGGTTGCTCGGCATCGGGATCTCAGACATTACGTTGAGCAGGACAAGTTGTGTTCCAAAGTGATTCGCCGCCGAGATGGCATATGGCAAGGCTCGCATCGAAGGCTCGCTGAAGTCGGTTGCGAACAGAAAAGGGCAAATCGCGCGGCCACTTCCTACGGGAGAGTCCTGCAGGGAACCGGGACCAACGGTCAAAACAAGGCAGCCGGCGTGACGAAAGATGTGCTCGGCCACTGAGCCAAGCAACAGCTTGCCCATCCCTCTTCGCGCATGCGTACCGATGACGACCAGTTCGATCTGTTCCTGATCAATCACTTTGTCCAACTCGTCCCAGACGTTCCCCTGACGGACAATGACTTCATGAGACAAACCGCTGAGTGCCCCGCTTTGCACAAGCCGGCTCTCCAATTCGCGAGCATCCCGACTCACGATGTCGGTAGCCAGGTTGACCGCGTCCGGACCAACAAGGGTGAATCCTAGCGAGGAGACAACATGCGCCAAATAGAGTTTCGCTCCATAGTGGCGGGCAATGGCGAGGGCATGACGTGCCGCTTTGTCCGACGCCTCGGAGAAATCGGTGGCGATCAGAACCGATTTCAGATGAATATCTCCATTGGCTGCGACGAGTGTCATGTGTGCTCCTCTGAGTGCCGCACCGGGCTTTCTGCCGTCGTCATTCCACAGCACGCCTCCACAGAGCCTCTTGCGAGAGGCTGCCAAAGGGGCGAGTCTATTTTTTTAAAACCATCCTCCAGCACTCGCAAGCGATCGACCAATCCTCTTGCGCGCGGATGACCAGCACGCGCACTCTGGAATCTTGCTCGGCAATATCTTCATCGATGGACGAATGTCGGTTCTTGGCGGAATCCAGCTTCAGGCTAAGATAGCCAAAGGTCTCGCACACTGCCTGCCTTACCGCCGCAGAGTTTTCTCCAATTCCTGCGGTGAAAATTAAGGCATCCAGACCGCCCAGTACTGCGACCATGGAGCCAATGCCCGATCGCAGGCGATGGACAAAAATGTCGAAAGCCAATTTCGCCCGTTGATTCCCCGATTCTTTGGCTTTCAATATCTCTCGCATGTCGCCGGACACTCCAGAAATGCCCAGGAGCCCGGATTCGTGATTCAGCACTTGATCGAGCTTTTGCCCGTCAGCCTTTTTCTGCTGCATAAGGTAGGTCAGAATGCCGGGGTCAAGGGAACCGGAGCGCGTGCCCATCATCAAGCCTTCCAGGGGCGTGAAGCCCATGGTCGTATCAACACTTCGCCCGCGGTCTATGGCTGCGAGCGAGCAGCCATTGCCCAGATGGCAGCACACCAGCCGAAGTGAATTCAACGGCTTTCCCAGCAACTGAACTGCGCGATGCGCGCAGTATTCGTGATTGATTCCATGAAAGCCGTATCGGCGGATCCCGTGCTCAAACCATTCATATGGTCCCGGATAAACGGCCGCGGCCAGGGGCATTCGATGGTGAAATGCAGTATCAAACACTGTCACTTGTGGAACCTTCCCAAGAAGGCGCTGCATGATCTCGATGCCTTCGAGTTCGGCTCGATTGTGGAGAGGCGCGAAGCGGGCAACGCTCGCGATAGCTCGTTTCACTTCATCGTTGACAATGACCGGCTCTTCGAATTTATGCCCGCCAAGCACAATGCGATGTCCCACGGCTCGAATGTCTGAGGGCTTCTCGACAATCTGGTCTTTTCCCTCCCACAATGAACGAAACAGTTGCTCCAGGGCGTGGCGCCGGGAAGTAACGTTGACCTGATCCTTGAAGGTTTTCCCTGCGGAAGCCTTGATCTGAATATCAGCCTTGCTTCCGTTCCATTCGATTTTGGCCTCCCAGACCGGATTGTGTGGATGTTCCGGCAGTGAATCGCCGATCTCGTAAAGGCTGCTCTTCTGACTGCTGGAGCCGGAGTTGAGGGCGAGTATCTTCATCGGCTAATAGGGCC
>DASPTU010000049.1:0-10873 GCA_035623255.1 Terriglobales bacterium | reverse complement strand
GCATAACGATTTGGAGAATGTCGGCTTCACCAACCGGCATCTCACGTTCTTCGAGATGCTGGGAAATTTCTCTTTCGGAGATTATTTCAAGAAAGATGCGATCGCCTACGCGTGGGAGCTGATCACTTCGCCGCAGTGGTTCGGCATTTCGAAGGACAAGCTGTACGTGACCATTTTCAACGGCGAAGGCGGGGTGCCCCGGGACGCGGAAGCTTACGACTTGTGGCTGGGGCAGGGCGTGCCGGAAAATCGAATCTTCGAATTCGGCCTGAAAGACAATTTCTGGCAGATGGGCGATACCGGCCCCTGCGGTCCATGCAGCGAGATTCACTATGACATGGGTCCGGCGGCTTCCGATCAGGGGCACACAGATTGCGCCTTCGCGTGCGATTGCGGGCGCTATGTCGAGATCTGGAATCTGGTGTTCATGCAGTTCGACCGCGATGCCAGCGGCAAGCTCAATCCTCTACCCAAGCCGTCGATCGATACCGGGGCGGGATTGGAGCGGCTGACGTCCGTCTTGCAGGGAAAGATTTCGGTTTTCGACACCGATTTGTTCACGCCGCTAATCAAGCGGGCTGCGGAATTGACTGGCGAGCTACGCTCGCCCGGACAGCCGAGGGCGGCTATCCCCACGCAAGCTGGTAGGGAACACGTGGCGACGGCCGCCCCCGGCCGTCAAGTCGAGGGAAGCTCGACAGACGGTTCAGGCCGCAAGTCTGCAGCTTCCCTGCGCGTGATCGCCGATCACTCCAGGTCGGCGACATTTCTCATTGCGGACGGAGTGGCGCCGTCGAATGAAGGGCGCGGATACGTGCTCCGCAAGATCGTTCGCCGTGCCATCACGCATGGACGACTGCTAGGGCAAACCAAGCCGTTCCTTTATCAAATGGTGTTTGCTGTTCGCGACCTGATGCAGGATGCATATCCCGAATTGCTAGAATCGGCGGAGCGAGTCTCAAAAACCATACAGGCAGAAGAGACACGATTTGCGCACACATTGGATATCGGATTGCGTCGGCTGGAGGAACTGCTTAAAGAATCGAAGCAGAGGCTTGCGGGAGCTGAAGCATTCAAACTCTACGACACATTCGGAATGCCGCTTGACTTCATGCAAGACGCCGCACGAGATCAAGGCATTGAGTTCGATCAAGCTGGTTTTGACCGCGCCATGGCTGAGCAGCGCGAGCGTGCACGTGCTTCCTGGAAAGGCGCGGCCAAGCAAACGGCCAATCCAGCTTACCAGCAACTCCCGAAATCAGAATTTGAAGGATATCGGCAGACGCGCTCCGAAAACTGCGAGGTGCTGGCGATCATCCATAACGGCCGCGGTGTGCAGCAACTTGAGGCTGGATACGAAGGCGAGATCATCCTCGACCACACGCCGTTCTACGCAGAATCTGGCGGCCAGGTAGGAGACCGCGGTGTCCTCTACAGCGACGAACTCAACGCCGTGGTTGCGGAAGTAAAGGGTACCTACTACCCCATTCAGGGAGTACGCGCGCATCAAGTCATCGCCAAGCAGCCGATTCGTGTGGGCGACAAAGTCGATGCCGAGGTCCATGCCGAGATCCGCGAAGCCACCATGCGCAACCACACGGCCACGCATCTGCTTCATGCGGGCCTCAGGGAAGTTCTAGGCAAGCACGTGAAGCAGGCGGGATCGCTGGTGGCACCGAATCATCTGCGCTTTGATTTCTCCCATTTCACCGCAGTCGAAGACGCAGAACTGCAGGACATCGAAGATCTGATCAACAAAGAAGTTTTGCGGAACGAAAAAGTGCAGGTCATCGAAAACGTCCCAATCGACGTCGCCATCAACGAATACAAGGCCATGGCATTGTTCGGCGAAAAATATGGCGATAGAGTACGCGTTATCCGCATGGGCGACTTTTCGACCGAACTTTGTGGCGGGACTCACACTGCGGCGACCGGCGAGATCGGCCTGATCAAGATTCTCAAAGAAGGCAGTGTGTCATCCGGCGTGCGGCGCGTGGAAGCCGTGACCGGCGAAGGCTCGCTGCACCATTTTCAGAGAGATCATGAATTGGAGAGCGTGGTATCCAGCTTCGTCAGTCCTACTTCTGCGCAAAGAACGCGCAAAGATGGGGCACCCGGTGAACGTGCGGAGCCCACCGAGATTTCTCCTGCTGTAGCGCTGAGGCTGGAACTCGAAAAGAAAGACTCGGAAATCAAGCGCCTCCAGCGCGAACTCGATCAGGCGCGGATGAAGTCGGCTTCCTCATCAGTCGCCTCGGTGAATGAGAAAATCAAGGACGTCCACGGCGTCAAGGTGCTCGCCCATCGAGTTGACAATCTCGACCGCCCGCAAATGCGCACGCTCGTCGACCAGCTTCGAGATAAACTTGGTTCTGGCGTCGTCGTGCTCGGCTCGACCACAAACGGCAACGTCTCGCTGATCGTTGGCGTCACCAAGGATCTGACGGGCCGCATCCAGGCGGGTAAAGTGATCGGGCCGGTGGCGCAGAAGGTCGGGGGCAAAGGCGGTGGCCGCCCTGATCTGGCAGAGGCTGGCGGCAAAGATCCCGGCGCTCTGGATTCCGCCCTGGACGCGGCTTATGGGGTGGTTGCGTCGCTGCTGAGTTAAGTTCGCATTTGGGATGTTGTGTTACCAGCGAGTTAAGGTGATCTGGTAATGGAAGACCGCATACGGTTCATCGAGTATCAGGGCAAGCAGATTCTGTTGGTCGATCTGTCGAATTGCTCGGCAGCGGAAGTTAAGAAAATTTCCGGACTGGTTCCCAAGTTTGTGATCAGGCATCCTAAAGGTTCGCTTCTGCTGCTTGCCGACTTCAACGGGGCAGAGTTCGACCGGGAAGCCCTGACCACAATGAAGGAAACCGCGGTCTTCGACCGGCCGCACCTTAAGAGGTCGGCCTGGGTGGGCCCGGACAAGCTGCCGAAGATTTTCTACGATCACATCAAAGTTTTTTCCCAGCGCGATCTACCTACGTTCAGGACTCGCGAGGAAGCGCTGGAGTGGCTGGTAAAAGAGCAGTAGCCGATTGTTTTAGATTAGCAGGAGATCCTTCGACTCGCCCTCGCCGCGCACGCCGGGCTCGGGGTCGCTCAGGATTTCGGCAGCGGGGCTCAGGCGCCCGCTAAACGCCTCAACTTCTCCACTTCAGAGTCACCGGCCCGCTCATGGGATGCTGCATCTCATGTCCGGTTCGCTTCCCTTCCTGATATGCCGATTTTAGGTGGAAATACCATTTTGCCGGACGGTCGGCATCATCGATCAGCATCAGATGCGGATTATGCTTCAAGCCTTCAGATTGTTGCTCCATCGTGCGCCGGTCTTGTTCGACGAACCTTGCAAACACAGACTTCAGCAGCTCTGGTCCGAACGGCAACCAGCGGAAGATGTTCCACTTTGCAACCACGTCAATGCGGCAATGGTTGCGGGTAATAGGCGTAACGGTGGTCAGGCTTGCAAACCAGTACTTGCCAGCCTCGATGGTCTCGTAGCGCTGGTTGGGTAGGACAAAGTCAATGGTGGTAGTGATCGCATCGGCATCTGCGTACAGGCGGAGAAGCTTATAGGGGGCACTGTTTGTGCTGGGAGTATGCGCACTCATGCGAAAGCCCATGGGAATCGGCTCGAAGTTCTTTTGCTTCTCATGGATACTGTGGCGAGTCCGCCACCACCACGCCTGATGCACAAACGGCCCGTGGGCCGGGTCCATCAGGCCGATGATGCCGTGATCTACACTACATGGCAGATCCGCCGTCAGATGTGCGATCTTGAAGCTCCCGCTGAAGGAGGGTACGCGCGGCACCGGAATTGTGGGTTCGACCACTTTGGTAAAACCCGCACCTTGTGGCGACGGTTCGGGTATGAACACCCAGATGTAGCCGTCCTGCTCTTCACATGCATAGCTGCCAGCATAAATCCGGTCGATCTTCAAGTTCTGATCGGAGGTTAGTGACGGAATGAAGCGGCACTGTCCGGTGTGGCCATCAAACCGCCAGCCGTGATAGCTGCACTCGATCTGTTGACCATCAAATTGGCCATACGAGAGGGGCATACCTCGGTGAGGACAGGCATCCCGCAAGGCAAAGGGCTTGCCGTGGGAATCGCGTCCGATCACCATTGGCACTTCCAACAACATCGCCTTCTGGAGGGTTCGTCTGGGGAGTTCGCCGCCGGGCACAGCCCGGTACCAAAAGCCGAACAGCATGGAGGAGTCCGGCGTCTGTCGCTGCAAGCTTTCCGTTTCAGGCATTGGTTTTTGCGGCGAACCCTACTATAGCGCGACCTGACGGCTTCTAGTTACCCACTGATAACACACCGCTCATCAAGGATTTGCACTGATTACCTTTGGTGGTTCTATTCCCTTCCGGCAGATTGTTCCGCCCCGCAGGCCAGCCTATAATCGACCTACTCTGGTTTAGCATTCTCCGTCAGGTTCCGGGCAGGTAGGCGCGGAGGGTTTTGTGTCCGCGTAAAGACCTGGTTATGCATAAGCGCCTGCAACTCGCCCTGATGGCAGCCGTAAGCACGACCATCCTTTCCTTCACTGTCTACATCCAGGCGCAAGATCATGCGTCAGTCATCACTACCACCACCGACGACGATGGACACGTGGTCTACGTTAACGAGTTCGTGCCATCAAGCAGGAATAGCGAGGCCGTCTCGCGCAATACGCTAGCGTTTTGGAGCGTCACCGAGCACCGCTGGAAACAGGTTCCATCAGCACACGTTCGCGCGGCGCGCTCTGCCGCGGCGGAGGTGAATCAGTATCTGGATGCGCACGAAACGGCAACTGCCAATGTGTCGAACGTAAACCGGGTGTTCGCGCAACAGGATATCAATAACGCCATCGAGCTGGCTGCACAGCGGCACAATGTCGATCCCAACCTGGTCCGGGCCGTGATCAAGGTGGAGTCGAACTTTAACCCGAATGCCGTATCCCGCAAAGGGGCTATGGGGCTCATGCAACTCATGCCGAACACCGCACGCCAGCTAAACGTGCAGAATCCTTTTGACCCGGAGCAGAACGTGGATGCTGGCGTCCGCCACTTGAAGCACTTGATGGAAAGCTTCGGTGGCGATGTAAAGCTGACGCTCGCTGCCTATAACGCAGGAGCCGGAGCGGTGTCGAGAAGTGCGGGGGTCCCGCACATCAGAGAAACCCGCAATTATGTGAAACGCATCACCCAGCTGTATTACAGCGGATTCGATCCGGGAGTTCGCTTCGTCGGCGCTCCGGTGCACGAACCCATACATGTGCAGCGGGATTCGCGAGGCGTACTTTACATCAGCAACACAGATTAGTCCCAGGTATCTCAGGTTCGAAGCCTGGTTCTGAGTCAAAGCGATTACGGGCAGCAAATTGAGAGAACTCAACGCAAGTTTGCGCGCACGGCCTTCGATTGCTGCTGTGCTGGTACTCCTGTTCGTTCTTCCGGGTGCCGCAAGCCTGCACAGATCCGAAGTTTGGGCCCGATCGCAATTCGCCGTGGCTGAACGTCTGCATCAGGAGTTGGAAGCGCGTCCTGCGGCAGAACTTGGCCGCACCGACTACCAGCGTGTGATTAATGCCTATCATCGGATCTACTTCGAAGCGCCAGCTTCCAGCAAGGCTGATCCGTGCGTAGTGGCTGTCGCTCAGCTGCTCGAAGAAATGGGCCGAAGATTTGAGGACCGCGCCATTCTGCAGTCTGCGATTCAGCATTACGAGTTTCTGCGCCGGCAGTATCCGGGTAGCAAATCCCGCTTTAACGCCCTGTTCCGGATCGGCGAGATCTACAAGGATGACCTGCACGATAGAGACCGTGCGAATGAGGTTTTCCGCGAATTCCTGCTACGTTACCCCAAGAATCACTTCGCCGAAGAGGCGCGTAAGGCCCTCGGCGAACCAACTCAAAAACTCGCTGCCGCTCCCGATTCCAAGCCCGGGGTTCCGGCCACGCCTCAGAACGCGGACAAATCTGCCGCGGGCGAAACGGCTGCCAGAAAGACTGCCCAGATAACTGCCGCCCAGGAATCCGGCGCCAACGCTACTAAAGCGGACGTGTCGCGTGTCACGGGAATCCGCAACTGGTCCACGCCTGACTCGATTCACGTCGCGATAGATCTTCAACAAGAAGTGAGATATCAATCCCAACGACTCGATCAGCCTGACCGGATTTTCTTCGATTTGTTCGACACAAAACTCGATTCCACCCTGACGGGCAAGGTTTTTGAGTTGGACAGTCGTGTGCTCAAGAAGATTCGCGTTTCGCAGTTCAAGCCACGGCAAACACGAGTCGTGCTCGAACTGGGCGACGCGTCTAGCGTCCACGCTTCGTTGATGTCCAACCCGCCGCGGCTCGTTGTTGACGTCGAGCATGAGCATGCGGCAAAGAAGCCGATATCAAACACCGCATCAACTCCTGAGCTTGCAACCGACCAAAAGCACTCCGAGGCAGCCCGCGCCGAACCGGCCTCCGAGCGCGACTCTGAGACTCCAGTCGTCGCCCTCTCAGATTATGAATTCGTGTCACCAGCCAAGTCCGCTGCGACGAACGTGACCGTCATCGACAAGCCTGCCAACAACGTCAGCTCCACCACCAGTGACGGCATTAAGAAGACCATCGTCGACGCCGATGACTCGATGGACGCACCCAACTCCACCATTGCCAGGCTGGATGCACCCAGCGTAAAACCCACCGATCAACCCGCGAGCGACGCTGCCCCGGCCCGGGTCGCCAGCGGCAAAGGCAAGCGCAAAACATCGAATCTTCCTGACGGCCGGGAAGCCCAGCCCACCGCGGCCGGAGATCGCTCCCTGATCCGAGCTTTGGGTTTGAAAATCGGCAAGATCGTAATTGACCCTGGCCACGGCGGCCACGACACCGGCACGATTGGGCCGCACGGGCTGGAAGAAAAAGAACTCGTGCTGGACGTCAGCAAACGACTGGGCAAACTTCTCGCCTCTCGCATGGGCGCCGAAGTCGTGTATACGAGAACCGAGGACACTTTTATTCCGCTCGAGACCCGAACTGCGATCGCGAACCAGGAAGCTGCTGATTTATTTGTATCCATTCACGCTAATTCCAGCCGTGATCCCGACGCCCGCGGCGTCGAAACCTACTACCTCAACTTTACCAGCTCGCGGGATGCGCTGGAGGTCGCGGCCCGCGAGAATGCCGTCTCCGAGGAATCCATCCACGAACTCCAGGATCTTGTTAAGAAAATTGCCCTGAAGGAGAAGATTGAAGAATCACGAGAATTTGCCGTGGATATCGAACGGTCGCTTCACAGCGGGCTGGCGGCAAAGAACTCTGGTGCTCGGGACCGGGGAGTGAAGAAAGCTCCGTTCATCGTGTTGATCGGAGCCAATATGCCCTCGATCCTTGCCGAAGTCTCATTTCTCAGCAATCCAACCGACGAGCGGCGGCTCAAGACGAACGACTATCGCCAGCGAATCGCGGAATCCCTCTATCGCGGCATGGCCCATTACGTAAACGGCTTAAGTGGTGTAAAAGTCGCCAGCAAGATCGAAAAAGATCAATAACGAAATCCCTGTTCCCTGCGTCATCCACATATCCAAGTGCTCCTCGATCAGGTATCCCCGCAGCCAGGGATTTCAACATAGATTTCCTCATTTGGAGACACAGCATTGAGTCAATCGATAGAAAACTTCTTCGTCCTTACCGGTGGTCCCGGCTCAGGGAAAAGCGCCCTTCTCGATGCGCTCGAGCGAGCCGGCTACGCGCGATCCCTTGAAGCCGGACGAGGCATCATTCAGGATCAGCACCGGATCGGAGGCCGCGCGCTGCCCTGGGTTGACCCCAATCTTTTTTCCGAAATGATGTTGAATTGGGAGATGCGCTCATACCAGGTCGCCACCCACTCGACCGGTCCCTTCTTTTTCGACCGTGGCGTGGTTGATGTAGTCGGATACCTTCGTCTTGTGGGGCTGCCTGTGCCGAAGCACATCCAAAAAGCGGTTGAGATCTTTCGTTACAACCGCCGTGTCTTTATTGCCCCACCGTGGAAAGAGATTTACAAGAAGGATCAGGAGCGCAAACAGGACTTTGGGGAAGCGGTGCGAACCTACGAAGTCATGAGGGCTGCCTATGGCGAATGCGGATATGAGTTGATCGAACTCCCGCGTCTCCCGGTTGAAAAACGGATGCGGTTCATCCTTCATGCAAGCGGCGTGGGCACCAAACCCTGAGCTGAATCAGCGAACAGCCTGGCCACTTCGAGCCGCCGAGCGCGCTGGAAACTTTCCCTCATCCTCGGTACTCTAATTAAGGGGTTTCAGCCTATTAAGGGGTTTCAGCCTCTCTCCTCATGGGCCGTTGCACACTTATCTCGGGTTTCTTGGTTGTTCTGTTGTTCGTGTCTGCGGCGTCAGCAGATAGCCCGGCGAGCAAGAGTGGCGGCGCGACACCGATTCTTCCGCAGCAGTTCGCCGGCTGGCAGATTTCCAGCTCCTTACAAACCAGCATGAATTCCGTTTCTGCCGACCCGGTAAACGCCAATGTGCTTAAGGAATACGGCTTCAACGACTTTGAAACCGCCTCCTATACTCGCGATGACGGCCGAAAGCTGACTCTAAAAGCCGCCCGCTTTGCCGATGCCAGCGGCGCCTACGGCGCCTTTACCTTTTACAAGACCCCACAAATGCTGATCGAGAAAATCGGGGATCAGGGCGCCTCCCTGAACGAACGTGTGCTTTTTTATCGGGGAAATATCCTCATTGACGCCGTGTTCCAGCGGCTCTCTGCCATGTCAGCCGCAGAATTGCGTGAACTTGCGGGAGCGCTCGCATTACCACCGGGAAATACCGGAAATCTCCCCGGCTTGCCTGCTTATCTCCCGAAGCAGTCTTATGTGAAAAATTCCGCAAAATATGTCGTCGGACCCGCAACTCTGGAAAAGGTCAACGCCCCGATTTCTCCCAACCTCGTTGATTTCGACCGCGGTGCCGAGGTTGTGCTTGGCAACTACAATGCCTCTGGCGGCGAAGCAACCTTGATGTTGATTGCCTATCCTACGCCGCAGATAGCTGCCGCGTTTCTCCGCAAGATCGAGGCCGCGCAGCAGTCGGGCAACCCCTCCCTCGCAAACTCGGGCCCACTGTTTGAAAAGCGTACGGGACCGATTGTGGTTCTTGCCTCAGGTCCGTTGTCGCAGAGCGAAGCGAAGTCGTTGCTGGCTTCAGTGAATTACGATGCCGACGTGACATGGAACGAGAATACCTACATCACCAAGAAGGACAACCTCGCCAACCTTCTGGTGAATGTCATACTCCTCTGCTTCATCATCATTGGATTTGCTTTGGTGGTAGGGGTGGCCTTCGGAGGGGTTCGAATCCTTACCAAGCGGTTTTTCCCCGCTCGCGTATTCGACCGCCCGCAGGAGATGGAATTTATATCCCTCCATCTCACGGAAGAGGTCATCGTGCGAGGCGAAGATGACGTAAACTCCTCAATAAAAGCGGTTTAGTCATGAAACCGGCGCTTTTCGTCTCAGAATGACGTTTTCACAAGCAATGTTAACCGTTTTCGTAAGTATCTGAATCTAAAGCTATTTATTTCCTAAAATTTGCTTGACACCCCGCTTTTTCGGCTCATAAGATTTCGCCAGAAAGTTTTGACGGTACTTCCTCCGTTGGAACTATTCTCCCTTGAAGAAAAGGCTGCCTGTGTTGCCGGGCGGCCTTTTCGTTTGCTCTTGTTGCCTTGGAACCCCTTTCATACTCCCACCGTATTTCTCCTTAGCTAGCAGTGCAATCCTCGCTTGAGGAGGAATCGTGTACTGCGCCAGATGTGGCGCACCATCGCGCAGGGCCTCACCGCTCCAGGTGATTAAAGTCACCGCCTCGATGTCCAAGAAGCAGCAAAATTAATTTTGAAGTGTATTAGGAGGCGGCCATGAAAATATCCAGCCTCTTGTATGGAATGGTATTCGCGGTGGTCGTTATCTCCGTTGTCCTGTTGATCCTTGGCGTAAATTTCCATCCGCCTGTGACCGCGCAAGGCGCGGCCTTATACAATCCTTCCGACGAAGTGACGGTCAAGGGCATCGTCCAGGAGGTCCAGGAGTTCGATTGCCCTGTGAGCGAAGGCGAACTTGGCAGCCACGTCATGCTGAAAACAGCGGATGGCAACTTGCAAGTGCACTTTGCACCGGTGCGCATAATGGCGGGACAGAGGATCACGTTTACTCCCGGCGATCAGATTGAGGTAGTCGGTTCCAAGGTGCGAATCGCTGGACAGAAAGGCCTCATCGCGCGCGAAGTCATGCGTGGCAACGAGACCTACACGTTTCGCGACCGTAACGGCAAGCTGATGTTGACGCAGTAATGGCGCTTCGAGGGCTGGAACGGAACACAAGAAATTTCCCTCGACCCGTGTGTTTCCATACTTCTCGGAATGCCGTCCCTTTACGCTTCTTTCGCCGACATTTAGAATCAAGCTCAAGCCGACGTAGCTCAGTTGGTAGAGCAGCCGATTCGTAATGGCTGTGGACTCCAGACTCTTCAAGCACTTTCGAGACTTCTCAAGCCCTCTCCCGATTGTTCAGTTTCAGTGAGATACACAGCCTTGGGATAAACATATCCTAGGATAAAGGAGAGCAAATGATCCGTGTGACTGTGACAGGCGAAATCAAAACGGGCGATTGCACGCTGGCTGATTGTCCGCTCACAAAGCTATATGGGCCGCATCAACACGACATTCCGGGTACTCTAATGAGAGTGCATCCTGAAGATCATGCCGACATGCTACGTGCTAAGGGTCTTGGTGTGGACTTGTGGGGTCCTGAGAAATGAATCAGGGCACCCGCTGCTCGGTTGGACGGGGGAACGGAATCTCTCCTTCGAGAATCTGCTTGACCCCGAAATCGGAGACG
>DASPTU010000048.1:0-55184 GCA_035623255.1 Terriglobales bacterium | reverse complement strand
CATCTGGAGGCGTATTTCGGGATTCCCGCAGTGGGCGGCGTGATCCACACGCTGAACCTGCGCCTGCACCCCGACGAACTTGCCTACATCGCCAACCACGCTCAGGACCGCTGGCTGATCGTGGACGATGTCCTGCTTCCCACGTACGAGAGATTTGCCGAGAATGTTAAGTTCGAGCGGGTGGTAGTTGTCCCATTCAGCGGATCGCCCGTGCCCTCCAGGAATGAGAACTACGAATCCCTGCTGCAATCAGGCAGCACTCCCGCCTATGCCGATCTTGACGAAGACGACGCTGTCGCCATGTGTTACACGTCCGGCACAACGGGCCAACCCAAGGGTGTTGTCTACTCGCACCGCGCGGTGGTATTGCATTCCCTGTCGATCTCCTTGCCGGACAACTTTGCCATCTCGCGCATGGACTCGATAATGCCGGCCATGTCCATGTTCCACGCCAACGCGTGGGGCATACCGCACGCGGCCGTGATGAACGGAAGCAAGCTGGTGTTTCCCGGTCCCAACCTGCAGCCCGAGGCGCTGCTTGATCTTTTGTCGGCCGAACGCATCACTCTGACCGGAGCGGTGCCGACGGTTTGGCTGGGTGTGCTTGACTGCCTGGAGCGTGATCCCGGGCGCTGGAAACTGTCCGAGGGTCTGCGCATCATCGTGGCCGGCTCGGCCGCTCCCGAGAGCCTGTTTCGCCGTTTTGACAAGTTCGGCGTGAGGGTCATTCAGCCCTGGGGCATAACCGAGACCACGCCGATTGCCACGACCTCAACCCTCAAGCCGGAAATGACATATTGGCCCGAAGACCGCAAATACGAGGTCCGCGCCAAGCAGGGCCTGCCCTCGCCGCTAGTGGAGATACGTGCGCTCGGCGATGGTGGCGAAATCCCCTGGGATGGCGTCACCTTTGGCGAGCTGCAGGTGCGGGGACCGTTTATTGCCGCCCGCTATTACAACCTGCCGGCCGAGCAGAGCAAATGGACCGCGGATGGCTGGCTGCGAACCGGGGATGTGGCCACAATCGATCCCGACGGCTATGTGAAAATCACCGACCGCACCAAGGATCTCATCAAGTCGGGCGGAGAGTGGATCAGTTCGGTGGACCTGGAAAATGCGCTGGTCGGTCATCCCGCAATCCGTGAGGCCGCGGTGGTTGCGGTTCCTCACTCGAAATGGCAGGAACGTCCGCTTGCCTGCGTGGTGCTAAGAGACGGGGCCCAGGTTTCCAAGGAAGAATTGCGCGCGTTTCTCTGCCAGCGGTTTGCCAAGTGGCAACTGCCAGACGACTTTGTCATTATGGACGAGTTGCCCCACACTTCTACCGGCAAGTTGCTCAAGTCACAATTGCGCCAGCATTTCAAGAGCTGGACTTGGAAGGAGTAGCGTCTCTAATTCGGTCGCTCAGAGCCGCGCTGATTCAGTAGGTTCTTCCAGAGATCCGGACCCCAATAAAAAACGGCAGGGCACGCGCCCTGCCGTCTTCGAACGAAATTCTGATCCCTACTTGGTGCGGTTGACTGCCTTCCTGAGTTCGGCCCCGGGTGTGAACTTCGCGACTTTCCGCGCCGCGATTTTGATCGTGGCGCCCGTTTGCGGATTGCGTCCATTGCGGGCTTTTCGCTGCGATACCGAGAAAGTGCCAAATCCAATCAACGCGACTCTCTCGCCTTTTTTCAACGCGCCGGTGATCGCTTCTACCGACGTGTCGATCGCGGTGGCGGCCTGCGCTTTACTGATGCCGCTGCCCGCTGCAATGCGGTCAATGAGATCGGCTTTGTTCATCGTCTCTCCTGGCAGGTCTCTGGTCCTCAAAAAGCGCATGGGAGTGGCGTTCCCTGAGGTGTTGAAACCCGGCGGCCATATTTAGCGCCGCGTAGAGACGAAAGTCAACTGTGGAAATGTGTGGGAATCCAGGGCCTAATCCGTGCAAACCCCGCTTCCAGCAGCGACTTCGCTGCTTTGCCACCAGCGACCCTTGAGATGCACGCCGATTTCCCGCACGCCTCTGTTACGCTCTAATCAACATACCCATGCATGAGTACGTCCATTCCGATCAGGTGATTTGCGGCTGAAATGCTGACTCGCGCGCTCCGCCTGCTTCGGCCTTCGCACCAGCACAGTGCCTTTTCTGCCACCCTGCTGATGATCACCGCCGTCATGCTCTCGCGCGTGATCGGCTATGTCCGCGAGGCCTACATTGCCTGGGCATTCGGAGCTGGGCCGCAAACCGACGCCTACGTCGCCGGCTTCACTATCCCTGATGTCCTGAATTACCTTGTCGCCGGCGGCACCGCCTCCATCACGTTTGTATCGATCTACACCCGGTTCCTGGCGGAAAAAAGAGAAGAAGACGCACAGAAGACCTTCTCGGTGATCATCACGGTCATGACGCTGGTGCTCGGGATCGGCACCATCCTGGCGGAAATCTTCACCCCCCAGATTGAGCGCCATCTGTTCAGCGGCTTCAGCGCCGAGCAGCTTCTGCTTTGTGTCCACCTGACCCGCATTCTCCTTCCCGCCCAGATTTTCTTTTACGTCGGCGGCGTAGTTTCCGCAGTGTTGCTATCGCACCGATTATTCTTATTTCCCGCTTTTGGTCCGCTGCTTTATAACCTTGCCATCATTGTCGGAGGATTGCTGTTCTCCCGTCAGATTGGGATTTCGTCGCTTGCTTATGGCGCATTGGTCGGCAGTTTCCTCGGACCATTCCTCGTCAATGCGATCGGCGCAGCGCGCATTGGGACGGGCTACAGCATTTCGTTCGACATTCGCAATCCCGCCTTCCGCGAATGGGTGCGGCTCTCGATTCCGCTGATGCTGGGAGTTTCGCTGGTCACCGCCGACGACTGGATCCTTCGCTATTTCGCTTCCAGCAGCGTCGGCGATATTACTCGCCTGAATTATGCCAAGCGTCTGTTCGCTGTCCCCATTGCCGTGCTTGGGCAAGCCACAGGGCAGGCGTCGCTTCCCTTTTTTGCCCGGCTATTTGGCGAAAAGCGGATGCGCGAGTTCAGCGCCACTGTGAACGCCTCGATTTACCGTATCGCCGCCGCGTCTTTACTTGCCACGAGCCTTATGACCGTTGCCGCCGTGCCGCTCATTGATCTCGTCTATCGCCGCGGCCGGATGCACTTCTCCGATTCGCAAACTACTGCCGTGTATTTCTTCTGGTTTTCGCTGTCGCTGGCTTTCTGGTCGGCGCAGGCGCTTTACGCTCGCGCTTTCTACGCCGCGGGAGACACTCTCACGCCCATGATCGCCAGCAGCATCATCACTGCCGCTTCGATTCCCATTTACGCCGCGCTCTATCACACGTTCTCCACCGTTGGACTTGCTATCGCTTCCGATCTCGGAATTATCGCGAATACGCTTGTCATCGCAATCCTTCTCCACCGGCGCAAACTCGTGCCTGCCAACGAACTCCAATGGGGAGAGTTGGGAAAAGCCGCGATCACTGCTGTTTTTGCCGGATTGCTGAGCCACCTGGTCGCAAGTCACGTCATTGTTTATCGCAGCCACTTAGCTGACATTTACACTCTCGCCCTGATCACCCTCACTTGGGCGGCCGCAGCCGCAGTCGGATTGTGGTTCACCAAGTCGCAGTTGCCGGGAGACCTGCGGCGCCGAAGGGGTGTCATTTACCCACGCATCGCCGAGCGTGAAGCCGAAGAACTCAGCCGGGGCGCCGAACCGTAGAACATGGTGAAGCAGATCATCGACAATATCGGCTTGCGCAAAGCCGGCGACCGAAGTTACCGCATTCTCGATTCCGAGAGTTGTTCAGAGATCGCGAAACAAGCGATATTTCCAAGTGTTCAAGCTATGTGGGGGGATTTATATGCGCAACCGAGCAGTGACGTTGGCTTGGATCACGTTGTTTTCCCTTTCTCTTCTCTGGTCGCAGCAACCGTCCCAAAACCAGCAAGGCGATATGTCGGGCATGGACATGTCAACTCACGATATGTCGAGCATGCATTCGGCTGCGCCCCATGACATGCCTGGCATGGATAACGACGGCAGCACCTCTGCGATGAAAGCCATGGAAGGCCATCACATGGACATGGGACCGCACATGAAGATGAGCACTATCCGGCAGTCGCAGCCCGGCGACCAGGAAAAAGCCGACCAGGTGGCCCAGGCGGCCCGCAAGGCGGCGGAAAAATATACCGACTACAAAGTCGCGCTTGCCGATGGATTCCAGATCTTCATGCCGAACGTTCCGCAGAAGCAGTATCACTTCACCAACTATGCTTACGCGGCCGAGGCCAGGTGGCACTTCAATGCCGATCACCCAACTTCTCTGCTCTATGAGAAAAACGGCGACGGGTACAAGCTGATTGGCGTGATGTATACCGCACCCAAATTCGCATCGGAAGACGAACTCAACTCGCGCATTCCTCTCAGCGTCGCCCAGTGGCATGCGCACGTGAACCTATGCATTGCTCCCTCTGAGAAGAGCGGAGAAGGGTTTCAGCCAAATCCACAATTCGGTCTGCATGGCTCGATCGCCACCAAGGAAGCCTGCGACGCCGCCGGAGGCAGATTCATCCCCCAGATTTTCGGATGGATGGTTCACGTCTATCCATTTGGGAAGAATCCCGAAGACGTCTGGTCGATCGAGCGCCAGGCCCAGCACATGGACTGAAGCTTAATCGTAAGCCACAGCTGACGACGCTCCACGCCGAAAGTCGCATGGTCGATTCCGGAATCAGGCACCCGAAACCTGCGATCATTTCCGGTGCTAAACTACTTCACTATATGTCGGAGAATCGTCGCTCACACACGCTACTGTGGATCGTAATCGGTGGCGGAGCATTCTTCCTATTTGTGCTCTCGGTCTTCACCCTGGTCTATCTGGTCTTGCACTCTGGCGGCGAAGAAACCTCGCTAACCAGCTTCGGCGACAAAATCGGCGTCGTTGACCTCGAAGGCGTCATTATTGATCCAAAGATTGTCGTCCCGCAGATCAAGAAGTTTCGCGAGGACGATTCCATCAAGGCAATCATTCTCCACGTCAATTCCCCCGGTGGCGGAGTCGCGGCATCGGAGGAAATCTATCGCGAGGTCAAGCGGGTTCGCGACGACAAAAGGAAACGCATTGTGGCCTCGATTGAGACTGTCGGTGCGAGCGGCGCCTATTACGTTTCCTCGGCCACAAACAAAATCTATGCCGATAACGGCAGCATCGTGGGTTCAATCGGCGTGATCGCCGAATGGGTGAACTATGGCGACCTGATGCACTGGGCCAAACTCAAGCCAGAGGTCCTGAAGGTCGGAGAATTCAAAGATACCGGGGATCCCAGCCGCGCCATGACTCCCGCCGAGCGCGCCTACATGCAATCTTTGATCGATAACATGTACGGACAATTTGTGCAGGCTGTTGCCGAAGGCCGCCATGAGAAAGAGTCTGACATTAAAGCCATCGCCGATGGCCGCGTCTGGACCGGCCAGGAAGCGCTTGGCATGCATTTGATCGATCAGATCGCCGACTTCCAGGCGGCGGTTGAAGACACGGCTAGGACGGTGGGGATCAAAGGCGAACCCACTCTGGTTCATCCCGAGCGCAAACGCGAAACTCTTTTCGATTTGCTTTTCGGCGATCTGTCGCAACTGCTGCCAACCCGCGAGAAACTTCTGGAAAGGCAGCCAGGGTTCTATTACCTCTGGAAATGAAACCGAGTCCGGTCTGCTAGGCCAGCGTTAAAAATCAGTTTCTTGGTGCCTCCACGGCACACGCCTCCAGCATTTTTGCCGGAGACGGTGTGCCGTAGGGAATCTGTTGACCGGCCCCCTTGAGCAGCAGACTTGCATAATGTCTACTTATTCTATAGACATTATAGCGTGTGACGTCAAGAACTAAAAAGCCTGCAACGCTACGCCGCAGGCCAGTCGGCTGGCAGCTGCTTCGCCTGAAAATTTGCCCCTTGCGCAGAACCCCTGAAATTTGAGAAGGTTATGCAGGCCCCGAAGGTGGTCAGGGAGCCAGACCGAAAACAGCCACTGGATTCCATTTCCCGTTACGGAGCGAAAAGGCGTATGACAAAAGCGGACTTGATTGACGAGGTCTCACGGCTCGCAGAGCTGACGCGAAAAGACAGTGAAGTTATTGTCGAGACGATCTTTGACAGTATCGTGCGCTCCCTCCGTGTTGGCGATAAAATCGAGATTCGCGGTTTTGGCAGCTTTCGCACCCGGCAGCGCAAGCCTCGTGTTGGACGCAATCCCAAGACCGGCGATCGCGTGGAAGTTCCCGCCAAGAAAATTCCATTCTTCAAGCCTAGTAAGGAATTAAAGGACCTAGTCAACACTGGTGTAAGTCAGGCTGCACCGCCTCCGCCAGCACCGGCCGCACAGGCGTAATCACACTCTCGTCGCCACGGCAGTTTTCGAGGGCTCTACAACGTGTAAGCTGAGACTTCTGCTTCCCAATCCATTACCTCCAGGCCGGTAACATCGGCCATAACCCAAAATCGAAAAAGCCGTCATAAACCGTGTTGTTGGTTAAGCGAGTGATTCCCGACCCATCGGGATTCATCTCATAGATCTCGAAATCGGAGGCGGAGTGCGTCTGCGAATCCCGGGTAGACATAAACACGACCTTGTTGCCCGCGACCACCGGACATTCATCGTAGTTGCTGGTCGTGAGCGCGGTCTGATTTGTGCCGTCCGAGTCGATAACATCAATGTCGTTTCCAGTACCGTTGTAGTAGGTCACAAAAATTTTCGAGCCGTCCACGCCAAAAGCCGGCCATGAGAACTTGCCCTGCGCGATCACCTTGAATCCCGACCCATCGATGTTCATGGTAGCCAGGCCACCGTTCGCACCTTTTACCTCTACGGCGATTGTCTTGCCGTCTGGCGAGATGGCGGGATACAGATAGCTGGTTCCGTTCTGGTTGGTGAGGTTAACAGGATTGCTACCGTCGGCATTCATCAGAATCAAGTCCCAGTTGCTGTAAAGCGCCGGCCCGGGTAGATGTTGGTAGAGGATCTTGGTGCCGTCTGGCGTGAATACTGGACAGAGGCTCTCTCCGGAATTCGTTAAGTTTGTCTGGCCGGAGCCATCCGCGTTCATGACCCCTATCTGGAGCCTCCATGTATCGTCAAAGAAGACCATCTTCGAAAAAACGATCTTCTTGCCGTCGGGGGAGAGGCGCGCGCGCTCCCACGTGTCGGGCGATCCTACCGGCTTTACCCCGGTGCTGCTCATCAAGTTGACCTGATAGTAGTAGGGGCCGAGGCCAGTTCCGCTGCTCCAGGTCAGGTAGGCGACACTAGCAGGGGCCACTCCGCCACTGCCTCCACCGCCACCGCCTCCGCCGCCTCCTCCGCCTCCACCGCCGCCTCCTGCGCCAGCCGTGCCACCACCGACCCCGAGTGTTCCTCCACCACATCCCGCCAGTAGAACCAAAACACCAACCAGAACCGTAGCGCTTAGGGTGCAAACCAGACTCCGCAATTGTCCCCACATAGCGGTAGCCTCCTTGATTCTTGATCAGGAAATTCAGACAGCTCGTCCGCAGGGGGTGCGTTTCAGTAGGCAGGAACGGCTCTTCGGGGGGCAAGCTGGCGCAATATTACTACGCACGGATTCATCCACGTTGTCAGTGACGTGAGTCACGCATCATCTGTGACGTGAACTCGTAGCTTGTTGTTGTTGGCACAACTAACAGGGATGATTAAAGCTGGGCTGCAGCTTGCGCCGCTGCTCTGGCCTTTGCCATAAACTTGGCGATGAAGTTGGCAACTGACTGGAGCTTCTGCAAGTCCGCCGGGGTAAAGTCTGGACCTGCAATGTTGGGGCGCGGCCCTTTGCGAGAGATTTGAATAACTCCCAGGACTTCCCCTACGCCGTTGATGACTGGCGCAGACATAAGCTTCTGAATTACCTGGTCGTCCAATCCGCTGTCCCCGATTTTCACCAGCTCAAAGACGCTAAAGTGATTGACTTGCGTAAAGCCGTTAAAGAGTTCCGCTTTCTTCGTCTGCGCGGTTCGTGCCGCAACCGCTGAACTCGACAGTGGAATGGCGCCGGCGGTTTTCAGTTCGGTGGGGAATACGAAATGCAACAATTTCCCGCGAAGTTCCAACAATGCCACTTCAGTTTGCTTGACCTGGAAGATTCTGGACACCTTGTCGCACATCGCTTCAGGCGACCAGTCCTCTGAGGCGTACGAAAGTTGTTCCACATCCAGCATATCGCTTCAGCATGAACCCTGCCCTTGGAACCCCGCAAGTAACCAACGTGCCCTGTCGCGATAACCGGCGCGGTGACGGCCCTGGTGACCGCTCAGACGGGTGAGCGCCAACCCTTGTGCTATCTTCGGCTTATGCCGCGTTCAATCATCGTCGCTGGGATATGTCTTTTGCTTTCCGCCGCCTCATTTGGAAAAGAGAAGTACTCGGCTCCAGGTTCCATCCATCTCGATGGCGGGGGCGAAAAATGGGCCGAGAAAACTCTCCACAAGCTTTCCACGGAAGAAAAAATCGGCCAGTTGTTCATGATCTGGGTGCGCGCAGAGTTCCTCAACGTAAACAACCCGCAATATGTTCAGCTTCGGGACACCATGACCAAATACCACATCGGCTCCTTTGCGATGACTGTGAGCTGGGACCCTCCTTTTCTGTATCGCAACCAGCCTTACGAAGCTGCAGTGCTGTTGAACCGTCTACAAAAGGACTCGAAGCTGCCGCTGCTGATCGCCGCAGATTTTGAACGTGGCGCCAGCATGCGCCTGCACGGAACTACGGATTTCCCTCATGCCATGGCGTTCGGCGCGGCAGCCAAGTCTGAATATGCAGAAGCGTTTGGCCGAATCACAGCCGAGGAGGCACGCGCGATCGGCGTGCATTGGAACTTCTTTCCCGACGCGGATGTCAACTCAAATCCTGCCAACCCGATCATCAACACTCGTTCTTTTGGAGAGGACCCGAAGCAAGTCGGTGACCTCGTCGCGGCATACATTCGAGCCGCCCGTGCAAATGGAATGATGACCACCGCCAAGCATTTTCCCGGCCACGGTGACACCGCCACTGATTCGCATCTTGGTGTGGCCCAGGTCACCGGGAATATGGCTCGCCTGGAATCCGTAGAACTGCCACCTTTTCGCCAAGCCATCGCCGCGGGCGTGGACTCGGTCATGATTGCCCACGTGACCGTCCCGTCGTTGGATTCTCAGCCCAACCAGGTAGCGACAACATCGCTGGCGATTGTGACCGGACTGCTAAGAAATCAGCTGGGTTTTCAGGGAATCGTGATAACGGATGCACTCGATATGGCCGCGCTGACCCGTATGTACTCCGGCAACATCGGGAGAACGGCCGTAGATGCCTTCAAAGCCGGGAATGACGTCTTGCTCCTTCCCGTGGATCTCGATGCCTCTTACCGGGCCATGCTCCAGGCCGTCCAAAACGGCGAAATCACCCCCACCCAGCTTGATGCCTCAGTCCTGAAGGTGTTGAAAGCAAAAGCCTCCCTGGGATTGCACAGAGCTCGCCTGGTGAACTTGCAGGCGCTCGAGGAACTTGTAGGCAAACCGGATCACCTGGCTATGGGTCAGCAGATTTCGGACGATGCGGTCACCCTCGTCCGTGACAACGGCAAAATTCTACCCCTGAAAAGCTCCGGAACTATTGCAGCCGGTCTTCCGTATCAGAACGTGGAGGCGGTGAGCAATAACACCGTGTGTGTGATCTTCTCGGAGGATGTCCGCCTCGACGCAGGCCGGGTGCTGGAACGGCAACTTCGCACCCGCGTTCCGAATATGAATGTGTTTTATGTAGACTCGCGCATCGCAAATGCCATGTCCCCGGATGTGCTCAAGGCAGTAGAGCAAGCCAAGAAGGTCATTGCCGCCGTCTACGTGGTTCCAACGGCGGGGAGAGCGTTACCAGGACCGAACGGAGTAATAAACAGTGTCGGAGTCTCGGATGCGAATGGCGCACTCCTGCAGGCAATCCTGGATCACGCGGCGGAGAAAACTGTGATGATTGCCATAGGCAATCCTTATCTCGCGCAGGATTTCCCGGTCGTGCAGAACTATCTTTGTACGTTTTCCAATGCCGCCGTCTCGGAGACAAGTGCCGTGAAAGCCCTTTTCGGCGAAATTGCAATTCGTGGGCGCCTGCCTGTGACCATCCCCAACGTTGCACAACGGGGCTTCGGCATCGACCGACCGGCGCAGGCGGCGGAAAGAGGTGCATATGTTCACTCCCAAGCTGCTGGACAATAAAGACGGATATCTCGCCCTTGCTGCGGCGCTCGCGGTCTGCCTGGTTTTTCCAGCCTGCAGTGTGAGCGTGAAGGACCACGATAGCGGTGACAGCAAGGTCGATATCGAGACACCAATTGGCGGGATTCACGTCAACGAAGAAGCGGATGTGCATGACACCGGCCTGCCGCCCTATCCGGGCGCTCGCCAGAAACCCAGCTCCGACGGTGAAACCAAAAGCGCGAACGTAAACATCTCGAGCGGCCTGTTCGGTGTAAAGGTCGTGGCCATCGAGTATGAATCCGACGACCCGCCTGGCAAGATTTTGGCGTTCTATCGTAAGCGAATGACGAAGTTTGGCGACATTGTTGAGTGTCATACCGACAAGCATGGCGGAGACATGGTTGCCAGAAGCGGTGAGCATGGGTCGCGTCCGGTGAGCTGTGAAGGCGACAATAGCGGGAACGTTGTCGAGTTGAAGACTGGTACCGAAGACAATGAACACCTCGTCTCCGTCGAACCACACGGAAAGGGATCGGACTTTGCGGTTGTCTACATTCGCACTCGCGGGAAGCAGGCCGACATCTAAGGCTTAGATTCAACTACGCGGCCGCATCCTTGCGCTGTTTTTCCATCTGCTGGTAGTTTGAATCTGTGGAGCATCCCTGCAATAAATGCGGCGCTACCGTAGAGGACGGAACTGCCTTCTGCCCAAGCTGCGCAGCTCCCCAGATTCGCGTCGCAACACCCGAAGCACTGGCTGCCACCTTACCGTCAGTTCTTGTGGGCGAATCTGGCGCCTCTCCGGAATTGAGCTCGATTCAGTGGTCTCGGGCTCTGCCTTCTGCGGCATTGGCAGGACTCATTTCCGCTCTTCTCATGTTTGTTCCGCTGGGGGCGTTTGGGCTGGGGATGATCGCCGCTGGAGTTCTCGCTGTCCTCTTCTATCGGAGACGACCTCTGCTCGCGTCGTTGACACCGGGCGCGGGGGCCCGTCTGGGTGCGGTGAGCGGAACGTTCGCTTTTGCCATTTTTGCTGTCTTCACCGCGTTCGAGGTACTGGTATTTCACAGCGGGGGTCAACTCCGTGCCGCGTTGCTCGAGGCAGTTCAGCAATCCGCCGCGCGAGCTTCAGATCCCCAGGCACAACAGGTTCTGGAATACCTGAAAAGCCCACCCGGGCTGGCGTTGGTGATGGGGATGGGCTTGGCCGTGATGTTCGTATTCTTCCTGGTTCTTTCCAGCGCTGGCGGAGCTCTGACCGCGGCCCTGGTCCGCCGAAGGGGAAAATAATCCCGCTCGGTTCCCTTGCCCCCCGCCGCTCACCCCGCGTATGATGCAGCGTTCATGACTCCGCGACCTGCCACCCGCGCCGCCAACCTGAAAGAAAAAGCGCAGTTGATGTCGGCATCGGAGATCGAACGAACCCTGGTTCGGCTGGTCCACGAAATCATCGAGAGAAATGATGGCGCGGATGAACTGGGCATCGTGGGTATTCGCCGCCGCGGCGTCTTTCTCGCGCAGCGCTTGGGGGAGATGATCCAGCGCATTGAAAAGAAACCGGTCCCGGTGGGTACCCTGGACATCTCGCTTTATCGCGATGATCTCTCGACTGTCGGTCCAAAACCGGTTGTACAAAAAACCGAAATCGGGATTCCCATCACCGGAAAGAGAATCGTGTTAGTCGACGATGTCCTTTACACCGGCCGCACCACCCGTGCGGCGTTGGACGCGCTCTTCGACCAGGGACGTCCTAAGCAGGTGCAACTTTGCGTACTTATCGATCGCGGCCATCGCGAGCTGCCGATCGAAGCCACATACGTCGGCCGCAAGGTGCAAACCACGGATCGCGAGATCATCGAAGTGAAGTTACGTGAGCTTGACAATGCAGAAAAGGTTCTGCTGGTGGAAAAACAAGGCTGAGGTCTTGCCGTCCTCCCGCCTGATGCCAGGCCAGTGATGAACAACGTTCCACGCGGTTCCCTGCTCGATATCGAACACCTGTCGGCTGCGGAAATAACCGCATTGCTCAAGCTTGCCCGCCGCATGAATCCCGCAAGACCTCGCCTTCTGTTGCGCGGCAAGAAGATTCTGCTCCTCTTCTACGAAGCCTCCACTCGTACCCGCAGCTCATTCGAAATTGCAGCCAAATCTCTTGGGGCCATGACCACCCTCGTGCTGTCGAGCGGTTCCAGCATCGAGAAAGGCGAGTCTTTACTCGATACCGGCTACACTCTTCAAGCCGTCGGTGCTGACTTGATCGTCGTCCGGCATCCCTCTGCGGGCGCGCCATTGCTGATGGCCACGCACCTCAAAGTACCTGTCGTAAATGCTGGAGACGGCATGCACGAGCATCCCTCGCAGGCTCTGCTCGACGCTTACACCATCCTGCGCCACAAAAAGACTTTGTCCGGCTTGCGCGTGGTGATCCTGGGCGATATCTATCACAGCCGTGTAGCCCGCTCCGCCGTTCACCTGCTTTCGAAATTCAACGCTCAGGTGACGCTCTGCGGCCCGCCGGAACTTTTGCCTGATCTGGCGACGTCTCTGGCCCCCGGCTTGCAAATCAGCCGCAGCACCGACGATGCAGTTCGCGGAGCGGACGTGATCATGGTTCTTCGCGTTCAGAAGGAACGCCTCGCCGGCTTAAAGATCCGCTTGCAGGATTACATCACGAGATACCAGATGACCATGGCCCGACTGAAATTGGCCAAACGCGACGCTATTGTGATGCATCCCGGCCCGATCATTCGTGGCTTGGAGTTGACTTGGGAGGTGGCCGATTGTCCGCAGTCGACCATCGTCGAAGAAGTCCGCAATGGAGTTCCCGTTCGCATGGCGATCATGGCAAAAGCGCTGGGCAAAGCAAGATAGAACCGCGCAAGTGATCTATGAAACTATATGCCACAAGATAGATCCAAATCGGCCTCGCTCCTGATCAAGGGCGGTCACCTCATTGATCCTTCTGTCAGACTGAACGCACCTACCGATCTCTTATTGCGCGACGGTCGCGTGGCAGAGGTCGCGCCGCCGAACAAAATCCGGGCCGGTGCAGACGAGACCTTTGACGCGCGAGGATTGGTGGTTGCGCCCGGGTTTATTGACCTGCATGTCCACCTGCGGGAACCGGGCCAAAGCTATAAAGAAACCATTGCCAGCGGCACCGCTGCAGCCGCCACCGGCGGATTCACTTCGGTGTGCTGCATGCCAAACACCTCACCGATTGTCGACTCACCCGACTGGGTTACCTGGCTTCGCCAACCCCAAAGAGGAGCAGTCGTCAATGTTTTTCCCATCGCGGCAGCGACCCAGGCCAGTAAAGGTGCGGTTCTGACGGATTTTCGCGGACTTCAGCGCGCCGGCGCTGTGGCGGTTACCGACGACGGCCGCCCAATTCTGAGCGAGACCACGATGCGCGAGGCCTTGCGCCTCGGCGCCGAAATTAATCTGCCGGTCATTCAGCATGCCGAAGACACTCGCATGACGGAAAACTGTTCCATGAACGAGAGTGCCAGCTCGTTTCGTCTCGGCCTTCGCGGGATGAAGCCACAAGCGGAAGCGTCGATCGTCGACCGCGACGTCCAACTCGCCCAACAATTCACCGGAACTCGCTATCATGTGGCCCACCTCTCGACTGCTGAAGCGCTCAAATCCTTGCGCCGCGGCAGGCGCAGCAAAGCCCGCATCACCTGCGAAGTTACACCACATCACTTCACCCTCACCGATGCCGACATCGACGACTACGACACCAACTACAAGATGAACCCTCCGTTACGCTCAGTCGAGGACCGCGAGGCACTTCTGGTTGCTCTGGCTGACGGCACTGTCGACGCGATCGCCACCGATCATGCGCCCCATGCCATGCAGGAGAAAATTGTCGAATTCGACAAGGCGGCATTCGGAATCACCGGGCTGGAAACGGCTTTCGCATTGGCCATCATGCGACTGCATCGCGACCGCAGGATTCCACTGACGAGAATCGTAGAGCTGTTTACCGCTGGTCCAGCCCGAGTTGTGGATCTTCCAGGGCGGGGCTCACTCGCTCGCGGAAGCTTCGCTGACGTGACCATCTTTGACCCCAGAAAGCATTGGACTTTCGACGTCTCCAAATCCCGTTCCAAATCGCGGAATACGCCTTTCCATAGCTGGCAACTCACTGGAAAAGTGATAGCGACGATTGTGGGCGGTAGATTCGTCCATCGGGCAGATTAGAAACGCCTTCTCCCCACCCAGCGACCGCGGCACTCGACAACATTGCCATCCCATGCAACTTTTCCCTGTTACCCTAAGTCTCATCAAGGGATGGCCGCGCCGCTGGCGAAATCCGGCAAAGCCGCGCCGTCGTACATCGAAGTGGGGAACTTGTCCGTGCTCATTAAAAAAGCTGCCGATATCCCGTCTTCGGAAATTACTCCTAAGAGTTTGTATTTGAACCGTCGCAAATTTATGCGAGAAGCGGCGCTGGCCGGCGTTGCGGCGGCAGTTGCTGCTAAAGGTGCCAACGAGCTGATCTCTCCCACCGCCATCGCTCACGCAGATGCCAAAATCGACGGAATCAAGAGAAGCTCGTTTTCCACCACTGAAACGATCACGCCCTACAAGGATGTCACCAATTACAACAACTACTACGAATTCTCGACAGACAAATATGAACCTGCGGGGTTGGCCAAGAACTTCAAGACGCGGCCATGGACTGTCAAAATTGACGGGTTGGTCGGCAAGAAGCAGGAGCTCGATATCGATACCATCCTCAAAATGGCCACACCGGAAGAGCGTATCTACCGTCACCGTTGCGTCGAAGGTTGGTCGATCGTGGTTCCATGGGTGGGCTTCTCCCTCAGCGAGCTGATCACGCGGACGCAGCCGCTCGGGAAAGCAAAATTTGTGGAGTTCACCACAATTTACGATCCCCACCAAATGCCCGGCCAGCGGAGTAACGTCCTTGATTGGCCCTATGTCGAGGGCTTGCGCATGGACGAAGCCATGCATCCCCTGGCTCTTCTGTGCTTCGGAATGTACGGCGAAGTGCTTCCCAATCAGGATGGGGCCCCACTCCGCCTGGTTGTTCCCTGGAAGTACGGTTTCAAGAGCGCAAAGGCGATTGTGCGTATTCGCTTCACCGACTCGCAGCCAATTAATACCTGGAACAGGGCCGCGCCGAATGAGTATGGCTTCTACTCGAACGTCAACCCGAACGTCGACCATCCCCGCTGGAGCCAGGCAAAGGAGCGGCGATTGGGTGAGTTCTTCAAACGTCCTACTCTAATGTTCAATGGGTACGATCAGGTGGCGAGCTTGTATAGCGGGATGGATCTGAAGAAAAATTTCTGACTTCTGGTAACTTCTATTGATTCGTTGGTTCAAAGTCGTAGTTTTTCTCGCCTGCCTCGGCCCGCTTGCCCGCCTGGGGTGGAAGGCCTACAACCAGCTGCTCGGCGCCAATCCCATCGAAGTCATCACCCATGCCACGGGCGATTGGACGCTGATCTTCCTGCTGGTGACTCTGTCCGTCACTCCCATCCGCAAGCTGACTGGCCAACTTTGGCTGATTCGCTTTCGCCGGATGTTTGGCCTGTTCGCTTTTTTCTACGCAGTGCTGCATTTTCTTACTTACATCTGGCTGGACAAATTTTTTGACATCCACGCAATGCCGGCCGATATCGCCAAGCGCAAATTCATCACTGTCGGATTCACCGGCTTTCTCCTGCTCATCCCGCTGGCAATCACATCTACTTCCGGCTGGATCCGCCGTCTTGGCGGCAGGCGCTGGCAGCGTCTGCATCAACTCATCTACTTGAGCGCAACGGCCGGCGTTATTCACTACCGGTGGCTGGTCAAGAAAGACATCCATAAGCCCCTTGAGTACGCCATCGTACTGGGTACCTTGCTAAGCTACCGAGTGATCGTTTGGAGTATTCCGAAGTTGACCGCAAAGAGGCCGGGAACCATTGCGCCACCGCGCATGGAAGTTCCCCAAGCCTAACTAGCCTCCATTCCGACTCGCATGCGATTTCTTGGCTTTATGAGACACGAGGGCCAATCGAGTACTCGTAATTTCCTTGCCGAGCATGTTCATGACTTCCAGGCACAGCTTCGTATCTTTGGCCAGTAATTCCAGCAAGTCTTGCCGCGAGACAAACCCCAGCTCAGCGTCTTCACTGACCTCAGCCTGTAAGCTGTAAGTTCCGCCCGAAAGTGTAGCGGGTAATCCGAGAATTGATCCGCTCCCGAGCGTGCGACACGGATAGACGGAAGCCCTTCCATCCAATCGCAGGTTCACCTTCCCCCTGAAAACAAGAAACACGCCAATCCCTTCCTCCCCCCGCCGGAACAGAATCGTCCCCTTCTTCTTTTGCGTGACGGAAGCCAATGGCATGAGTGCCGACCTTAGTTCGAAAGGCGTCAAGAGCTCAGACATGTTCCCTTCCTGGCCTGCCTGAGCCACGCTGGCAGGATTCCAGTGGTTTTATCCAACAGTTCACAACAAGGCTGTGACCGTTATCACGGGTGCCTGTGACAGCAAATTCAGGCCGGTGGACGGTCCATTCTTCCTTCGCATGTGTCGTTCCACGGATTCTGGTTCACCCCTGCAAGACCCGGGCGCTGCAGCCGATTTCAATTCTCCTGTGAATCTCCGCGTTAGCGTGTATCATCTTCTAATTCCGGAGGATGAAAAGCGCTATGGCTCATGAGCTACCCCCTTTGCCCTATGACTACTCAGCCCTCGAACCTACGATTGACACCCAAACCATGAAGCTGCATCACGACATGCATCACGCCGCTTATGTTAAGAATCTCAATGCGGCGCTGGAGAAATATCCCAATCTGCAATCGAAAAAAGTTGAAGAACTGCTCCGCGACCTCAACGCCGTGCCTGAAGACATTCGCACCACCGTGCGCAACAACGGCGGCGGGCACATGAATCACTCAATGTTTTGGAAAATCATGAAGCCCAAAGGCGGAGGCGAACCGTCAGGCCACATCGCGGAAATAATTAGCAAAAGTTTCGGCAGCTTCAAAGACTTTCAGGCCAAGTTCAACGATGCTGGGGCCAAGCAGTTCGGCAGCGGTTGGGCTTGGCTGGTGGGTAAATCGAATGGCGAGTTCCAGGTCATCAGCACTGCCAACCAGGACAATCCTATCTCCCAAGGTTTGTTCCCGATTATGGGTAATGATGTCTGGGAGCACGCGTACTACTTGAAATATCAGAATCGTCGTCCAGAGTATCTGGCGGCCTGGTGGAACGTGGTCAACTGGGATGAGATCAATCGCCGCCTGGAGAGCTTCCGTGCTCATCAGGAACCCGCAATGGCTCACCGCTAGATTTGTTGTTTTCACAAACAGCCTCGGCTGCAAGCCGAGGCTTTTTTCTCTTTGTAGCGGTTCCAGCCTTAGCATCCCATTTCTGAATAATCTGTGTCCTGCTTGTGGAAACTACAGTACGCCTAGCGCGGCAAATTTCTCGCATCATGAATCAACCGTTGAACCGATGATCCAGAGCGGTGTTCGCCGCGCATAGCCATGCTGGGTCATCGTCGCATGGTATTCCAGGTCGCACGCTCACTTTTCCTCATTGCACCAAAAATTTGGAATTGACCAGCTCAGAAACCGGAGAGTAAATTCTCGTCACCTTACAGCAAAAATCCAGCCGATGAAGTTGCCTCGATCCTTCGCGTAAGGACTGCGGCGTGAAAGTTTGACGCTCAAGCTTCAACCGACAATTGGCCCTCCCTCCCCCCAAGGGTGAATGACGTGAATACGCCTGCTGCTGCATGGAACATCTACCGCACACGCTTTCTGATCAAAGCGCAACAACTCACTCAACCACTGGCGTTCGTCGATCCGTTAGGACGCGAACATCGCGGCCAACCCGGCGACTACCTGGTTGAGTTCTCCGATGGCCGGCGCAGCATTCAGCGCCGTGAAATTTTCGAAGACATTTATGTCGCTATGGGTCCGGCGGATGAAAGTTGGCCTTCCTGCGTTCGACGCCACGAACCCCTCGCCTCGCTCAGGCCCTGCATCACCGGCCCTCCCGCCGCCGCGTGAGGCGAATCAAGAAAGAGTGGGAGTACCGCTGTCGCGATCCTCGAACGGGGATGGCTTGGTGGCCCCAGGGAATGTGGAAAAGCCCGCTCTTATCACTGGCATCTGGGTTGTTAATTGCTTTGATATACAATATATAGGTGTTTCCTATTGACAGCCACAATCAGCAGGAGTACTGTAACCATCCCATGGAGAGCTGATCGCCTCTGGGAGCGGAGTCGTTCGAACCACGCTGAGGTAGAAACTGGGAGCGGAATGCTTTGGCCGAGGTGGCCTCGCGCCGCTCCTGCAACTGACTTGCTCTGGCCCCGACGAAGGAGGCCACTTTTGACGCCTGAGACCTGAGAACTGAATGTGCGGTGGCCGTTCCACGGCTCCGGCGTCGCCGGATTCCCCCCGTGAGAGCGACAATAGTTGACAAGTCCTGCTGTGGCTGGAGCCTGCTTCGGATTTACCGGGATTGAGACATCATCGCCGATTGCCAGGAGAGAAGATAATGGCGGAAGTTACCGAAAAGCGAGCCCCCGATACGACTGTTTCGACGACTGCGGCAATTCCAACTGCGAGAAAGGCCCCTGGTCTGACCTTCCGTCGTTTTTTCACCAAGGCCGGCGTGTCTCCCTACGGCGAGCTTGAATGGGAGCGCCGCACTGCGCAGATCACCGATGCCCACGGCAACGTGATCTTTGAACAGAAAGATGTTGAAGTCCCCAAAGACTGGTCGATGACCGCGACCAACATCGTCGCCTCCAAATACTTGCATGGCACGATCGGCACCCCCGAGCGCGAAACCGGCGTCCGTCAGCTCGTCAGCCGTGTCGCAGAAACCATTCGTGACTGGGGACTCGCACAGGGATACTTCAATACTCCCGAAGATGGCGCCATCTTCCACGATGAGCTCGCGCACATTCTTCTCCGCCAATACGCGGCCTTCAACTCGCCCGTCTGGTTCAACGTTGGCTGCGACCGCATCGAGACGAACTCTGACGCCACCAACTGGCATTGGAATCACGCGCTTGGCCGCGTCGAATTCAGCGTGACGGGTTACAAAACGCCGCAGTGCTCCGCGTGCTTCATCAACTCGGTGAAGGATTCGCTCGATTCGATTCTCACTTTGGCCAAGACCGAAGGCATGCTCTTCAAGTGGGGATCCGGCACCGGCACCAACCTCTCGTCTTTGCGTTCTTCCACCGAGACCCTGAGCGGCGGCGGCATCGCCAGCGGCCCGCTCAGCTTCATGAAGGGTTTCGACGCTTTTGCCGGCGTCATTAAATCTGGCGGCAAGACTCGCCGTGCCGCCAAAATGGTCATTCTCAACATCGACCACCCTGACATCGTCGACTTCATCGAGTGCAAGCAGAAAGAAGAAGCCAAAGCTCATGCGCTTGTCGCTATGGGTTATGACGGATCACACCCCGATTCCGACGCCTACAGCTCTATCTTTTTCCAAAACGCCAACAACTCCGTGCGTGTCACGGATGACTTCATGTACGCCGTCCTGCGCGACACCGACTTTTCTACCCGCGCAGTAAAAGACGGCCGTCCAATGAAGACTCACAAGGCTAAGGATCTGCTCTACAAAATTGCCGACGCGACTTGGCACTGCGGCGATCCTGGCATGCAGTTCGATACGACCGTCAACCGCTGGCACACTTCCAAGAACACGGCCCGCATCAACGCTTCGAATCCCTGCTCCGAGTACATGTTCCTCGACGACTCGGCGTGCAACCTGGCCAGCCTCAACCTGCTCAAGTTCGCTCCCAATGGGACGTTTGACGTCGAGGCCTATCGCCACGCGGTGGACGTTGTGATTACGGCCCAGGAAATTCTCGTCGATAACGCCGGCTACCCCACCGAGATGATCGTCCGCAACTCCCACGACTATCGTCCGCTCGGACTCGGCTATGCCAATCTAGGCGCGCTGCTCATGGCCGCAGGTCTCCCCTACGACTCTGATGCGGGCCGCGATTACGCCGCTTGCGTCACCGCCATCATGTGCGGCGAAGCGTATCTTCAGTCATCAAAGATTGCCGAACTTTGCGAGCCTCTCGTCCCCGCCACCGAAGCGACTCAGAAGACCCTGGCTGAAACTAACCTGGGCACAGTCCACGTGGGGACGGCCGTCCCGGCTGTCCAGGTCGAGCGAAGCTCGACAGTCATGCCCGGCGGAGCCTGTCCGGGCTGGTACATCAATCGCGAGCCGTTCCTCGACGTGGTCCGCATGCACCGCGCCTCTGTCAACAACATTAACAAGAACAATGTACCGGCTCCGCTTTACGAAACCTCCAAAGCCTGCTGGGACGAAGCTCTCGCCCACGGCGAGAAATTCGGCTATCGCAACTCCCAGGTCACCGTTCTCGCCCCCACCGGCACCATCGGCTTCATGATGGACTGCGACACCACCGGGGTAGAGCCGGATTTGGCGCTGGTGAAATACAAAAAACTGGTGGGTGGAGGCATGATCAAGATCGTGAACAACACCGTGCCCACGGCGTTGTTCAAGCTGGGCTACGACCACGATCAAGCCGACAAAATCGTCAGCTACATCGATGCGACCGGCACGATTGAAGGCGCGCCGCACATTAAAGACGAGCATCTCGCGGTGTTTGATTGCTCATTCAAACCGGCGAAAGGCACACGCTCGATCCACTACATGGGACACCTCAGGATGATGGCTGCGACGCAGCCGTTCATCTCCGGTGCAATCTCGAAGACCGTGAACCTGCCTGAGTCGGCCTCGGTCGAAGAAATTATGGAGGCTTACATCCAGGCGTGGAAGCTCGGATTGAAAGCGGTCGCGATTTACCGCGACGGCTGCAAAAAGAGTCAGCCGCTCAGTGCTGCGGGAACTAAGACTGCGGCTCCGGCAGGCGAGGGTTCGCGGACAGGAATGTCCGCGCTACAAGAGCAAGAAAACCTCAACGCTCCCCCGCGCGCCGTCCGCCACAAGCTGCAGGCAGAGCGCATGTCGGTCACGCACAAATTCAATATCGGCGGGCACGAGGGCTATATCACCGTCGGCCTCTACCCCAGCGGCGATCCCGGCGAAATCTTCATCACCATGGCCAAAGAAGGCTCGACCGTCAGCGGCCTGATGGACAGCTTCGCGCTCGCCGTCTCCATTGCTCTGCAGCACGGCGTGCCGCTCAAGCTGCTCTGCGACAAATTCGAGCACACACGCTTTGAGCCCAGCGGCTGGTCGAACAATCCGGACATCGGTTTCGCCAAATCGATCATGGATTACATTTTCCGCTGGCTTCACATGCGCTTCCTCACCGGACAGCAGCAGTTGCTGTTCGAGAACCTGCGGCCGAAGCTGTCGGGCGCTCAGGCGCCAGAGATCGGCGATCTCAACGGCTCTGCTGATACGGCTGTGGGCAGGCCGCCCTCGGCCGCCGGTGGGACGGTTCACGCCGCCGATGCCCTGTCCAGCATCGTGGACCTGGGCGACGCTCCGACTTGCAGCTTCTGCGGATCGATCATGACTCGCAACGGCAGCTGCTATCGCTGCATGTCCTGCGGCAGCACGAGTGGGTGCTCGTGATATCACTTGGTATATATACCAAGTGATACCAGCTTATCTAATCGAGTATCTTAAACATTCCTCATGCCTTAGCGCCAGATTCGACATAACGCGAGAAGGTATATATACCTTCTCGCGAAATGCTGGTTAAGCCTCTATTGCTATCTTGACCACACCAGCTTCGCCTATCAGGGAATTTCTGGAGCTGGCTCCACGGCCAATCCGTGATCCGATGCAATTGGTAGTTGCGCCGCATTGGCGCGTGGTCTCGGTTTCTGGCCGTATTTGGCACGGCTGAAGCCGTGCCCTTCCACGGGTCCTTCTAAATGCATAGATTCTTTGTCGCGATGTCCTTCGCGAGCGACGGACATCTGGCTCCTCAGGATGACAGTAGATGAGAGATGCGGATGTTGACTCAGGAAAGATAGCGCAGGAGTTGGGCCAGGCTGATGACAAGCTGCCCGCGTCCTTGATGGAGGAAGATTCCAAATTGTGCGATCAGGTTATAGGCCAGCGCGAACTGAGCAAGGGCTGAACCAGCGATGGTGAATTGACTGATGCTGAATACGCCGATCCCGAATTGCGAGATGGTGATCACGCCGAAGGCGAACTGTCCGATGGCGATGATGCCTTTGGCCGGAACCGGCCTGCGGTCAGGACGATATTTGAAGGAAATGTGCAGCCAGGGAAGACCGAAAAGGTTGGCTTCCGACTTGTATTCGAATCCGCGCCCGCCGGATTGGTCTCTTGCGGGATAAGGCTCGCCGCAGTTTGGGCAGAACACGGCTTGCTCGGAGACGTTATGTCCGCACTTGCGGCAAGGCTTCATGGCCGAGAGTGTACACCGGGGCTGATTCAATGCGACATTCGGCGCGAAAACGAGCATCCGACTCCTAAATAGTGGATAATAGGACGAATCAGTAGCATCTGTGTCTAGGGTGACGCAGCGAGAATTCGTGTTTCCTGGAGCCCTCGCTATCGGAGACGTGTACCACATTGTGTGGCATAGCCGGTTTTACACATAAAAATTGGATTCCCAATCCTGAGCGTATTCGGAGCGCTACTTCTACGCTCATCCACCGTGGGCCGGACCAGCAAGGTGTGTTTGAGTCGAAAACCGCGTCGCTGGGGGCAACGCGGCTGAAAATCATCGATCTGGGCTCGGGCGATCAACCGATCAGCGCGGCGGGCACGACCATCGTCTTCAATGGTGAAATCTACAACCATCTCGAGCTGCGTGCGGAACTGGAGAAGCTGGGACACCGTTTTGTTTCGCACTGCGACACGGAAACCGTTCTGCACGCTTTTCTGGAATGGGACACAGCCTGCTTCTCCCGGCTGCGGGGAATGTTTGCGATTGCACTCTGGACGGAGCGGGACCATCGCCTGGTGCTGGCCCGCGATCGCATGGGCATCAAGCCTCTCTTTTTTGCGCGTAATGGGGAAGATCTCTTCTTTGGTTCAGAGCTGAAGGCCATTTTCGTTCATCCGGAAATTGAGCGCAGGTTAAGTCTGGAGGGGCTGGATTGCTATCTTTCGATGAACTATGTTCCGAGTCCGTGGACTCTGGTCGAAGGCATCGAAAAGCTTCCTCCGGGACAGTGGCTCGAGTGGCGCGACGGCCAGATCTCGACGAATGCCTACTGGACGCTGCCGGTTCCTGCGCCGCATGAGCGCACGTTGGAAGACGCCAAAGAGGAACTCGATTCGCTGCTGCGGCAGTCGATTCGCGAACACCTGATCTCGGATGTGCCGCTGGGAATGTGGCTGAGCGGGGGCATCGATTCCTCGACGATCCTGCACTATGCGGCCACCGAATCGAGCTCGCGGCTCAAGACGTTCTCGATTTCATTTCGTGGCCGCAGCTTCGATGAGAGCGACTACATCCGGCAGGTCGCGAATCATTACGAAACCGAGCATGAACAGCTCGATCTTAACCCCGAAATTGATCTCGAAGGAGCAATTGAAGAGTTTGCGTATTACTCCGACGAGCCCAGCGCCGACGCAGGCGCCCTGCCCGTGTGGTTCTTATCCAAATTAAGCAAGACAAGAACGACCGTGAGCCTGAGCGGGGAGGGTGCCGACGAAATTTTTGCCGGATATCTGACCCACCGTGCTAACCAGCTTGCGAAGCCGATGCAGCGGTTACCGGGAACGCTGCTCCGGCTAGGTCTGGGTACATTACGGCATTGGCCGGTGTCCGACGAGAAGATCGGCTTCGAATACAAAGCGACGCGGTTTTTGGAAGGTTCGCTCATGAGCCCAGATCGGGCCCACGTCCACTGGAATGGAACTTTCTCGGATGCGGAAAAGCACCATCTGTTGGAGCATCGCGTTCCAGGTGCGCTGCACCGCACGCTGCGCGAACTCAGGAGCTTGATTCGCACCGGAGACGATTTGTCTCCGTTCCTCTGGTTCGATCAGAAGTACTTTTTGCCCGATGACATCCTCACCAAGACCGATCGCATGAGCATGGCTCATTCGCTCGAAGTTCGGCCGCCGTTTCTGGATCATCGAATCGTGGAATTCAGCGCATCCTTGCCGGTGAGCTTGAAGATTCGCGGCTCCGAGCAGAAAGTGGTTCTAAAAGAATTGATGAAAGGCAAGCTGCCAGATTCGATTCTCAAGCGCAAGAAGATCGGATTCGATATTCCAGCCCACGACTGGTTGCGGGGGCCCCTGCGTTCGCTGCTCGTGGAAACGGTAACAGCGGGCGCTGCCGAGTATGCCGGTCTGTTCCACCCTGCTGCGATCAGGACCTACCTACAGCACCACCTGGAGAGGCGCACAAATGTTGGATATCACTTATGGGGATTAATGGTCCTGTTTCTCTGGATGAAAAAGTGGGGGATTCAGGTTGCATCCGCTGCAATGAAGGAACTGGTCCAGGAAAAAACTGGCACGTATATTTAGCCGTCCTGCTGGTTGCGGCCGCAGTCTACCTGGGCTGCATCATCTCTCCGCCCTCGCTCATGGACGATGTTGACGCCGTGCAGGCGCAGATCGCGCGCAACATGCTGGCGTCGGGAGACTGGGTGACGGCCCGACTCGATGGGGTGGTGTACCTGGAGAAAGCGCCGCTCGTCTACTGGCTCATCGCCGTGTCTTACATCGTTTTCGGAGTACATGACTGGGCAGCTCGCATTCCGATCGCATTGTCAGCAATCGCTCTTTGTTGGGCAACTGCTGCGTTCGGAATCTGGGCTTTCGGGCGGCGGGCCGGCCTTTATGCCGGGTTGTGCATGGCCACATGCACCGGCCTGTTTTTGTTCACGAGAATCCTTATTCCCGACGTGATCTTGACTCTCACGGTGGCGTTGGCAATGTGGGCTTTCCTGCGCGCGCTGGATGAAGAAGAATTTTATCCAAGGTTCTGGGCAGCCGTCCTGGCACTGAATCTGGGTCTGGGATTATTGCTGAAAAGCCTGATTGGGATCGTGTTTCCAATTGCCGCAGGGCTTATCTACCTATATGCGACACATCAGCTGTTCTCGGCCTCGACATGGAAGCGGCTCCATCCGTTTACGGGCACGTTAATTGTGCTGGCAATTGCGGCTCCCTGGCATGTGCTCGCGACATTACGGAATCCCCCGTATTTTGCCTTCACGCTGCACAGTGGCCCCGGCCAATACCACGGTTTTCTCTGGTTCTTCTTCATTAATGAGCAGCTTCTACGCTTTTTAAACTTGCGCTATCCGCGCGACTATGACACGGTGCCGCGCCTGTATTTCTGGCTCTTTCATCTTTTGTGGCTGTTCCCCTGGAGTGTCTATCTTGGGGGCCTAACAAAGCTGTCATTCAAGCCGGTGGATCGGGCTGGGCGCACGCGGCTGCTCGCGCTTTGTTGGGTGGGTTTCATCCTGGTATTTTTCACGTTCTCAACTACTCAGGAATACTACTCAATGCCGGCCTATCCCGGTTTTGCCCTGCTGCTCGGCTCCGCCATTGTGGCCGGCGGCAAATGGATAAAACGCGGAACTCGCGCCTTGTCTCTCATTGCCGCCCTGGCAGCAACTGCTGCCATCGTTCTTGTAGTCCTAAGCCGGAAGTTTCCGACAACCGGAGACATTTACTCCGTCCTTACGCAGCATCCCAGCGCCTACAAACTGTCGCTCGGGCACATGGAGGATTTGACGCTGGCATCCTTCGCTCATCTCCGATTTCCGCTTGCGCTTGCCGCAGCGGCCTTCGGTGTTGGTGCGGTGGGAGCTTTCAAAGCGAGCACCAGACGAGCCGTGTTCGCGGCGACGGTGATGATGGTGCTTTTTTTGCACGCGGCCCGGGTGGCCATGGTGGCTTTCGACCCTTATCTTTCTTCCCGGCCGCTAGCGGAAGTACTGGAGAAGTCACCTCCCGGGACGCTGGTCATCAATCATCATTACTACACCTTCTCTTCGATTTTCTTTTATACCAACCGTTCAGCGTTGCTGTTGAACGGCCGCTTCATGAATCTGGAATATGGCGGGTACGCTCCCGGAGTACCGGATGTGTTTATCGATAACTCAAGATTCCAGCGTCTTTGGTCGGACCCCCAACGGGTTTACATGGTCGCTAAAGACGGCGACGTTCCCCAACTGGGCAAGCTGGTGGGACATGACGAGGTTTTCGTGGTGACCCGCAGCGGAGGAAAAACTATCTTGACAAACCATCCAATTGCAGGATATGCCGCCCAGACCGTTAGTATTGCATTCCGAAGGCATTTCTCCTGACGGCAGCGGGGCTTACGATAGAATGATTCGTTGGTATCCCAAGCACTTCGAATTGGTAGCGATATTTGAATCAGTTATATCTCGAGCGGCATTAGCATCAAATGCATTCCCAGGGTATCTAAGTTCCACATCTAAGGAGGGGCAATGAGAATTGCTGTTCTGGGTGGTGATGGGTACTGCGGCTGGGCCACCGCGCTGTACCTGTCGAACAAAGGGCATTCCGTTGCCATACTCGACAATTTCATCCGGCGGCAGTGGGACCACGAGATCGGCGCGGAGACCCTGACCCCGATTCGTCCACTTTCCGAGCGTCTCAAAGTCTGGCAGGCGCTCACCGGAAAGCACATCGAACTCTTTGTGGGCGATGTGATGGACTACGATTTTCTTTCCTCAGCCCTCAGGGAATTCGACCCCGACGCTGTCGTCCACTTCGCCGAACAGCGCGCTGCCCCATATTCCATGATCGACCGCAAGCACGCGGTTTTCACACAGGTCAACAATGTGGTCGGAACGTTGAATCTTCTGTTTGCTCTGCGGGAATTTGCGCCTGACTGCCACCTGATCAAGCTGGGAACCATGGGCGAATACGGCACTCCCAACATTGATATCGAGGAAGGGTACATCACGATTGAGCACAACGGGCGCAAGGATGTGCTCCCCTATCCCAAGCAGCCCGGCTCCTTCTATCATCTTTCGAAAGTCCACGACAGCCACAACATCATGTTCACGTGCAAGATCTGGGGCTTGCGCGCGACCGATCTGAATCAGGGCGTGGTCTACGGAACGATGACGGATGAAGTCGCCATGGACGAGGCCTTGATCAATCGTTTCGATTACGACGAGGTGTTTGGCACGGTTTTGAACCGGTTTTGTGTGCAGGCGGCGATTGGAATGCCGCTCACGGTCTACGGAAAAGGGGGACAGACCCGCGGCTTCCTCGACATTCGGGACACCGTGCGCTGTATCGAGATCGCATGTCTCAACCCTGCGAAGAAAGGCGAATTCCGCGTATTCAATCAGTTCACCGAGCAGTTCTCGGTTCTTGACCTGGCGCATATGGTGAAGACGGCGGGCGAGAAACTGGGATTGCGCGTCGAGGTCGATCACATTCCCGACCCGCGGGTGGAAGCTGAGGAGCACTATTACAACGCGAAGCACTCAAAGCTGATCGAACTCGGTCTGGTACCACACCTACTGTCGGATTCGCTGCTTGATTCGCTGATGAACATCGCCATGCGATATCGAGATCGCGTCGATGTTTCGATGATGATGCCGAAAGTGAACTGGCGGCAGGCGCGCAATGATCGTCAACCGCAGGCTGCAGAGGTGAGCACGATTGAGGCGCTTGAGGCGGATCTTGAAACTGTGGGGTCGGCGAAACGAAACGGACGAAATGGCCGGCGCAGCTCAGCGCGATCGAAGCCCGAGGTTGAGTACAGCAAACCGTAACGGCCTGGCCGGGGATTAGTCCTTGATCGTGTTTGCAGCCGCGGGCACGAGGACCCCGTCTCGGATGTAGTATTGTCCGCCGCGCCAGCGGACGGTGTTCCGTCCAAAACTGACCAGCCAGATGCAGAAAGCCATTGCGTCCCACACCGGGATGAGCCAAAGCTTTTTCCAAAGCACGCTCTGCTTCAGACCCTGAACCCCAATGATCCAGGTCATCGCGCAGCGGAGGGCCAGGTAACTGCCAAGATAGGCAAGAGCCGTGCCCAACGAGGGGTGAACCGCCACAGCGGCCAATGACCAAGGCAATCCCTGAGTCAGCAGCAGGCCAAGATGACCCCATGGGCGCATGTGTCGCATAACTACGACCCAGCGCATGCGCTTGTGGAGGAGGTCCGGCATCGATTCGTAATCGGCAACCGTCTGGATGGCATAGGGTAAGAGTTCAACCTTGTAGCCCTGTTCCGCGATCAATCGGCCCACCAAAAGATCATCGCCCGGGCGATTTTCAATGGCTCGATAGCCGCCAAAGCCGGCAAGCCGGGTTCGGGTAGTGGCGATTGTCGTTCCCAGGGCAAACTTGACGCCATCGAGTTGCCGTGCGACCAGGATGCCGGGGTAAAAATCAGAAACCATGCCAATCGTCTGGAGGCTTTGCGGCAACGATTTCTCCTCGATCGGCACATACAGGCACGTCACTGCGCCGACCTGGGAATCGATCAGGGGGGCGACCAGGGTGCGGAGGTAATCGGGTCGTGCCCGCACGTCGCTATCGTTGATGACGACTACTTCATGCTGCGCCTCGCCGACAAGCCGAGCCAGTTTGGCCACCTTGTCATTTGGCGCGTTGCTGCCGCTGCCAAAGAGCACTCGAATTTGGCGCTGCGGGAAATCCCTGGCGAGTTTCTCAAGAACCGGCACCGCCGGATCGTCCTTATCGCCCACGCAGAAAAGCAGTTCATAATCCGGATAGTCCTGGCGGCAGAAGCTCGCGAAATTTTCGTAAGCGTCCGGATCGATGCCACGGATAGGTTTGAGATTGCTGACCGGAGGCGTGAAGTCGGGGCCTGAAATCTGTTTGCTCTTTTGGCCGTGGAAAAAACGCCAGGAGCTATACAAGGAGATTAAGTAATAGATGAACGGAAAGGTTGCGACTATCAACACAACTATCCCTGTTAGCCTTGCTATCATCCCGTGCCAAGATTAAACATTCTGTGGAAGTAGTGTCAAAGCGAAGGATTCAAATAGCCGGCCTTCTGCTGCTCACTAAAAGGTCACTCGCGCCCCGATCTGCGCGGCAAACGGAACACCCACCGTTGTGCCCGGACCGAAGAAATCGCCGAGGGCGCCGGCTGGGATAGCCAGTTGCTGCAAGCTGGTCAGTGGTTTTGCGGCCGTACATGCGGCATTCGTGCAGATTGCAGTCACGTTTCCAGATTGCTGGTCTGCGAGTGGAACCGGGAGGCTCGCAATGTTGCCAACATAGTTGGCCCCTGGATTATTGCGGTTGAAAAGATTGAAGAATTCGATAAACGGAACCACCGACCAGCGGTCATGGAAGTGGAAAGGCCTGCTCACCCGCAGATCAGCCTGGATGTAAGGAGTTCCACGAAATTCGTCTAGGCTCGTCGGCACGCCGTTCACAGAAATGCGCTGACTATTGTCGGCAGTTGTGATCGTGAATGGCCGCGCACTCTCGACTTGAGTCACAGTGCTCAGATCAAATCCGCCCGGCAGATGCAGAGTGCCTGCAAGCACGAAGCGATGGGTGACGTTTTCTCCGGATGGCCCGTAATCGCCCGGTCCAAAGGGATTCAAAGGATTGCAAACGCCGTTTACATAATCGAAGAGTTCGCCCAGCACGCATCCCCAGGTTTCAGCTCGCGACAGGGTATAGTTCGCGACCAGGGTAAAGCGCCGGGACACGTTGCCTTGCAAGTGCAGCATCATGGCGTTATAGGTCGACCGATTGTCGGACTTGAACAGGTTGAGATTGGGCACCACACTGGCCTGGTCGGCCGTGTAGTTGGGGTCAGAGGTTGGAATCAGCGGAGTGAAAAGGTTAACGCCGCTAGCGTAGCTGTAGGCTCGGTACCCGTGGTTTCCTTCCTGGTGAGTGTAATCCGCGCTCAACATCCAGTGTTCGCTAAACGCATGCTGGATCCCGCCAGTTACGTGAATGTTGGAGGGAGTCTTGTAATTGGAGGCAATAAGATTTCCGGCGGCTCCCGCGCCGCCAAGAATGCAGCCGGATCCGACTAACGCATAGCTACCCGGGACGTTGACGAAATTGCACGGCCCCACTGGCTGATTCACCGCTTGAAATGCCGTTGCCCATCCGTTTTGTGCGAGGTCGCTATAGAACATTCCAAAACCGGCGCGAATCACGGTTCTGCTGCTACTGCCGAGGGCATAGGCTATGCCGAGGCGAGGGGCAATTTGGTTCCGATCATCCTGCGGCGCGCCGTGCTGTAGGGGAATTCCCAGAGCCTGCAACGTGAGATAGGCAGGATTCTGTAACTGACTGCGCCCTGAGCCCTCGAACAATCCAAACGTGGTCTGATAGCGCAAGCCGTAGTTGACGGTGAGACGCGGGGTTACTCGCCACGAGTCCTCACTATAAAACGCCAGCCGCTGCAGGTTTTGCGAAAATGCCCCGCCCAGGTTGGAGGTTGACGCTCCCGACTGCATATCCGTCGTGAACACCGAACGTGGTTGAGTTAAGTAGTATGTCGGATTCTGTGGGAACTGGTACAACGTCTCTGTGTTGCCGGGAAATGCCCCGCTGAGCACGGGCTCGTGAATAAAGTTGATTCCAAACCTCGGCGAATGCCGGCCAGAGACATGACTTAAATCGTAGCGAAATTGATATTTCTCCTGATTGCGCAAATCCGGGAAAAACGTTATTGGAGTCGCAAATTGATTGTCACCGAAAGTCTCGAACCCGGATACCGTTAAGGAAGTCGAACTAAACGGAAAAGCCAGCGCAAAACCGAGATCGGAATTACGCGCCTGGGTAAGGTGTAGGTCGCTCGCGACAAGTGAAAGGCTGCCCACCCAGGCAGGATTAAAGCTATAGGTATTGCTGATGACCACGTTCCAATAATTATTGTGAGTTGTCAGACCAGTCGAAGGCAGGGTGGCTTGCTGCACCAGCGCGTTGTGCGTGAGATAGCTGTCTCCCGAAACGCGCAAAAACCAGTTTGAGTTTGCCGATTGTGCCCAATCGAGTCGCAGTGACGCGTCATTGTCGCGGAAAGGAATTGACACGAAACTCGGAACTGCAATGGAGTTTACGCCCGCAATCAACCCTTCGGAGGCCAGTGCTGAAAGGGCATCGAATTGTGTAAGGCTGGCAGGACTATAAGCAGTGCTGGCATTCTCACGCACAAACTCATACCCGGCAAAGAACCAGAGCTTGTTTTTCTCAATCGGTCCGCCGATCGCACCGACGTAATTTTGGCGTGAAAACGGCTCTTTGGGACTTGGCGCAGGATTCTCGATGGGGAAGCGAGCGTTGAGCGCCGCCTGGCGGTCGAAGAATGCAAAATCACCATGCCAATCGTTGACACCGTGTTTCGTGGTGATAACAACCGAGCCGCCGGTCGTACCGCCAGTGTCAGCATCTTCCTGGGCGGTCTGCATCGAGAATTCCTGGATGACCTCGGGCGAGAAATTCTGAAGAAAACCGCCGATATAGTCATCCGAATTATCGGCGCCATCCACGGAGAGAACATTGTTCAGTCCCGAGCTGCCGCCAGTGGATATCGCAGTAATCCGCGCTTTGGTGGGATCGGAAGGCTCGACCGGCTCCGTTCCGGGGGCGAGATAAGCGATATTGGCGAAGCTGCGCGCAACCAGCGGTAAGGCATCAAGGTCCTTGGAGATGATCGCCGTCTGGTGGACGGCGCCGGCCAGGTCAACAGCCTGAGAGGTAACGGACGCCGGCCGCGATTGCACCTCCACAGTTTCCTTGCCGCCGGACGGCTGGATGGTGATCGCGTAATCGCGTACCGAACTAACGACCGGCTCTACTTCAGTGTTCGCCTCAGCAAAGCCGGGAGCCTTCACGGTGAGCTGGTAGTCGCCGGGTTGCAGATTGTCGAGGCGAAACTCGCCACGATCATTCGTGGTGACACCCCGCTCAAAAACCGATCCGTGGGCATGCAGACTAACATCGGCGTGCGGAATTCGAGCGCCGCTGGGGTCCTGAACTACTCCGCGAAGAGAACCTGTCGCGTTCTGCCCGGACGCGGCGAGCGATAGCATCGCCAAAATCCAAAGAATGCACGCTATCCAAAGCAGACTAGGCGCCGAAAATCGCACCTGCGGGCCGGAACCTGGAAACTTTCGAAACATAATCCTCGATGACGTTGAACAGTAAACCGCAAGCCTGTTGTTATTGCAAATAGAGGCGGTGCTGCGCGTTGCGACGATGGTCTACAATTGCTTGGGAACGCTTTACGCTCAGTTCACCCACCCGGATTTCGAGCCGCCATTCTTCTTGTCCATTTCATCCGGAGGAATGTAGTTCCCGTGCTCGTCGAAGCTGACGGTGCGATTGTGCTGACGCATATAGACTTCAAATTTTCGCGCAGCCCGGCGCCGCTTCCAACGGTAGTACGCATTGCGAATATTGAAGTACCGCTCACTGGCGCCATAAGTTAAGCCCCTCCGCGGCATAAATTTTACATATAGGAATCCGAAGAGAAGGCCACCCAAATGCGCGAAATTTGCAATCCCGCCCTGCGACGGCTGAAAAGTGGCAAGTATCACCAGCAAGATCATGATGGCCACCATGTACTTGGCCTTCATCATGAATGGCAGCGGGAACATGAAAATTTCCTGGTCGCCGTAGAGCATGCCGAACGCCATCAGAACGCCATAAACGCCGCCAGACGCGCCGATCGTAGCGGTCAAGGGGCTGACGCCAGGAATGGGCGAATATGCGACAACCATCGTAGTCAGGGCCGCTCCCACGATGCAGAACAGGTAAAACTCCAGAAACTTTTTTGATCCCCAATCCATCTCCTCCTGTGCGCCGAACATCCACAGCATCAGCATGTTGATCAGCACATGCATGACCCCGGCATGCAAAAAGGAATAGGTAACGAGCTGCCAAATCCAGCCATGGAGAACGCGGTCAGGAATGAGCGCGAAGAACAGCCTCAGGTAATACTCGGTTGAGGGTACGAATGCGCCCAGTATCACTTGCAGAAAGTAAACGGCCACGCAGGCAATGATGATGCGCTTGATCCAGTAGGTGAACGGAGGGAAGCTTAATGAGAGAGTTCGTCCGCGGGGCATAAGACGCGCTTTAAGTCCTGGGAATCAGTTCCCGTTCAAACTCTAATCTTAGCAGGTTATCGCTCGGGTACAGGAACGACGGGTAAGCTGCGCTGTCCCTCGCGATCGACTGCAGCGACCGCGAAAATTACGTTATCCTTCGACATCGGCAACGTGACCTGGGTTACGTTTCCTGCGGCCTGGACGTGGTCCCATTCCGGGCTGGTCGTCGCTCGCCAAAGTACGTCATAACCTGAAGCACGCGGCGAGGCATCCCAGGTGAGCGTCGAGTCATTCTGCAGTTGCCTGGTCAGCAGGTGTACGTTGGCGGGCGGGGCTGGGGCCGAAGCCAGAGATGCCAGCGTCGCCGCGTTTATTCGCGCCACGGCTGCGATGTAATCGAAATTCACAAACTTTGGGAGATCTCCGTATTCCACACCGTTTTCCCTGCGCACGTTCTGGTGTTGATGGTTGTAGTCTTCGCGAAATTCCGTAAAGCGTACAGCCGCATAGCCTTCATGGTTGAAAGAACTGTGATCGCCGCCCCGGAGATAACGGTCCAGGCGGAAGACCAGCATCGGCTTGACGTCTCCATCGTAGGTGCGTGAGATTGCCGCGATGTAGCGGGCAAGTTCCCGCGAAGCAGAGTCGCTCTCACCACCCGTGCTGCGGATCAGCCGCAGATCGGCGTCTGACGCCGCCATCGGCACTCCTTCAGAAAAAACCCGCACTAGAGAAGCGTCCTGCTGTGGGCTGCGATCTCCTCCCACAATGTCATTGTTCAGGACTGCCTCAATGTCCCATCCGGCGGTTTTGGCCATCTGCGCAAAATTCCGGCTGCCGTTCAAGCCCTGCTCTTCGCCGGCCACGGTAAGAAAGATCATTGTCGCTGGGAATTTCAGTTTGCTGAGAACGCGGGCACACTCCAGGCTGACTGCCGTGCCGCTGCCATCGTCGTTTGCGCCGGGAGCTGCTCCGGTCGTATCCAACGTGTCGCTGTTGCGCGAATCGTAATGACCGGTTACCAGTACTACGCGTTTTGCGCTCTCCGGATCGGAGCCTTTCAGCACAGCATAAACATTGGTGATTTCGGTTGGCTTGGGGATACGATCGGCTGGGCCGGCGGTGAAAGTATCAGATTTCACCTCGAGGCATCCGCCACAATCCTTTGAATAACGCTCGAATTCCGACTTGATCCACTCCCGGGCTGCGCCAATTCCGCGGCCCGCGGCAATTGACGCCGTGTCCTGTGCCGAAAGTGTCGAACGGGTCCCGAAGCTGACCAACTTCTCGATAATGGCTTGAATCCGGCTGGCTGAAACCTGCTTTAAAGCCGAGTCAATTCGTGGGTCCCGCGGACCCGCGTCGATTGGCTGCTGAGCGACCACGGCGGTCACAGCAACAAACAGACAGTGTGCGACAATGCCTCGGCGCGCAACCACTTTCTTAGGCAAGACATCAGCATATAAACAATCTGTGAGGTTCATGCGGGGACCGGGATCATTCAGCGCGACTCGCAAGTGCTGGGCACTTGACCTCAGCCTCAAGAGTCACTAAATATTATCAGCAGGACTCATAGACGGAGGCAATTATGGTTCCCTGTCCTGAGTGCGAAAGCGACCTGGACATAGAAGAAGATGAAATCGACGAGGGGGAAATCGTCTCGTGCCCGGAGTGTGGCACTGACTTCGAAGTCATCACCGTCAGCCCGATAGAGCTTAAGCCCGTGGAGAAAGAGGAGTACGATGAGGACGAAGAAGAAGAGGAAGATTCCGAAGACGGAGACTTCTCTTGAAACCTGCACGCCCGCACCGTTTCCGCTCTGATTTATTTTAGAAGCAGATAGGTCGCATGATTTCCCACATTGGCCGTTCTCGCACCGGGGTAGTATCTTTGCTGATCGTCGTCGGACTCGCCGCAACCACGTATCTCCACGCCGGCAAGGACAAGGAAAAGCCTACGCCTGGCCGCTTGCTGACCGGCAAAGTCCTCGACAAACACGACAATCCTCTGGTGGATTCGGTGGTTTACCTCTCCAACACTCGCACGCACGCGGTAACGACTTACATTGTGGGACCCGACGGAACCTACCGATTTCCCGAACTGCCCCCTAATGTGGAATTTGAGGTTTACGCCCAGTACAAGGGTCAGAAGAGTGATACCAAAACCCTCAGCCAGTTTGACGACCGCAAGCAAGTCAACATCGTTTTGCGAATTGATGTGAAGTGAAACGAAGGCCGTCCAGCCGCTAAAGTGTGACTATGAGATATCTGGTAAGAGCGCGTGTGAAACCGGGCCGCGAACGGGCCCTGCTGCCGGCCATCGACGAGGATAGCCTTGGCCGAGGCTCCGTCGCGGAGGGCGAATACTTGCGCAACATGCAGCAAGCGCGGCATTGTGCGGACGGGACTGCGCGCTGGGTTGAGATTTGTTATTGCCCAACTCCGCTGCAGGAAGAGCGTCCTTACTGGGAAGAATACTTTGAGCTCACCAAAGTTCAAGATGCCCACGACCGGCGTCGATGCCGCGACCAGAACGGATCTGAAGCGTGGGCCTGCGATAAATGTGATTGCACTGAGAAATTGGAGCGCAGACTCACAACGTTGGGCGAGCCATTTTTGGCGAAGTTGCGGGCGTCGGCTGAGTGAACCAGCGACCGCCAGCGGTATATCCGAAACCTTTCGGCAATTAAATCAAGCTGATCACTGCAACTCAGTTCCGGTAGAATCCTTTCTCTGAATTTTCCTGGAGAGAAACATGCGTGCACTTCTTGCTACCGTAATTTGGATTGCCTCTATTGCCTCGGCCCAAACCCTCTCGCCGGAGGTTCGCAAGTTTGTCAAGGTGGATTCAGCCATCATCGCCCTGACTCACGTGCGCGTCATCGATGGTACTGGTGCGCCCGCTCGCGAAGACCAGACGGTGGTTCTGTCGAAGGGCAAGATCGAATCGATTGCACCGGCCGGATCCGCCAATGTTCCGACGAATGCCCAGATCCTTGACCTGCATGGCTACACGGTGATCCCCGGCCTGGTGGGTATGCACGATCATATGTTCTATCCCGTCGGCGGGGCGATTTTTGGCGAGATGGCCTACAGCTTTCCGCCCCTCTATTTGGCAGGCGGCGTCACTACCATCCGCACGACTGGTTCGCTTGAACCCTATACCGACCTGGAGATCAAGAAGAAGATCGAAGCTGGAGAAACGCCAGGGCCGAAGATGCATGTGACTGGCCCATATCTCGAAGGCGCGGGATCGTGGGCTTTGCAGATGCACCAGCTCACTGGCCCCGACGATGCCACCAAAACTGTGAACTACTGGCTTGATGAAGGCGTGGACAATTTCAAGGCTTACATGTTCATCACGCCCGCGGAGCTCTCGGCCGCGATAGCAGCGGCGCATAAGCGAAGCGCCAAGGTAACGGGGCATCTGTGCTCGATCGGCTTCCGCGAGGCGGCAGATTTGGGGATTGACGATCTGGAACACGGCCTGTTCGTGGACACGGAGTTTTTCCCGTGGAAGAAGCCGGACGAATGCAGCACAACTCCGAAAGATCCCGCGTATATGGCGGGTCTGGACGTAAACTCCGGGCCGCTGCGCGACATGATTTTGTATCTCGTGCAAAAGCACGTGGCCGTCACTTCAACCCTGCCGGTCTTTGAAATGATTTTGGATGGGAGGCCAACCATCCAGCAGCGCGTGCTGGACGCTCTGACCCCCGACGCTCGAGCCGCGGTGCTGCGAAACAAGGTACGCGTATCGGACACTGCAGCCAACCGCAAAGAGTATGGGACTGACGCTTCGCCCTGGCCGGCCGCATTCAAGAAGGAATTGGAATTCGAATACGCTTTTGCCAAAGCCGGCGGCTTATTGCTCGCCGGTTTGGATCCGACTGGAATGGGCGGAGTCATTGCCGGGTTTGGCGACCAGCGCGAAGCACAGTTGCTGGTAGAAGCGGGTTTTACACCCGTTGAAGCTATTCACATAGCGACCGCGAACGGGGCCCAGTTTTTGGGTGAACTCGACCGCATTGGTACGATCGCCCCAGGAAAGCAGGCCGATCTGGCAGTGATCAAAGGCGATCCGTCGCAGAAAATTGAAGATATCGAAAACGTCGAGATGGTTTTCAAAGACGGAATCGGTTACGACAGCGCCAAGCTGATCGAATCCGTTCGCGGAACGGTGGGGAGCCGCTGAGTGCTGGTGCTGGCCTCCGCTTCTCCGCGTCGTCAAGAACTATTGCGGAACGCGGGGATCCCGTTTGTGGTGCATGCCACCGACATTCCAGAAATCCCCAACCCCAACGAGGCGCCGCGGGCCTTTGCCGAACGGATGGCGGTGGAAAAAGCCCAGGCAGTCTTTCGCCAGCGGCCTGCTGATGTCATTCTCGGAGCGGATACCGTCGTTGTGATTGAGGACCAGATCCTGGGCAAGCCATGCGATCAGGCTGATGCCGCTCGCATGCTGCGTCTGCTCTCCGGCCGGACGCATACGGTGATTACCGCCGTCTGCCTGCTAGGTCAACGGAAAACTGAATTTCGTGACGTTCGCTCTGAGGCCACGCTAGTGACGATGGAGCCCCTGACTGACGAGGACATTCGCCAATATGCGGAGAGCGGTGAACAGATGGACAAGGCCGGCGCCTACGCAATCCAGGGCAAAGCCTCACGCTGGATCTCTCGTATCGAAGGCGATTATTTCAATGTGGTGGGATTGCCGGTCTCTCTGGTCTTCAGAATGTTGCGGGAGCACGGACTATGGTAAACGAGTGCGCTTAAGACTTTTTCTCCTTGCCTTCCTCGCCGTCTTTCATTGCCGACCTGAAATTCTTGATGCCTTCCCCGAGTCCCTTGCCTAAGTCCGCCAGCTTGCTGGGACCAAAGATGAGAAGTGCGATGGCCAGAATGACGAGAATTTCGGGCAAACCCAATTTACCGCCCATAACCATCCTCCTGGTGGGGTTTGCCGGGTTGGCGCCCTAAAGCTTCGACGTGAACTACCCCAAGAAAATTCTAGGCTTCCCGGGTGCTGGAGTCAAAAATTGGGGCATTCCGGCGGCTTGGATGGGTCAAGTTCTGACGGATTACACCGTCTCAATGAGCCGGGCCAACAAAGCTGTCCGTCGCGGGAATTCGGAAATCAGCGTCGACTCGTGCGGAGCGTGCGCGCCTTCGCCGACCCCGCCTAAGCCATCGAGCGTCGGAATCCCGAGAGCGGCAGTAAAGTTGCCGTCCGAGCCACCACCTACGGCGGCCTCCTCGAGTTTCCATCCAAGTTGCTTGGCAATCTCAGAGGCTTTCTTGTAAAGCGCTGCAACCATCGGAGTCCGTTCCAGCGGGGGACGGTTCACCCCACCGCTGATCTCCAGCCTACATTTGCGATTGAACGGTTTGAGGGACCGGACTTTTCGGTCAAGCCCAGCGGCATCCTTCATTCGCGCGACACGTGCGTCCAGTACGGCACTGGCTTCAGCGGGAATCACGTTCGAGCGGGTTCCTCCGTGGATGGTGCCAACATTGACGGTAATTCCCCGCTTCAGATCGGTCAGCTTCGAAACCTCCAGAATTTGCCGCGACAGCTCGATAATTGCGCTCTCGCCTCTTTCGAAATCCAGACCGGAATGCGCAGCCTTCCCTTTGACTTTCAGCAGGTATTCGCCCACCCCTTTGCGGGCCGTTTTGAGCGCGCCTTTGGGCCCATAAGACGGCTCCAGCACCAGCACGGCGGCAGATTTCCTGGCCAGGTTCTCGGTGATGTGCCGCGAGGTGTCGCTTCCCACCTCCTCGTCGGACACCAGCAACACCGTAACTGGCCTGGGAAGCTCATCGCCGTGCCACACGCGGAGCGCGTCAAGCGCGTGCAGCATAAACGCGATGCCTGATTTCATGTCGAAACTGCCGGGCCCCCAAACGCGGCCGTTAGCGACGCGAAACGGCATGCCCGGCAGAGTGCCGAGTGGATATACGGTATCCAGGTGGCCCAGCAACATGACAGGGTTGCCCCCGCTTTTACCGGCGAAATCGACCTGCAAGTGGTCGCCAAAATTTGGCGTGCGATGAAATTTGGCGTGTCCGCCAAGCCCCTCAAATCTTCCCGCCAAGAGCGAACCCAGCCTGTCTACTGCCGCCTTGTCGTCCGTAGGAGACTCGACTTCAACTAACTGCCGGACGGTTTGAATGATTTGCTCTCGCCGCTCCTCCAAATAACGCAAGCGGTTTGCCGGATCAGGCTCGGCAGATGTGGTCACCTTGGATTTTGCTTGTGATTTTTTCATGTCATCGGACCTGTGAGCGTTCGCTGCCAGGTTCGCGGTACAGTATAATCTTCGCGCTTAAGCAGATTACGATGGCCGAGGTACTTCAACCCGCCGTGGAAACGCCGCCTCAACACCGGACGACCCTGGATATTAACGAGATTATGCGGATCCTGCCGCACCGGTACCCGTTCTTACTTATCGATAAGGTACTGGATCTGAAGCGCAAGGAGCGGATCGTAGCCATCAAGAACGTAACCATCAATGAGCCATTCTTTGTTGGCCACTTCCCCGGCGCGCCAGTGATGCCGGGAGTGCTGATCGTGGAGGCTATGGCGCAAGCGGGCGGTGCCTTACTGCTTACCGAGGTAGAAGACCGGCATAGCAAATTGATGTTCTTTACCGGCATCGAGCGAGCCCGATTTCGCCGGCCCGTGGTGCCCGGCGACCAACTCCGTCTCGAAATTGAAGTGAAGGCCTGGCGCGGGAACGCGGTGCGCATGGAGGGCACGGCGTACGTGGGCGACCGGCGGGCTGCGGAGGCCATCGTTACCTGCAGGCTCGTTGACCGATCACGAGCCGGCAATGTGGAGGTCGCTGCGGAACATTAGGACTTGCCTCCCAAACCTTCCACTCTTACCCCGAATGACGGTCCATCACACTGCGATCATCAATCCCGGCGCGAAGATTCATGCTAGTTGTGAAATCGGCCCGTATTGCGTGATTGGGCCTGCAGTCGAGGTCGGGCCAAATTGCCGCCTGATGTCGCACGTGGCGCTGGCAGGGCCCACGACGATTGGCTCCAATAATAACTTCTACCCATTTTCTTCTATTGGTCTGGCGCCGCAGGACCTGACTTATGCGGGGGAACCGACGCGCCTGGAAATTGGCGATCACAACCAAATCCGTGAATTTGTCACCATCAACCGCGGAACTGTGAAAGGCGGCGGGCTCACTCGACTCGGCAACCATAACCTGATCATGGCTTACAGCCACGTGGCACATGACTGCAAGATCGGTGATCACGTAATTCTCGCAAATGCCGCAACGTTGGGCGGACATGTAACAGTTGAGGATTGGGCCACTGTGGGGGCGCTCTGTCCCGTGCACCACTTCGTTCGCATTGGCGCATACTCTTTCATCGGCGGCGGTACGACAATTACCCGCGATGTGCTCCCATTTTCCAAAACGGCTGCGGCCCGCGATACCCATGCTTACGGACTGAATGCGATTGGATTGGAACGTCGCGGCTTCAACAAGGAGCGCATCGGGAAGATTCATCACGCCTACAAGGTTCTGCTGGCTTCCAAGCTCAATACTTCGCAAGCGATCGAGAAATTGAAATCCGAAGCGGACCGCGGCGAGGACGTCGACCTGCTCATTAGGTTTATCGAAGCGTCTGAAAGAGGCGTGATTAAGTGATCGTTCGCCAGAACCCGGAATGCTCCGTGTCCTCTGAGCACTAGGTGGTTTCTTGCAAGGGCCGCAAGAACAATGACTGAAAACGCACCCAAGCTCGGGCTGATCGCGGGAAATGGACGTTTTCCTTTCCTGGTGCTCGACGCTGCCCGTGCCCAAGGATTCCGCGTGGTCGTTGCAGCTATCAAAGAAGAGACGTGCCCTGAGATCGAGTCACGCGGGGCCGCGGCTGTTCACTGGCTTTCGTTGGGCGAACTGTCGAAGCTCATCGACACTTTTAAGCGCGAAGGCATTTCCCATGCCGTCATGGCAGGACAGGTGAAGCACAAGCAAATTTTTTCCAGCATTCGCCCCGATTGGCGTCTGGCCAAGCTGTTGCTGAACCTCAGCACTCGCAATACTGATGCGTTGCTCGGCGCGATCGCGAAGGTCTTGGCCGACGAAGGCATAACGCTCGAGAATTCCACTTCTCTGTTGGAGCCGCTTCTGGCCAGGCAAGGGGTGCTGACCCGCCGGGCGCCGACCGATCAAGAAAGAAAGAATGTCGAGTATGGCCGGGCAGTCGCCCGGCATTTGGCCCAGTACGACATCGGACAGACAGTTGTCGTCGCCGAGTGCGCGTGCGTTGCCGTCGAAGCCATGGAGGGTACTGATGCCACAATTGAGCGCGCGGGACGGATCATGGCATCGCTTGATTCCCAGGCTTCAACTTTAAGCCGCGGGCTTACAGTCATAAAGATTGCCAAGCCGAACCAGGACATGCGCTTTGATGTTCCGGTGATCGGAAGTAAAACTGTCGAAGCGATGCGCGTAGCCGGAGCGACATGCCTTGCCCTGGACGCAGGACGTTGCCTGTTGCTGGATGGCGATGCTGTCATAACTGCGGCCGACGCGGCCGAAATCGCGATCGTCGCCGACTAAAGCGGGAATCGCGCAAGAGAGAATTTGTCGTCGCAATCAATTTGAGGAGCAATCATGTCCGAAAGCTCTCGCCTCGCTGACCAGATTCGCCGTGCGTTTGAGGGTGAAGCATGGCATGGCGATTCCTTGCTCGAATTGTTGCGAGACATCGATCCCAGGCTCGCCGTTGCCCACCCCATTAAGAATGCACACAGCATCTGGGAACTCGTACTGCATATTGCTGCCTGGGATCATGTCGTGCAGCGCCGCGCGGGCGGTACGGCGGTGAAATTGACTGGCAAGCAGAACTTCCCGCCGGTTGCTGACAAAAGCGAGGCTGCCTGGCGCAAGGCCGTCGAACATTTGAAACAAACTCACAATGCGCTGGTAAAGGCTGTGGCCGCGTTTCCAGATTCAAGATTGCAGGAGCAGGTTCCCGGCAAAAGCCAAAGCTATTACAGCTTTTTCTACATGTTCAGCGGGATTGTGCAGCACGAGCTCTATCACGCCGGTCAGATCGCGCTGCTGAAGAAATTCCAATGACACCGGACAGTGTCGTTCACGTTGCCGTTATTGGCGTCGGTGCGTTCGGGCGCAATCACGCTCGTGTTTATCAACAGCTGGCCAAGGAAGGAATGCCGATTCGCCTGGTCGCGGTTGTGGACGCAGACACTGCGTGCGCCGACGCAGTCGCGAGGGAATTTGGCTGTCGTGCCTTGGGCTCAGTCGAGCAGCTCATCACTACGCACAGTGAAGTCCAGGCAGCTTCGATTGCGGTTCCGACGGTGCAGCATCTCAATGTTGCGAAGCAGCTTATGCAGGCTGGGGTCGACGTCCTTATTGAGAAGCCGCTGGCGGCGTCGCTCAACGAAGTTGATGAACTGGTCCAAACCGCGAAGCGCTGTGGCCGAATCGCCCAGGCTGGACATCTGGAACGCTTCAATCCAGCCGTGCGCGCCACAATCCCGATTCTTACGCGGCCCATGTTTTTCGAAGTTCATCGGCTGAGTGTCTTTACCCCACGTTCTCTGGACGTCGACGTGGTGCTGGATCTGATGATCCACGATCTTGACATCGTGCTTTCGTTCGTAAACTCTCCGGTGAAAGAAATTCGTGCCGTCGGCCTCCCGATTCTGTCGGGCAAGGTCGACATCGCCAACGTCCGGATGGAATTCGTGTCGGGATGTGTCGCCAACTTTACTGCCAGCCGGGTGTCGACCGAACGGGTTCGCAAGCTCCGTTTTTTTCAGCCAAGTCAATACGTCACTCTCGATTACAGCCGGCAAGATGCCTTGGTATTCACAGTTGGGCAGAACGATCCGGGGACGACTCCGTCGGTCAATCCGCAGATACAGATAACGAAGCTTCCAACCGCACAAGAAGAGCCCCTGCATGCCGAACTGAAGTCGTTTCTAGATTCGGTTTCGAAGCGTTCGCAGCCAACGGTCACGCTCGAAGATGGCCGTCGCGCCCTCGGCGTCGCCTTAGACATCCTGGCTGCAATTCGAGAGCACGGCGTGAAGGTCAATCTGGACCGCCTGCAACACCGCGCGAAGCCATAGATTGTCAATTTATGTAAACGATGTGAGGGGAATAGAGATACAGCCCAAGGTAACCGTCGCCCGCGGAAGCATCGCCTATTCGCGCAAAAGATGCGAAAATAAACTCACAAGACCGCAGGCACCAGCCCACACGCATCGAACGACTGTGGTGTATTCAGCGGTTTAGAGCCGCGGAAAAAAGTCGCGGCGGTATGTTGCTGCAGGTAAGTTGTTGATGCCGACCACGCAAATCCCGGCCGCCAGCGCACCCTCGTCACCGTCCGACGCCACGCAACCAGGGCGGGAGCTTTATGACGCGCGTTACTGGGAATCGGCCTACCGCGAGATTGATGAACCGCCGGCACTCCTGCTCCAGCTGCAGGATGATTTGTCGCGGTCACGGCGCAGGGAAGCATTCTGGATTTCGGTTGTCGTGCACCTTATCGTCGTTTTGGCGATCGTCAACTCCGACAAGTTGGCGCGCTTGATGCCACGGCAGGCGGTAGTAGTGCAGCCGCAGCTCGTGCCGACTGATAAAGACCTCACATTCCTGGAACTGCCTCCCGACGAGCAGAAGGTCACGAAGCGGCCCGACACCAACATCATCTCGGATAAAGACCGGGTCGCGACTTCGAGAGCGCCCCAGATTGATCGCAAAGAGCTGAAAAAAATTCTCGATAGCAGCCGTCCGGGTGCGCCCGGGATGAGTGCGCCGCCGAGTCCGGCGCAGCAACCTTCGCCGGCCGTAGCGGAGAACAACGCACCTCCACAGCCTCAGCAACAGCAACCGGCGGGTCAGCCAGGGCCTCCCTCTGCTCCGCCGGCTGACCAGACAGCAAAATTACAGATGCCCCCCGTGGGAACACGAAATCCCTTTGCCATGAGCGGATCTGTTTCCCCGGGAGAAGCGATTGAACAGGCCGCTCGCGCTGCGGCCGCGAACCATGGCAGCTACGGTGGTGACGGTGGCGATTTCGGTCTCGGAATGGGCAAGCAAGGCCGGGCATTTGGTGCACTCGACGTGCTCAGCGACACCATGGGCGTGGACTTCGGACCGTACCTGGCGCGCGTGCTGCATGACGTGAAAGTGAACTGGTACAACCTGATCCCGGAATCGGCGCGGCCTCCGATCATGAAGAAGGGAAAAGTCGCGATTGAGTTTGCGATCTTGAAGAACGGCAGCGTCGCAGGCATGAGATTAGAGCAGGGAGGTAGTTCGGGTGATGCGGCACTAGATCGCGCGGCCTGGGGCGGGATCACCGCTTCCAATCCTTTTCCGCCGCTACCCCAGGAGTTTGGCGGGCAGTACCTCGCGCTACGTTTTCATTTCTTCTATAACCCCGACAAAACTGACCTGCAATGAATTGTGTGGGGACGGGCGTCCTCGCCCGTGCAGGCTGGGTCGCAGACCACAGCAGCCACTCAGTTCTGCAACTTTGCAGCGAGATCATTTCTCGGCACTGAAATCTGCTCACCACTTTCGAGATTCTTCAGCGCGAAAGCTCCGGCCTTCACTTCGTTCTCGCCCACAATCAATATGAACCGCGCGCCCACCTTGCTGGCAATTTCGAAAGACTTCTTCAGGCGAAACGTCTCGGCTCCGAGTTCGACAACGACATCCTTTTGACGCAGCTCACGCGCCAGCCGCGCGGCTTCGCGATCCATGCCAGTCCCGAGCGGAGCAATGTAAACGTCGGGCTTGGCCTGTACCGATTCTGCAGATTCCTTCAACGCAAGCACCAGGCGATCTTCGCCGATAGCAAATCCGATACCGGGAGCTTTCGGCCCGCCGAGTGACTCGGAAAGGCCATCGTAGCGGCCGCCGCCGAGGATGGCGTTCTGCGCACCCAGCGCGCCATGCGTGAACTCGAAAGCTGTCCGGGTGTAGTAGTCGAGTCCGCGTACCAGGCGGTCATTCAAAGTGAAAGGCACGCCAACCGCCTTCAGGATTTCCTGCACTTGTTCGAAGTGGTTGCGGCAAGGCTCATCGAGGAATTGGCTGATGCGCGGCAACTTCTGGATGATGGGCTGATCCTCGGGGACTTTGCAGTCGAAAACACGCAGCGGATTTGTGACCGCGCGGCGCTGGCAGTCGGCGCACATTTTAGCTGCAACCGGCTCAAGCGCCTTGCGCAGCGCTTCGTTGTATCTGGCGCGATCATCAGCGCAGCCGATCGAATTCAGTTGCAGCTCCCAATTCTTGATACCGAGCCGATCGAGCAAAGTTGCCAGCAATTCGAGGATCTCGGCATCTCGCGCCGGAGCGCCGCTGCCAGCGCTCTCCGGCCCGATCATTTCTGCGTTGATCTGATAAAACTGGCGATAGCGTCCTCTCTGCGGACGCTCGCGCCGGAACATCGGGCCGATCAGATAGAGCTTGTTCAGGCCGCGAGCTTCGAGGTTATGCTCAATGTATGCTCGGACAATGCCAGCAGTGGCCTCGGGACGGAGGGTGATTGATTGCGAAGTTGAGAAGAAGGTTCCGGCGAACGGCTCAATCTTCACGTCCTCGGTAGGAACCCATGGTGAGTTGCTGGTGGCGCTCCCTGGAATTACGAGTCTAAGATCAATCGCCTGGTTGGCAAACTCATTTGCGTAACGTTCCTTGGCGATCACGCGTGCTTTTTTCAAATTGCTAATTGCGTCAGCCGAGACGTTGGGCGCAAAAGCAACAAACTCTTCACGACTCAGTGGAAGATTTGCTGGCGGAGGACCTGGTATGCCTCGCAGGACATGGATCACTCCTAAATTGCCCAAGTCTGCCAGCCACCTACCCGCAACATACTTAGTTACACGCCCAGCCTGAACGTGGGCAGTATTGTCCGCTCGATTTGTTTCTAACCACGTGTCAGCCAGTTTTCTTTCGTTAAATCGCTCTCCATCTTCCCACGTGTACATCTCCTTCGCCACGATGTCCGTCTCTTCCCCGACGCTACGCGCGAACAGTTGCGTCTCCTCGAAAATCGGCGTGCGGATCTCCTGAAAGTTGTAGGCGCGAAAAACTCCGCGAACTTTGTCTTCGACAAAGTTCCACAGCGCCGTATCCGGCGGCAGAAGATCGCGCGTTCCCCGAATGGCTTTGATCATGAGCTTGAACTTGGGAGCACAAAACGCCGTCATCCTGAGTACAAACTTCGCTCAGGAGGACAATTCTATAGGAAGACAATGGGACTGCAGGAATGCTAAACGACAGATCGTAGCTAGTAGCCACTAGCTACCAACTACTTCCTCTCTGCCAAATAGGAATCCTTGTATCCCAGATAATTTTCTGCGTAGCGCATGATTGTTTCCTGGTCTTTCTTGTCCAAGTGGCGGCGAAATTTTCCAGGAGATCCCATCCACAGCGATCCCGGTTCCACGACCGTCTTCTCAGGAATCAGAGTTCCCGCAGCAATAATGGAGCCAGCCCCGACGCGCGCTCCATTCAAAATGATGCAGCCCATTCCGATGAGGCAGCGGTCTTCAATCGTGCAGCCGTGCAACGTTACCGAGTGCCCGACGGTGACATACTCTCCGATAAAGACTCCGTACAGTTCCTTCATGCCGTGAAGCACGCTGCAATCCTGCACGTTGGAATGGGCGCCGACGCGGATCGAGTGTACGTCCCCTCGCAGCACCGCATTCATCCACACGCTGGCGTGCTCACCCAGAACGACGTCGCCGATAATCTGAGCCGATTCGTCGACGAAACAGGAAGTTGGAATTTTCGGCGCAACACCCTTATATGAGCGGATCATTCGGTCCTTGAGAGAATTCCGAAGATAACACGGCAGAACGAAAAAGCGGCGGGATCAGTTTTCTGTGACGCGAGGCTCTGAGGGCGCGCGAGGCGGTTTGGGAGGCTGGGGAACTTCTGACTGCTCGTCCGAGGAGGACGCCTTGCGAATCCCAATGGTTCCATGCTCGTTATTCAACACGATGCGGGGGCCGCCACTGCCCACAGTTCCCGTCGCAGTGTTTTGGGAATCATCGATCTTGAGGCTGCTGAAATCACTTTCAATCTCGCCGCCCACGGCGCGGGCGTCCAACTGAAAGCTGGCTTTGTCGGGAAGGTACAGTTCGATATCACCCTTGCGGTTCTCCACCTGCATGTTGCCCAGCTTTTTGACTTTTACTTCGACCGAGCCATCCTCGTCCCGCAGCCGCACATCGCCAGATACATCGCTGAGACGAATGTCCTTTGCGCGCGTCGTCAGGCGTACCGGGCCGGTCACATTGCTGGCCTGCAGATCGCCGGAATCGAGGTCAAGGTCGCCGTCCAGCCGGCCAAGCTGCATATCCGTGCGCGAAGATTTGAAAACCACGCCCTGGCCAATCTTGGCCAGCTTGACGCTCTCCATAAATTCGCCATCAAGGTGGACCGCGCCTTTGATGTCTTCGAGGGAAACATCATTCGCCCTGCCCTCGATCGAGACATCCGAGCTGACCTGCGAAACTCGGGCCGCGCTGTGATCGAGGTTCAGGCTTACCTTGCCGTTAATGTCCGAGGCTGAAACTTCGTTGTGCTGCGCTGAGATCTGCACGTCGCCCTCGCGCCCCAGAACGCTAACATCCCCGGAATGCGTCGAAATGGTTACGCTGGCCTTGCGCGGAAATGAAATATCCAGATCCTCGGCGACCCGGTGATCACTCACGCTTTGATTGTTGGCATTGAGCGCGACGACGTTTCCGTTGACAGTTAGTTGCGGCTTGGTCTGGCCATTGTATTTATCGGCGTCGGACTGGTTGTCGGCGGTGATGCGCTTGTGAACCGAAACGTGAATCTGATTATCGGTGGAGGTGCTGACGTTCACGGCTCCGCGGGCATTGGTGACGTGCAGGCTGGCTCCTGTAGGGAACTCCTGCGCAAGTTGATCCTCATACGTGTACTTCTCGCCGAACAGGGTGAAGTCACTGTCGTCAATGTTGATTTGGTCGCGCAACTGACCCCAATCGACATGTGACATCTGGGTGGCAGTGAGCCCGAACAGGATCACGATGATAATGAGGAAAATGCTGCCGACTCCCAGGCCGGACGCCCGAACTCCCTGTCTTTGCGCCGCCTGATACTCAATCAGTTTGATCACTCCGGCAATAATCAGGATCACCGGCCAATAGTGAGCGAACCAATAGCCCAACCGGGACCAGTTCAAATAGCCCATTGTGCCCAGCAGAAACAGAATGCCGATCGAGATCAGGATTACAGGGCCCGATACGGAACGCCGATAGCGCGTCGGTGGCATCTGGCTGGGCGGCGCTTGAACCGGACTAGCCATTCCTCACCTCGGTTACAGGAGCTTGAGTCTCGCCGGTGCCCGCCGTGGGCCCACCGATCATGGGCGTCGTCGGTGGCGGCAATGTCGGGGGCGTCTTGCTCTCCAGCAGCTTGGTGATCCCAATCGCTAACAACAGGACAGGCCACGTACGGTGCCATGCCGGCCCACCCATATGCTCGATGAGCGACAATAGTCCGACCGTCACGAGCACCACCGGTCCAACCAGGCCGCGCATGCGCTCAGCATGCGAATAGACGCGAGTTGACGGAATCCATCCCCAGCGCTTTGCAAACATCCAGAGCCCGAGCAAGATCAGCAGAACCGGCCAGAAACTTTCAACACTAAATTCAAACACTCCGATTGTCCGCAGCAGAAAAAGGACACCCAGGCCGATCAGGACAATTGCGGCAGTGGGTACTCGGGACGTGTCAATTCTTTCGCCAGCTCCGAATGCCTGACCAAGGCCCAATGGGTCTGGCGCCGGCTGTCCCAGTTGCAGGGCTTTGGCGGTGCGGACTGCATCGATGATCTGCCAAACGTAAAAAAATGCGAAGGCAAAGGCGCAAATGGTATCCAACGGGCTGCCCTGGTCCATGCCAACGATCAGTCCGACAAAAATCAGCAGGTGCGCCAGGCCCTTGGCATATTGGCCGCAATACACTGCTCCCACGCCAAACGGAAAGAACCCGGCGAGAATTCCCGCCACGGCGGGATTTGGTCCAGAGCTTTGAACCGCAACTGGCTGACCGGGACCGACCAATCCTGCGGCAGGCGGAGGCGGCGTAGCTGGCTGCACCCCGGCCAATCGTTCTGCAAGGCAGTTCTCGCAGTAGATCACTCCTTTTACGTCGCGCGTGCAAGTCGAACAAAGTGGTTTTCCGCAGGTGCGGCAGTAGGCGACTGCCGGGTTTGCGGGGTGGTTGGCGCAGTTCATGCTTCCCTCCTGTGTGCGACCAGATTCACTACAGGCGGGTTGTCGGGGAGCGAGGCCAGAATCACCTGGCTTTCTCCCTGACTGTAGTTGCGTGGCTCTTTCTGATCAGGCTGTCCACTGGTATTGTCGTTTCTCTGATTGTTTTCTTTCTTCTCAGGCGCCGGCTCAGCGGGAGTGGTGGCGCGCTTGAATTCCCGTACCCGGGATTCAATCTCATACACGAACCGGATGTTCTCGTAATATTTGGCAACTTTCCCGGAGGTCTCGTAATAAGTCCGGCGAATGGCGCTGGGCCGCAGATCGACATGGCGGATATCGCTCAGTTTCACGCCAGCCAAGCTAAGCGAAACCGAAAGTGAGAAAAATGCCATTCCGAATGACATGGCAAATCGCGGCTGCTTCGCCATTGCCACGACAGGGCCGAATGTGGCTCCGGCCCAGGTTGCAACCTTGTCAAACCACGAAGCCTGCGCGGCAGCGGTTCCGTGCAGACGGGCTGTGTCAATCCCCGTGGTCGCAGCCAGAATGTTGTGTACAAGATGCTGGGGTGGGTCGACTTCCACCAACTGCTCGAGCCAGTGCTTGCCAATGTCGGCTTCAGCCAGCAACGGCCCGCACACCGGACAAGACTTAGCGTGGGCCTGGAATGCTTCTGCTTTCGGTCCGGTCAGCAGCTTATCCAGCGCTTCGCTCAGTAGGGCGTCGAATTCGCTGCACTGCATGTTTTTGTAGTCTTCCGCTGCCATCACATTACCCGTTTATATGTACGTTGTAGCAGGCGCGCAAGTTCCGCGCGACCGCGGTTAATTCGTGATTTGACGGTTCCCTCCGGCACCCTGAGTACCGTGGCAATCTCTTTGTAGTCCATATCTTGCAAGTCCCTTAGAATCACTGCTTCACGAAGATCCGGCGAAAGCCGCTGCAGCGCCAGGTGCACAGTCTCCCCCACTTGCCTGCTCTGCGCCCGGGCGTCCGGGGCAGCGCTCGTGTCCGGCAGTTGTTCGCTTAATGGCATGGCATCTTCATGCTCCGAGGGCGCGGCGTCAAGTGAATCTGTAATTCTGTCCTGTTTTGTTTTACGAAAATGATCGACCAGCAGGTTCCGGGTCACGGTCGTGACCCAGGTCATGAATGCACCGCGCTCCATGTCGTAAGTGTTCAGCGTGCGATACATCTTGATGAAGACGTCTTGCGTGAGGTCTTGCGCATCCTCGGCCGAGCCCGCGAAACGATAGCAGATGTTAAAGATGCGCCGATGATACTGCTGCACGAGTTCCTCCCACGCAGCCGCATCGCCCGCTATGCAGCGACGGACCAGCAGCCCGGCGACCTGGGGATCTTCCAACCGGCACTCCCGTGAGCACTCTGTTTCAACAACTTCGCGGCGACTGCGGCTTCCGGCAGATCATTAACAGCACAAAACAGTACGCCGGAAATGCAAGAAAAGTTCTTGACTGTCTTTGAAACAGAGCATTGTAGCAGGTGGAAATATGAGGCGAACATACAGCGAATCCAATGCTGTTTGTCATCCTGAGCGGCGCTTCAGGGAATTCTTGCCAGGGAGTCTATGGGCGCTGGCGCCGCACGTAGTCGCCTTACTCGCTCGTGAAATAATCCACGGTAACGGGGTTCTCAAACAGCGAATAATCTCTCGTGACTACCGTGATGCCGCTGTCGGTCACGAAATAGCGCTGTCGGTCGGCTTCGGCGTCATAGCCGATGGTCGTGCCTTCGGGTATGTGGACATCGCGGTCGATGATGGCTTTGCGGACACGACAATGGCGCCCAACGTTGACATGAGAAAACAGAATGCTCGCATCAATCTCGCTATAGGAATTCACCCGCACGTCCGGCGAAAGCACGCTGTTCTTTACCATGCAGCCGGAGACGATGCACCCAGCTGAAACAATCGAATCGAGCGCAGTACCGGTTCGCCCTGGCTCCGCAAAAACAAATTTGGCGGGCGGGTACTGCCGCTGATGGGTGCGAATCGGCCAACCCTCGTCATATAAGTTGAACACCGGCGATACGGAGACGATATCCATGTTGGCTTCGTAGTAGGCCTCAAGCGTCCCAACGTCCCGCCAATAAAGTGCCTCCTTCTTGTTCTCGTCGACGAAGTCAAATGAATACACACGGTAGTCGTCGACCATTTTCGGCAGGACGTCCTTGCCAAAGTCGTGACTGGATTCCGCGTCTTCAGCGTCCTTAAGCAAAACAGGGATCAGGACATCCGTATTAAAGATGTACACGCCCATGGAAGCCGAAACTTTCTCCGGATTGTAGGGGGAGCGCAGATCAGTTTGCTTGGGCTTCTCCTGAAACCCGTTGACCCGGCTGTCGTTGTCCACCTCGACCACGCCGAAGCGGGAGACTTCCGAGGGATCAACCTGAATGGTGGCCAAAGTCACATCCGCTGCCGACTCCTGGTGCTGTTTCAGCATCAGGCCATAGTTCATTTTGTAAATATGGTCGCCGGAAAGAATGAGGACGTGCTGCGGCTGCTCTGAGCCAATTGAATAGATGTTCTGATAAACCGCGTCTGCCGTGCCCTGGTACCACTCTTCGCTGACGCGCTTCATCGGAGGCAGGACTTCAATGAACTCACCCATCTCTCGGGCCACAATGTTCCAGCCTTCGCGGATGTGACGATTCAGGGAAAGAGCTTTGTACTGAGTGAGAATGTAAACCCGGCGCAGATCGGAGTTGACGCAGTTCGAAAGGGTCACGTCGATGATGCGGTAGTTGCCACCAAAGGTGACTGCCGGCTTGGCACGGTCGCGGGTAAGCGGGTACAGACGTTCTCCTGCGCCACCTGCCAGCAAAACTCCGAGGGTGTCCTTCATGATTGCCGCTTAGGTTAAACGCTACGAGCCTACCAGATGCGCAACCCGAGGTTTCGGACTAGCGCAGAAACGCTAAATACTAGCACAGGAAGCAATAGCCGGTTGGGTGGCCCAGGTTTCGCCGCCTCTGCGAAAGGCGGGGACAAGATGTGCGTAGCCGCGACTCAGGCCGCGTCGTCTTCGATCTTGATGCGAAGGGACTTGAGAAATTTCAGGTCCTGGTCATTGACCTTGAACTCGGGGTTGCTGGTCAGAGTAGTTACGAGGGAAGTCTTGTCATTGGTCTTTTCGCCCGGCTTGCTAACCCCGATCGTGGCCTCCAGCACCAGGAAAATGTCGTAACCGCCCTCTTTGATCTTGGATACGACTTCAGCGATCTGATCGGAGTCGGCCAGCGACTCGTTAATCGCTTCTCCCAATTCCTTCATCAGTTGCTTCAGTTGCTGGTCCACGCATCCCCCTCTGAACAATATCTTATAGTTAGATGCGGCTACTCGTCACAAGGGTACGTGAGCCCCCTCACCGCACCGCGTATTGTAACCTGCAAGCTTGGTAAAATCGATGCCAAATGGCGAAAGTTTCAACCGCGCGCAAACTGGGCATCGCCACCAGGATCGCGGGCCAGCAGGTGCGCCGCACCCGCGCGTTTGGGGCGGTAGTAAAGGCCACGCGCACTACCGTATCTCACCTGGCCAGAGCACTCGGGCAGCTCTGGCTGGAGGTCACAGGTTTTGTTTTCCTGGCGTTAGCGGGGATCGGCATACTCGCCTTTATGCGCGAGTACAACAGGTATCACACCGGCCGCGCCGCCTCAGGGAGGGTTATCCTCGCGGTTTGCTTCACTCTGCTGTTCGGTTGGTTTGGACTGAGTTCGTTCTGGCGAGTGCGAAAAAAGCATTGAAGACCCCAGTGCTCCTCTCTGCCCTCAGTGGTTGAGAATTTTGTTATGGCGGACAAGACCAAAACCGTCGCACCAGCTTCTGACCCGCAGACTTCTTCTCACATCCCTGTCCGCCCGCTCTACACTCCCGCCGATATCGAGGGCTGGGACTATGATCGCGAAGTCGGCTATCCCGGCCAATATCCCTTCACTCGCGGCGTCCAAACCACGATGTACAGGGGCAAGCTGTGGACGATGCGGCAGTACGCGGGCATGGGGGATGCTGAGGAATCCAACAAGCGCTACAAGTATCTACTCGCCAATGGCACGACCGGACTTTCGGTTGCCTTTGACCTGCCGACGCAGATCGGTCTCGACTCCGACAATGTTTTGGCGGAAGGCGAGGTCGGCAAGGTCGGGGTCGCGATTGATTCGATCGAGGACATGCAGCGGCTCTTCGATGGTATCGACCTGACCAAAATCTCCACCTCGATGACCATCAACGCGACCGCTTCGATCCTGCTGGCGCTATATGTTGCAGTGGCGCGCCGCCAAGGGGCTGACATTCGCCATCTCTCCGGCACTGTGCAGAACGACGTTCTCAAAGAGTACGTGGCGAGGGGAACGTACATTTATCCAATTCAGCCGGCCATGCGCATCATCACCGACATGTTCGCCTGGACTAATGAGAACGTTCCCGAGTGGAACACGATTTCGATTTCCGGCTACCACATGCGCGAAGCCGGGTCGACTGCGGTGCAGGAAGTGGCCTTCACGCTGGCCAATGGCATCGCCTACGTGCAGGCTGCACTTAACGCCGGGCTCGACGTGGATAAGTTCGCGCCACGGCTATCGTTTTTTTTCAACGCCCACAACAATTTTCTGGAGGAGGTTGCCAAGTTCCGCGCGGCGCGCCGTATGTGGACGAAGATCATGCGCGAGAAGTTCAAGGCGAAAAATCCCCGCTCCTGGATGCTGCGTTTTCACACCCAAACGGCCGGTTCCACGCTCACTGCGCAGCAACCGGAGAACAACATTGTTCGGACCGCAATTCAGGCCATGTCTGCGGTTCTGGGCGGAACGCAGTCGCTGCACACAAACTCTTACGATGAAGCACTGGCGCTGCCCGCCGAGCAGGCCGCCCGCATCGCGCTGCGCACGCAGCAGATCATCGCGTACGAGTCGGGCGCGCCGCAAACCATCGATCCACTGGCCGGCTCGTATTACATCGAGTCGCTAACCAACGAAATTGAAAAGCACGCGACCGGATATCTTGAGAGAATCGACGCGCTCGGCGGAATGCTGAAGGCCATCGAGCGCGGCTTCGTGCAGCAGGAGATCCAGAACGCGGCTTACGAATACCAGCAGCAGGTGGATCGCGGGGAAGCGACCGTGGTGGGAGTGAACCGGTTCACCGTCGACGAAGAGAAGCCGATTCCCATCCTGCACATTGACGAATCGCTGGAACGCAAGCAGGTGGAGCGCGTGCGTGCCTTGCGTGCTCGCCGCGATTCTCGGCATTGGCAGGATTCGTTAAAGAAGATCGAAGACTCCGCCCGCTCCGGCGCCAATCTCATGCCGCACATCGTTGCCGCCGTCGAAGCCAATGCCACCGTCGGCGAAATCTCCGACACCATGCGCCGAGTGTTCGGGGAGTACAAAGAGGCGGTGGTGATTTAGGGCGTGTGGCGCCTGTGCCCTCGCCCTTTCGTGGAAGGGCACGGCTTCAGCCGTGCCGAGAAGCAGCCAACCTTCTCAAACGCGCCGATGAGGCGCAGCTACCATCGATGGGGTGGCCCCCGGGTTTCGCGTCCTTGCGCCAAGATCTGCGGCCGATTCGCCCTCTTTGCGAATGCGGGAGCGGCTGATGTCGCGCCGCATTGGCGCCTGGGTCGAAATGGGCCCTTTATTGGCCCGGCTAAAGCCGTGCCC
>DASPTU010000047.1:0-3949 GCA_035623255.1 Terriglobales bacterium | reverse complement strand
ACTGCGCGATGACCGCTCTGAATGGGTCCGCAAGATCTGGTTGACGGCATTGTGCTGGACGTTGCCGAGATGCAACGAATGATCTTCTGGCCGTCTTGTCTTTCAGCAACAAACGGTCCTATCGACCCTTAAAGGTAAGCGTCAGCCGGTGGCCACCTGGACAGAAGTGTAATTGAAGGTCATGCTCGCGATGTGGACACGAGCGAGAAGTGTCCATTTGGAACGATGATGGACACTTCCACGCAGCCAGGCAGAGCTAAGCGACGGTACCTGGCGCTCGAGGAGAAGCGGCGGATTGTGGAAGAGACGTTGGTCGAGGGGGCATCAGTGGCGAGGATTGCCTTGGCGCACGGATTGAACACGAACTTGGTATTCAACTGGCGTCGACAGCATCAGAAGGGGCTGCTGGGTAGCCGGGGTCCAGCGAAGCTGTTGCCGGTTACAGTAACTGCGGAGAGTTCGCCGGCCGAGGTAGGAGCTTGCCGTTCGCGACCCGGGTGCGAGGGGACGATTCAGATTCGGCTGCCGAGGGCACAAGTGCGAGTGGAAGGGAATGTGGACGCAGGATTGGTGCGTGTGGTGTTGGGGTGTCTGAGGAGATGATCGGGCCGCCAGCCAACACCCAGATTTGGATTGCTGCCGGTGTGACCGATCTGCGCCGAGGTTTCCCTGGGCTGAGTGCACTGGTGCAGACCAAGCTAGAGAAGAGTCCGATGTCAGGTCAAGTATTCATCTTCCGCGGCCGCCGAGGCGATCTGGTGAAACTGATCTGGTTTGATGGAGACGGCCTATGTTTATTTTGCAAGCGTCTTGAGCGAGGGAGGTTTGTCTGGCCGCAAGCTGCAGAAGGAGTGGTTTCACTGACGCGAGCGCAGTTATCGATGTTGTTAGAAGGTATTGACTGGCGACGACCGCAGCGCACCTGGGATCCGCAGTTAGCGGTGTAGATACGAAAATTAAATTTGCACAGATTTTTGTGCAATCCCAGGTTGGTGAAGTGCGCGGTCATGGCATACTGCGGCCCATGTTGGCCCCGACGCTTCCGGATCTGAATACGTTAGATCGCGAAGCGCTGCAAACGCTATTGTTGGCCGAACACCAGGAACGCCTCGCCACGCACCAGCAATTGCTGCAGCGGGAGAGTGAGATCGAAACTCTGCAACTGCTGCTGAGCCAGCTGCGGCGGATGCAGTTCGGGCGTAAATCGGAGAAGTTCCAGCGGCAGATCGAACAACTGCAACTGCGCTTGGAAGATTTACAACTCGAGCAAGCCGCCGAGCCGACCCAGCGTACCGAGAGTGGTCCAGCAGAAACATCTCCGCCGACCGCGAAAGTGAAACCGAGACGGCGTCCGCTGCCGGAGCATCTGCCCCGCCAAACGCAAACGCACGAACCGCAACACTCGGCTTGTCCAGACTGCGGCGGAGAGTTGCGCAAGCTGGGCGAAGATGTATCGGAGACATTGGAGTATCTGCCCGAATGCTTTCGGGTGATTCGTCATGTGCGCCCGAAGCTGAGCTGCCGCCACTGCGAACGGATCGTGCAAGCCCCGGCACCGAGCCGGCCGATTGTACGTGGACTGGCGGGACCGGGTCTGCTGGCCCACGTATTGATCTCCAAGTACGCGGACCATCTTCCGCTTTACCGGCAATGCGAAATCTATGAGCGCCAAGGCGTCGAACTGGAACGATCGACCCTGGCGGACTGGGTCGAGGGATGCAGTAAATTGCTGGCTCCGCTGGTGGAAGCGCTGCGGGGGTATGTGATGGCGGCGGGCAAGCTGCATGCGGACGAGACGCGGGTACCGGTCTTGGCGCCGGGTCAAGGCAAGACCAAAACTGGACGTTTGTGGACCTACGTTCGCGACAATCGACCGACCGGCGACACGGCGGCCCCGGCGGTCTGGTTTGCGTATTCGCCGGATCGCGGAGGCGAACACCCCGTGCAGCATCTGCGGACGTTTCGTGGTGCGCTGCAAGCCGATGCCTATGCCGGCTTCAATCAACTGTATCAAGATGGTCGGATTCAGGAGGTGGCATGCTGGGCTCACGTTCGCCGCAAGTTCTATGACCTAGAACAAGCCCACGCCTCGCCATTAGCCCGAGAAGCCCTGGAACGGATTGCCGCTTTGTACGTGATCGAGGATGAGATTCGTGGAAGTCCACCGGAGGAACGCCAACAAGCTCGCCAAACCCGAGCTCGTCCCTTGCTGCAGTCCTTGCACGATTGGTTGGAAGTCTCGCTAACGAAACTTTCTCGCAAGTCCGACACCACGTCGGCGATCCGCTATGCCCTCACGCTGTGGCCAGCGCTGACCCGGTACTGCGATGACGGTCGCTTGGAGATCGACAACAACGCCGCCGAACGTGCCTTGCGCGCGGTCACGCTGGGTCGCAAAAATTATTTATTTGCTGGTTCCGATGCCGGAGGAGAGCGGGCTGCCATCCTGTATAGTCTGATCGGATCGGCTAAACTAAATGGGCTCGATCCAGAACGCTATCTGCGGGATGTGCTTACCCACATAGCGGATCATCCCATTCGCCGCATCGAGGAGCTGCTACCGTGGAATCTCGTAGTCTAGATCCGACCCTGCCTTACATCGGAGAGCTCATGAAGTATGGTCAGATCACTCTGGCCAATCTACGCGAGGTCGGGTGCGTAGCGGTGGCCCATGATGGCCGTCAGACGGTGTCAATGCTGCTTCGCCGTCAGGGGGAGACCGTGACTCAGCTGCTCACTCGCCTTGACCTGGCGGTCGGCAAAGCCCTCACGGAAGGCATCCGCACCGACGAGGTTAACCCCCTCAAACAGGAATTCGTCCCGACGAAGTAAGTGTCCACTTCCTTTTTAGTGGACACTTCAGAACCCCACATGCATTGTCAATGTGGTCCCAAACCAACGCTTGTTTCGAGGGGAAACGGGCACATTGTAATCGTGACGATATTTGGTTGTTTAAGAACAAAGAGGCTACCATTTGCATTTGCAGGGTCGCATGTTCCATCAACTATACGAAACTGATAGACGAGAACTGCGGCACTCTTAGAATTCGGTTTGAATCGCCACTTTTTAGCATTGGAAATCACATCTGGCACCAGCATCGCCGAACCAGAAATTGCCGTCACGGAGGTTGCATACCCTTTGGCGTCGAGCTTTGCTCGTACAACGACGACACCTTCCTTATGCCCAGCGCGGGCGAGAGGAGGATAGAGCATGCTTGCAAAATCTGAAACTGAGATCTCCTCGTCGTATATTGTTTGCTCCTGTTGAGCAAACAAAGCCAGACTGCAGCTCGCCAAACCCACGACCACAAATGTCCTGAGTACTCTCCGTCTCAACGTCATTGGATACCCCCGCTCAAACTTTCGCAGTGTTGGTATACCAACAGGTTGTTCGCTTTTCAACTGGAGGGACTAATACGGTTAATCTTATTTTGTCAAGACGGTGATCATTCGACGCTTACCCTTAAAGTCCGCTTCATTCTTTAACAAGGTGTTCAGATGGCCAACGAGATTCAGATCGTAGAGAAATGTCCTCTGTGACCTAGCCGGAACGAAATGCATCCAACCTTCACTGCTAATCTCGCGGGAGGATTCATATGTTCTGGGTATGGTTCAAGGAAAAGTTAACGCGATTCTTGAAGGGTGTCGAGCGCATCATTGACGCCATTTGGCATGCCCTCGACGTGGCGCACATCATACACACCGTTTATGAGGTCGGCAAGGCCGTGGCGTGGACCGCGGAAGGCGCAGCGGAAGTAATCAACATCGGTGCCGGGCAGGCTTGTGTTTATCTGGAGACTACCGTTCCTTGCCTTTCATCGCCCTTTTGCTTCTTGCAGGCGCCCGCAAGCCAGTGACCGCCGCCAGGCGAAGGTGTATAGTACCCGGAAGAAAGCGGGAGCTTTCCGAGATGATAGACGAAGAACGCGAGATTCTAATAAAGGTCTTTA
>DASPTU010000046.1:0-53787 GCA_035623255.1 Terriglobales bacterium | reverse complement strand
TTGCCGCGCAACTCTCCCGGCGCAATCAGATCGACGTAGCACCACACCCAGTGTTCCCCCGGCTCAATCGAGCGCATCAAAGGGTGGTGCTGCTGGCGGAAGTGCTTGGTTGCGTGCTTATTCTTGGAGGAGTCGCAACATCCCACGTTGCCGCATTCCAGACACAGGCGCAAGTGTACCCAGGTATCGCCTAAGTTGACGCACTCCTCGCATACGCGTTTGTCCGTATTGGTAATTTTGATCTGGTTGAGATGGGTGCACTGCGCTGCCATGACCGTTTCCTCCTCAGGTCTTGAGATAGGCATCTAGATGAGGCGGCAATTCCCCGGGGTTCAACAAGTGGACCAGTGCTAAATCTCACGTCTGCGACGTTACGCGGCACCCTCACTCACGCCGGGATCTTCGGCTTTGACCAAGGGCACGTTGACGAGATGCTCACTCAAGAACCAGACTTCGAGTTCGTTGGTGCGGAGTACTTGGCTTACCAGCAAATCGTTGGTGCCGTCATCGCCAATCTCGTCGGCACGACGCGCCATTTTGCGGGTCTGACGAATGATGACTTGGTGCGCGTCCAGCAAGCGCGACAATTGCACGGGAACTTCTTCGCGACCGCGCGGAGGCCGTTCGATCTGCGTTGTCTCGGCAATATCGGGCGCCATTGCAATGCTGATGCCGCCAAGCAACTGGATGCGTTCGGCGATCGTGTCCACCAGTTCAACCTGCTCGTCGTAGTGCTTATCGTAGAGCAAATGCAGTTGATAAAAAGTTGGACCTGCCACCTGCCAGTGCGACTTCTTATATAGATCGCGCAGGGTCATGGTGTCGGCCAGCAACTGGTTCAATTGTTCTGTCATTTCCAGACGGACCGGTTCTTCGAGTTCGAGCGGCAGAACGTGACTAACTGTTCCGTAGCGCTGGATTTCAGGAGCACGTTGATGAAGGCGTGGTTGGGAGTTGATTCTCTGGGCATTCGAAGCAGGTTGCTTTTTTGCCATCGGCTTTCTCCTCCTGTTCATAGATGATTATGCACTTACGAATAGGTGCACAATTTGTTGATTTTAGTTAACTCAGCTGGGTGGACGCCTGCAAAAACGTGTGTAACCAGCCAACAGGGGGATTTGGGGCACTTCTGTTTTTTGTAAAGATGACTTGGATACAGTGATTTAGCCGGTGATATTTTCTTGATCATCGTTTTACCGGCGCTGCATTGTAATCCTGCTCCAGAACGCGGAGATTGGCTGCCGGAAGGCGAAGCCCTATGACCGGCACAGGCAGTTATGCATCGAGCGGTGGTCGGGAACTTTCATTTTCCCCTGCCACCCGCATCCAGCAGAGCGTGGTTGCAGACCTGGAGAGGAAGGTATTGACCTCGCTGGCGGAACGAACGCCGCAAAGAATCAATTCCGATCACCTGACCATCCTTGGCTTTGTATCCCAATGCCTTGCCGGAATTTGCTATGCCGTCGCAAGGTTTCATCCCAAAGCTCTGATTGTTGGGGTGGCTTTCCTCGGCCTAAACTGGCTGGGCGACAGCCTGGACGGAACCCTGGCTCGCGTTCGCAACCGGCAGCGGCCCAGGTATGGCTTCTATGTAGACCACATCACCGACACAATCGGCGCATTCTTTTTAATGGGAGGCATGGCTGTTTCCGGATATATCCATCCTGGGATTGCCATCGGCATGCTTGTCGCATTTCTCATGCTGTCGATCGAGGCGTATCTGGCGACCTACACCGTGGGCCAATTCCAGCTCTCTTATTGGAAGTTCGGACCAACGGAGATCCGCATCCTGCTTGCAGTCGGCAACTTAGCCCTATTGCATCACCCAATTGTTAAAGTTGCCGGTCATCGAATTCTGCTTTTCGACCTCGGCGGTGTCATCGCGACTGTCGGCATGGGCTTCATGCTGCTGGTTTCTGCCGTACGACACACGATTCAGCTCTATAAAGAAGAGAGCATCGCGTGAGGTATGGGCCTCAGGCCGGACGCGAGCGATCACGCATCAACACCAGCGTGCGCTCAGCAAAAGGAACGTACAGCAGGGCAGCGGTTGCGGCCAACGCCAATCCAATCCCGATTTGCGGAGCAAGCAGAAATGGCGCCAGCGCCCACAGTTCATCCAATATGAAAGTGGGGACAAAGATACGGAGAAATTTTCGGCTGAGATCCTTCACATCGAAGGAAACGGAGGAAAGCAGATAAAGCCGGATGGGAATTCCGATGGCAGCGGACGCCACCAGGAGGACTGTGATCCAGTCGGCGGCGCCTAACTTTCGATCTAGCAGTTGTTGAATTGCAGACAGGCGGGCCAAGGCGGTGAGGTAAAAACTCAGGTACATAATTTGGATCAGCAAAAATAGTGCCCGTATGAATCCGTGGTGCACTGCGGGTAATTCGTCCGGCTGAGTCAGAAGCGATGAGGTAGTTTTCGTAACCGGGCGCTGGGATGTTGCAGCCGATTCACCGTTTAGAGGGTCTACTCGAACCAGAAAGCGATAACCACGTTTTGCTAACGTCTCGATGTAGCGGGGGCTGGATGCTGAGTCTCCCAAGACCTCACGTAATTTGTTGATGATGGTATTCAAGCTGTGGTCGAAATCGACGAACGTATCAGAGGGCCAAAGTCGCTGGCGTAGCTCATCGCGGCTGACGACTTCGCCGGCGCGTTCGAGCATGATGAGCAGCACCTGGAAAGGCTGGTCTTGCAACTTTAGGCGCACTCCAGATTTGCGCAGTTCGCCGCTGACGGCATCAATTTCGAAGACGCCGAAACGGAAGCCTTTCTTCGCCTGCTCAGGCATGGCTTGCCATCATAACGGCTTGGGAAAGCAACATTCAAAGGTGATGATCGGCCTGGCCGCGCTGGCAGTGTTCGCGATCAGGGGCGTGCCGCTAAGCGCCGCCGAGCAACTCCGGTCGGACACTGTGAAGGCGTTTAACACTTATGTGGAGCAGCGCGAGAAGCAGATGGCGCAAGAATTGAGCGCGGGGCCATTTCTGCAGATTGACGGATTCACGGCGGTTGAGAGGAAGAAGGACTACGGCTTGCTGAAAAAGGGTGAAGTGATGACGGAACGGATGCCGCTCTCGGAACAGATAACAGTGCCACATGGGCTGATTCATCACTGGATTGGAATGGTCTTTATTCCCGGGGTCAGCCTGGCTCGAACTCTCCAGTTCGTGCAAGACTATAACAACCAGTACAAATTCTACGCGCCGGACGTGCAACGCTCGAGATTGGTTCAGCGAAACGGCAACGACTTTACAGTGTTTCTGCGGCTGAGAAAGAGCAAGATCATTACCGTGATTCTCGATACCGACTACGACGTCAAATACGTTCCCATCAGCGGCGACCGTGCGGCGTCGTATTCCTACAGCACCCGAATCGCTGAGGTCGAAAATGCCGGCAAGCCCAACGAGTCCGACAAGCCCGTAGGCAATGACAGCGGCTTCATGTGGCGGCTGAACTCGTACTGGCGCTTTCTGCAGAGGGATGGTGGCGTCTACGTGCAACTTGAAGCCATTTCTCTGACGCGCGATATTCCGGTTGGGCTGGGCTGGCTGGTGAGACCATTTGTGACAAGCATTCCGCGGGAGTCGATCGAGTTCACGCTGAATCGTACGCGGGATGCATTGGTGGACCCGAAACCATAGATCGCTTGCTAGTGGATTTCGAGCGACACCAGATCCCCGTCGGCCTTGCCTCCAGCTTTGTAATTCACGGAAGCCGGGCGATTTACCCAATCACACGAGAAGGTATCTTCTCCCACCAGCATGAGTGACTTGTAATCCGGGGTGCGGAATCTCATTATTTTCCCGCCTGCGGTGACGGTTATGATCGCGACCGGCGCCTGAGAGCAATCCACCGAAACAAGTCTGCCTTTCACATAGCGGACCGGGCGTCTGTCGATTTGGGGGGTTGCCGGAGGCTGGACGGAGGTTTCGTTGCTTTCTTCATTTGCGGGAGAAGCGGCGGCTTGTGGTGGGGTGCTTCCTGCGCTTCGCTGTTCAGTGGCGATCGGCGCGGTCGCAGCGGCCGATCCGGTACTGAGGGAGTTTTGCCGCGTTCCTGCAGATGCCGCGTCGACTGGCGGTAACCCGTACTTCTTTATGTAGGGCAGGTTGTGCAGGTCCTTTTTTGCGGCGGTTGCGATCTCGCCATTGGAATTGGTTGCGAGGCGCTCCAGCAAAGCCGTTGCTGCATCCCAGTTTTTGCCTTCTTCATAAATTCTTGCCAGCTCGAGAACGTAATCGGTTCTTCGCGGGCTAAGCTGGATTGCCGTGCGGATGGAATCGGCCGCCGCACGCAATCCGCCACCTTCAGTTTGCGCAATCGCCAACATGTAATAAGCCTCTGCGAACTCATGATCCCAGTCGAGCACGTAGTGGAGATCCTGCATCATGTTGGCGAGGCCCTTCATTTCTTGCCCACTGAGGCGCGCCTGCTGAAACTTATAAAGCGCCAGATAGTAGTGGGTCATTGGATCTTTGTTGTCAATCGTGAGCGCCCTTCCCAGTTCATCGACGGCATTGTCATATCTCTGTTGTTGCATCGCGTCCCACGCGAGGGCCCGATGCGCAGCAACGTTGTCCATTTTCGGTTGTGCGATGAGAGATTCGAGTTCATTGTGGGCCGCATCGCGGTGCTCAGGTACGCGAAGGCTCATCTCGGCTACCAGGGACTGGGCTAGTCCGATGAGCATTTCGTGACTGCTGGTACCAATAACGTCAGCGGTGACCGGAGCGGGCGTGCCATTCTGAAATGAAGCCTGGGCTGCTTTCGCCTCTTCTCCTGGTTGAAGTGCCGGAAGAATGGAATGGAAGTAGTCCTGAACCGCCTGCTGCATCTGGGATGAACTCATGCCGAAGGCCTTTTGAATGGCCTGGTCGACCGGTAGCTTTTCGTTTTCCACTGCGCTGAAATAAGTGCCGGCGGCAGGCAGTTTCTCCTTGTTGAGCAAGTAATGCATGACGATCCACGACTCGGCTTGAAGTAGTGGCTGAGTTGTTCGGTCCGGTCCGGCTGAAAACAACTCGGTCAAGCTGAACCAATTCGCTTTTTCGAGGAGGCTGGCGAAGGACTGGCTGGTAGCCAGGCCAGGGTCGCCGCCGATTTGCATTTGTTTGTCATTTAGCTGAAGACTGGAAAAATACTGCGTGAAACCGTCGTCGAACCACGGCTGGGTCGGCGGATAGTTGTAGTTCAGCAGCGCCTGCGCGAAGTTGCGGGAAATGGTCCGCCAGCTGCCGTCCTGGGAGAGATTGAGAACGAAATAATAACAATCCTCGCCAGAAATAAAAAAAGCGGAACCGAGGCCTGAGCCCTGGCGGGCGGGCGCATACTTCTCGTATTCATCCTCATTGCGAAAAGCGATGATATCGATCGGCTCGGACATGTTGATCCGGCTCTTGTACATGAGTTGGGCGAATACTGCACGCATCTGCTCGAAACGGGCGACGACTTCGTGGGCCTTCTTCTCATCCGAATCGGTCAGAACGGAAAAATGGTCAGAATCCACACGAATCCAGTGTGGTTCGCTGCTGGCCTCGAGCTTCCGCGGCCGCAAAGCGATGGAGGCGAAAAGCATTACCAACAGAACTCGAAAAACGCGGGGGCGAAACATAGCCGGGCTGCCGCGAGGGCCTGAAATCATGCTAGCACGTGGTTATGAGGTCAGGAGTTTTCTGGCTGCCCATTTGGCATGCTCCGCGAGGACAGCGTCTTCGCCGCCGGCGAGCTTTTCCAGAAGCGGGATGAACCTGCGATCTCCACTGTTGCCCATCGCAACGACAGCATTCCGGTGGAGACCGTTGCGCTTGGCGCGGCGGATGGGAGAGCCGCGGAATTTGTCGCGAAATTCCTCCGCCCTCATTTCTGCCAGCCACTCCAGTGCTGGATTGACGAGGTCTTCTCTGGGCTGAAATTCGGCCGCAGCCGTTGCGGGCGCCTTGCGGTTCCAGGGACAGACATCCTGGCAGATATCGCAGCCGAAAACATGCCGCCCGAGGCCGTCGCGAAGATCCTCAGGAATGGAGCCACGTTTTTCAATGGTCAAATAAGAGATGCAACGGTTGGAGTCGAGCTGATAAGGGGCGACCAGTGCGTCTGTTGGGCACGCCTCAATACAGCGCGTACACGTGCCGCAGCGATCCGGGGCGGGTAAATCGGGTATGAGCTCAAGCGAGGTCAGGATCACGCCAAGAAAAAGCCAGGACCCTAACTTCTGGTTCAGGATGCATGTGTTTTTTCCGATCCAGCCGACGCCGGCGTACCTGGCATAAACGCGCTCGACCAACGGGCCTGTGTCCACGTAAGCACGAGTCGTCAATTCGCTGGGCTCATCAGGAGGATTGACAGCTGCATGCAGCTTGGCCTCGACGACCCGCAGCCTTCGCATGACGGCTTCGTGATAATCTTCGCGGCTCCATGCGTAACGAGAAATCCATCCCCGGTCCGGATCCTGGACCTGAGTCGAGTAAGGTTGGGCGGTGTTGTAGTTGATCGCGCATACGATGACGCTGCGCGCCCAAGGAGCTACACTTCGCAAGCTTGAACGCTTGAGATTCCCGATTTCGTCGCGGGCTTCCATATACTTCATTTCCCCCGCACGTCCTGCAGCGATCCATTTAGAAAGCCCTGCCAGCTCCGCGAATTCGCGGACGGGAGCGATTCCGGTCAGATCGAAGCCGGCCTCTCGAGCGGCCTGGTTCACAAAAGCCGAGATTTCGCTAATGGATTTCACGCCACCCCACAGCCGATTATTTCAGGGATTGTGAGGATGAGTCACGGATGCGTTTTGGCGAGGGGGTTGGCCGAGATAGCTGAAATTGTTACGTTGGCTCCAGAACTGAGCGTAGCGACTCGAGGCGCTGCTGGAATTCTGCGGTGTCGAAGTCGTCGGCTGCGAGCACAGCCTCCTCAGCGGTCCACTGTAGCGATTCCGTGCGCTCGAGTATGCGCACAAGGCGCGCCGCACATAAATGGCAGCAGAATCCTTTTTTGTGGCAGGGCTGTTCTGAGAGCTTCTGACGGGAGAGTTCGAAGTGGAATACGGGGGGACGCTTTCCACACAACTGGCAAGACTCCGGCGCGTCCCGCAAGGGGTCGAAGGTGGTGAAGTGCAGGCTGTTATGCATCTGCGCTCCTTTTACAGCGCAGCGTAAAGCTTACTCCTTCGGGCTTCGGCTGAAAACCAGCTTTTGCGGGTTCCAGCTATGCACTTCCTTTTGAAAATCGCGTTGTTCTGAGGTGCAGGGCTGCGCGTCTTTTTCCCGCTGCGCCAGACAGCCTTCCAGTTTCTCGCGCAAATTGCTGTCGTTAATCAAGCCCAGGAGTTGTGCGCGGTGCATGGCGTCGAGCCCCTGCAGCAATGGGCACTTCAGCAGATCTTCGTCTTTCATGTTGTCTCCGTTTAGGCCAGCCACCGTCGGCCAATTTGATTAGAATTCGCAGGTGAACAAACTGCCGTGACTCGTCTCACAAGCAGTTGTGAGGGAGGTCACAACAGGGGTAGCATCGCATGGAGGTGAGCGCTAACGACTGTTTGCTCCAGCCAGCGGCGTCTGGCCTTCCCATCGTCAGCGCGACACTCACCTTGTATCTTGGGACGAAACAAAGGATGTCCAGCGTTTAGGTCGTCCGTTGGTCCGTTACCAGAGGTTGGTGGTTAGATATTCGTGGATGGACTTGGCGGCGCGGCGGCCGGCGCCCATCGCCAGAATTACGGTTGCGCTGCCGGTGACGATATCTCCACCCGCGAAGACGCCTTGGCGAGAAGTTCGCTGGGTTACCGGATCCGCCTCGATGTAATTCCGTTTATTGGTGGCAAGGCCTGGCGTGGTGCTCTGAATCAAAGGGTTCGCGCTGGTGCCAATCGCGATCACCGCGACCGACAACGTCAGATTGAATTCCGACCCTTCGATCGGCACAGGGCGGCGGCGTCCGGATGCATCCGGTTCGCCCAGTTGCATACGTATGCAGCGCGCGGCATTCAGCCATCCATTGCCATCGGAGAGGAACTCGATCGGAGCAGTCAACATGTGGAATTCGATACCCTCCTGCTTCGCATGTTTGACTTCTTCGATCCGTGCTGGCATTTCGGCTTCGCTGCGGCGATAGAGAACGTATGCTTTGCCCGCACCGAGACGGAGCGCGGAACGAATTGCGTCCAGCGCCGTGTTACCGCCGCCGATCACGGCGACATTCTTGCCGCGAAAGTCGAGCATGGGCTCGTCGAACTTTGGGAATTCGTAAGCGTGCATGAGGTTGATGCGCGTCAGGAATTCATTGGCGGAGTAGACGCCGTTGAGGTGTTCGCCGGGAATTCCCATGAACACCGGCAAACCCGCACCTGTGCCGATAAATACGACGTCGAAGCCTTCTTCGTTCATCAGTTCGTTGATGGTCACAGTCCTTCCGATTACGACATTCGTCTCGAAGTTCACCCCCATGGCGCGCATGTAGTCGATCTGCTCACGAATGATCTGCTTGGGGAGACGGAATTCGGGGATCCCGTACACCAGCACGCCGCCTAATTCATGGAGAGCTTCGAAGACGTGCACTTCGTGGCCTTTTTGCACCAGGTCTCCAGCAGCAGTCAGGCCGGAAGGGCCACTGCCAACGATGGCAACTTTCTTTCCCGTTGGTTCGGCTCTGCGAATCGTGCTGCGGTCCATGTGCTGTTGTTCGTAATCGGCGACAAAGCGCTCGAGATACCCGATGCCGACCGGCTGTACTTTCTTGCCCATCAGGCATCCGCCTTCGCAGTGATCCTCTTGCGGGCAGACCCGGCCGGTGATGGCGGGCAGTACGTTATCTTCGCGAATTTTGGCAGCCGCCGCCATGAATTCGCCGGCCACGATCAACTGGACAAATTCTTTGACCTTGACCCCTACCGGGCACGTGTCGATGCACGTCGGTTTTGCGCACTCCAGGCAGCGCTGCGCCTCGTGGCGGGCCAATTCCTCGGAGTATCCAAGGTTTACTTCCTTGAAATTGCAGGCGCGCAGCAGCGGAGGCTGCTCTGGCATAAGTTGCCGAGGCACCTTCATGCGCTGTTTGATCGGTATCGGATTCGGCGACCTGCTCGCGGTCGGGCTCACCTGGGGTCTCCTTGCAATGCGCACTCAGCTTCCTGCTCGGCGTGGACTTTGGCGAGCAAGGAATCGCGCTCGCGCTGGAAATCCTCCATCGATTTCTCTTCGGCGGTACGATACATCGCATTGCGCTGCACCAGCACGGCGAAGTTGATGCGGTGCGCATCGAATTCAGGACCATCCACGCAGGCGAACTCGCTTTTTCCATCGACAAGAACGCGGCAACCGCCGCACATGCCGGTTCCATCGATCATGATGGGATTGAGGCTCACGATGGTGCGAATGTGCTTCTCGCGGGTCATGTCAGCGACGGCCCGCATCATGGGAATCGGGCCGACGGCTAGAACCAGATCAATGCGGGTACCGTTCTCGATCAACTGACGGAGCTTGTCGGTGACAAATCCTTTGTCCGCGTACGTTCCGTCGTCGGTCGTGATCAACAGTTCATCGCTGACTTCGCGCATCTCGTGTTCGAGGATTATGAGTTCCTTGCAACGGGCCCCAACAATTGAGATAACGCGATTGCCGGCACATTTCAGGGCCGCCGCCGTTGGGTAAGCCATTGCTGTGCCTACCCCGCCGCCCATGACCACGACCGTTCCGAAGTTTTCGATCTCAGAGGGTTTGCCCAAGGGGCCGACTACATCGCGGATGCTGTCACCGGTCTTGAGAGAGTTGAGCAGGTGCGTGGTCTTTCCGACCGATTGCACAACGATGTTGATGGTGCCGTGAGGCGGATCGGATTTTTCGATCGTAAGCGGAATGCGCTCGCCTTCCTCGTACACGCGCAGGATGACGAACTGCCCTGGTTTGTGCTTGCGTGCGATGCGAGGCGCCTGAATGACAAAACGTTTAATGCCAGGCGCAATGAACTCAGCGTTCAGGATCTTGAACATGCGTGCCCGTCAATATTGTCGGGAAAATGGGGACAGGTGGGCTGTGACAGGGGTCACGAGAGAGGGAAGTGGCGGTCACGAGGGTAACCACGATTTGCGTAGGCCCAGACGCCCTCGTCTGGGCGGCTGAGCGAAGCTCAGCAGGGCGCCGTTGGCCGGGCGTTGCTCGGCCGGGCAGACGAGGCGTCTGCACCTACGTGGCGCATTCCGGTTTGAATATCATTCCCTGGCTGGTCTTGCCGTTCATGACGACAATTAGCGGTTTGTCGAAGCGCAGATGGCGCACGCAGCCTTGCTCTTCGACCGCAGCCTGCGACCCGAGCCATTGCCAATCGACGAAACCCTCGCCGGCGTCGGGATTGACGGTGAAATATCCGACCTGGAAAGCGGTGAGATTTTGAAAGAAGTGGCTGCCTTGTGACGGGGTGACGCGATAGTCGCGAAAGCCGGCTTCGACGATGACGCGCGCAGCCGAGATTTCGTCCCACTCTACCGGAATTCCCAGCCAGGGATCGTTTGATCCCCAGCGGCCCACGCCAATCAGCAGATATGGTGTGCTGCTGTCGTTCAGCTTGGAGTTGAGCTGAGCGACACATTCTGCAACTTCCTGGCTTCGGACACGCTCAAAGCGATGAACATCCACGACGACGACATCGCACAAATCGCTGATGCGGCCATTGCCCAGGACCTTTGAGCTTTGACAGACAAGCTGGTACGGGGCAACTTCCGCCATTCGCAGCTCTTCGCCTTCCCGCGACAAGACCAGTGGCCGGATCTGCAGAAATCCAAATTCGGCTGACCCGTCTGGGCTTTGAGGCAGGCGCACCGCGAATTCCATCTCTACGGGGCGGCCGAAAGCGTCTTCTCCGATTTTGATCAACTGTTCCAGAACTCCTGCGAGCGGGAAGACGCCGTGTTTCAGAATTGGCGCGAAGCTTACGATGCGCGCACCTGGCCGGCTGATGCCGTCGTAAACTGCGTGATTGTCGACCGAATAAGTTGAGCCGAGATTGCCCAGAGTCTGGTCTTTTTCTGCAGACTCGAGGCCGAACCGGACTTCGCGCAGCTCGGTGACCGCGTCGGAGGAATGCCGGGTATGATTCAGTTCCAAAGCCCAGAACTCGCGCTGCGAGTTTGCGAGAATATCTTCCACGGACGAGAACTGAACAATGTTCCGCGGATAACGTGGGCAGAAGGTCAGACACTTGCCGCCGTCTACCACGGTGCGTCCCAGGCCAAGCGCTACGGCCGCGATGCCATCGGTGGCCTTCATCGGCAGCACGGGATAGAAATTGTGTGAGCGTACGACGCCGGAGAAATCCGGATAAAAACGCTGCCCATGAACTGTTCCTACCACTTGCTGGACAATCACCGCCATTTTTTCTTCTTCAAGTCGGTAGGGGGTGGCGCGCACATAAGCTTTGGCATGCTGACTGAAGGTCGAGGCATAAACCCGCTTGACCGCTTCCATCAGCTGTTCCAGCCGAACCACCAGGTCAGAATGCTGGTTGCCCAGCATGAAGGTTTCGTAAACGCCGGTGAACGGCTGGTATTGGGAATCTTCGAGCAGGCTGGAGGAGCGAACTGCCAGCGGATAGCGCACCTCCGAGAGAAAGGCCAGAAGGTTCTCTCGCAAGGAAGCCGGCAATGTTGAACCCAGGAAACGCTCGCGAATTTGCGCGTCGTCCGCACAGTGCATGGCGAAGTCGAGGAGATTATTTTCGGCGAGAAAGCGGTCGAAGATATCGGTGGCCAACACGAGGCTCGGTGGCACGGCAATCCGAACACCGGGAAAGCGGCGAGCAATCCGGTTATTGTGGAGAAGATGCCGAACGAAGGCCAGTCCGCGGGCCTTGCCGCCGAGCGAACCGCCTCCGATTCGAAGAAAATAATTGTCCGTGGACTGGAAGGTCGACGGGTTGAAATCGCCGATCAGCACCTGGCTCTGCTCGGCACGGTATTCAGTGATGGAGTCGATTAGATCGTGCCGCAGATCCTCGACTGTGGGAAAATCTGAGACTTTTCGCGGACGCAGCTTTTGGGCCAGGGCAAACTCGGTGCGCGCCCGCAGCCAGCGCGAGAAGTGGTTACGCTCGCTATGGTAGGCGATGCTTTCTCCCGGGACCTCGGCGAGCCTCGTCTCCAGTTCGTGCAGATCGCTGGCGCGAGCTACCTCCGTGCCGTCGGGCAGGCGAAAAATGAAATCTCCAAAACCAGCCTGGTCCATGAGGAAACGGCGCAAATCTTTAAGCAGGGTGGGTGAGCGCTTACGGAGAAACGAGAATCCCTCGGACTGGGCGCGGCCCCGAAACTCGGTGCGGCTGGATTGCAGCACGATGGGAACATCGGGCACTTCCTCGCGCACCAGATGAGCGAGCTTGAACCCCGCCTCGGTACTCAGTTCTCCTCCCATGGGAAATTCAACGTCGGAAACGACGCCGAGCAGATACTCCCGGTACTCCATCGCCTCGCGCACGGCATCTTCGTACGTCGAACTAAGCAGAATCTTTGGCCGCGCGCGCATCCGCATCAGTTTGTGCGACACGTTCAGTCCTTCGCGGATGACGCGCTTGGATTGGGTAATTAGCTCGGTATAGATGGCCGGCAGGAACGACGAGTAATAGCGGATGTTGTCTTCGACCACGAGGATGACAGGCACGCCGATGGCGTGCGTGTCATGCAGGACGTTGCGTTTGTCTTCGATGTACTTGACGATCGAGATCAGAATGCGGATGTTGCCTTGCCAGAGGAAAATCCACTCAAGATCGTTAACCGGATTGCGTTCGATAAATCGCTTGATCTGCCGATAATCGTAGGCCAGCACGACAACGGGGATATCGAGGCCAGCGGCTTTGACCTCGGCCGCCAGTTGGGCCGCGTCCATGTCTCCCACTTCGAGATTGGTAACGATCAGGTTGAAGCGCGGCTGGGCGCGCGCAATGGCTAAAGCCTCCCCGCCGGTTGGAACGTGGGTGATTCCGGGAATCTGCTGCAGATTCAGTTCGAGGGATTCCCCGATTAAAAGCTCGTTGAGGCGGCCGTCTTCGCGCAGAATGAAAGAATCGTAGAGGCTGGAAACGAGAAGGATGTCCTGCACGCGGAAGGGCATCAGGTTCTCGAAACCTTCGAACAGGCGTTCCGCGTCGACGATCGGGTCGGGGGCCGTGTGAGCGATCACCACAAATATCTTAGACCAAGTTGATTCTCAAGTCGCTGTGAATGTGTTCATACCGAGTGCAAAGAAGGACCCTATCAGGCTAGTACCGACGGCTTGTGTAGGAGTCCACCAACGCCCCAAATCCCCGGTTGAAGGGCAGGCAAGCTTCCCGCGAGCGGCCTGCATCTTTCGCAGGTCTCCAGCACCCATTTCACCGGAAGGTTCTATGCTCAGCTAGGAGGCCGGCCGAGTATCAAGTATTCTATCCAAGAAAACAGGGGCTGGAACGGAATGCCGAACCACAGACCAAAGCCTGAGATTCCGATTGTCCGGGTAAAGACTGAATGGTGGCAGATTTGGTGGGTGGACTCTCTCCTCCTGATTGTGGTCACAGTAATTGCTGGCTTAATCGTGCAATTCATCGTTGCGGATCGGGCAAGGCTCAGGGGAGCCGGCAGCGGAGTCCCATCGAGCGGGAAGACCGATCAGCAACAGCTAGCGGACTCGAATCAGCGCAAACCGGGCAGACCGAAGGATGCCACGGTGCTACAGCCGCAGCCAAGCCCGTCTTCTGGCTCCAAGAACCAGGCGCCACGCGCTACCATCAGGCCGCTACCAACGCCTGGTCCAGCGATGTCGGATATCGAGTCGAAGAAACTGGAGCCACAGGAAGCAATGGCCGACGAGGCGAGTGCGGCGCCACCCCCAACCAGCGGGCGAGCCGCCACTGCAGTGAAGTCCTTGAAACAACCCGAACCGACCGACTCGGCAGATGGCGAAATCGGGAGCTTCCTTTTTTCGATAGAAGGCTGTCGCGTCTTCTCTGCGTCCTATAACCCCGACTCCAACGTCTTCGTGTCTCGGACAGCAGGCAAGGTCGAGTGCCACGGTACGGTGACTAACCGAGGAATAGACCGTGCCGTGCTAGTGGTCGATGATCGAAGGACAAATATCGTCGACAATCTAGGGAACCAAAGCACGAGCGGCATCATATACAACATGTCGAAATCGGTTGTGCAGATTGGCACACGAAAAACCTGGGGCCCTGGCGGCACGGTCAGCCAAGAACTCGAACCCTCTCTTCCGCTGATCTTTCAAGTTTCCGGAGTCGGTCTTTCCGAGAATGCCACATCGGCATCCATCGTGCTCGTGACAACGGAAGGCAGAATCGTGATCAGGAGCATTCGTTTAAACAAATAGAATCACCTCATGCTTTGCTTTTTCGCGACCTAGTTACACCAGCGCGACAAAAGTTGCTCGGGAGTCGCCCAAAAAGCGCTTGGATCCCTTCCAGGCGTCAGGATCATGACCGGCCATCTAAAGACTCGCGGGGTGGATCACTCCACCCCGCATCATACTGCAGAAGCCCGCGACTCTACACTAGCCCCTGGTCCAGCATGGCATTGGCGACCTTGAGGAAGCCGCCAATGTTGGCGCCGTTCACCAGGTTGCCCGGTGTGCCATATTTCTCGGCCGTCTCGTAGCAAGTGTGGTGGATGGCGATCATGATCTTGTGCAGCCGATCGTCCACTTCCTCGCGGGTCCAGCTCAGCCGCTGGCTATTCTGTGACATTTCCAGCCCCGAGGTTGCCACACCACCGGCGTTCGCCGCTTTCGCCGGTCCGTAGAGAATTTTGGCATCGAGGAACGTCTTGGTAGCTTCGAGCGTGCTTGGCATATTCGCGCCCTCGGCAACCAGTTTGCAGCCGTTCTTCAGCAAGTTCTCAGCGTCTTTTTTCTTGATTTCATTCTGCGTTGCGCTCGGGAACGCGCAATCCGCCTTGATGTTCCAGATCGGATTGTGGTCGAGCTTGATATCGGTGGGCATGAAGACGGCCTTCTTGAACTTGTCCGCATACTCGCGGATGCGTCCACGGCGGACATTCTTCAGCTCCATGACAAAAGCAAGCTTCTCGTGATTAACTCCGTCTGGATCGAAGATCACACCGTCGGAATCGGAGCAGGTAATCGGCTTCGCTCCGAGTTGCAGCAGCTTCTCAATCGTGTATTGAGAAACGTTGCCGCTGCCCGAAACCAGGCAGAGTTTGCCTTCCAGCGTCTCCTTTCGAGTCTTCAGCATTTCCGCTGCAAAGTAGACGCAGCCATAGCCGGTGGCCTCGGGACGAATCAGTGAACCACCCCAGGCCAGCCCCTTGCCGGTCAGCACGCCAGTGAATTCGTTACGAATTCTCTTGTACTGGCCGAACAGGAACCCAATTTCGCGTCCGCCAACGCCGATGTCTCCGGCAGGAACGTCGGTATCCGGGCCGATGTGGCGGCAGAGTTCGGTCATGAAGCTCTGGCAGAACCGCATCACTTCGTTGTCGCTCTTGCCCTTGGGATCGAAATCCGATCCGCCCTTGCCTCCGCCCATAGGCAGCGTTGTGAGCGAGTTCTTAAAGACCTGCTCAAATGCCAGGAATTTCAGAATGCCAAGGTTCACGGATGGGTGGAAACGCAATCCGCCCTTGTAGGGGCCGATGGCGCTGTTCATCTCAATGCGGAAGCCGCGATTCACCTGGATTTCCCCGCGATCGTCAAACCATGGCACGCGGAACATAATGACCCGCTCTGGCTCCGTGATCCTCTCGAGGATTTTGGCTGAACGATACTCCGGATGTCTCTGGAGAACCAGACGGAGAGAATCAAGGACTTCCTGTACGGCTTGGTGGAATTCGGGTTCGGCTGGATTTTTTGCCTTGACGGTGGTTAAAACTTCTTCAATATAATCGCCCGTCTTAACGTTGGGCGGTGTCATAACGCTCATGATAGTACCCTCCTTATATGTACAAAGGCTTTCCGATGAGGCAGGCTGAAGCGCGTATTCAATGTGTCGGGCGACACCGGGTTACAGTTCATTTAAGGCTTGCCAGGACGATCCTTGCGGTGACCAGAATCACCGCAAATCGTGACCATCGTACCCCCAAATTGTGCCGTCGTCAGGTTTTTTTGATTGCCGGGTGAATAGTTTTGCATCCCGGGCGGACTTTCCTGGGTATGTCGAGCAACTGACTTGAACAGCTCACCCTTCGAATCGCAAAGGGTAGCGCGGTCAAGTTTGGATTACTTTTGAATTGTGCGGTTAGCTGCTGTTGTGGTCGCCACCGGGTTCCCGCTTTCCATGCGAGTCAGGTGCGGAAAGAATGGCGTCACCTCGAAGGGCATCTTGTCGCGGACCGAGACGATCGTGACCGGGGCGGCCTTTACCATCTCAACGCGATCATCCCACGGGTTCACTTTCAGGCGTCCTCCAAGAGGTAGTGCCGCGATTTGATCGAGCTTGTCGGTCTTTAACTCAGGTCCTGCCGTTGTGAGCGCCGGCATACGGACCAGTTGTCCTTTATCGTTCACGAAGCTGTTGCCGAGGTGGGGAGTGAGCAGAGCTGAGATTTCTGGCGCTCGCGCCGAGAGTTCCTTCAGGAACAAGCTGGCGGAGTCCAGTTTGCTGCCATATGGAGATTTCTTAAGCAGCTCCAGGGCTTTCGCATCCGCGGCAGCTTCTTCTTCCGGGCTGTGTCGAAATCCGAAATTCTGATAAGTCGACTGATCAGAAAAGAGCATGCGATCGGTGAATGCAAACTTGCTGCCGAGGTTATGCCCCAGAACAATGTGTCCAAGCTCGTGGGAGAGCACCATCGCCAGGCACGCCTCGTCGGGCAGAACATCGATCAGCCCTCGGCTAACCACAATGGTGTTGCCCACACTGAACGTCTCAAGAGGGGAAGTGAGCATGGTACGGGTGCGAACTTGGCCGGGAAGCTCGATGTTGTTGGTGATCATCAGATTGTTAACGACGGTGAGCAGAATTTTGTCGACATCGCCTGCAGGCGCAAGCAGACCCGCGGACTCCAGGCGCTCGATAACATTGTCTTCCGCCTGTTGCTGCCATTTGCGCTGAGCGGCAAGCGGAGATGGATCGGCGGCCGCGACGCTTTCGTCCTTCACCGAATCAACAGTGATCTGAGCCAGTTCGTTTTCCTGTGACTTCTTCTGGATGTCGTAGCCCCAGATGCGGGTCTGGGCTTTGAACGCCATCTTATCTTTCGAACCGTAGCTGAAGTCGCCTTCTTCGCTGTAGATGTAAGCCGGCAGCCAGTAGCCGGGGATCAGGTTGACGCGCCAACTGTCCATGTGGAAGAAGTAAGCGTTCTTGGGGCGGGGAGCGTAAGTACCATTCAGGCGCACAATGTTGAAGTCCTGATCTTCGACCCAGATGCGGCCCAGGAACCGGCCTTTCCCTGCATCTTTCTTTGGCGTGACATCGAAAACCAGGCAGCGCACATCGCCCAGAAACTCGCGACGGGTGTACTTGAAATCGTAATGGGCACGGTCAAACTCCTCGCGATCGGCGAAGATCATCCAGGAAAATCCCATGGGGTTGTATTCCAATTTGAATAGCTTTCCGAAACCGCCGAGCAGGTTCTTCTCGAAGCTCTCATCCTTGGAGAGATAGTCGCGGCGCTCTACGGTACTCGCCAGGTCGAGGCGGCCAAGGAAATAACGGTCGTCTTTCGGAACAGCGCCGAGTTCGGGATCGCGTTTGAGGTTTTGCAGATAAGTTTCAACCAGGGGTGTTCGCGTCCGCAGGAAGCTCATCAGGGCATGCTCGCGTTGAACGGTACGATCGATCACCTGCTCCATCGTCATGGGAGACGCTGAAACGGATTTTGGAGCGGCCACCACCGCACTGTCGGAGGCCGGCTGGACCTTGGGTTGCTGCGCACCTTTCGCGGCATCCTGTGCGGTGGCGCTGATGGCGATCAGCAAGCCAACATGCATAATCAGTTTGCAATTCTTCATCTGTTAGCTCTTCCTGTACGGCAAAGTTCTCAATACGCGAGTTGAAATATGACGTGTACGATCGAAGTCGAATCTACCGGGGAACCGTTGCGCAGAGCTGGCTTGAACTGCATCCTGCTGGCTGCGTTAACCGCAGCTTCATCCAACCCATGACCCAGGCCGCGCACTACACGATTAACATGCAACTGGCCATTAGCCCCGAACATAACTTCCAACAGCACTTCGCCTTCGATCTTGAGCTGTCGGGCTTCGTCGGTATAGACCGGATTCGGCTTGGAAGTAATCTCTACCGGAGTTGTCGGAGGACCGTCATCAGTGTGCCGGTTCGCGGCATGACCGAGCTCCTGTGCACCGAAACCCGCGCTCTGCACTGCACCAACAGCGCCCCGCCCGTCTCCTATGGCGATTCCGTTCCCGAAGCCCGCGCTGGCGATTGTGCCCTGTACCCCTTTTGCTCCGCCAGCTCCGTTGCCCTGTCCCGCTCCGGGTGGCAGATCGAATGAGCCTAGGTTCGCGGTGGTGAGATGCGAATTTTCTTTGCCGGAACCCGGCAACCCGCTTGGATCGCCAAAGCCGCCTGTCTGTACTTTCTGAATTGGCGCATTAACGGTGGCGGGGGTTGAATTGCCGAATGAACCGGTATAAACCACTTTCGGCACAACCGCGTGCGCTGCCTGCAACTGCGGTGGTTTGAATTCAGCGTCGATTTTGGGAGGCTCAGGGAGCTTCTTAGGTTGAACGACTACTTCCTTGGGCACGACAAGTTTCGGCGGGGTCACGGGAACGGGAAGGCGAACGGGTGCAGGAACTGGTTTCGGGGGCTCGATCTTGATCGGTTCAGGTTGTGGGGATGGCGGCGGAATCAGTTCCGTGACCTGGGTTGGCCGGAATTGCAGGGTGTCGGGAAATATTAACCTGAGACCGAGAAGAAGCAGGATCAGAACGATCTCGATGCCATAGCTGGCGGCGAAATTACGCCAGTTGCGCTTGCGCTCGGGCAGAAGGCCCAGAGTCAAGTTTTCAGGCATAGGTATTCCAGCTCCCGAAGGTCCCGCATTCCGGGGGGCTCGCTGCGCGGGTAAAACTCACGTTACGGGAGACTGATTTCTGCGTAAACGTGACTACTGCCCGTGTACTTGGGTAACCACGGATTCTTGAATCCCAGAAAGCGGAGACAGACTGGTCTTAGCTGTGTCGGCGCCGGGCAAAGGCATAGAAAACAGGTACGCCGGCCAGAATAACGAGGCAGCCGAGGGCAGAATTTCGGAGATTGTCGGTGAAGGTGTAATAAAGCAAGATAGCAGCAGCAATCACAAAAAGGGCTGGCACCACGGGATATCCCCAAACCCGATAGGGGCGGCGAGCCTGTGGATCGCGCTGGCGGAAGACGAAAATAGTGCTGCCGGCAATCATGTAAAAGAGCCATTCCGCGAAGATCGCCAGCGAGAAGAATTGCCGGAAGCTGCCGCCGAGTAGCAGGAGGATGATTGCGAGAACAGCCTGCACAATGATTGCGACTGAAGGCGTGTGATAGCGAGGATGAACTTCAGCCAGCGCCGAGAAGAAATAGCCATCCCGAGCCACGGCGAAGGGCACGCGTGCGCCGCTCATGGTCGTGCCATTCAACGTGACCAGCATCGAAATGGCCATGGCTGCTGAGACGATGGCAGCGCCGGCTTGCCCGAGCACGATCCCAATCGCGTCCGAGGCAACACGCGGCGAAGCAGCGATGGCATTTGCTGGAAGAACAAACTGTACGGCGGCATTCACCAGCATGTACAGAGCGCCGACCACAGCCACACCAACGATGAGCGCGACCGGGATGTTGCGTTCAGGGTCGCGAATTTCTTCAGAAACCATGTTGAGATCGTTCCAGCCATCGTAGGCCCAGAGAGCCGCGACCAGCGCCGCCATGAATCCCGCAATACCACCTTTGGCCCCGGAGTAGGATTCGGCGAAGTGGCTCCATCGGCCCGCGCTGTAGGTAAATCCGATGAAGACGATGGCGAGTATGATGGCGACCTTTAATAAAGTGAAGATGAGTTGGAATTCTCCGGCTTTCTTGATGCCGATGTAATTCAAAAAGGAAATCAGTACGACGGCAGAAACTGCAACGAACTGGCCGTAACTGACCGAACCAATGGCGGCGTGAGCGAAGAAACTGAAGACCGAAAAAGTCCCCAGGATTCGGACGAGGCCGGTTGTGATGGTGGCGATGGATGCCGGCTTGGCGATTAGGAACCAGGTCCAGCCGTAGAGAAATCCGGCGAGCGGGCCGTAAGCATCGCGAACATACACATATTCGCCTCCAGCTTGTGGCTTCATGGCGCCGAGTTCGGCATAAGTCAATGCTCCGAAAAACGAAAGCAGGCCTCCAACGAGCCAGACCAGGTACACCAATTTGGCCGACCCGACGGCCTGCATCATTTCAGAGGGAACCAGGAAGATGCCGCTGCCAATAATCGTGCCCACCACGATCGCGCATGCCTGGCTTACGCCAAGTTCGCGAAGCAAGTGCGCAGGGGGCGTCGTCGCGCGGACGGAGTTCTCCATAAGGATGAGAGAGTATAAGCGAAGAAACTGAGTGTAGCGATGTCCCTGGCGCTAATGGCGCATCGGTCACATTGAATTCAAGGATTTTCCCGGGACCCAGTACGACTCTTCTCTCAGATGTTCTTTTTCGAAACCGACGCGCCCCAGGATTCCTTTCACATGTTCGATCATTTCCGGGTTGCCGCACAGGTAGGCAACGCTGTTGGATCCGTTGAGGCCCCACTTGTCGGCATACTTGCGAATGATGTCGTCGACGCGCCCAGTCTCGCCCATCCAGGTTGTGTCCTGCCAGGGTCGGCTCACCGTCGGCACATATTGCAGCCATGGAACCTCGGTGGCGAGTCTTTGCAGTTCGCCAAAGTAGCCGAATTCATCGGGGCTGCTCGCGCCATTGAGAAGATAAAGTTTGTATTCACCGGCGTCCTTGTCTTGTTGCCATTCTTTGCGAAGGCTACGCGCGTAGCTCACAAACGGGGCGACTCCGGTCACTGTGCAAACCAGAAGGTGATTCGTCCGACCGCTTTGCGCGTCCAGAGTGAAACGGCCTTTGGCCGATTTCCGCACGAGGAGTTCGTCTTCGACCTGCAACTTGTAAAGGCGCGGTGTCATGTCACCGCCTGGCACCAGCTCCAGAAAAAATTCAATCTCACTTTCAAATGGGGCTGAAACGATTGAGTAGGGACGCTCGCAACGCTTCCCATCAGCATCCTGAACGCACAGGGTTGCATACTGACCGGCTTTGAACTTGAAATCTCCGTCGACGCGGAGACGCACGGTCCAGAGCGTGGGACCCAAATCAACGCGCTGTGCAACCTTGGCGCGATAGAACCTATCGTCGGACGCGCTCATGGCAAACCTCAGCTCTCAGGGATGAGTGCGCGTCACGCTAGTGTACTGGAAGGACGCGGTCGAGGATATGACTTCTTCTGGCTATCGAGAAGCGGGCGGAACAGCCACAACAAGAGATGGCTTATTTCTTATTCAGCGGACGACAACGAACAAGCCGACCCACTGGGCCGTGTGGTGGGCCGAGAATGAACCGTCGTAAGACGTGTGGGAACCCTCCGCGACCCTTTAGGCGTCTCCGCGTGGCGGAGCATGGCACACCGGATCTTAACGAGTCGGGCCCCCGTTCATTCAGGTGTTGGTTCAAAAATCGGTTACCACCATCACCAACGTAGCAGGCCGGCTTTCAATTCGGATGCTAGGCAAATTCGGTAGGATTCGCAAGTAGGGCAGCACAAAAAGTTGGTACTCCGGTTGCCAGCAACTTTGGTTACCCGGCGCGCCGCTCCTTATTGAGGACTTCGTCGAGGGCGTTGGAAAGAGTCTGGGCGCGCTTCAGGTAATCAACGGCACCGTCCTCCTGGCCTCGCCTCGAAACGTGGTATTCGTCAGCGATATTCAGGGCTGCGAGCACGGCGACGCGAACCGTGTCAACCGTGTGAGTCTGCTCGGCGACCGCACGCATTTTAGCGTCGACGTACTCGGCCAATTTCAAAATGTATTGCGGGTCGGGACCGGAGAGATTGTATGCCTGATCGAAGATTTCCACACGGACGCTGTTGCTGCTGCGGTTCGGCGGCTGAGGTTGCTTGCTGGGCGCTGGCATTCACTTGCTCCTCTGTATTTACCCGTCATTTGTCATCCTTCGCGGCTTCGGGCTCACTCCGGATGACAAATCTAACTTGCTGCCTGCTGCTCGGAGAGGTCGTCGATGCGCTGCAGCATCTTCTCCACACGTCCCCGAACTTCCTCGCGGTCACGACGTAACTGAACCATTTCGCGGCGCAGACTTTCGAGTTCCTGATCACGCTCGTGCAATTGCTCACGCAGACGTTTCACATCACGCTCCGCAGTTGCCCGCGCTTGCTGGATGGCTTTGTACAACTCGATGGCGCGATAAACCTTGCCTTCGAGCACCTGAAAATCGTCCACCGGCACATGGGCCGGTGCTTGTTCCGTTATTTTCACAGACATAGGTCGCTTTCCTGGGAATCGGGTTGAGGGCAGTATAGCGCAGATTGTGAGTTGGAAAAGCGAGTTTGGAAACGTGGACGCAAGCTGCAAATACAATTGAGTACTCGCCGCGGGCATACCCGGACTGCGGGTGTGTACAAAACTCTGCATCTCGACCTAAATAGCTGAATCGAATACCATATTGCTGAGCCACTCCGGCGATTCAGCGTCCTGATCGGGATGTTCAGATTCGGATAGATGGGCTCCTCGCGCTCTGAAACATTGCTCGCACTGACTCCCGGGAAGCGGAGCCTCGTTGTGAGCGTCCGAGATTCTTATGTGGATCGTTCGACTCGCTTTAAGACGACCTTATACTTTTGTCGTCGTCGCGTTGTTGCTCCTGATCTTAGGGCCGATCGTCATCCTGCGAACCCCGACCGATATTTTCCCCAACATTAATATTCCCGTCGTTAGCGTGCTCTGGACGTACCAGGGTTTTACGGCTGAGCAGATGTCAGATCGCATCGTCAGCCTGACTGAGCGGGCGATGACTACGACAGTGGATAACATTCAGCACATAGAGTCTCAGTCATTGCCAGAAAAGGCGGTGGTCAAAATCTTTTTTCAGCCGAATGCAAACATAGAACGAGCTATTGCTCAGGTGACGGCAATTTCGCAGACCCAATTACGGCAACTGCCACCGGGAACTACACCCCCTTTAGTGATCAGTTACAACGCTTCGAGCGTGCCGATCCTGCAACTCGCTCTTTCGGGGAAAACGCTCTCGGAACAGCAACTGTTTGACTACGGCGTAAATTTCATTCGCACGCGTTTGATTACGGTACGCGGCGTTGGAGTGCCGTACCCCTATGGGGGAAAGCTGCGGCAAGTGCAGGTCGACCTGAACACTTCTGCACTCCAGTCCAAGGGACTTTCGCCGCTCGATGTAGTGAACGCCGTCAGTGTGCAAAACCTGATCTTGCCATCCGGCACGTCGAAGATTGGTCAATTCGAATACGACGTCGATCTCAATGGCAGCCCCGAGACGATTCAGGCGCTGAACCAGATTCCGGTTAAGACGATTGGCAGCACAACAATTTATATTCGCGACGTCGCGTGGGTTCGCGATGGTTTCCCACCGCAAACGAATATTGCGCGTGTCAACGGGCAGCGCTCTGCCTTGTTGACGGTGCTGAAGACAGGCGACGCCTCGACCCTGGACATCGTGTCTGGCATCAAATCGCTGCTGCCCACGATCAAGGCAACGTTGCCGGCCGAATTGCAGATTAAGCCACTCGCGGATCAGTCGTTGTTTGTTCGCGCTTCGATTAACGGCGTGTTAAAAGAAGCGACAATCGCGGCCTGCTTGACGGGCTTGATGATTCTGGTCTTTCTCGGGAATTGGCGGAGCACGGTCATTATTGCAGTCTCCATCCCGCTGTCGATTCTGACCTCGGTGATCGTGCTCAGTGCCTTGGGCGAAACCATCAACATAATGACGCTGGGCGGCTTGGCCCTGGCCGTGGGAATCCTGGTCGATGACGCTACAGTCGAGATTGAAAACATAAACCGCAACCTGGCCCAGGGCAAAGAGGTCGAACACGCAATTCTGGATGGCGCCCAACAGATTGCAGTGCCGGCTTTTGTATCTACGCTGTGCATCTGCATTGTCTTTGTGCCCATGTTCTTCCTGACGGGCGTCGCGCGATATCTTTTCGTTCCGTTGGCGGAAGCGGTTTGCTTCGCCATGCTGGCTTCATATCTGCTTTCGCGAACTTTGGTGCCGACCATGGCCAAATATCTGTTGCGAGGTCATGAAGACGAACTGCAAGCGGCAGCGCAAAGTAAAAATCCACTGGTTCATTGGCAGGTTCAGTTCGAACACAGTTTCGAGCGCTTGCGTGATGGCTATCACGATCTTCTGCAGAGTTGTTTGCGGAGCCGGCGGCTATTCTTGTTGGCGTTCCTCGGCATTTGCGTGGCTTCTTTGCTGATCCTGGTGCCATGGTTGGGACAGGATTTCTTTCCTGCCGTGGATAGCGGTCAATTCAAGCTGCACCTGCGAGCGCGAACCGGAACACGAATCGAAGAGACTGCCCGCTTGTGTGATCTGGTTGAGCAGTTCATACGCCAGCAGATTCCGCCTGACCAACTGGATACCATCATTGACAACATCGGCCTGCCCTACAGCAGCGTTAATCTTTCCTACAGCACTTCCGCCCCAGTGGGGTCTGGAGATGCCGACATTCTGGTGAGTTTGAAAGAAGGTCATTCATCGACCGCGGATTACGTTCATGATCTGCGTCTGAGCCTCGCCAGGCAGTTTCCCGGAACCACCTTCTCGTTCTTGCCCGCGGACATCGTCAGTCAAATCTTGAACTTCGGGTTGCCGTCGCCGATTGACATTCAAGTCGTGGGAAACAATCTGGGGGCAAATCGGGAGTATGCCAGCCGGTTGCTGACCCGCCTTCGGAAGATACCCGGGACGGTCGACGTGCGTATCCAGCAGCCATTCGACCAACCCTATCTGCACGTGAATGTGGATCGCACCAAGGCGCAACAGGTGGGCTATACGGAGCGTGACGTAGCCAACAATCTGCTCATATCTCTGAGTGGCAGTTTTCAAACAACTCCGGAATTCTGGCTTGATCCGAAAAATGGCGTTGAATACAGCATCGCCACACAAACCCCGCAATATCGGATTCAATCGCTTCAGGATTTGCAAAATGTTCCGGTCACCGGGCCGAGCAATGCTCGTCCGCAGATATTGACCAGCATCGCCGAGATTCAACGTGGCGTAGGGATGGCAACGGTTTCGCACTACAACATTTCTCCCGTGATTGATATTTATGGGTCGGTGCAGGGAAGAGATCTTGGCGGCGTAGCGCGAGACATCAATGGGATTGTCACCAACGCCAAAGCGCAGGCGCCCAGAGGCACGGAGGTGATCGTGCGCGGACAGATCGAGACCATGCGTTCTTCCTACATTGGCCTGCTGAGCGGGTTGGTGTTCTCGATCTTGCTGGTGTATCTATTGATCGTGGTCAATTTTCAGTCGTGGCTGGATCCCTTCATCATCATTTCTGCATTGCCTGCGGCCTTGGCCGGAATTTCGTGGATGCTGTTTATTACGCACACCACGTTGAGCGTGCCCGCGTTGACGGGATCGATCATGTGCATGGGCGTGGCCACAGCGAATAGTATTCTGGTGGTGAGTTTCGCGAAGGAGCAGATGGCGGAAGGGCATGACCCGCTGCTGTCGGCTTTGAATGCGGGGTTCACCCGATTCCGGCCGGTGATCATGACGGCACTGGCCATGATCATCGGGATGGTGCCCATGGCGCTGGGCCTGGGTGAGGGCGGTGAACAAAACGCTCCTTTGGGCAGGGCAGTGATCGGAGGGCTGCTATTTGCTACGCTGGCTTCCCTGTTTTTTGTCCCGGTATTTTTCAGTATGTTACATGGGCGTAGAGGAGTGGCAAGGGAAATCCGCAAACACTAATTGAAATGTATGGCTATTGAATTTCATCCAATCATTCTTGTTATGAGGTTTTACGGAGTGGCTCATGAGAGTTGAGCAGCCGGGCGAAGCGGAACGGCCGGTTCTGCAAATGCGCAAGCAGGACTATCGCCCGTCGGGCGGTGAGAAGCGAGCTTCACGCTGGTGGATCGCCGTGTTGGCAATTGCTGCAGCAGTTCTCGTCATTGTCGGCGGGATTGTTCCGCGGAAACGAGCGGAAGCCAGGCTGGCGGACGAAACCCAGCAGATGGCAGTGCCAACGGTCTCCGTGGTGCGTCCGAAGCGCGCGGCCCCGGCGGATGAAGTGGTTCTTCCTGCCAACGTGCAGGCGTACATTGATTCACCGATTTATTCCCGCACCAACGGGTATTTGAAGAAATGGTATGTAGATATCGGCGGTCATGTGAGGCAGGGTCAGCTGCTGGCTGAAATTGAGACGCCGGAAGTTGATCAGCAATTGCGCCAGGCGCGCTCCGATCTGCAAACGGCGGAAGCGAACCTGAACCTGGCGGAGATCACCTACAACCGTTACGAAGGACTGTTGAAGACCGATTCAGTCTCCAAACAGGATGCAGATAATGCCGCGGGCAATTTTGCGGCACAGAAAGCCACGGTCCAGGCAGCACAAGCCAATGTGAAGCGCCTGGAGGAATTGCAGTCGTTCGAGAAAATCTATGCGCCGTTCGACGGAGTCATCACGGCGCGCAACACGGATATTGGCGCACTGATCGACTCCGGCAGTTCCGGCGGCGTGCGGACGGAACTATTCCATATCGCACAACCGGACAAGCTCCGTGTTTACGTGAACGTGCCGGAGGTTTATGCGGCCAGTACGAAGCCAGGACTCAGCGCGGACCTGGTAGTGCCGGAATTTCCAGGACGGCGTTTTCCCGGAACGCTGGTTCGTACTGCCAATGCAATTGAGCAAACGACTCGCACCCTGCTGGTGGAAATCCGGGTAGACAATCCAACCGGGGCGTTGTTCAGCGGCGCATACGCTGAGGCCCACTTCAAGATTCCGACTGCGGGTTCATCGTTCATCCTGCCGGTCAACACTCTTCTGTTTCGCTCCGAAGGCCTGCGCGTTGCGGCAGTTGACAACAACAGTCACGCCGAGCTTAAGCCGATTACGATCGGTCACGACTACGGGACCGAAGTCGAAATTGTTGCGGGATTGAACGGCGACGAAACGATCATCGTGAATCCGCCGGATTCGATTGTCTCGGGAGAAGCGGTTCGCGTGGTGAGCCCTCCAGGCAGTCCAGGACGCTGATGCGAAAGACTGGCAAGCCGAAATTGCTATTTCTCACGCTGTCATCTCTGATCGTCCTTGTGATTTTGTGCGGCTGCGCGGTCGGGCCGCGCTATTCGCGACCTCCGGCGCCAACGCCGCCGGAGTTCAAAGAAACACCCTCCCACTGGAAACAGGCGCAGCCGTCCGACCAGGTGGTGCGGGGCAAGTGGTGGGAGATATATCAGGATCCGCAGCTTAGCGCTCTCGAGGAACAAGTCAGCATCTCCAATCAGAGCCTCAAGGCGGCGCAGGCTCAGTTCGACCAGGCACGCGCATTGCTACGGTACTATCGCGCGGATTTGTACCCCTCCGTAAGTGCCGACGCCTCGGCGGCACGTGAGCGGTTCTCGTCCCATCGGCCGCTTGCGACTTCTAATATCAGCGGTACGACCAATGATCTGGTCCTCTCGGCGGACATGTCGTATGAACCTGACGTTTGGGGGCGGGTGCGGAGCAACGTCGCGGCTTATCGAGCAAACGCCCAGGCCAGCTTCGCCGATCTTGAAGCAGTGAGTTTGAGCGTGCATGCGGACCTCGCCACGGATTATTTCCAGGCGCGTGAGTTGGATGCGGAAGCGCAGTTGCTCGATTCCACCGTAGACAGTTATCAAAAGGCACTGCAGCTGACCGAAAGTCGCTACCAGGGAGGAGTTGCCTCACAGGTGGATGTCGCACAGGCGCAAACCCAGCTGGAAACGGTCCGCGCACAAGACATCGACGTAAAAGCGGCACGCACCCAATTCGAGCATGCGATCGCAGTTTTGGTCGGAGAACCGGCGCCGAGCTTTACTTTGCAGTTTGCTGCTTTGAATGCGGTTCCTCCCGTGATTCCACCTGGATTGCCATCGCAGTTGCTCGAGAGGCGGCCGGACATCGCGACAACCGAGCGTCAGATGGCTGCGGCGAACGCGAATGTTGGCGTCGCGCGGGCGGTTTACTTTCCCCTGTTCAGTTTTCCTGCGAGTGCCGGATTTGAAAGCACAGACATTACGAATTGGCTCACAGGGCCGAGTGGATTTGCGTCGGTGGGAATCTCAGCGATGGTGACGGTGTTTGACGTCGGCCGCCGCCGCGCACGCACTGATCAAGCCCGCGCCGCTTACAATCAGGCGGTCGCGAATTATCAACAGACGGTGCTCACGGCATACCAGGAAGTGGAAGACAATTTGGCGGAGTTGCGCCTTCTGGAGCAGGAAGCAGCCACGCAGGCTGGTGCGGTATCAGCCGCCGAACACTCCCTGGCACTGTCACAGAATCGCTATAAAGGTGGAGTCACAAGCTATCTCGAGGTGACGACAGCTCAAGCCGTCGCTCTTTCGGACGAGCGTGCCGCCGTTCAGATTGCTGGGAGACGCATGGTCGACAGTGTCTTGTTGGTTAAGGCTCTGGGCGGCGGATTCGACGCGGCTACACTATCGAATTTGAATCTAAGTGCGCGCAATTCTCAATCCACACCTTCCCAACCGCCAACCTCTGGGCGATAGTTTGCGCGCGTCGACTACCAGCCGTTCTCGCAATCCCTGGCTCGATAACTCATCATTCCGAGGCGGCGGGGCGCTTGTCTGCGTTAATTCGGTGCTTGCGAAAGGCATGCAAAATAACAGCACTGCTGATAGAGAAAGCGGCGATAGCTCCTAAGGGCATCATCTGGGCAACGGATCGGCGCAGATGAAGAACATCAGAGAAGAGCGCGGCCAGAGCGAACAGGATCCCGAGAACATTCAACCATAGAGGCGCGTGCAGCGGATCCGACTGCTCGCGGTTGTAGAAACGAAGTTGCAGGAGCACGGCCGCCAGTCCGATGGCCGCGACGATCATGACGGCGATAGGACTATAGAAGGCATTCGACCGGGTATAGATCACCACCACAGCCAGCAATCCACACAACGCCCCGGAGGCGATTACGGTCCAGCGGCGGGGCTGAGCTCCTTGCGCTCCGGAGGCTTCCGGCATGACTGCTCATTGTAACGAGAGTTGGCCAGGCTTGCGAGTGACAGTTGCGGGCCCGGCCACGAATTCGGTTCCTACTGCGGCATTGCGGCCGGGACCCATTCCGCATTCTGGACGGCGCCCCGTGTGACGGCATACAGCACCAGTTCCACGCGACTGGAAACGCCGACTTTATCAAAGATGTGAAACAGATATTTCTTCACCGTGTTTTCAGTCAGTCCCAGTTCGCGGGCGACATCGCGGTTCGTTAGACCGTCGGCCACCAGCGCCACCACCTGCTCCTCGCGCGCTGTAAGCAAGTTAAAGCCGTTGTTGTTGACGACCCGTAGAGACGGGACCTGAGCAACGGTTTCCACCAGGTATTCCAATTGCTGGTTGCAGATCCACAACTGACCTTCATGCACGCAATGGATGCACTTGCACAGCAGCCGGAAGGGTGATTCGGTGAAACAGAAGAGGCCGCGAGCCCCAGCCCGAAAAGCGTTTGTGACTGTATTCCGATTCGAGCTCTCAACCAGTAGGACCTTCCGTACATGCGGATGTGCAAGATGCAGACTGCGCATCACGCTCATGTCCTTCTCTGCGTTCATGAGCGCCACGTTGGTCGGATGGGCGGCGACCGCGGTCAGCACGGCGTTATGAGTCAACTCGCAGGAACTGACCCGGAATTCCGGACGGCGGCGTAGCGCTGAGGCAAGAAGCTGGCTTTGCATGTGATTGGAGTCGGCAACGAGGACACTAATGGCTTTCGAAATGGCGGCAGACGATCCCATAAGACCTCACATATGCTGAAGTTGAAGAATAGCCATGGGTGCAATTTCGGTCTGTGATGTTTCACGGCGTGTCGAGAATAATTAGTGTGGAAAAAAAGATGGAACTCAGGCTGTTCCCATTTTTGGATTCTGCGGAACTAATTCGAACAGTTAAGGAATCTCTTTCGAGTCGGCTGATTGATCTCCTGATGAGTAAGTGGAAGGACGCGGTGATAATCCGCTTTGAGAGGGTACACGAACGTGGGATCAAGAGATTTTGTGGTGAAGGCCGGCCTAGCCACCTTGTGGGGGGGCACTTTCCATGTCTTGTTCCGTATTTCGACCGGGGATAATCTCCGAAACTGACAGGTTCAATCTTGCCAGCTCAACAGGGCAGAGCGAAGGAGGGCCGGGATGAAATCCGGAGCAGTTTGTTTCATCCTCGTCCTCGCCAACTATATCGTGCAGTTTGCGGTGTTCGCCGTTGCTCAACAACAGCCGTCGGAGACAACGGTTGTGTCGGTTGCGGCGACTGCGACCACGAAACCCGGAGCAGCGGACGGTACATTGGGTCCAGCCTTGACGGGGGTGCGCCGTCCGCTCTACCGGTTGCGATGTAGCGACGTAGTCGAAATCAACCTCACTTTCTCTCCGGATTTCAACCAGATCCTCACCGTGCTGCCCGATGGATATCTTCCATTAAAAGGAGTGGTCCAGGTATATGCGGAGGGCCTAACCGTGCCAGAACTGCAGGCCGAGATTCGCCAGGCTTATACTGGCGTGCTGCACGACCCGGAAGTCACCGTAGTGCTCAAGGATTTTGATAAGCCCTACTTCATTGCCGCTGGGGAGGTAGGGCGCCCCGGCAAATATGAACTGCGGGCGGATACCACGGTTACAGAAGCGGTAGCGCTAGCCGGAGGATTTACCCCCCGCGCCAAGCACTCGCAAATTGTCTTGTTCCGTCACATCTCACAGGACACGGTTGAAGCGCATGTGCTGAACGTCAAGGCGCTGCTCAAATCCCGAGAGTTGAGGGAAGACGCGCACCTACGTCCGGGGGATCTCGTCTACGTTCCGCAGAATGTAATTTCCAAGATTCGCCAGTTTTTGCCAGCCTCGAGCCTAAGTTTGTACGCCAATCCAGCCGGATTCTAGAAGGAGGATCGGACATCGGCAATGCTTGTGGCTCCTTAGAAAGTCGAGTAACAACTTTAGATGGAGAAAGTGGGGCCGATTTCGAGGTTGCCGCGGGGATCCTCTCCAACTATGCGTGATCTCGCGGCCGTTCTCTTTCGGCAGAAACGACTCGTATTGATTACTTTTCTCACGACGGCACTGACGGTGTTTCTGTACGGAGTGATCTGGCCACCCTACGAGTCAGAAATGAAGATCTTGCTGCGGCATAGCCGGCTGGATCCGGAAGTTGCCGCGATTCCCAGCCAGGCCGAGTTCGAACGTCAGCCGGTCACGGAAGAAGAGGTGAATTCCGAAGCACAGCTGTTACAGGACGACGAGATCCTGCGCCGTGTCGTTGAGAACGCCGATTTGATTTCCGAGGGGCGCTCATGGTTTTGGACCTTGTTGGGCGACAGCCGCGAGCGGCAGACCGACCGTGCCGTGCGGCGTATCGGCAAAAGATTAAAGGTTGAGCCGGTGCACAAGGCCGCGGTTATCGACGTGAGCTACGATTCGTCGGATCGGGAGCGGGGAGAAAAGGTACTCCGCACTTTGGCGACTGCCTACCTGGAGGACCACCATCAAGTGCATCGCCCCTCCGGCACGTTCAGTTTCTTCGAGCAGCAGGTCGAGCAATCGCGGCGCAGCCTGGAAGCCGGAGAGCTCCAGTTGATCGATTTCACTCGCGATCAAGGGGTTGTGGCGGCTACCCAACAGCGTGATTTTGAACTGCAGAAACTCAGCGCGGCGGAAGCTGATGCCGGCCAAACCAGGGTCGCGATCGCTCAGATTTCGCAGAGAATTGAAACTCTGCAGTCGAAGTTGAGCTCACTGCCCGAGCGCACCCTGACCCAGATCCGCAACGCAGACAATCCGCAGCTCCTCGAGAAACTGAAGTCCCGCTTGCTGGAATTGGAGCTAAAACGAACTGAGCTGCTGACCCAATATGAGCCTTCGTATCGACTTGTCAAGGAAGTCGACCAGGAGATTGCGGAGGCGAAAGAAGCGATTGCCGCGGAGGCGCAGGCTCCCATCCGCGATCAGACGAGCGACCTGGAGCCGAACCATGAATGGGCAAGGTCGGAGCTTATAAAGGCACAGGTTGAATCAAGTGCGTTAGGTGCTCATCTGAAAGCTGAAAGCTGGCTCCTTGCCACTTACCGCGACCGGGCCCACCAACTGGAAAAACATGCGATTGAGCAAGATCGGCTGGTGAATGAGCTGCAGGCCGCAGAGCAGAAATATCTCTTATATGTGAACAAGCGCGAAGAAGCCAGAATCGGAGACGCGTTGGACCAAGGCGGTATTCTCAACGTCGTGATTGCCGAACAACCGAGAGTCCCGGCGCTGCCAAAACTTTCTGCTCTGAGTTTTGCCGTTATTGGGTTGACGTTGGGCGTCGCTTTCGGCACGGGGCTTGCTTTCATGGCCGACTCTCTCAGCCCTGCTTTCAGGACCCCTGACGAAGTCAGGTTGTGTCTGCAAACTCCGGTGTTGGCATGGCTGCCACCGAAGGGCATCGCGAATACAGAAAGTGCGCAACGCAGGCTGCTATGAGCACCCTTATTGAATTAATGCCACGGATCGCTTCGGAGGCGGACCCGAGAGCCGCCTCGGTTGAGCTGCCGTCAGAAACGCAACTCGATGTCAGCGTATCCGATCGCAGCTCAATAGCGGAAGACCAGATTCGGAGACTGGTGCGGCAAGTGTTCGTGCACGGTGGCCAAAGGCGGGCACGGCAAGTCGTGTTTAGCCCCGCTGACGAGGAGACCGAAGTTGCCGATTTGTGCATGATGGTGGGCGAAGCACTCACCATGCAGGATTCAGGCACCATATGCGTGGTTGAGACGCTGCCCCGGGGTTGCACGGCTGGCATTCGCCCGATCGATCGTCCTCCCTCGCGTTTGCAGGGAAGTTTCGGCATTCTGCGGGACGCATCGCAACAGCTCTCCAGTCGCCTTTGGTTCATGCCTGGCGAAGTCTTGCTGGACGGCTGCGGGCCGCACTGGTCGGGATCATGGATACGCGGGCGATTGGCGGAGTTGCGTCTGGACTTTGACTACAGCGTGGTGCAAGGTCCCGCAATTGGAGTTCATGACGAAGCTGGTTTCCTTGGGAGTTTATGTGACGGTGTAGTGCTGGTGCTGCGCGCGAATCGGACCCGCCGGCTGGTAGCACAGAGTGTTATCGAAAAGTTGCGGGTGGCAAAGATCCGCCTGTTGGGAGTGGTGCTGACGGAGCGCACGTTCCCGGTACCTGGGGCCGTCTACTGCAGGCTGTAGAGATGTGGTTGTGAATAACTCGGCAAAAGTGGAGCGGGACTCAATTAGCGGAGCTTTGTCCGACGGCAAATGCTCTCTGACCGAAGTCACAGGTCGACCCGCGATGGCCGCCACCCCATGGTGCGCTATTCAAACTCGTTACCGATTCGAACGCAAGGTCACAGCCCAGCTTCAACGCCAAGGCTTTGAGACATTCCTTCCCGTCCTGAAAGAGATCCACCGCTGGAGCGATCGTCGAAAGGCTGTCGATACGCTTCTTTTTCCCGGATACACCTTCGCCCGGCTGGACTTCTCGCCCTTGCCCCGTAAGGAGATGCTCAAAATCGGCGGAATCGTGGGAGTGGTTGAGTTTTCGGGAACCGCGGCGCAGGTCCCCGCCAGGCAAATCGAGGATCTACGCAAGCTGCTATCGCAGGACGTCCCTTGCGCTTTACATCCTTTCTTAAGAGCTGGGCAAAAAGTGCGGATTCGCGATGGTTGCCTTGATGGTCTCGAGGGGATTTTGGAGGAAGCGGGGCAAAAAAGTCTGGTGATTTCCATCGACTCCATCGAACGATCAATTGCGATCACCATTGAGGGTTACGAACTGGAATTGATCTAGGTGTCCTCCGCCCCAAGCCAAAACTTACCTCACCCTGAGAGCGTAATTCTGCCCTCGCGGTTGATTCCTGGGATGCCGCTAGGGACTGCCGTGCCGTCCGAAAGAAGAAAACTGATCTCGATACGCCAGTGGGCAGCGTCACCAAGGAACGAATGCCCGCAGCAGCCTTCTGCGGAAACGTGGTTCCCGAGACGAGCCCTGCAAGAAAGTCTGCTACCCGCGCCCGGGAAAGCGAGCCAGCGGTGTGCGCTAGCAACCAAGGTTGCAGCGGATTTCTTACTGATCGCGACCGGCTTTGGCATCACTGAGTTGCTGCCAGCGGTTCTGAACTCGCTGAGACACGCTCCCGCGCAACACACCTGCATTGTGTGTTGCAGCATTGGATCGCTCATGCTCTACGCGGTTGTCTTTACCCTGCTCGGCTACTCTGAGCGGCTTTACCACCCGGAGACGGCGCGACTGCCGCGGCAGCAAGCTTTACTTCTACTCAAGGTCTTCGTCTGGGCAACCGCGCTGATGAGTCTGGATTTTGTTGCCTCGCGACCTCTTCTGCCGACACTTTTGCGATTTGTTTCATCTGCGGGGCTTGGGCTGCTGTTCATGTTTGTTTACCGCCGCTGGCGACGAGGAGTGATCGAGAAAGTGACGCCCGCAAGAAGAACGATGCGGAATGTGCTGATTGTTGGTGCAGGGCAAGTGGGGCGAAGGCTGGCTCATTTGTTGCGTCACGATTGTGCTGCGGACTGCTCTGTCCGCGGTTTTCTCGATGAGAGCTTGCCTGTAGTGGGGGATGTGCTGGGACGAATTCAAAATCTTGCGGCTGTTGCCCGTAGGGAATTTATTGATGAGGTCATCATCACCGTTCCGCAACACAGCGAGGTCGCACGCAAAGCCATCTGGCAGGCGCGGCGTAATCATATTGACGTAAAGCTTGTGGCGGATCTTCACGGAGCAGACCCCGCGCAAACCAGGCTTGAGGCCTTTCGGGAGATCCCGATCATTACCCTTTGGGAAGAGCCGGTTCCACTTTTCCGGTTGCTGCTCAAGCACGCCGCTGATTTCTTTCTTGCGGCGATGGGTTTGCTGATCCTGTCACCTTTTCTGGCTGCCATCGCTGTCGCAATTCGACTGGACTCGCCGGGTCCGGTTCTGTATCGGGCGCCCCGGGTAGGCCTGAAAGGACGATCCTTCCTTTGCTATAAGTTCCGAACCATGGTGGAAAATGCTGATCAGTTGAAGGAAAAACTGCGTGGCCGCAATGAACGCCAAGGCCCATTCTTCAAAATGACAGACGACCCACGTCTCACCCGCGTAGGGAGAACCTTGCGGCGCTATAGCCTGGACGAATTTCCACAACTCTTCAACGTGCTGAAAGGAGAGATGAGCCTGGTGGGCCCGAGACCTCACCCCACGGACGATGTCCAGCGTTATCGATTGGAGGACCTTCACAGGCTTGAGGTTAGTCCTGGGCTTACGGGTCTATGGCAGGTGACTGCCCGGCATGACCCATCGTTCGAGCGGAGTATGGCATTGGACCGCGAGTATATCGGGCGCTGGTCGCTGACTACGGATTTCAAGATTTTATGCAAGACGGTTGGTGCAGTAGTGCGAGGTGACGGCGCCTGAGCATGGCCGTGTTCGACCAAGCCGCCACGGGACATTTCCGGCTAAGCAATGTACTCGCCGGGGTCTTTGACGCAGGTTTGCGGCCACTACATGCGTTGATAGTGGCACCAGCACTTGTCTTTCTCGTGACACTTGGATTGATGCTTTTTCACGCGCCGGACGGTCCGGCATTTCCTTATGACCGCTTCTCACTCGGAATGCTCGTATTTGTAGTGTTTCTGCGGGCGTGTGTGTTACGGAAAGCGTTTCATGTAGCCGGACCGGTCACGTGGCCGCTGTTTGTATTACTGATTCTGGCATTGAACGATGCTTTGGCACAGCCCTACCAGCCTGAGATCTGGAGCGTGCTTGCGGCCAAGTGGTTGGTGCCGTTTGTGCTGTATCTCATTGCGGCCAATATTTTTCCAGGCGAAGACAAACGCCGGCAATTTGAAATATTTGCGCTGGCCACATTCGCCTACCTCAGCCTGACTTCCATCTTCCTCGTCCTCGGTGTGAAAAGTTTTGTTTTTCCACGGTTCATCCTTGACGAGAGTCTGGGAATCCATGCCGGCCGCGCCCGTGGCCCCTTTTTGCAGGCCGTCGCCAACGGCGTTGCGCTGAATCTTCTCGGATTGATTGCACTGGACTCATATCGGCGGCATCGGCTGCGGGGAATGCTTGCGATCAGTTTAATGCTGATATTGCCGTTGGCGATTCTGGCGACATACACACGGGCGGTTTGGCTTTCGTTTGGTGTGTCCATTCTAGGAGTGACTTTGATTTCCTCCAGCGGCCGTGTGCGACGAGCTTGCCTGGGAATTATTATTTGTGGTGCGTTAGCTCTGATGGTCGTCGTTAACTTCACCGATCACCATCGATCGCTGAGCGAGAGGCTGCGGGAGAATGGGCCGCTGGAGTTCCGGATGGCTGTCTATGAGGCGGGCTGGGAGATGTTTCGGCAGAAACCTGTCTTGGGCTGGGGTGGGAGAAACATGCAAGCCGAACTATCGCGCAGGATCAGCGATTTTCGTCAGGAACAATATTATTTTCACAACACCTATCTGGAAATCCTGGTGCAGTACGGGCTCCTTGGGATCGGTTTGTATCTCTGGCTGGTAATCGATCTTTTCCGAGTGGGGCGAAGATGTGCAGCCGACCATTCCCCGACCGGCTCCTTTCCGGATCAGGAATTCCGGTCGTTGTGGCCCATTCTTCTGTTCGTTTACCTGATGAACGCAAGCTTCGTAGTGATGAATTACCAATTCGTAAACGGACTGCTTTTTGCCATGGCTGGGATGCTGAATGCGCAAAATCAGCGCGGAGAATCGAATGGCGAGTGTTGAAATGTGTGCCCCTCCGTGCAGCGCGGGCATGGCCGCTCCTCTCGGCGCCATACCATGTCAGCCCGGCAATGAGCCAATCTTGAGCGAGACTCTTCGCGGCGGAATATATCTGGCTGGTCGGTATGCGTTAGGGGTCATTGTGAGCCTGGGCAACATGCTGGTGATGACCTGGTGGATTGGCCCGCATGCCTATGGCGTCTTTGTGACGGCGATCAGCATGGTTGCCTTCCTTGCGGCCGTGGCACGCGGTGGAGTGGATACGTATCTGGTACGAACCGAGAAGCTGCCGGACGAAGTTGCATACGGGACAGCCGTTACGCTGGTTGTGGCCGTCTCCGGACTAGTGGCGGCGGTCGCGGTGGCGGGAACGTCGGCACTGATTCGCTGGTATGGGAATCGGGAGTTCGTCGCTCCCTACCTGTTACTGTTGCCGACCATACCCGTTACCGCTGTGACCGGTGTGCCCATGGCAAAGCTCGAGCGAGCCCTGAATTTCCGAAGGGTCGCTGCCATTGAGCTTTCTGGCCAGTCAATCGGTTTGGCGGTTGCCGCGGTGCTCGCATTGTGCCACGCCGGAGTATGGGCACCGGTTTTTGGCCAGATTGCCTGGCAAGTGTTCACCCTCGTGGCGGCCGCGATTTCCGCTTCGATGATGATGAACTTCCGGCTCGACCGATGCCGGGCCAAGGAGATGATGTCATACGGGATTGGGTTGACGGCCTCACTGCGGGTATGGCAGTTGCGAACGCTGGTGAATCCGATGCTCGTGGGACGCCTGGCTGGCGCCGAAGCGGTGGCGTTTGTCGCGCTCGCAATACGAATCGCAGAAGCGCTCGGGTCAATTCGCCTGGCAGCTGGCCGTATGGCGATCGCAGCCCTGGCGCGCCTGCAAAACAAGAAGCAAGAGTTCTGCAGAGCGCTGGAGCGGGCCTTGTACCTGCAGGTGATTACGCTGGGCCCATTGTTGTGTGGCTTCGCACTGCTCGGGCCGGCTATTGTACCGCGCGTTCTCGGTATGCGTTGGACACCGAGCCTGGCGCTTTATCCATTTGTCGCGGCTGGTGTCCTGGTAAATTCCGTTTACAATCTGCAGGCCTCAGCCTTATTCGTGGTGGGAAAGCAGTGGACTGTAATGCAATCCTATTCAGCACACGTAGCTCTGCTGGCCGCAACTACGCTCGTGCTCCTTCCCCGGTTCGGACTCGCGGGCTATGGCTGGGCAGAACTGATCGCCTGCGGTTCATATTTGACGATCCACCGGGGTCTTCGACATTGGGTCGTTATTTCTTACGGTGAGCTCAGGACCTGCATGGCGGTGTTTCTCACTACCTTGTTTTTGATACACGTGTTCACCTGCGCACGCCACATTTTCCGGTAAACACACCCTCAAACGTCGCGCATGCCAACGATTGCTTACCTGGCAAACATCTTCCCTTTGTCTGTCGAGCCGTACGTGATCGACGAGGTCCGCGAACTGCGGAAGCGTGGAGTAACTGTGATTCCTTGCAGTGCACTTCGGACCAGTGGTGATCTGAGTAGTGGCTTGAAGCATCTGATAGAGGAGACACTTTACCTTGAGCCATTGCGGTGGCGCCTGCTACTGCAAGCAACGTTTCTTTGCATCCGAGAGTTTTCCCGGCTCAAGGAGTTCTTCTGCCGGGCACTTGTAAAAAGAAGGTCCACGGAGCGGCGGCTTCCAGCGTTGGTCCACACTTATCTTGGGGCTTATTACGCGACGGCATTGCAGAGGCACCGCATCGAGCACATTCATGTACACCATGGCTATTTCGGTTCCTGGATAGCGATGGTTGCAGCGCGACTATTGGGCATTCCTTTCAGCATTACGCTGCACGGCTCTGACCTGCTGGTGAACGCGGCGTACCTCGACATTAAGCTTAGGCGATGTCAGTTTTGCGTGACCATCTCAGAATTCAACCGGCAGCACATTCTCACCAATTATCCTGGCTTGGATCCGAGCAAGATTCACGTGCGGCGGCTCGGCGTCGATAGTAGGGTGCGGGTGGCCCGGCAAGCCGAATCGCGATCGCAATATTCGCTGGTGAAGATGCTTGCTGTCGGACGGTTACACAAAGTCAAAGATCATGCATTCCTGGTGCGCGCCTGCCGCATGTTGAAAGACCGCGGCTTGCACTTCGTGTGTTCAATTGCGGGCGATGGCCCGGAGCGGCGGTCTCTTGAGGAACTCATTCGCGACCTGCATCTCGATGGCGAGGTGCGGCTGCTGGGAAAATTGCCGCACCACGAGCTCGACAACCAATATGAAGAAGCCGATCTCCTTGTTCTTACGAGCCGCAGCGAAGGAATACCGCTGGCACTCATGGAGGCGATGGCTCGCGGAAAAATTGTGCTCGCGCCGGACATCACAGGGATCCCTGAGCTGGTTGTGGGTGGCGAGACTGGCTTTCTGTACCAGCCGGGTTCGAGGGACGACTTCGTCTCGCGCATGGAATTGATCAGCCGCACGCGCTCCTCCCTAGACAGTCTGCGCCGCAGAGCTCACGAGCAGGTGTTTCAGCACTTCAACCGTGAGAAAAACCTGGCGGCGTTTTGCGAACTTCTCTCGCAAAGTCTTCGACGCGGGTCCAGCCCCATATCGACAGCAGCATAGAGGTGATCCCGTGAAAATCTTGTTCTGCAATAAATACAATTTTGCGTTCAGTGGGACCGAGGTTTATCTGTTCGAACTTATGGACCTGTTGCGCTCACACGGGCACGAAGTGGCCCTGTTCTCGATGCAGGATCCACGTGGAGAGAGCAGCCCCTACAACGAGTATTGCGTTCCCCACATCGACTTCAAAGACCCCCAAGCAGGATTTATTACTCGCGCCAGACTAGCAGCGCACGCGATCTATTCAACTGATGCACGCAGGCGATTGCGGGGCCTGATCTCAGCCTTTCACCCGGACATTGCCCACATCCGTAACATCTACCACCATCTCTCGCCGTCGATTCTTTGGGAGCTAAAAGCACAAGGCATCCCGATGCTGTATCACCTCAACGATTTCAAGTTGTTGTGTCCCACATACAACCTCGTCGCCAATGGACGTGTCTGCCAGCGGCCGTGCACGGGAAGGTACTGGAAGGTCCTGACCAACAGCTGCTATTCGGGTGGGCTGGGCGAGTCAGTTGTCCTGGGGGCAGAGGCGTATGCACACTATTGGGCGAGAACTTACCAGAAATGCGTGGATCACTTTCTTGTCCCTAGTCAATTCGCCAAACAGATGCTGGTTCAGAACGGGCTCAACGCACCAAAGATCACGGTTCTTCCGCATTTTCAGGGAGTACCGGAATCGGTGTCGCCGGCAGCACGGGAGGCGCCAATTCTGTACTTCGGGCGTTTGTCGCCGGAAAAAGGAGTTGCTGACTTGGTCCGGGCGATGGAGTTTGTCCCTGACGTCCTGCTAAAGATCGCGGGTGAAGGGCCGCAGCGCTCGGCTCTGGAACTGCTGACTCTTTCACTGAATGCGAGGAACGTGGAATTCCTCGGACAGATGGGACCAGAAGAGTTGGGCAAACTGATTGCGTCGTCGCGATTCACGGTTCTGCCTTCGCGGGCCTACGAAACTCTGGGCAAGAGCATCCTGGAGTCGTTTGCCCAGGCGCGAACCGTGATTGCCTCAGATCTGGGATCGCGCCGCGAGTTGGTTCACGACTATGTAACCGGACTGCTGTTTCAAACAGGCAACATCGAGCAACTCGCGGGAGCAATTTCCTACCTAACCGAACGGCCCGAACTGGCCGTGCAGATGGGACTCGCCGGCCGCCAGTTTGTGCAGAGCTATCACTCACCACAGAAGCACTACGAAGAACTGGTGGGCCTGTACGAGCGCTTGGTCGTAGAAGGCCACTCGCGGCAGGGGCCTGCAAGTAAGTCCAAGCCAGTCCGGGTTGCCTTCATCGGAGGACGCGGCCTTATGTCGAAGTACAGCGGAATAGAAACGTACTATGAGGAAGTGGGTCGCCGCCTCGCAGAGATGGGTTTTGAAGTTACGGTGTACTCTCGCACTTTTTTTACGCCTCGTGTGCAGGAATACAAAGGCATGCGAGTGGTTCGTCTGCCCACGGTTCGGTCGAAGCACCTGGAGACTCTGATCCACACATTTCTAAGCACGATTCACGTGATGTTCACAGACTGCGACATCGTGCATTATCACGCGCTGGGACCAGCCCTGTTTTCAGCACTTCCGCGGCTGGTCGGCAAGAAGTCGGTTGTGACCGTGCAAGGACTGGATTGGCAGAGAAAGAAATGGGGAAGGCTGGCGTCCGTCACGCTCAAACTGGGCGAGGTGGCCTCCGCGCGACTGCCGGGTATGACCATCGTCGTCTCCAAAGAATTGCAGAACCACTACCGGATGCGCCACGGAGTGAATGCGAACTACATTCCCAATGGCGCCGTGATGAGGAATAGAAGCGACGTTGCAACGATTCTGCAGTGGGGGCTGAAACCCGACGATTACATTCTCTTCCTCGGCCGGTTTTCGCCTGAGAAGAATTGTGACTTGTTGATCGCGGCCTATGAAAAGGCTGGCATTTCATTGAAACTTGTGTTGGCTGGGGGCTCCAGTCATACCGATTCTTACGAAACCCAGTTGCGTCGCTGCGCGAGCGACAACATAATGTTGCTGGACTGGGTATCGGGCGCACAGCTTACGGAGTTACTGACCAATGCTGCCTTATTTGTCCTTCCATCCGACTTGGAGGGGCTCTCACTTGCCCTGCTCGATGCAATGGGGGCCGGGGTCTGCGTGTTGGCCAGTGACATACCGGAAAATCGGGAGGTCGTAGAAGATGCGGGATTCACCTTTCGCACGGGCGATGTCGATGATCTCGCGCGGATGTTGGGCTTACTGGCATCGGACCCGGAGGTACGAGCGGCCGCAGGCCGTGCAGGACAAAGAATTGTGGAAGAGCGTTATCTCTGGTCACGAGTCGCGCAAGAAATGTGCCGTTGCTACGAGAAACTCAGCGGTCGCAGCATAGCCGTGAAGGATCAGCCCGGCTCGGAGCAGGCAGAAAAACTCCACCACGTGCCGTAGTACCTTTGCACAGCGCAGATCGCCATGCTCGTCCAGCCCAGGTGAGCGCCGGAGGCGGCCACACCTTTTTTACCGCGCTGGAAGTATAATCTCCCACTCGACATGACTTATCCCTCACTGGTAATCGCCTTACTTCTTTGTGTCGGGTGTTCCGCATTTGCTCCAAGGGCATCTGCTGACGCGGTTGACGATTACGTCCAAAGCGAACTGCAACGGCAGCACATTCCCGGGGTTTCGCTCCTCGTGGCGCGCGATGGCAAGATCGTTCGCGCGCAGGGATATGGCTTGAGCAATGTGGAGCTTCAGGTTCCCGTCAAGCCAGACACCATTTTCCAGTCAGGTTCTGTGGGCAAGCAGTTCACTGCGACCGCGGTGATGATGCTGGTCGAGGAGGGGAAGATTGGGTTGGATGATCCGGTCAGCAAATATTTCAAAGGCGCGCCTGCGGCGTGGAACGAGGTTACGATTCGCGAATTGCTAAGTCACACTGCCGGTTTTACTGACTATCCCAAGACCTTTGATTTTCGCAAAGACTACGCGGAAGCGCAGTTGCTGAAGATCGTTGAGGGAATTCCCCTCGCATTCCCGCCCGGCACGAAGTGGAGTTACAGCAACCTCGGGTATCTGACGCTTGGCATCGTGATTCATCAGGTCACGGGTGAGTTTTACGGCGACTTTCTGCAGCAGCGCATTTTCAAGCCGCTGGATATGACGACCGCGCAGATCATCAGTGAAGCGGATATCGTCCCCAATCGAGCGGCCGGATATCGGCTGGTGAAAGGAGAATTGAAGAATCAGGAATGGGTCTCGCCGACATTAAACACTACTGCCGACGGCGCGCTCTATTTTTCGATTCTGGACCTCGCCAAGTGGGACGCAGCGCTGTATACCGAAAAACTTCTCAAGCGTTCGAGCCTGGATCAGATCTGGACAGTCACGAAGCTCAAAAACGGCGAACCGAACTCAGGCCAATATGGATTCGGCTGGTTTATTCTGACGAAAAGCGGACATCGCGTGCTCGACCACGGAGGCTCGTGGCAAGGCTTCAAAAGCCATATCTCACGCTACGTCGATGACAAGCTGACTGTGGTGGTGTTGGCGAATCTCGAGCAGGCCGACCCGGGAGTTATTGCCGACCACGTGGCAAAGATGTATTTTTCGTCTCAAGCAACGCCTTAAGCCCCGCGTCTCTTCAATCGCGGGAGCGCTCTCGGACATGAGTCAGGCATCGCCGTCAGAACTGATCCATAGTCCTACCCTAAACGGGCGCTTCGCTCGCATGATCCCGAGGGAAATCCAATTGAACTGTGGCAACCTGCGGAGTTAGGGTCTGCCAACATCCCTGCGTTAAAAACCTGCCGTTGCCGAAAGCGGTTTCGCGCCGCACTACTGCGTTGCATAGAGCAATCGTGGGATCAACTTTTGTCGCGTGTCGGGCTGTTGTAAAGTGGCAGACGAGCCGGGCAATTCTGAATGTCTAGTTTTTGCGGAATCTTTCGTAGCCAAGGGCGGTGAGGCGAACCACCCCACGGATCTGTTCTTCGAGGTAGCCGTCGTTTCGTAGTTCCGCCATGGCGAGGCGGGCGAAAGAATCGTCCAGAATGGGTTTGGGCAAGGTTACAAACTGCTCAGGGTCTTGCTCGTAGCATTGGGCCAGAGTGTTAAGGAGCTCGTTTTGGACCATTTCCTGATACATAACTCCCTCCCCATCCGAATCGTATGTTAGGACTTCTGCAAGAACTGCGGAATAGCTCCCGTAGGCCATTTAGCTGGCCCGTTGGTAACTCAGTAAGCACAATAAAATCTGTGCCTTACAAACAACACCTCAAATTATCACTGAAGCAGCTGAGCAAGCGCTTGAAGCAAAGGCTGGGAATCTTTCGTGAGGCGTTCCTTTTCCAGAAAACCGGCGGCGCCATCCGCCACAAGTTTTTCTTCGTTTCGCTGAGAAAGGCTGGTGAGCACCAGAACAGGAATTTTCTTGGTTGACGGATCTGCTTTCAGGCGACGCAAAACCGATGCGCCATCAAGCTTGGGCAGGAGCATGTCCAGCAGGATGAGGTTAGGGACCTTTTCTCGCGCCGCGCGCAACGCCTCCTCGCCATCACCGGCCGTCACCACGCCGTAGCCTGCCCTAGTCAGGGTCCGCTCCGTGGCAGTTCTGAAAAATCTGCTGTCATCTACGATAAGGACGGTTTTTGCTGCTAATTGAGACATGATCGACGGACCTTCGCTCGAGGCTTACTCATTGTGACACAGAGTCACCAGTTGTGCTTGTGACAACGGTTTAACGCTGCGTTGGTATCTTATAAAATAGATCTTTCTCTGACCAGCGATCATAGCTAGCGTGGATGCGAAACCCGCCATCAGTGGTTCTTTCGCACCAGACCCACGCGGTTCGTGGGCGGCAGATGCAGTTTTCGTTTCGTCGAGCGAATGGGCGGGTGCAGCTGAGACCTGGCGCCACAAGATCACTGCAACCATGAAACTGCCTCACAATAATAACGACAGGAATTCATAATGCCTCAATTTGCCAGCAAAAAGGGTGTGATCGGAATTTTGACCGGCGGCGGAGATGTGCCCGGGCTGAATCCGGCCATCCGCGCAGTCACGATTCGGGCTTTGCGGGAAGGTTACCAGGTCGTCGGCCTTCGCCGCGGGTGGGGCGGGTTGGTCGATATTGTCCGCGAGCACGATTACGACAACAGCGACAACTTCCAAATCCTGACAGAAGAAGTTGTGAATCGCGCAGGACGAACCGGGGGAACGTTCCTGCACAGCTCGCGGACCAATCCTGCCAAAGTGAAGAAATCCGCCATACCGCCCCATCTTCAGCTGAGCTATAACGCCGAAAAGAATGATCTGACGGCGGAGGTGCTCAAGAACCTGGAATGGCTGGGGATGGAGTACCTGATTCCGATTGGCGGCGACGACACGCTGAGTTACGGCGTCCGGCTCTATCAGGAAGGAGTGAAAGTAGTCGCCATTCCCAAAACGATGGACAACGATGTTCCGGGAACCGACTATTGCATCGGTTTCAGCACAGCAGTGACTCGCACCATTCAAATGACGAACGATTTGCGGACATCGGCTGGATCGCACGAACGCTTTCTGGTGCTGGAAGTGTTCGGCCGCTATGCTGGCTTTACTGCGATGTTGCCCACTATGGCAGGCGCGGCCAACCGCTGTGTGATACCCGAGCACAGATTCGACATAGAGCGGCTCACTGAGTTGCTGGTTGCTGATCGTCGGCACAATCCGAGCCGCTATTCGGTTGTCTTGATCTCCGAGGGTGCAATGTTTGAAGGCGGCGAAATGGTTTTCGAGAAGGAGACGACCGACGCCTACGGTCACAAGAAGCTGGGTGGCATCGGCGATCTCGTCGGGGAGAAGCTGAAAGAGCTCTCACCCAAGTACAGCAACGGCAAAACCATAGACATCATCAATCAGAAGCTTGGTTACCTCGTGCGGTGCGGCGATCCCGACGCCATCGATTCGATCGTGCCGATGGCCTATGGGAATCTCGCCTTGGATTTGATTCTTAATAAGGTGCACGGCAGGCTGGTGGTGTTAAAAAATGGGCGCTACGATAATATGCCAATCGATGTGGTGATCGCGTCTAAAAAAGTCGTAAATGTTAAGGAGCACTACAACACGGAACGTCTTCGCCCGCATTACAGCAGCTTCGAGATGAAGCCGCTATTTATCATGACCAGCGAATAGCTGATCACTTTCCCTGTTGCTCAAAAACAAACTGCGCTTTCTTTGCGGTCTCGTGCTGCTTTCGCAGAGCGCGAGCAACATCTCCCAGTGGTATCTCGGGCCGCGGCGGCAGTGGCACTTCCGCGAGCGGTATTTCGCCACTTGCTACGGTGATGGTGCTGGCCCCGTCGATGAGACTGTGCTCCGATGCCATCGGGCGGAACGTCGCCTGTTGCTCATGGGTGGTCATGTCGTAAGGGCGGCTCATCACTGGGGAGCCGAGCGATCCACCAATCGATTGCCCTAGCGCGGCGGTAGTGCAAAGAAGGCATGCTACAAATACGGCAGTTTTCATAACCTTAGTCCTCAGAGCGTGGAATCAGGCAGCTTGTGAACTGCTTCCCTAACCACCACTCCTGCTTTGTGTGGGAGCAAATCCTGTACCAAAGTTGTTGCGGCGTAACACTAGGTTCTACAGTGACCAGATCAGTCCCTGTGCAATGTTTTGCATAGTTATGGAGGTTGCCTTTGATCGTGTTTCAAAGATCGGCCCGAGCGTCATTCAAATCTGAGGCGTATTGCACGAAGCAGGATCGAAGAGACCAATGGCAACTGTGTTAAGCTGCTAGCCCGCGCCGGCAAGAGGAAACGGCGCTTTCTTCGGGAGTGTGAGCGAATCCGCGCGAGCATCGGTTGTAGGCCAGCGTTATCTGCCGCGAGACCGTGAGAGCTTTCTCGACGCGCAGCAGCGCAATCGTCGCGCGACCTGGCGCATTTCTTTCTTATGTTTGATTGCGGCCGTGGTCATGGGCATCCCTCTAGCCCTGATCATTACACCGTTGCTCTATGCAGTTTTGCTGATCAGCGCGGACATCATCAACTATTTCTCGCCGCTGCCGCCCGACTTTTGGCAACTCGCCAGCGAGTTTGCGCGCTTTGGAGTCGTTGCTCTCAATTGGCTTCTCCAGCACAAACCCGCTGACCCTCAAACCCTGGGAATCGGAGCTGCAGTCATGCTGCTCCCGGGAGTCTTGCTCTCAGTTTCGCTGTGGCTCGGTGTCAGTCTGCTGTTCCGGCGCAATGGCGTTGGCGGTGCGCTCCTGGCCCTCAATGCACGAGAGCCCAATCAGAATCAGCTCAAAGAATTGCAACTGGTAGACGTGGTTCAGGAGATGGCAATCGCGGCTGGCGTGACGCCGCCTCGTGTGATGCTGATTGATTCCCCGGGAGCCAACGCCGCAGCGATCGGGAGTTCACCTGCTGATGCTCGTGTCATCGTGTCGCGCCGCTTGCTCGACGATCTCAGCCGCGATGAACTCGAAGGTGTACTTGCGCATTTGCTTGCCTCGATCGGCAACGGTGACTTGCGAATCGCGTTCCGCATCACCGCAGTTTTTGAAACCTGCGGACTGCTCGTGGCAATCGTGAACTCGCCATTTGGACCCAGATCGCGGAGTGTGCTGTGGCGCATCTTTCGCTACTGCTTTGTCAGAGGTGAAGATAGCGGCGCGAAAGAAGCGGCTGCCGTGGCAGACCTCCTGGCGCGCAACGTCACCCTCGATAGCGACGACATTGACCAATTTTTCGATTCCGCTGGGAAGAAAAGATCGCGGCTTCGTGCCATTCGCAACTTCATTTTTTCCCCGATCTTTTTCACCAACACTGCGATGAAGCTCTCGCTGTGGTTCTTCTCGTCGGCGGTGCTTGGGCCGTCAATTGCGCTGCTCTGGCATACGCGGCAGTATCTTGCGGATGCCGCGGCGGTACAACTTACCCGGAATCCGGACGGACTGGCGAACGCATTACAGAAACTCAACGAGGAACCCGAGGAAGTTCCCGGCGGGGATTGGGCATCACACCTGTTCATCGTGAGTCCGAAACGCAGCGACCACAAGGTTTCAGGCGTTGCGGATAAGTGTCAGCAACAAGTCTTGGCTCAAGCTTGGGCGGCTTCGCAACAGGAAACAGGAACAACAACCGTGCAAGCCGCGCCGGCGGATTTTCGGCCCGTGCAAGGTGAATTCGCCAACACATTTCGCGCGGCATTGGCGGGAGATACGCAGGCGAGAGTTCGTCTCCGCGCAGCCTACCAGGCAGTGGCGGCCGCTGATCCTGCGTTCGCTGCGCAAATGCCGAACCCCGATGACTTCTTCGGCGCTCGCGAGGGGGATGCTGTATCGATCGCTCGGCTGCGAGGACCCCGGGCTGCTGTCATGCAACGCAAAACACAAGCACAAGACGATCAGGCTTCCAGCATTTCGTCGGTCAGCATGCTGGGTTTCCATCCCTCAGTGAAGCGAAGGCTGAAACGTCTGACGCGAATGGGCGCGCACGTCGAACTTGCTGCGTCAAAATCCAAGGCATGGATCGTCTTACTCGTGCTGGGGGTGATCTTTGCTCCTTTATTCCTATTGCTGATCGCGTTGTTTTTGCTTCTCATTGCGATCATGACTATGGCAAGCTTAGCGTTTCTTGTAGTTTGGCTAGCGGTTATTCACCAGGTGTTCATGCTGTTGCCGCACCGTTAGCGGAGAGGAAGAATGGAGGTTTCACCGGGGCTAGTTGCGCTCGCAGTTGCAGTTGCGGCTCTGTTGTGGATCATCGCTGCGTTCAACGGCTTGGTCGCGTTACGAAACCGGGTTCGCAATGGCTGGGCGGAAATTGATCTGCAATTGAAGCGCCGCCACGATCTGATTCCGAATCTGGTTGAAAGCGTGCGCGGTTACATGCAGCACGAGCGTTCGGTGTTTGAGGCTGTAACCCAAGCGCGTTCCCAGGCAATAGCCGCCGGGGGCGACGTACAACAGCGGTCGGCGGCCGAATCTGTGCTTACAACCGCGCTGGGTCAACTCTTCGCAAGGGTCGAGAACTATCCACAATTGCGCGCCGTCGAAAGCGTTCAGCTTCTGCAGGAACAACTGACGTCGACCGAGAACCGCATCGCATTTGCGCGCCAGTTCTACAACGATGAAGTAACGAAATACAACACCGTGCAATCCACCTTTCCCCGCAGTCTTTTTGCCGGACTACTTGGCTTCTCTCCAGCGTCCATGTTCACCGCGCTGGATGCTGATCGCGCTAACGTGCAGGTGAAGGTCTAGCAGTTTCAGAGAGGTCTTCCAGTTGGTATCTGATCACTAATCAAACGGCCAAACTCCGCCATAGTGAAGAATCACAGGTCGGGATATACTCTGCGCATGCAAATGCGGCGGCGGGGCGGTCTGGCGTCGCTTTTCGCAGTACTGGTGCTTTGCGTGGCCATGGTTTACGGCGCCGCCTCCGTAACGAATCCTTGGGCTTTTCATATCGGTGGGCGCTGGACACCGCTTTTGTACTGGTCCGGATACGGCACGCTGGCTACTAAAAACGGAACATATCCTCTCTACATCTCTTTCTTTCCGTCGGCCCATTTCTCCCGGCTTCATCTCGACAGCTTGCGTCCGACAGGGGGAGTGCAAGGCTCCGGCTGGCTGTGCAGCTCCCCGGGTGTGACGCAACACTTGAAGCTGAGCGGCACCATTTATGGTGGCTGGAGCAGCACCGTGGGAAGCGTCATGGACTTTCGCCTGCTCGAACCCAAGATCTTCGACGTTGGCCAACGCAGGGGCTTCTTCAATCTCTACGGGCGGTGGCAGGGACCACAGCTTATTATGGATGATCGTGGGGAGCCGGGAAGTGCATTCCGGTCTGGTCTGAAGATTGAACACGCATCGGTAACTTTCGCTTGGGGTCCTTACTCGGATTTCAAGGTAAAGTGCGCAACCGCGACCATCAACGCCACTCATCGGTGATAGAGGAGCGACGACATCGAAGAGGACACTTCCGACCACATTTCTTCTGCCGAAAATTGCCAAATCTCTACGACTTCATGCCACCGCGATTTTCTGCGTCTGCACCACTGCTCCTATGATTCCTGTCACCTAAGTTTACCCTGCGTCGGTGGCAAAGCACGGGTAACAGAGATTTTTCGCTAGCAACCTCACTCGCCCGCAACCCCTCTCCTTTCGTTGACTTGATCTTTCCCCGCACGTAAGATTTGCGCAATGATCGGACAGACCATCTCGCATTACCGCGTGCTACGGAAGCTAGGCAGCGGCGGCATGGGTGTGGTCTATGAGGCGGAAGACGTTACCTTGGGTCGTCGGGTCGCACTCAAATTCCTGCCTCCCGAGTTCAGTTCCAACCAAGAGGCACTTGAGCGTTTTCAGAGAGAAGCGCGCGCTGCTTCTGCACTGAACCATCCAAACATCTGCACTATTCACGACATCGGGCAACAGGAGGGTCATTATTTTATTGTGATGGAGCTCCTCGAAGGTGTCACGCTGCGGGATCGCATCGCAGGCAAACCGCTAGCTATCGACGACCAGTTGGAGGCGGCTGTAGGGATCGCCGAAGGGCTGGAGGCCGCTCACGCACGAGGCATCATCCATCGCGACATCAAGCCTGCCAACATCTTTATCACCAAACGCGGCACCCCCAAGATTCTCGACTTCGGCCTGGCCAAAGTGGCCACGGACCAGCACTCGCCTGCTTCTCTCGGTGTGGCGCCGACGGTGATGAATGAGGTCCATTTGACTAGTCCAGGCACTGCCATGGGGACAGTTGCCTACATGTCGCCAGAACAGGCATCGGGGGAGGATCTTGACGCCCGCACCGACCTGTTTTCCTTCGGTGCGGTTCTCTACGAGATGGCCACTGCGCGTCCGGCCTTCGCGGGCAACACTTCGGCTATGGTATTTGACGGCATCCTGCACAAGGAGCCGGTTTCGGTCGTGCGGGTGAATCCTCAGTTGCCCGACCAAATGGAACCGATTATTAACAAGGCGTTGGAGAAGGATCGCAAGCTCCGCTACCAGAGTGCTTCTGACATGGTTGTGGACCTCAAGCGGCTGAAACGCGCTATCGAGTCCGGCAAGTCGAGGCCGGCTTCGGTTGCCACGCCAATTCCACGAGATATAGCTGTACAGCAATCTTCGTGGAAGCGAAAGCTGACACTTTCTCTTTTGGCGCTGGCCGGAATCCTTGCTTTGGCTTATCTCTTCCGGCCCAAGCTTCCCCCGCCGCGCGTCACGGGATTTACCCAAATCACCCATGATGGCCAGGTGAAAAATGTGTTCGGAGCAGTCTCGCCGGTTGTTCTTACCGACGGCGCGAGACTCTATATACAGGAGGCGGTGAATGGGCGTTACGTAATCGCTCAAGTCGCGGTTTCAGGTGGTGACACGGCACTCATGAACACGCCTTTTGCCAATGTTTCTCTGAACAACATCTCTCCCGACAAAACAGAACTCGTGGTGGGAAGCTTTACGGGTGTGGAAATCGAGCAGCCGCTTTGGGTGTTGCCAATAATCGGCGGTAGTCCAAGACGGTTCGCTCAGGTTCCAGGTGAAGATGGGGTGTGGATGCCAAATGGTAACCAGTTGGTGGCCCACCAAAACCACCTGATCGAGGTGGCCCAAAGCGGCCAGTCGCGCAATTTCGTAGATTTACCGGATTCCTATGCAACGTCCTGGTGGCTTCGCTGGTCCCCTGACAATCGCAGCCTTCGTGTGAGCGCCGGAAATTACTCATGGAATGCAATCTTTGAGGTGTCGGCAGACGGAAGCCACCTCCACGATGTGCTTCCGGGGTGGCAGGATGCTATAAATCCCTTGCAAGGCACCTGGACTCCAGATGGCAAGTACTATCTGTTTCAAGCCAATCGCGGTAGTCGGTCGGATATATGGGCGATGCGCGAGAAGGCTGACTTCTTTCACAAAGTCAATCGCCAACCGATTCAACTGACCGCGGGACCGCTCAGCTACCTGGTGCCCCAACCCAGTCTGGACGGAAAGAGAATTTTCGTGGTCGGCGTGCAGCCCCGCGCCGAACTCGTCCGCTTTGACATAAAGTCGCATCAATTCGTGCCTTACCTGGGTGGCATTTCTGCAGGCCAGGTCAGCTTTTCCAGGGATGGTCAGTGGTTGGTATACGCCTCTTATCCGGAAGGAGAGATCTGGCGCAGCCGCATTGACGGCAGTGAAAAACTACAACTCACGCAGTCCTCACTCGGAGCGGGTTCTCCTACTCTGTCTGCCGACGGAAAACAGATTGCCTACGTTGGGTGGGACCCAGGTAAAGGTCTGCGGGTATATGTCATTCCCGCTGACGGTGGGAGCTCCCGCAACCTTGGCATAGAAACAGGGGCCGTGGAATGGTGCGGCAAAGGCAACTCGATAAGCGTCATAAGAAAGACAATCGATGTCGTCGATGTCGAGACATCCAGAACTACAGTTATTCCGTCTTCCGAAGGTCTATTCCGCGCACAATGTTCGCCAGATGGAGAATATCTTGCGGCCGTTACTCAAGATGGGCAGAAACTCCGGCTTTATGAGTTCGCCGCCGGGAAGTGGTCTGAACTTGCTAGTCAGAACGTAGGCTTTTTCCAGTGGTCCGCCGACAGTAAATACGTTTATTTTGATACCGGGTTTAGCAGAGAGCAGGCAGTGTACCGTGCACAAGTTGCAAGTGACAAGATTGAACAAGTCGCTGACCTGCAAAACTTCCGTCGCGTTGTGGAGGCTTGGCTATCCTGGATGGGGTTGACGCCCGATGGTTCACCCTTACTTATGCGCGACACAGGCAGCCAGGAAGTGTACGCCCTCGACTTCGAAGCGCCATAATTCCTCACTCATCGACCTGGAGTGTCGGTTGCTCCACCGACATACACCGTTGGAATATCAACACCACCGAGCAAATTTCAGGCGGGCGGTGGCTCGTTCCTTCCGGTGGCCTCGCTCTCGTCATCTGAGCTCCCCTAACCATCTCAGGGCGGATAGACTCGGCATCAAGAAGTACTCGCCGCCCCGGAGCACGTTGAACGTCTCGATCCCGTGTACGAGTCGTCTGACCGGATATCTTGGAATAGTGAAGTTCGCTCCTTCTTCCTGCCGCCCGATGATTGGGTCACGCTCGCCACCGATCCCGATGAAATTGCCGTCATTGATCTATTCTTGTTGTAGGAATTCGATGGTGTCCATCGCCTTGGCGCTAATGAACAGGAAGTAGGCCCCGCGCGGCACCTGGTCATCTGCTTCGGAAAGGGCGTTCTTGTCGTACGGTGGCCCATACGTAGTGCCGCGCCTGATTACGCGATGCAGATTGACGTCAGTCAACCGGGTAAGTTTTGTGTCGCGCGGGTTCATGCGCCGAATATGGCATCCGAACGGAGCCTGCCGGCCACGCGGATCGTTGGAATAATTGAAGTCGTTGTTCCGGTGCGGGTCCGCGCTCAGTGCAGGGTTGTCGACTTCCGGGGCCAGCGTTAACGGTGCACCGCTACGCCACCGACCGACAAGCTTCGCGGCGAGCAGTTCCCGTTCTTGCTCGGTACTTCCGGGCCAGACCATTTCGCACTACATCACGGTGGGAAGTTCATTCGGCAGATCAGGTCCTGGAATCTTGGATCAGAGCGCAAGGGATCAACTTTCGGCTCGACCTTGAGCATGACCAGCGCCCTGGCCCGTTCCTCGTATGCCTTTTCGAGCCAATCAAGGGCCTGATTCCGATCACCTAAACCTAGACAGACCTCTCCGATGCTGTAGGACGAAACATATGATCTCGCTGACTGGTCTTTGAGTTGGCCAAGGATTTTCTGTGCTTGCGCTTTATCCCCTGCTACACCATAGGCGTGTGCCAGGAGTGCAATGTAAAGATGGCTTCCTCCAGAAATCTCACTCGCTGCCCGGAGCTCGGTGATGCCTTCCGAAAAAAGGCCCTGCTGCAAGTAGGCTCCCCCGAGCCAGGCGTGCCCCGGCACGAAGTGTTGATCCATCTCAAGAGTTTTTCGCAACTGTTCGATTGCTTTATCGTACTGGCGCGCGAAGTAGAAGCACCATCCAACCCCAGCATTGATGATCATCGATAGTGGGTCGAGCTCCTGAGCCTTTTCTGTCTCTGCCATCCCTTCTTTGAAACGTCCCATCGCGGTAAGAAGATCTCCGTAAATAAGGTGGCCTGTCGCATAGGCCGGGTTCCGCTCGACGACCCGATTGAATTC
>DASPTU010000045.1:0-4542 GCA_035623255.1 Terriglobales bacterium | reverse complement strand
GAAGGACGTCCTTAGGAATCTCATGCGAAGTCTTTCGCGCAAAGCTTTGAGGATCGTATTCAACAATTTGGTCGGGCTGCTCGAGGAGCCAAATGCGTTGCGCGGACGCAAACACCGACAAAAACAACATAGCCAGTCCGATTTTCGAAGTCATAGCCGCTCCGCCACACTCATTGCCGCCAGGATTTTGACGCTCTATAAATAATCTTGCGCATTCGCTAGGAAAGCAATCACCAGAACGTTCATTGTACGAGTGGTCGCTAGCCTTGATCGGGAAACGCCTCGGGCACAGTTTTGGGGTGAAGGAAAATCCCAACCCCGAGGCGTTTTCGATAAGGAGACTAGGAGGAAGCCGCTGGTGGTTGCGGCGGACGCGGTGCGCTATGGGACTTGAACGGTAGTTTGGAGTGTAACAGGTCTATGCGCAGGCCCGGGAGAGTCGGGGTAGGATCGCGTGTTCTGTTGTAGTGAGATGAAAGCGTGTCGGGGAAAGGTGTTATACGAGGCGCTCGGCGTGGGCTGGACACACGAGTGCATCGGTGTGCTTGGGCACAGCCAACCTCCGTGATCGAAGGATGGGTCAGGAAGAATCGAAGTACATGCATAGAGCTAATTCCGCAGCGGTAAATCTCTGAATCACGACCATGGTTGAGCCACAGCGCGGGCAACGCCAGAGAGAAGAACTGTGGGATTGCACTTGCTGTAGGTGAACTTCTTCCCGTGGCCAGGAGGCGGAGCCTAGCAGCTGTCGGCCCAACGCCAGGCGGGAAGCCCGAAAGCGATTGGCGAGAAAGCCGAAGTGACGGATGCGGACGAAGCCTTTGGGTAGCACGTGCAGAAAGAAACGGCGCAAGAACTCGGTGGCGCCAAGAGTCATTGTGCCTTGCTTACTACCGTGGGCATAATCCTTCCATCGGAACGTGACGCGTTCTTGTTCGAAGGCCAGTAAGCGATGATTGGAAATGGCCACGCGATGGGTGTAGCGACCCAGATAGCGCAACACCTGCAGGGGACCGCCGAAAGCAGGCTTGGCATAGACCACCCAGTCGTGCCGATGCAATCGGCGAAGCAGTTTCGCGAACTGCTGTCGATCGGCGAGAGCCGCCGACGGGCCTGCACACTGTAGCTTCTTGCGGCGGTGGAGGCGCTTCAGGCCGGCGAGAAACTTGCCGCGAAAGATGCGACTCAGGACTTTTACAGGTAAGAAGAAAGGATAACGCGGGCGGACCCAGCGACGATGATCCGCGGAGAATCCCCCCGCGGGAACGACACAGTGGATGTGGGGATGCAAGAGCAGGTTCTGTCCCCAGGTGTGCAGGATGGCGATCACACCGATCTTAGCTCCCAAGTGTTTCGGATCGGATGCGATTTCCAACAAGGTTTGCGCACTGGCGGTGAACAACAGATCGTAAAACAGACGCGGGTTATCTAAAGCCAGGACATTGAGTTCGTGGGGCACGGTGAACACGACATGGAAATAGCTGGCGGCCAGGAGTTCGCGCTCGCGGGCCTCCAGCCAGCGCTGCCGGGCTTGCGTCTGGCACTTGGGGCAGTGTCGATTTCTGCACGAGTTGTAGGAGATGGCGCGATAACCGCAGCCCAGGCAGGCATCGCGATGGCCACCTAGGGCCGCGGTGCGGCAGCGCTGAATGGCTCGGAAGGCTTTGAGCTGTTGATAGCCGAAGCTCGATCGATACCGCTCCAGGAAGCGATCGCCGTGCGCGCATAGAATGTCGGCCACCTCGAGGGTGGGCCGAGTCATTCTTGTTTTTTTCGCTTAAAGCTGCGACTGAGGTTCTGAGTGCTGGCCAGAGAAAGGCCGTCCAGCGGATTGACAACCGTCTGTAAGTGGCGCTGCGACAGATGCAGGTACTGGGCGGTGGTTTCCAGATCGCCGTGCCCGAGCAGGACCTGGATGGTGCGCAAGTCAGTGCCCGCCTCCAACAAGTGGGTCGCCCAACTGTGGCGCAGGGTGTGCGGGGTGACACGTTTACTGATGCCGGCCCGGCGCGCCGCCTCGCTGCATGCGATCCAAACGGTTTTATCGGAAATCGGTTGATCGAGCGTCCGACCAAGAGTACGTGTGGGGAACATATATCGCTTCGGCTTCCGCCAGCACCAGTACTCGCGCAGCGTCTCCAGCAGCGCCGGACTCAAAGGCAGGTCACGATCTTTGCCCCCCTTGCCCGCTACCACGCGGATGATCATCCGTTGGCTATCGATGTCGCCGATTTTGAGACGCGCGAGTTCGGCGCGTCGCATGCCCGTTCCGTAGAGTGTTACCAGCAGCGTCCGTCGAAACAGATTTCCGGCAGCGTCGATTAGCCGCGAGATCTCCTCCCGGCTCAGCACCGTGGGCAGCCGGCGCCGATCCTTGGGGTAAGGCAAGAACTCGCGGAACTGATGTCGCTTCAGCGTCTTGATGAAGAAGAAGCGCAGCGCTGCGACACAGTTCACGGCAGTGCCGGGCGTCACCTTGCGCTCTTGCAATAGATAGGCTTGATAGCTGCGAAGTTCGTTGGGGCCGAGCTTGTCGGGGGACTTGCCAAAATGCTTAGCGAAGTCGCTGACCACCCGCAGATACTTACGAGTGGTGATCTCAGAGTAGTTGCGCCGCTGGAGTTCCTCCAGCATGATCTTGCGTAATCGGGTCACAGGAGTCTCCTTTCACTGTGACCCACACTATGTCAGCTCCACAACTCTTTGGGTTCACCCCACGCGTAGCGTCCGCCGCACCAGCGGCTTAGTCCTTGTCGGCTACCCGGAAACCAACGAAGCGAGTTGGTCAATTGTTGAAATATCTTTAACACAAGCTTTCGCTATTTCTTCGCCAATTTGTGCAGGCATTGCATTCGGATATGCCTTCGCTGATTACTCCTGACGCGACTTTATGGTTCGCGTAACCGCTCCCAAGGGAGCGGCTAGAGCTTGTCGGCAAGCGTTTACCGATCGCGGTGAAATCCGGCGAGCAGTTTGGTAAACCCTTCGCCGTTAATTGCGACTAATCCCAGGCGGTGCCACGGCTATCCGTAGCCTGGATTACGCAGCTTGCTCGCGTTTAGCTCCCTTCGCTTTCGCGATCCTCTCCACCTGCCCCAGATGGTTCAAATCGTGGCCCGCAACCATGGCCACAATGTGCCGGATGCTCTCCTGACCGCGCTCCTGGTGCATGCCGTAGTTCTCCCATAGGTTCTCCGGCAGCGCCTCCAGCATCCGCAGATTGTTCTCCCGAAGCACGCGGAAGGTCTCCAGCGAAACTTTCGGGTCGCGCTTGGCGTAACCGAACGTCGCCGCCCATACATCCTGATCGAACGCCTGCACCAGGACGCCGTTGTTGCCAATGATCGAACGCATCCGCCAGCTGCCCACCAGTTCTGCGTCAGCGAGATGGGCAAGAATCTCTCCGATCGACCACTTGCCGGGCTCCGGCCGCTGGCTCAGCTGTCTTTTGCCTAAAGGCTTGATCAGCTTCTGCAGCTTCTTGTGTGTCTCCTGCTGCACGCGCATTGGGTCTTTTCCCTCGATATAACCTTTAATGCGTTGCGTATATTGTTGTGGCGTTTCCTGCATTAACCCCTCCATCGAAGAAGGTATGGAAAATTATATTGAACCGTGCACCAGAAAAAGAGATCAGAACTTTTTCCGGATCGGCTCCTAAGGCCCGGCGCGGTTGATGGCAGGCGAACAACCAGCGCAGGCTTGTGACATCGCCTCTTCTAACACTTACTCCACCGAAGCCGAAACGCTACTCAATTGCGAAAGGGCAGTCCCCTTTGGTTGGCTCAAAACGCCATCCACCCTGTTCTGTTCGGTAGGCATGAAGGAAACTACCGCTTCCGCCCCCGCAATCGAGCGTTGGCTTGGAGGCCATTATCGCCGCATCACAGCTTCCGGTGCTGATTGCGAAAAACCCTTCGGAGTTGGAACGATTCAAAGCAATCCTTGTGAAATGGACGGAACTGTAGGGATTCGTTGCATCTTTAGGGGGCACGTCCACGAGTCGGAAAGCAAACGGCACCACAAACGCATTCGCATCTAGCGGGTATTCTGTGTTGCCAATTGCCAGCAGAGGGTCAAGCAGTCTTCCATCAGACTTACGGCACCGCTCAACTGCCTTGTCCCTCATCGCAGCATACGACGTGTCTGGAAAAAACAATGTCGCTGGAAATATTTTAACTCGGATAAAGATATCTCGGGTCGTTTTTCTCCCCGCAAAGTGTGAGGACAACCAGGCCGAATAGATTTGATACTCCTCTCTTGTGACAGGAGCTGATATGGGCTTTGAGCAACCCGTTGGAATGATCCAGAGGGTCAATAACAAGACTTGTACCAGCTGGCGACGCACTCCAAAATCTTACCCTACCTGGCGACAACTGTTGTTGAATCCCGTTATCGCAAGCGTGCGCTGTTTCTTCGCCCATAAATTTGTGCAGCGTTTGGACTCGGAAGCTCATCCATGGTGTTTGCGGATTACTCCACCCTCTCCACAAAGTCGCGTGAGAAAGCTGTCCTTGTCTAGGATGCTGCAGCTTCAATAATTTG
>DASPTU010000044.1:0-4246 GCA_035623255.1 Terriglobales bacterium | reverse complement strand
ATTCACCGCCGATGCCTCGCACGATTTGCGCACCCCCGTCGCACTGATTCGCACCAGCGCAGAGTTGGCGCTGCGCCGTTCGCGCACGGAGGAGGAATATCGCGAGACTCTTTCACGCATCCTCGCGACTTCGGAAGAAACGACCCATCTCATTGAGAACCTTCTGACCCTCGCGCGCGCGGATGCCGGCGCCGCCGAATTGCATTTCGACGCCATGGATCTCATTCCTCGGCTCGAAAAGATTGTCGGCGAGGCGGCTATCTTGGCTGCCGGGAAGGGGATTCAAATCCAGAGGCAGTTGCCAGCAGGCCCCGTTCAAATTTCTGGAGACTCCGCGGCTATCGATCGTCTGTTGCTGATTGTTCTGGAGAATGCTGTGAAGTACACGTCCCCCGGCGGGAAAGTGGAGCTCTTTCTTTCCAATGGCGCAGGAAGCGCTCGCATCGAAGTCCGCGACAATGGCATTGGCATCAGCGAAAAGGATCTGCCCCACATCTTCGAGCGCTTCTACCGCGCCGATCACTCGCGCTCGCGTGAAACGGGCGGTTCCGGCCTAGGCCTGGCCATTGCGAAATGGATCGTCGAAATGCACCACGGCACGATTGACGCTCAAAGCGAACTCGGCCGCGGCTCACGCTTTCACATCTCGCTTCCGATCGCGCCAAGCCTGTAATCCACTCTGCTCGCCAAGTTCATCCCCCCGTCACAGCGGAGAGTTAAGCTCGCACCTTCAATCTGAAAGATCTTTCATCCTTATTTTAAAGCTCTGTTAATCCGCGTTCATCTCCCCGTAGCAATCCCCGGCTCAAATCAGACCCACGCAGCGGGTGTAGCCGGGTTGCGTCCTGGTCTGTCTGCCGGTGCCCGAACCGCCGTGTCTTGAGGAGATTTAAGAAACGCGATGTGGGGGGTGTCTAGATGTTGAGTTGCAAAAAACTATTTCTAATGGTTCTAGCAGTTGTAGCCTTAGCCCGGCCAAGCCTTTCTCAGGAACGCAGGGGCACAATTTCCGGCCACGTGACGGACAGTTCTGACGGCATACTCCAGGGCGCAAAGGTTGAATTGCAGCCCCTGGGAGTCACGGCCATAACCGATGGTCAGGGGTATTTCTTCATGACTGGAGTAGATCCCGGCAACTACACCATTGAAATTACCTATGTCGGGTTCGCACCTTTCACCAAGAAAATCGATGTCTCCGGCGGTCAAGTCACGACTGTTGACACAAAGCTGGCGGTCTCATCTCAAAATCTTGAAGTTTTGGTGACTGCTGACCGTGCTTCGGGCGAGGCAGAGGAAGTCAACAGGCAGCGCACCGCGGACAATGTACTGCAGGTGCTCACGAACGATGTAATCACGAGCCTCCCGAACGCCAATATCGCGGACGCGGTGGGCCGCTTGCCCAGCGTGACGCTGGAACGCGACGAAGGCGAAGGCAAATACGTGCAGGTGCGCGGCACCGAGCCGCGCCTTACCAACGGCACCATCGACGGCGTCAACATCCCGTCTCCAGAATCCGGCGTCCGCCAAATCAAGTTTGACGCCATTCCCGCCGACATCGTCGAGTCGGTGGAAATCAACAAAACGCTGCAGGCCAACATGGACGCCGACGGCATCGGCGGCTCGGTAAATCTCGTGACCAAGACGGCCACGGAGCGCCCCACCGTTTCTATTTTCGGTATGGGAGGGATCATTCCCATTCAAGGCGGGCGCAACAACTACACGACTACAGCCACCGTCGGCAAGCGCTTTGGCGTCAGCAAGAAATTTGGTTTGCTGGGCGGTTTTTCGTACGACTGGGAGGGCCGCGGCATTGATGATGTCGAGCCCGTGCCGGACATTGCTACCTTGCCAGGCGGAACGACGGAACGCTTCTTCGATTCGATGGATGTTCGCGAATACGCGTACTACCGTTCACGGTATGGGGCCGTTGGCAGCGCTGATTATCAGCTCGGGAACGGCTCGAACGTCTACCTCCGGGGTCTCTACTCCCTCTTCCACAATTTCGGTGACCGCTGGGTTTACACTCTCAACGACAACACGCAGGGCGTTCAACTGCTGAACTCAAACGGTTGTGCAACTGACGCCAACGGGTTTACGACTACGCCGTGTATGGCCGCGCCTTCCTCCAACAATTCCATTCGCAGGCCTCGCTACACCATTGAAAACCTGGTACTGGGCGGCAAGCACGAATTGACAAACACGTGGATTGCTTGGGATGTGTCTGGCTCGTTCGCGAGTGAAAACGACAACGGTTATGGCGGCGGTTCCTTTGGCGTGCCATTTGCTTCCACTTATACGAGTCCGGCATGCACTTTCGATCCGACCGCTACAGGGATCTCGTTGCGGCCGCGGTGGTCCCAGGCCTGCTACACCGAGGCGTACAACCCCAATTTGCTGGACTTGAACGATGTGAACATCAGCCGCGGCAAGACCGCCCAGACCAACATGCAAGCCGCCGGCGCCATTGGCAGGCGCTATCACTTGGGTTCCCATCTCGCGACCCTGGAAATTGGTGGGAAATTCCGCAATGCTCATAAGTACGACCACAGCTATGCCGATGATTACGCCATTCCCACGGTCGGCGGAAGCGGCGCCAACAAAAACGACTTTCTTCCTAGCTCGGCCATTATCCCCCTGAGCCAGTTCCAGATGCCTTTTCACAATCCGAGCTACTACGACGGAACCTATCCGCTGGGACCGTTCGCGAACTACTACAAGACCCAGGCGTATGCCTTCGCCAATCCCAGCCAGTTCGTTTTCACGACTGGCGCGGCGGGAGCCCCGAATTTTTATCAGTACGTCGAACAGATTTCCGCTGGATACTTAATGAACACTCTGAACTTCAGCAAATTCCGGTTCATCGCCGGCGTTCGTGTGGAAGGCACGAATTTGGACGCGACTACTTGGGATAACCAAACCAATACCCAATCGCTCAAAGCGGGTGGCGATTACGTCAAAGTGCTGCCAAGCGCTTCGCTTCGGTATGCCTTGACCAGCAATGACGATTTTCGTTTGGTTTACAGCCGCGGAATGTCGCGACCGGATCCTCAGGACATCGCCCAGTCGTTCTCCATCACCGCCCCTGCCGGAGGAGGCAAAGGTAACATTAGCTTCGGCAACCCCAACCTCGCGGCAGAGACAGCAAATAACTATGACTTGTTGTTTGAGCACTACATGAACACTTTCGGGGCCATCCAAGCGGGAGTGTTCTTCAAGAGCCTCTATGACCCGATCATCGAAACCTCGCACACAGTGCAGAACTTCACGCCGCCTCCTCCCTACAACACCCCAGCGTACGTCGGAAGCTACATCATCAGTCAGCCGCTCAACGCGGGAGCCGCGCACCTGTATGGATTTGAAATCGCCTATCTGCAACACTTCTCCGCGCTTCCAGGATGGCTTAGCGGATTCGGTCTCTCCGCAAACTACAGCTACACGGATTCGGGCACCGAGGGGCTCCCCGGGCGTTCGGATCATCCTCATTTGCTGCGGCAAGCGCCGAATACCTGGAACATCAGTCCGACCTTCGACAAAGGCCGCTTCTCGTATCGGCTCGGGCTTAGCTACAATCAGGCCAACATCTTCTCCTACCAGTATCAGGACGGCACGGCGATCAACGGCGTTGCCACGACCCCCACTCCTGGTGGGGTCCATGGTCCCGATGCTGACACCTACCTGTATACGCACTTCCAGGTCGATATGCAGGGCAGCGTCCGATTAGAGAAAGGGCTTACCTTTATCGGTGCGATCCTGAACACCAACAACGAGGTGTTTGGCTTCTACAACGGCAGCACCCAGTATCTGATCCAGCGCGAATTCTACAAACCAACCTACTCGGTTGGACTTCGCTGGACGCCTTTCCGTGAGAAACCATAGGGGCGTGCGCAACTAGCAAGTGCCGTGAGCCGCACCTCTCCGTGACGTGCTATGCGTAACGGTTTTTAACACCCCAAACGGAGGCCGGGGTACGAGCTACCCTGCTCGCGCCTCGGCCTTCGTTCCCTAGCTTGATGGACCATGCCAGAATACGTGCCGGATTCCTTTAAGAGGAGCAGAATGAATCACAACCTTCTCCACAAAGCACTTCTCGCCGTAACGACTCTTCTCGTCTTCTGGCCGTCACCTGCTTTCGCGCAGGGCTCCCGCCAAACAAGCGCGGACACAGCGGTCCTCGTCGGCGCGGGAGACATTTCGGACTGCAAGGATCCCTCGGGCGCCGAAGCCACGGCTCAGCTGCTCGAAAAGA
>DASPTU010000043.1:0-18139 GCA_035623255.1 Terriglobales bacterium | reverse complement strand
CTATGAGCTGGACAGCACTCCGGCGGCCTCGGGCCAGACGGGCGTGCGCGGTTTCTGCTCCAACTCGGATGGTGTCATCCGGTTTGAGAACCCATCTGCCGTGCAAGCTAGCGTAGCGAACTGCGCGAAGCAGACAGCTCTACAGTAGAAGTTTGGCGAAGTACCTGGGGGAGGGTACAAGCCGGGAGCAACGGAGCAATCCGTTGCTCCCTTTGTTTTAGGAACAAAAATTGACAGAAAGTGTCATCTCCGATTTGGTACAAGGGCAACCTCGCGTCACACAACGTGCATAAGTAGTTCGTGATATTGGAAACCCGCGTTGGTTATTAACGTGCTCTAATCTTACGAGGGAGAGCCGAGATGTTGAGAACAAGAACGCGGCCCGGAAATCCGAAGGGGTTCTCGCTTATCGAACTCCTGATCGTGGTGGCAATCATTCTGGTCATCGCAGCCATTGCGATCCCAAACCTGCTGCGCTCGAAGATTGCAGCAAACGAATCCTCAGCGGTCCAGTCCTTGCGCACGATCAGCAGCGCTCAGACTTCCTACAGCTCCACTTACCCAACCGTGGGATATGCCTCGACGTTGGCCGCATTAGGGCCAGCTTCCAGCGCTGGCTGCGCCGCGACCCCAACTTCAACGAACGCCTGCTTGCTTGACTGGGTATTGTCCAACGCGATTCCGGGCAACGCACCAAAGAGCGGCTACTATTTCACGAATCCCGTCGTTACTACTGCGGGAGGCATAAATGTCACGTACGAAATAGACGCCACGCCCGCCCTGGTGAATGAAAGCGGAGTGCGAGGATTCTGTGCGTCGACGGATGCCGTGATCCGGTTTGAAAATCCCGCGGCGGTCCAAGGCAGCGATGCCAATTGCGGCAAGCAAACAGCCTTGCAGTAACGATCGCCTTTCGAGTGGGCCAGAGAACTTAGCAATTCTACCGCTCTGTTTACCTTCGTAACCTCACCGGGCTGCACCCAATTCCATATAATCTATCTGATTGAGCGGCAATCCGCTTCTCCCGCAATGGCTGCAATCGAAATTTTGGGTCTGGAAAAGACCTACTCAGTGGGCTTCTGGCGCAAGCGCCCTAAACATGCCCTGCGGCCGCTGAATTTGAGCGTAGAGGACGGGGAGATCTTTGGCTTTCTTGGGCCGAACGGCGCAGGCAAGACTACAACGTTGAAGCTCCTCATGGGTCTAACATTTCCCACCAGCGGCTCTGCACGCATCCTGGGCATGGAAATCAGTCATCCGCTTGTGAAATCCCAGATCGGCTTCTTGCCCGAACAGCCATACTTCTATGACTATCTGACCGCCAGAGAACTGCTGGAATACTATGCACAGCTTTCTGGAGTCGCGGCTACCGAACGCTCACGCAAAGTGCAGGAGATGCTGGCCCGGGTGGGTTTGAATGACGCCGCCGGAACACAGTTGCGAAAATTCTCCAAGGGCATGCTGCAGCGGGTTGGCATTGCGCAAGCCATCCTTCACGATCCCAAGGTGCTCTTCCTCGACGAGCCGATGTCCGGGCTCGATCCAATAGGCCGCCGCGAAGTTCGTGACTTGATGGAGGAACTGAAGCAGCAGGGGAAGACGGTCTTCTTCTCCACGCACATCCTGTCCGATGCCGAGTCTCTCTGTGATCGTGTCGCCATCATTCACCAGGGCGAGCTGCGAGGGGTGGGTGCGGTTGAAGATCTCACTTCGTCGGTGGAGGGCAACGTAGAAATCGTGTGGCACGGGAACTCAATACCGGCGGCGCTAACCGCACTCACCACGGAGTGCCACCCAGTCGGTGATACGGTTCGGGCCGTAGTTCGCGAGGCCAACCAGGATGCGGCCATTGATGCCGTGAGGAAGGAAGGTTTGCGCATTATTTCCGTAACACCTGTGCGAACGTCGCTGGAAGAATACTTTGTCCGAAAGGTACAGGTGTCGCAAACTGCAGCAGGGGTGCTTTCGTGAGTAACCGGATCGCCTGTATCGCCTTCAACACCTTCCGTGAGGCAGTCCGCGACCGTGTTCTGTACAACTTGATCGCCTTCGCACTGTTGATGTCCGCGGCTGCGATCCTGGTGGGACAGATTTCGATTGGCATCGAGCGTTTGGTGGTGGTGAACCTGGGGCTCAGCGCAGTCTCGCTTTTCGGCGTGGTGATTGCCATATTCATCGGGATCAGTCTGGTGTCGAAGGAAATCGAGAAGCGCACTTTGTACACAGTTCTGGCCAGACCGGTGCGCCGCTGGGAGTTCATTGTTGGAAAGTTCCTGGGCTTGGCGGGAACGCTGGTAGTGAATACGTTTTTTATGGCGATCGGCGTATTTGCTGCCCTCCTCTACGTGACCCACGGCTTTCAAGCCGCAGATGGGTGGATCGGCATAGCCCTGTACTTCATCATCTTGCAGTTCTTGATGATGACCGCGATTGCGTTGCTTTTTTCTTCCTTCTCGTCTCCACTGCTATCGGCGGTGTTTACGTTTTCGCTTTTCATCATTGGAAGCTTCGCCCAGGACCTGCGGGGTTTCGGGGCGATGGCGGCAGGACTGTCACGTTGGCTGGCTACCGGTGCTGCGTACTTGCTGCCGAATCTGTCGTCGCTTAACCTGATCAGTTCGGTGGCCCATCAGCAAGCGGTCAGCACACAACTTATTCTCACCAACACCTGCTACGCCCTCGTTTATACCGCAATGGCAGTCTGCGGTTCGGTGTTGATTTTCGAGCGTAGAAACCTGAAATGAAGCCTGGTGGACGAATCACGGCGATTGCTGCTGTCCTGCTTCTGGTCTGCCTGGCAATATCCGCGGTTGCTGTACATCACCTCGACCGCATCCGCAGCCAAACGGAATGGGATGAAGTGCTTTACGTTCCGTCCCCGAAAGTGGTCAAGCGATTGAGTCTTGGCTACGATGGCCTGCTAGCGGATGTCTATTGGACGCGCGTCGTGCAATATTTCGGGACGAAACATCACGAGGGCGCGCGCGATTACCAATTGCTCGCGCCTCTTCTACAAATTACGACCGTCCTGGATCCGCAGCTTACAGTTGCCTACGAATTTGGCGCCAACTTCCTGGCTCCTCAGCCGCCCTACGGAGCTGGCATGGCACAACAGGCAATTGAGTTGGTGGAATACGGTATACGTAATAATCCCAACGACTGGAAACTCTATTACAACCTTGGCTTCATCTATTACACCGAACTCAAGGACTACGGTGAGGCGGCTGACGCATTTGCTCGCGGTGCCAGGGTACCGGATGCCCACCCGTCTCTTAGAGTGATGGCAGCCGAGATGGCTCAACACGCCGGCGAGTTGCAGATGGCTCAAATGATGTGGACGACGGCATACCAAAGCTCCAAAGATCCTAACGTCCGCGCGAATGCAATTGCGCATTTGCGGGCACTCCAGGTAGATGAGGATGTCACGAATCTTGAAAAGCTGATTTCTGTGTATCATCAAAAAGCCGGCCAGCTGCCCTCGAACTTTTTCGACCTGCAGGCCGCGGGCCTGCTTAGAGCCTTGCCATTAGATCCGCTCGGCCAACCCTACAAGTTGACTGCAGACGGACAAGTAGAAGTTCGTGATCCGGACGACTTCCCTTTCATCACGAAGGGTCTCCCATCGGGGTACGTTGCACCGCCTCCGAGGTTTCGGCCTTCTGACCTCGGGTCATCCTAGTTTCCAGGTCGAAAGCCGCTTGCCGCAGCCTCTGCCCAGTCTCGGCCTCAGCTTTTTGGAGTGGTTCCGAGATCAAACCGAGCAACGTGGCGTGCTAACGGCAATTGCCGAGTTGGTGGCCATTCTTTCGCAGTTCCTGCGTGAGTCCATGCCCGATCGACGCCGCCAGCGCTACGGTGACGTTGATTTTGATTGGGAACATCGCGTAGACACGACCAGCGCGACAGTTGGTTGGCGTAATCGATTCCTGGGCCTTCTCCACTCACCGTATCAGCCGACTGATCCCGCCCTGTTTCACGAAATGATGGACAAGCTCGATATCGATTTTCGTCGTTTTGTTTTCGTTGACATTGGCTCGGGTAAGGGTCGGGTTTTGCTGATGGCTGCCGACTACCCGTTTCGAAAGATCATCGGCATCGAACTTCTGCCAGACCTGAATCAAGTTGCCCAAGAGAACATCCGTAGATACAAGAACGATTCGCAGCGCTGCTTTGAAATTGAGACGCTTTGTGGTGATGCGCGTGAGTTCGTTTTCCCTTCCGAGTCGCTGATCGTGTTTTTGTTTAACCCACTGCCCGAAGTTGGATTGGCAAATCTGCTTGCGAATCTCGAGCGCTCCGTGAAAGATGATCCTCGGCCGGTCTTCCTGCTTTATCACAATCCTCTTCTGGAACACCTGCTAGCGGACAAGAGGTGGCTGCGCAAACTTGGCGGAACGCATCAATATTCAATCTACGAGGCTGAGGTCAGCGCGAGCCACACAGAACAGGTAAAATGAAACCAGAAATCCTCCCTCGTGCGTTGTGAAACGAACCTCCATCGCAATATGTCTCGGATTCTTAGCGCTGGCCGTGGGTGTGAGCCGGGCAGCCACTGACGTCCAAGCCATCGCTGATGCCGTTGACCGCCATTACAACCACCTGCATACGCTTGAATGCGAATTCACAGAAATCTATTCCGGGGCGGGTAGCGAGCGAACTGAATCAGGGACTCTGTGGCTGAAAAAACCCGGCAAGATGCGCTGGGAATACCGTTCTCCTACAGCAAAGCTGTTCGTGGGAGACGGCAAGGAGGCCTGGTTTTACATTCCGGGCGAACAGCAAGTGCGCAGGACGCTAATGCGAGATTTGGATGATCTGCGCTCGCCGTTGGCGTTATTGCTCGGTAAGACAAAGTTGGAGAAGGAGTTGCAGGGCTTGTCCGTGGCGCCGGATGTTCCGCCGCTGTCTCCTGGTGATGTTGTCCTACGTGGGACACCCAAGGCAATGGCGGATCGCGTGAGCGAGGTGTTGCTCGAAATCACCCCGGAAAGTTCGATCACGCGCATCATAATTCAACAGGCGGATGGCGCAACGACCGAGTACCGTTTTACGGACCCCAAAGAGGACGTAGGAATCACCGACTCACGGTTCGTGTTTGTCGTCCCTACCGGGGTGGAAGTGATCGATGAGAACTTTGGGCAGTAGTAGTAACTCTTTTCCTTCGAGCAGCTTCGCGACCCGGGTGAATACATTACTCTCGGAATGCTTTTGACCGCCAATTAACAAAGTGTCGCCTGTTTTGAATGTTAGACTTGGGTGGGACGCAGGGTAACTGATTACTAATGCCGGAATTCCTGGTTAAAGTGGCCGATGAACGCGGTCACCTGCTTCAGCAGGTGGAAAACGGCTATTCCGAGGCCGAGGTCCGTGACCGATTTGTGCAGCAGGGGTTCCTGGTCTATTGGGTCAAACCCCGTGGGGTGCTTTCGGGCGATCTTTCCCTACGGCGTCGGAGGAAGGTCAAGCAAAGCCAATTCTTGATCTTCAATCAGCAGTTTTTGACCCTGATCAAGGCCGGGCTGCCGATCCTTCAGTCGCTGGATCTCCTGATTAAGCGGCAGAAGAACCCGTACCTGCAGTCACTTCTCCAGAATGTCCGCGACCGGGTAAAGGGCGGCGAATTGCTCTCTGACGCTTTTGCCGCGCAGGGGGTTTTTCCCAAGATCTACACGACGACCCTGATGGCGGGTGAGAAGAGCGGCAACATGGAGGAGGTGCTCAACCGCTACATTGCATTCCAGCGGCTGGCGCTGACCTTTAAGAAGAAGTTGGCGGTGTCGATGGTTTATCCCGCCCTGCTGGTCACAGTAGTTTTCGCAATGATGATTTTCCTGGTCACCTATGTGGTCCCGCAATTTGCCAAGCTGTATCAGGACATGGATGCTCAGCTGCCGACTATTACTCTCATCATGCTGAATGTCGGGACCCATGCCCAGAGATATGCGCCCATCGTGGTGGCCACGGTCGTAATTGGCGTGTTGTTGTTGTGGCAATGGAAGCGAACCGATCGCGGGGCTGAGACAGTGGATAGCGGCATTCTGAAAATGCCGATCATTGGGGATGTGTGGCTTAAGTATCAAGTGGCGAATTTTTCGCGCATGCTTTCGACTTTGCTCGCGGGAGGGATGCCGTTGGTGCCTTCGCTGGAAACCGCAGGCGCCTCCATGAGCAGCCGGCGCATTCTCAACGGGATCAAAGATGCTGCCGTGCATGTCCGTGAAGGGCAAGCGTTGGCGAAGAGTCTGGAGCAGCAAAATATGTTTCCGGATCTTTCGGTGGAGATGATTGAAGTCGGCGAATCCACCGGAGCTCTTCCGGCGATGTTGAATTCGGTTGCCGAGTTTTACGAGGAGGATGTGCAAACCGCGTTGGGTGCGGCTATGGCTCTGATCGAACCCGTGATTCTGATCATTATGGCCGTTTTCGTAGGCGGGATATTGATCTCGCTGTATCTGCCCATTTTTACGTTGGGCTCCAGCATCCACTAGCAGCACAGACTTCGGCTCGGGTTGGTTATACGATTGAGGCAGACAGGTTTGTAATGGCGACAGTACCGGACAATAAGACAGCGTTGGCGGGCGCGGGCAACGGCGGGCGTGTGGTCGCGGGTGCCGCTGACCAGGAACTCGCCAAAGCTCAGGACGTTGCTCGCCGATACCGCTGCCAATTTGTCGACCTCCACAATTTCCAGCTTCATCACGATTTATTCAAGAAGATTCCCGTCCACCTGATGTTCCGCTACAACTTCGTGCCGCTGGAAGAAACCCCGGACGGGCGCCTGGCGATTGCGATTGCGGACCCCAGCCAGCTGATGATGATCGACGAGATCAGCTTGCTGTTGGGCAAGCGCATCATCACTAAGGTCTCCACTCTCGGGCAAATCAGCGAAATTCTCAAGAAGACCGAACAATCCAAGCGGGTTCTGGAAGATGCCAGCGAAGGGTTTGCGCTGGATGTCATTCGGGAAGATGAAGCCGGAACTGAAGAGAGCATCAGTATTGATCGCCTCACTGCGCAAGGCGACATAAGCCCGATTATTCGCCTGGTCGATACAACAATTTTCACGGCCCTGCAGCGGCGCGCCAGCGACATTCATATTGAAACGCGGGACGACTCGGTCTGCATCAAGTTCCGCATTGACGGCGTACTGACTCAGGCCATGCCGCCAATTGCAAAAGAGCATCACTCCACCATCATTTCCCGTATCAAGGTCATGAGTGAGCTCGACATCTCCGAGCGTCGCGTGCCGCAAGACGGCCGTTTCCGGGTCAAGTACGGAACACCGGAACGTCCCATCGACTTTCGCGTGTCGATCATGCCTTCGATCCACGGCGAGGATGCCGTGCTGCGCGTACTCGACAAAGAGTCGATGAGCGAAAAGTTCCATAAGCTCACACTCGACGTTGTCGGCTTCGACGACGAGGATCTGCGAAAATTCCGCCGCTACATCAAAGAACCGTATGGCATGGTTCTGGTGACCGGGCCCACAGGCAGCGGCAAGACCACCACGCTTTATGCGGCAGTGAATGAGATAAAGACCGATGAAGATAAGATCATCACCATCGAAGATCCGGTCGAATATCAGATCCGCGGCATCACCCAGATCCCGGTGAACGAGAAAAAGGGGCTGACCTTTGCCCGCGGGCTGCGTTCAATTTTGCGTCACGACCCCGACAAGATCATGGTGGGCGAAATCCGCGATACTGAGACCGCACAGATCGCCATTCAATCGGCTCTTACCGGACACCTGGTGTTCACAACGGTACACGCGAACAACGTCGTCGACGTGATTGGCCGGTTCCTGAACATGGGAGTTGAGCCCTACAATTTTGTCTCCGCTCTGAACTGCATCCTGGCCCAGCGTCTGGTGCGGTTGATCTGCGAATCGTGCCGGACGCAGGTGCATTACGATGCCGAAACCCTGGAAGCCAGTGGGCTCGATCCTGATCAGTGGTCGAAGGTGCCGTTTTACGAAGGGCAAGGCTGCATCGAATGTGCGGGTACAGGATTCCGTGGTCGTACCGCGATTCACGAACTGCTGGATCTGAGCGACCGTATTCGCGAGATGATTCTGTTGAAGAAGCCCACTTCCGAGATCCGCCGCGCAGCGCGCGAGGAGGGAATGCGGTTCCTCCGCGAATCTGCGCTCGACCGAGTCAGGTTTGGCCTGACCACGCTGAAAGAGATCAACAAAGTTACCTTCATTGAAAGTAACCGCTAGGCATTGGGCCAGTGGCTTGAGTGCCCTTCCAGATATTGCAAATCTTGGGATTCCAGCGTTCTACTAAGAGCAGGCATTAGTGTCTAAAATGGGCTCACGATCTAAACCAAAATTGGCCTGCGAAGTTGCGGCTGACCGGGTGCTCGCAGGGCGGGTTTCTGAACGAGGGGACACGATCGAGGTGTGTGCCGCCGGTGACTTGGCGCCCGGTGGCTTGGTTCCCGATCTCACCGAAACGAACCTAAAAGACCGTAACAGCGTGTCCAAAGCGATTCGCGAAACCCTGGGCGCGGTCAGCGGGCGCTCGCGCGACGTGATCGCCGTGCTGCCGGATACGGTGGTCCGCGTCGCCATCCTGGATTTTGAAACCCTTCCCTCGAATCGCGAGGAAGCCGAAGGAGTAGTTCGGTTCCGGCTAAAGAAATCGTTGCCCTTCGATGTTGAAAAAGCCAAGGTTTCATATCACACACAAACGGCAGCCACCGGCTTACGTGTCATCGCCGCGGTGGCCTTGACCAGTGTTATTGAAGATTACGAAGCAGCTTTTCGCGACGCCGGCTACACACCCGGCGTGGTTTTGCCGTCAATGTTGGCGGCTCTTGGCGCGACGAAGGCAGAGAAGCCCGCCATGGTCGTAAAGGTCGATGCCCGCACTGCCAGTATTGCCATTCTGCAAGGGCAACAGCTGTTGTTGTTCCGCACCTTGGAGAATGCCTGGGGCGCGAAGATCACGGGAGAGCAGTTGGGAGAAGAAGTCTACCCTTCCATTGTGTTCTTTCAGGATACGTACCACCTGAACCTCGAAAAAATTTTTGTGGCGGGCTTGGCCGATCCCGCTGCTTTTCCTGCGCTGAGCGCACAAACTGGAGTTGCGGTGCACGAGTTGGTCAGCTCCGCGCAGTTGGGATCGAGCTTTGGCTCAGTCCCAAGGTGGCGTATGGCGGGAGTGGTGGGGGCACTGCTTTCTTAGATGCGTCTCGATATCAATCTCGCAACTCATCCTTATGAGGATTCGCGGCGCTTCTGGTTGCAGTGGGGCGGAGCGATGGCTGCGCTTGGTCTGCTCACGATTGCTTTGCTCTATCTCACATTCATCGCCTGGCTAGGCGCGCGTAAAGACAGGGCGCTGATCAGTCAGTACGAGCAGCAGATTGCGGAGCGTGACAAAGAAAGAGCGGATGCGCAGGCGCTCATGAATCTACCGCAGAACGCGAATACCCGCGACCGCTCACAGTTTCTCAATGACTTGTTCTATCGCAAGGCCTTCTCCTGGACCCGTGTGTTTGAGAACCTGGAGGACGTGATGCCGCCGCGGGTTCACGTTGTCTCCATCCACCCGGAACTCACCAACAACAACGAGTTGGCGATCAAGCTGGTTATTGCTGGAGACTCCCGGGAACGCGCGCTCGAGCTAGTTCGGAAAATGGAGGCCTCCAAGCATTTTCGGCAGACCGAAATTCAGCAGGAAACCGCCGAGAGTGCGAACAGCGGCAACCAAGGAGACACGGTGAAGCTCGACATCAGCGCGATCTATGTGCCGGAGCTTCAGACCCAAACTGCGCAGGAGAGCGCACCGTAATGCCGGATTTGAGAGATACAAAACGTAAGGTGAAGGTTGCTCTCGCCGGCATGGCGCTTCTGGATATTGCCGCAATACTGGTGTATTTTTCTCCGCTGATCGGCTCGGCAACGACCCGTCAGACGCACATGCAGCAACTTTGGCTGGAGCTGCAACAGAAGACGCGAGAGGTCGCGCCGCTGCGCGGTCTGGACAAGAAGATTCCGGGTGCCCAACAACAGATCGACGATTTCTACAAGAAGCGCTTCCCCGCCCAGGATTCTGACATTTCGGACAGCCTGGGCAAACTAGCCAATGAAAATGGAGTGAAGATCGGCAGTTTCAAGTACTCGATGAAAGATACGGAAGTGCTTGGCTTGCAGCGGGTGGAAGTCGAAGCCGACCTAGCCGGCGACTACCTGCAACTGGTGCGCTTCATCAACTCGCTCGAGCGTGCGCCGACATTTTTCCTCGTAGACAGTGTCGAACTCGGTGGCGAGCAGGGCGGAGTGGTGCGACTGCAGATGAAGATGGAGACCTACTTGAGGACGGGTGTGGCGTAGGTGAAAATCGGCGCTGAAAACCGAAATAAGCTGATCGCGGCGGTTATGTTGATGGGGATCGCAGCCGTGCTGGTGTTACGGATGCTGTTCTCTGGGCCCTCTCCGATACCTGCTGTGGCCAGCACTCCCGCGCCGACCGTGCCCGCTCACACCACGCGAGTTTCCGCGCGATCGCGGACCCCTGGCAGTAGAAGCACGCAGAAAGCGAGCTCAGCACCGCACTCCATCGACCCGACGCTGCGCTATGACTGGCTCGCCCTCAGCGAAAAGACCAAATACGAAGGCAGGGGTAGAAACATTTTTCTGGCCCAGGCAGAGATTCCGAAGCCCGTTGCGCCGGCTGTCGTGGAACAGCCAAAAGCGCAAATCCCTCAGGGCCCCCCCCCGCCTCCACCCATCAACCTGAAGTTTTACGGTTTTGCAAGCGGACCGGGTGAACCGAAAAAAGTCTTTCTTTCCCAGGGAGAAGATGTTTTCATCGCGGGCGAAGGCGAAATTGTGGATCGCCGATACAAGGTCCTGCACATCAATCCCATGTCGGTAGAAATTGAAGATGTGTTGAACAACAACCGGCAAAGTATTCCGCTGACACAAGGGTGATGGCAATTGGCAATTACTGACTAAAAATTGCCATACTCAGAAACACAGTTTGAATGAAGTTACTCGCACCATTACGATTTCGGATCCGAAGCCGCACGGAACCTGGCTATGTGTTGCTGACTCTGATCCTTTTCGTCGCGTTGCTGGCCATTGCCATGATGGCAATGGCGCCCATCCTCAGCCAGCAGATCAAGCGCGATCGCGAGGACGAGTTGATTCACCGAGGTGTGCAGTACTCCCGGGCGATCAAACACTTCGTCAAGAAGTTTAGCCGCTATCCGACGAAACTTGAGGATTTGGAGAACACCAACAATATCCGCTTTCTGCGCAAGCGATACAAAGATCCGATCACCGGAAAGGATTTCAAGCTTTTGCACATGGGTGAGGTCCAAGCCTCATTCGGATCCGGCCTGGCCGGCGCCACATCGGCAGCTGGCCTCGCTGCCACATCACAATTCGGAGGCCCTTCTACCAGCAGCGCGTTCTCTAACGGCAGTTCGTTCGGAGCAAGCGGCGGGAGCGTATTCAGCGCGGCGAATTCCGGTTCCAGCTTCGGTAGTAGTTCCAACGCGCCCGAAGACTCGGGTCCAATGCCATCCGAGGGCAGCCAGGTTCAGGGCGCAGGGACTGACGCAGGCACCGCGAGTCAAAAGGTCTTGAGCCAGCCGAGTCAAAGCGATTCGCTTTCAAACAAAGTTTTCGGTGGTGGGCCGATTGTTGGAGTCGCCAGCCTAAGCAAGGAGAAGTCAATTCGCGTGTTTAACAAGAAAGAGCATTACTATCAGTGGCAGTTCATCTACGATCCCACTAGCGACTCGGGGGGACTGCTTTCGACGCCTAACCAGCCTGGCCTGCAGTCGGCCGGGGGTTTGCAGCAGGGCATGCAAGGCCAACCTGGAACGCAAAGCTCACCTTTTGGAACACAGGGCTCAGCATTTGGCCAGAGCTCGCCTTTCGGGCCTCAGGGCGCAACAATTTCTCCGGGAGGAATGCAGCCTACACCCTCGCAGCCCCAGCCACAGGGGCCGCAATCGTCGTTTCCACCTGAACAAGGTCCGCAGCAATAAAAAGCCTCAGCTCTTTTGGGGCTGAGGCTGTAACCGAATCGGGATTGCACCCTAAACGTTAAAAGACGACCCACAGCCGCAGGTACTCTTAACATTCGGGTTGTCGAACTTGAAGCCGGCTCCTTCGAGGGTCTCCACGTAATCGACGGTGCAGCCCTGCAGGTACATGACCGAGGTGGCATCGACGTACACCTTGAGACCGTCCATATCGAAGGTCTTGTCCATCAGACCGGCGTTGTTCTCGAAGCTCATTGAATAGGAAAAACCAGAGCAGCCGCCCCCGACGACGCCGACACGCAGCCCAGCGGGAACTGGATCCTGTTGCGCCATAATCTCCTTCACCTTCTTGATAGCGTTGGGCGTCAGCGTAATTGGAGCTGCTTTCGGCTTAGTTTCTGGGGTGGTCGGGGTGGTCGTTGTGGCCATGATATCTCCTTGAAATGGTTACCTATTATAACAAACGCGGTCAACGATCCCGCAAAGCGTTACTTAACAGTTAGATGACCCATAAGGCCCAGGGGTCGCTGGCCAAAAAAACAAAAAGCTTCTGTGCTTGCATTCTGGAGCTATAATCCCTCCGTGGGGCCCTCGACGCCAGGTTGTGAGGCCACGACCAGCGTTCGCCAGGGTCTCTGGATGTGACAGATCAGCACCGAGGTGGCATATGATGTCCATGCTGATGTGGCCGCTGATTGTATGGGGTGCACTGACCGCGGTTCTCGTCGTCCTGCTCATCTATCGCAGCACCCTCACTATGCATGAGGACGACCAGCTGTTCCTGGACGAATCAGCCTCCGGGATGGCTCAGGAGCAGGCAGAAATTATGGCCAAGCTCAACAAAGTCACTCCCTTCGTCAAATGGCTGGGAGCCGCTTCCGGTGCCTTGATCCTGGTCATCGCAGGACTGGCGGTTTACCAAGGCCTGAACCAGGTACAGTAACCCTGGCGGGTGCCCAAGCGCTCACAAGTCTCGCCACACATCTGCCCGATTCTGACCGGGAAGCCTGGTTTCGGCACGAAGCTTTAAGTTCGCCTATTATCTGACGCTTCGATCGCGATGCCCACACCGCTTGAGCCAAAGACGATTGCCATAGTCGGTGGTGGCCCAGCCGGCGCCCTTGCCGCAGCCATGCTTGCCAAAGGCGGGCGGCAAGTTCTGTTATTCGATGAGAAGCTTGCCTGGGAAAAACCCTGCGGAGGTGGGATTACTCATAAGGCGCTGACCGGTTGGCCGTTTCTTGCCGCCGCCAGTGTTCAGCGAAATTGGGTACGCGAGTGTGAATTGGTCGGCCCTTCAGGTCGAGCGGTCTCGTTCCGGCTACAGCAGCCGATCGCAATTTTCTCCCGGCTAACTTTGAATGGCCTTCTGCTCGAACGTGCCCACCGTGCGGGGGCACAAGTCTTTCGCGACCGAATTGTTCGGATCGACCGCAGCCCGGACGGTTGGCGCCTGCGGTCAAATGGACCTTCCTGCGATGCGGATTATGTGATCATCGCTGCCGGCGCGCGTAATAGCTTCCGAAAACAATTCTCCACGCCCTTTGCTCCAGAAGACCTCATGGTGACCGCTGGCTACTTCATTCCCGGGCAAAGCAAGGTCATGCAGATCCAGTTCCTGAATGATATTCATGGTTACATTTGGATCTTCCCGCGGCTGGATCATTTCTCGGCTGGAATCTGCGGCAAGATGCATGTCAACAGCACGGCGGAATTGCGCAAACTACTGGAGCAGGTTCTCGAGAAGCTCGGCCTGGATTTCGCGGACGGGCAATTCTATTCGCATATCCTGCCCTCTTTGCGATCAGAGACTTTTTCCGAAGCTCCCATCCAAGGCGAGGGTTGGGCATTCATTGGTGACGCCGCCGGCTTCGTCGACCCGATAACCGGTGAAGGTTTGTATTACGCTATGCGCTCCGCCGAACTCCTGAGCCGGGCCATTCTGGAAGGTGAGGTTGAAAAATACTGCGAGGTCTTGCGCCGGGATTTTCTGCCGGAACTAGAGCTCGCGGCGAAGATGAGCGAGCGGTTTTATCGTGGGACTTGGATGGGCGAAAGCGTGCTGGAACGCACAATTCAATTTACTGCCGGGAGTGCGAGCTTTCGCTTGTTGATGTCCGATCTGTTCGCCGGCATTCAAGGTTATCTCGACTTGCGCCGCCGTCTCTACCGCACCCTGCCCAGCATGCTGGCAGAAAGCCTGGCTACGGCACTGAGCTTGCCCACCGTGCGCCGCCAGAGTCAGACCTATCCCGCGGAGATTGCACTTCTGCCCGATGACAGCAAGTTCTTGGAGGTTCATGGCGCAGCAATACACCCACGCAGTTGAGTGCCCGGCCCCGTACCGTTATACTTCGCGCCATACCCCACGGGAATGACCGGGAGCGAGAATGTACCAGGACATTCGCTTTAGCCTTCGAGTAATGCGGCGGAATGCAGGCTTCACCGCAATGATTGTGCTGATGCTGGCGCTTGGCGTGGGGCTGAATACCGTCGTCTTCTGTTGGCTGCAAACTATCGTGCTGCATCCCTTGCCGGGCGTTTCCCACCCATCGCGGCTGGTGTCGCTGATCCAGGCAGATACTGGTGGCGCAGTTTCCTCTCGCATCAGTTATCCCGATTTCGCCGACATTGCCGGATTGCAACAAGTGTTCGATGGCGTCCTCGGAACTACGCCGGCAGATGTCGTTCTTGAAATTGGCGGACGCAACCGGTGGGCCAGTGCCCGGGCCGCCACTGCCAACACCTTTGATGTTTTGGGGGTAAGGCCAGAAAAAGGGCGCACCTTCTTGCGTGAAGAAGATGTGGGTGAAGGCGGTCATCCAGTGCTGCTCATCAGCTACGGATTATGGCAAGAGGCCTTCGGAGGCGACCCCAAGATCCTCGGCTCCACGGTGCGGCTGAACCGGCAACTATTCACCATAGTAGGCGTCTTGCCGGCAAAGTTCACGGGAGTGACTGGAGGCGATCACACGGATGCGTGGGCACCACTCTCGATGCATGATGCAGTGCTGAACTATGGCTCGTACACCAGCCGATCCTTTCGCTGGATCCAACCGCTGGCCAGACTCCGTCCCAATGTAAATGCAAAGCAGGCTGAGAGTGCACTGGCTACGCTCTCTGCCGAATTGCAAATGGCATACCCGGATTCCAATCGCGGCGCCAGCTTTCGAATGTTTCCACTTTGGAGATCTCCTTTCGGCGGACAGGCACAGTTTTTGCCTGTATTGCGAATCTTGTTTGCCGTAAGCGTTGGTGTCCTGCTCGTCGTGGCCGCCAACGTTTCTTGTTTACTGTTGGCACGAGCCGTCTATCGCGAGAAGGAGTTGGCAGTGCGCGCGGCGATCGGCGCAGGGCGCTGGCCACTCCTGCGCCAATTGCTCGTCGAAACTCTTCTGCTCGCGACTTTTGGCGCCTTCCTGGCCTGGTGGTTTGCGCATTTCGCCGTGGGCCTTCTGACCGCTCTCATTCCGCGAACCTCGGCGAACTTCAGTTATCAGTTCAGGCTGGACGCGGAGACGCTGGGCTTCACCTTCTTGCTCACGGTTGCAACCATCACTCTTCTCCTCGGTCTTGCTTCACCGCTTCGCTACAACTGCTCCACAATACTAGAATCACTCAAAACGGCGCGTGGCTCGTTATTGGGCATGCGCCACCACCGGGCTCTGAACCTCCTGATCATCTTCGAGATGGCCATTGCCCTGGTTCTGCTGGTTTCTGCAGGGCTTTGCCTCCGCGGCTTTCAGCGCGCCCGCCAACTTGATCTTGGCTTCAATTCTCACGGAGTGCTGTATGCCAGCCTCAATCTGGTGCCGAACGGTTATTCCGCGGACCGCGCACGCCAGTTTGACCGTGCACTGCGTGAGCGTCTTGTAGCGGTACCCGGCGTGGCGGACGCCGGGTTTGTTAATACGCCCCCGCTAAGCCCGGGAGGGACTTTCAGCGGCACCGCCGAGGTTGAAGAGCACGCCCTCGCGGCCAACGAAAACCGTCTGGTCTCGTTCATCATTGCCTCGCCAGGATATTTTTCTGTCTTGCGCATTCCGATCCTCACAGGCCGCGATTTCACCGACGCCGATGATGCAACCAGACCGAGTGTTGCTGTCGTCAATCAGACCATGGCTCGGCGCTATTGGCCGGGTCTCGATCCAGTTGGCAGGAGATTTCGTATGGCCGTGGGCATTGCGCCTATGGACACTTTTACGGTGATCGGCGTCGCAGCCGACGGCAAGTACAACTCACTGAACGAGCCGCCCACTCCGTTGGTCTATTTCACCTATCCGCAACGGCCGATTGCTTCCCTTTACATGAATTTGCTGGTGCGCACGCAGGGCGATCCCGTGGCCATGATCTCCGCTGTACAGCAGCAGATTCACGTCTTGGACCGGTCGGTCGACCCACTTGTGCTGCAAACGCTGGATGCCTACACGGAGTCCGCATTTGTGCCAGTTCGAGTGGCCAGTTTGCTGCTGACGATTCTCGGAGCGGCCTCGCTGCTGTTGGCCGCGCTCGGACTGTACGGCGTGATGGCCTATGCCGTGGCCCAGCGCCAGCAGGAAATCGGAATCCGCATGGCTCTCGGTGCGCAGGTGCGCGATACGGCAGCGCTGGTGCTCAAACACGGCTTGGGCCTGGCTGTCGGTGGCACCTTGATTGGCCTATCTCTAGCCCTGATACTAACGCGAGCGCTCACCCATTTCCTATACGGCGTAAGCCCAAAGGATCCGCTGATCTTTGCCCTCGCCATCCTGGTCTTGATGCAGGTCGCGCTGCTGGCGTCGTACATCCCTGCACGTCGCGCGATGCGGGTTGATCCCATGCGCGTACTCCGAAACGAGTAGCGCCTCTATAAAAGAGATTTGGTGCGGGTCTCCCCGATATAGGGTTGCCTCAAATTTGGGACAATTGCCGGAAGTGGTCCCGCACTGACTTGGCTGCAGAGAAGTAGGCTATGGTAAAGGTCTGGTGTTGGTTTGCACCGTCCCGGTACCCACTGGGTGACAACGCTTGCACGCCAGCTTCCTGTATGTGTCGGATTTCCGTGAGGCTCGCCTTCATACAGGTTTCCAAATGCGCATAGATGTCCTCAGGAATGAAGGGATAGACACTTTCTACAGCATCAACCAGGACATTAAAGCGCTCTAGGAAATGGTTCAACCTGTCAGACATCAATCTGAGCTTCCCCTGTTCATCTTGCGGTGTCCAGTCGAGAAAGGGCCTTAGCCCATTGAAACTCAGTCTCAACTTTCCTAGAGCAGCAAAAATGTCCTTCATCGCGTTAAATTCAGTATCAAATTGGGTCTTGGTCACGTAGGTGCGGTGTCCGAGTTCAGCCTCCACTCGCTGCCGTTTCCGCTCGAGGATGTCGCGATAGGCTTCGAACTCTTTATCGAGATTGCTCTTGTACCGCGCCAACCAGCGGTCGGCAACATGGCTGCTCAAACCCCTTACTACCAGCCAAGCGGTCGCGCCGCTACCTACGAGCGAGGCGATAAATGTCGAGATCGAAAATCCATGCATGAGCGGAAGTATACTGTCATCTCCGTGATATCATCTCAAATTATGGCGAAGCTCCGGTCGGTCTCCCTGTATCCTGTGAACCTTTCGATTGGTGGCATCCCAGCAAACCTGTGCAAAAATAAAACTCCCGAGGGAAAGTTCCAAGTAGCGAGAGTTCTCAAGCCGGGAGGCCCACAGGAGGGCGAATTCGAAGTCCTATGGGAGGGCGACAGTGAAGATCAGGCGGATGACTTCGCTAGGAGAGAAGCTGAGAAAGAATTCCCAGACCTAGCTCGGGGGCGAGTCCCTCAAGTTTTTTCCCATTCTTAGATTTCTCGTTCTCCACGTTAGAGATTGGTGCCGGGAACAGGACTTGAACCTGCACGCCTTTCGGCACACGGTCCTAAGCCGTGCGCGTCTGCCAATTCCGCCATCCCGGCAAGAGATTGGTGAGTCAACTCTAACTTTCATCTGTTTTGATTTCAACTGTCGTCCCCGGCATAGCTTTTTCCATCCATAGTACGTCCCAGTACTTGCCGAATTTCTGCCCGACCTGAGTAAAGGTCCCGACCTTGTGAAACCCAAATCGTTCGTGCAGTGCGTTCGAGGCTAGGTTTGGCTGAGTGATGCCGGC
>DASPTU010000042.1:0-13621 GCA_035623255.1 Terriglobales bacterium | reverse complement strand
AACCACTGCGGCGAAGTGATCAGCTCCCACGCGTAGGCGATCGCATCTTTCTTGAAATAATCTCCGAAAGAGAAATTTCCCAGCATCTCGAAGAACGTGAGATGCCGGTTGGTGAAGCCGACATTCTCCAAATCGTTATGCTTGCCGCCCGCCCGAACGCACTTCTGCGAGGTCGTGGCCCGCGTGTAATCGCGCTTTTCCATGCCGAGAAAGACGTCCTTGAATTGATTCATCCCGGCATTGGTGAAGAGCAGTGTGGGATCATTGTGCGGAACCAGCGAAGACGAGTGGACTTCACGATGTCCCTGCTGGACAAAGTAATCCAGAAATTTCCGCCGAATTTGCGACCCGGTGAGCATTAAGAATCAATTCTAAATGAAAAACCGCAGGGCACACTCAGCCCAGCGAGCCGTGACTCGACTCTTGTCCGAGGTGAACTCTGCGGTTGGTTATTGTGCGGCCTACTTCACTGCATCTGCAGTTGCGTCGGCGCCCTTCTTGACTCCCTTGCCGACGTCTTTTACTCCCGTCTTGAGACCGTGTCCGGTTTTCTTGGCGACGTTGTCGGCGGCTTTGCCGGTCTTGTCAGCAGCTTTTCCAGTATCTTTAGCTGCAGTCTCGGTTGCCTTACCTGTATCTTTCCCGGCCGTCTCAGCTGCCTTGCCTGTATCTTTGGCGCCCTTTCCTACGTCCTTGGCTGCATCCTTCGCCACGTCCTGCGAGTACATCAGGGTGGCGCAGGCGAATAGCACAGCCGCGAGAATTCTCCCCAGCTTGAATTTCACATTAGCCTCCTCATTGCAGATTGATGGTTTGGAAAGTATCTCTTACCGCGAAACACAATGCAATCATCCCAGGCGATAGAGATCATTCCGCTTCGCATTCGAGCGCACTCAGTGTTTCGTCATCCACATCCCACTTCTTGAGGATTGCAAAGATTGTTCTTGCGCTGAAACCGGCGCGGAGTAAATGGCGGAACAGACGGGCTGCCTGCTTTTGATTTTGAGGTTTCACAAGTCTTTTTCGCCGCAAGTGTTCCCGGGCCTGGCGTTCTTCATTTACGTCGTCGTAAGCGGCACCGACAGCTTTTTCGATCACCTCCGCATGAACGCCTTTGGCCTTCAGATCGGAGATCACGCGTCTGCGGCCGAACTTCTCGTTGTCGCGACGATAAGAGGAATAAGCAGCTGCGTACTTGGCGTCATTGAGATAACCATGATCCTTCAGGCGGCGAATCACGAGTTCCAGCAAGGTTTCTCCATACTCAGTTTCTACATCGACGCGGGGGCGAAGCAGGCGTTTGAGTTCGGCTACAGAGCGCATGCGCCTACCGAGCGCACCAAGAGCGTAGGCGTAGAGTTCCTCTTCAGAATCGGTCTTGCGGCCTCGAGAAAATGCCATTTTTCACACTACTTTAATAGTGCAAACCAGTTCAGATCGCATCTATTCAAGTGTTTACCTCTTTTTACATCTTTTTGGTGACGGGTGGAACTTTTGGGCGTCTATTCTCGTAGTAGAAATTGAGAGGACGGCGGTCATGCTTACCATCGAGATTGAACGAAGCGGCAAAGTAGCGGTCCTGAGGTGCGTGGGCCGAATTGTTCGTGGCCAGGAAGTTCAGAAACTCAGGGCGGCCGTAACCGGCGTGAAAGACACCCGGATGGTTGTGCTCGATCTAGGCGAAGTGGAAGCAGTAGATGCCGGTGGACTGAATACTCTGGTTTCTCTTCACGAGTGGTTGCGCACTCGCGGCATGCAACTGAAGCTGGTGAATCCGTCGCACTTTGTTCACGAGATGTTGACGCGAACCAAGCTGGATCGCGTTTTTGACATCTCTACTTTTCGGCGCGCGCTGTACGTCTTGAGCGGGTCAGAGTGTGCGCACGCGAGGTACGCAGCAAGCGTTTAAGACAACGGCAGCAGTCTGTAAGACGTAAAAAGCAAAAGGGCGCGCCTTCGGCGCGCCCGCAGTGCTTTCAGGAGGTAATTGTCATCCGCCGAAGCCGGTGGCCTGCATGGCGTTCTTGGAAATGTCGCTGGTGGACGAGATCCCCTGCATGCGCAGTTTGAAGTCGTCCGCGTTCGACGCATTCTCCAGGGCAGTTTCGTAGTTGACCAATCCCGCCTGGAACAGGTCCCAGAGAGACTGATCGAAGGTTTGCATGCCGTATTGCGATGTCCCGGAAGAAATCGCGTCGCGGATGGCGCGGGTTTTTTCCGGCACCAGGATGCATTCACGAATGTAAGCCGTGTTGATCATGATTTCGACGGCGGGAACGCGGCCCTCGCCGTCGCAACGCTTTACCAACCGTTGGCTGACCACGGCTCGCAGCACAGCGGCCAGTTGGAGACGAATCTGCTTCTGCTCGGGAGGCGGAAATACAGCAATAATTCGGTTGATGGTTTCCACAGCATCGAGCGTGTGCAGTGTGGAGAAGACCATGTGTCCGGTTTCGGCAGCGTGCAGTGCGGTGCCGATGGTATCAACGTCACGCATTTCACCAACTAGAATCACGTCCGGGTCCTGACGCAGGGAGGCTCTTAGAGCCGCCCCGAAGGAGGGCGTGTCGACTTCGATTTCGCGCTGGTTGACGTAACCCTTCTTGTCGCGATGCAGAAATTCGATTGGATCTTCAATGGTGATGATGTGTTCGGCGCGCGTGGAATTAATACGGTCCACCATGGCGGCCAAGGTTGTGGACTTGCCGGAACCGGTTATGCCGGTCACCAGGATCAGCCCACGTGGCATGTCGCAGATCTGCTCGACGACTTTCGGCAGATAGAGCTCGTCCAGAGCGCGAATCTTGGTCGGAATGACGCGGAGAACCAGGCCGACGTTGCCGCGCTGCTGGAAGACGTTGACACGGAATCGCCCTAGCCCGGCGACGCCATAGGCCATATCGATTTCCGTGCTCTCTTTGAATTTTTGCTTTTGCCGGGCCGACATCATGCTGAAAGCCATGGTCAACATGTCTTCAGCGCTGATGCGCGGCTGGTCAGTCAGGGGAATCAGTTCGCCGTCGACGCGCAGGTGTGGGTAATTTCCCACCTTGAGATGCAAGTCGGAGGCGCGCCGCTCCATGGCGATGCGAAGCAGGTCATCAATATTCATGCGAGGGATCTCAGGGGATCACTCGTATGATGGACTGAAATCGGTTTCCGCCCAAGATGACCTAAGTAATGGGCGAGGCTGGATGGTTGCCGCGCCGATTGTGAGTTGCCGACTTTGTTGCCGCGCTTCAGTCAGAAAAACCAAAGCCGCCCCGCAGGGCGGCTTCTGAGAAACTCAGGTGCGCCTTACACACTGACCGGCTGCTTGCTGCGCACCGATACCGGCGTGAGCCAATTAAATCGATCGGCCTTTTCGCCGCGAATGATCCCATAGAACTCTTTCTGGATCGCCTTAGTGATGGGTCCGATGACACCCTTGCCGACGCTGATCTTATCGACTGAACGGACGCCGGTGATTTCGGCGGCTGTTCCGGTGAAGAATACTTCGTCGGCGATGTAGAGCAATTCCCGCGGAATGCCCTGCTCGATCACCGGAATCCCCAGTTCGCGAGCAATGCGCAATGCTGAATCCCGGGTAATGCCCGGCAGTACAGAGTTTCCGAGCGGCGCAGTCTGCAGTGTGCCATTGCGGACCACGAACACATTTTCGCCTGAGCCTTCACTGACGTAACCGTTTTCGTCCAGGGCAATTCCTTCGACGTAGCCGTTCAGGATGGCCTCCATTTTGATCAGCTGCGAATTCATGTAGTTGGCGCCCGATTTCGCCATGGCCGGCAGAGTATTCGGCGCGATGCGGGTCCAGGATGAGACGCAGACGTCGACTCCTTGCTCAGCATCAGAACCCAAGTACTTGCCCCAGGGATAATTGCAGATATAAACCTCGGTGGGCGAGTTAAACGGGTTCACCCCGGCTTCGCCATAGCCACGAAGGATGATTGGACGGATGTAGCATGGCCAAACGCTGTTCTTTTGCACCAGTTCGACCATGGCGGAGACCAGTTCATCGCGGGTAAAGTCAACGTCGATGCGATAAATCTTGGCCGAATCCACCAGGCGCTGCATGTGCTCCTTAGCACGGAAAATTGCGGGGCCGCTGGGTAACGAGTAGCAGCGGATGCCTTCAAACACCGATGAACCGTAGTTCACCACGTGCGACATAACGTGAATGGTCGCCTGATCCCAGGAAACAAACTTCCCGTTATGCCAGATTTTTTCTGTCTTCTGAATCGCCATGCGCGCTCCTAGTCCAAAAATTCACGGCCAAAGCCGAGGATGCGATTATTTGATGCCAAAAGCTCTTATCGTGGGTGGACCCGACTCGTCGAGCTGCAACAAGCGGCACGATAAATCCGAGGGGACGGGCGTTCGAGCGTCCAGCAAGGCGATTATAACCGAGAGGGGACGAGGTCCAGGTGTTTTTTCAGAATGGTGTTGTGGAGAATATGCTCCAACAGTGCTATGACCTTCTACTAACAAGACAGCGGTCTTTTGTCTCACTGGTGAGTAGTGGCGTTATCAACGACTGCGGCCGAAGTTAATTTGGGAGACTTTGTCCCAGGCAGTTCATCGCCACGGAAGTACTGTGCTTTGGCTGACCGCATTTCAGGCATAGCCGCAAAGGGCTTGCTGTAGTCGTTGGCGGCATTCCAGAATAGAAAGCCGATCCCACCTTTCTCCCGGGCTACCCGGACTTGAGTTGCCACGTATTCGGGCGAATAGGTCTTGGTCCGCCAATGAAATGCCTGCAGCCACGGCCTGATCACGACACCACTACCGTTTGTAATTAATTGAAACCGATCCATGGACTCACCGATGAAATGCTCAGGGGCGTCGCCCGGGTGAGCGTAGCCATCCATCCCGAAGAAGTGCGAAGGATAAATCATGGGAGAAAGGACGTCGCAATACTTTGCCATGCGGACGATATCCTGGCCGGTGTGCGACAGATCCACCGGACGCTGCCACGCCATCACGCCGAAAACGTCAAGCGAGAGCAGTACCCTGGTTGGGTGAAGCTCGGAATAGGCATGCTTAAGGAAATCGGCAATTACGTCGCTACGATGCCAATCGGGATGAGCGGCTCGGAAGACAAAGACAGCATCTTTCTGGTCTCCTTCGGCAGGGAAGCGGACGTAATCGAACTGAACCTCGTCCACGCCGGACTCCGCAGCTTTCTTGGCGAGAGCAATATCGTATTCCTGGACTTTGGGCTGCGAGGGATCCGTCCATACCAACTTTCCGTTCTCGCGCCACGGCTGCCCGCTGCGATGGGATTGGACAGCCAATTCGGGATGACTCACGACGAGGCGCTCGTCCCGAAAGATGGCCACCCTTGCAATCGCATGCATGTTTTGGGAATGCAGAAAGTGCACGAATTTAGGGAGATCGGGGATAGGCGTGTGGTGTTTGCCAAGCAGCGGGTGCTCGAATGGGATGTTGACGGAGCCATCGCTGTCTTTGATATCGAAAACGACGGCGTTTCCACCCAGCGCACGCCAACGCCGGATGATGCGTAAACCGTGATCGCTACCTGCCATCAGCCCGGTCAGGTAAATCGCGCGAACTTCAAAGTCCCGAGGCACGGAGATGGTTTTCTCCACGATGGGTGTTTCCAGAATTCCAGGCACGATGATGGTCTGTCCGGCTTTCAGGTAGCTACCTTGCAAGTTGGCATTTGCCGCCCGCATCGAAATAGCCAATTCGGCCGAAGTGAGATAAGAGGTTTGAGGCAAGAAATGGTGAGCTACAGAAATGACGCTGTCCCCTCGCTTTGCCCAATACAACGTGCTTCCGGGGGGCACAGCATTGGTGACCTCTGCCGGGACACGTGTGGAGCTTGTCGGAATGGATGCCGGTTCCAGATGAGGGTGCCCACCGCTTTGTGCTGCCGCAGCAGGTACGACCTGGAGCGTAATTTTGTGAAAAAAGAAAGAGCAGAATGCGCACAAAACTGCAGCCAGAATCCAAACGTGTCGACGCAAAGTTCCCCCCAACGCGTTACAACGGAATGCTATTGAGCGTTGGGTAGTCGCACCACGTTACGTCGGGTCACGCCCGCGCAGGGTATAGTTTCGACCCTACCTGGGAAAGTCTCAGCATGCGCAAAGTATTTCCCTTTACATGATCGTACCCGTCAGGCTAGGTGTCTCTCTTCCGTAGCCTGGAGCATCTAATTCCCCAGAAATGAAGCCATAAGCGGTTCTTACGGGATGGCGAACCGTTTGCAATAGGCAAGCTCGATGAGCGCTGGTGCTTATCGAGTAGAAAGTGACAAAATTCGTCGCTTTGAGTTGCTCGACGCGATCCCCCAGGAACAGCCTGACGGCCCAGAAAGGACCGACAAGGGCCCAGAGACTATGAAAAACGCACTCAACGCAGCACTTGATCCTACTCGGCGCAGCAGTGATGCCCGAGACTTCGAAAATGCCTTGCACCGCAAAATCGTCGGTCAGGACATGGCCATTGAAAAGGTTGTGGAGATCTACCAGATGTTCCTGGCTGGGCTGAACCCGCCGGGGCGTCCGGTAGGCAACCTCTTGTTTCTGGGGCCGACGGGTTCTGGCAAGACGCGGGTAGTCGAGGCCATGTCAGAAGCGCTATTTGGGGATGCGCGCGCCTGCATCAAGATCGACTGCGCGGAGTTCCAGCACTCCCATGAGATCGCCAAGTTGATCGGCTCGCCGCCCGGCTATTTGGGCCATCGCGAGACGCATCCTCTGCTGACGCAGGAAGCGCTCAACCAGTGGCACACCGACCGGCTGAAGCTCTCGATCCTTCTATTCGATGAGATCGAAAAGGCTTCCGACGCCCTGTGGCAGTTGCTGCTCGGGATCCTCGACAAGGCAACGCTGACATTAGGGGACAACCGCCGGGTCGACCTTTCGCAATGCATCATTATCATGACATCTAACCTGGGAGCAGGGGAGATGAGCACCCTGGTGGATGGTGGGCTAGGCTTCGCCCCCAAGGTAACCCAGATCGACGCCGCTCTGGATGAGAAGATCAATCGCACAGCCATTGAAGCGGCGCGTCGAAAATTCACCCCGGAGTTCATGAACCGCATCGATAAGGTGGTGGTTTTCAAGACTCTGCGGCCGGAGCACCTGGAAGAGATTTTGGAAATCGAACTCGGGATGGTGCAACAGCGCGTCCTGATGGCGTCCGCAGCCAATCAGTTCGTGTTCAATTGCACTTCCCGGGTCAAGAGCTTTCTCTTGGATGAGGGCACGGATCCTAAATACGGAGCTCGCCACCTGAAACGGGCGATCGAACGGCATCTTGTGTTCCCGATGGCAAACCTGGTGGCAACTGGGCAGGTGCGGCTGGGGGATTTCATTCGAGTTGACCTGGGGCCAGATCGCAGCCTTACCTTTGTGAAGGAAGCGGAAAACGCCATGGTTCCGATGTTGATGGAGCGCTACGGAGCGGCGGCTGGCCCGCAGGCGGTTGCTGCCCGAGCTGCAAGGTCAGTGAACCGGCGCGAATTCGGAGCGAGTCTAACCTCGGATTCAAAATAGCTTTGTACGTAGGTCTGCAGACAGAAAACGCTGGGCTAACCGGCCCGGCGTTTTTTTTTAGACACATTTCCCCTCTCAAGCCGAAACTAGGCTTGAGGGGGCCAGCCGTCGAGTTGCGCTCGGCTTGGACGGGCCAGACGCCCGTCCCCACGCAAGTATTGCCTCCGCCACTTAGCGCGACACTGCCATCGCTGGCGCTTCTTAGCTGCCTTGCTTGAGTTCGACGAGGACTTGGCGGGCAATTTCCTTGAGGGTCTCGAAGACGCCCTGACCATGAAATGCAATCGCTTCTAGAACAGTTTCGTTCTTGCGGCGCAGCTCTTTGGTCAGCGTTTCGACTGGCAGGATATTGGGCAGATCGCGTTTATTGAGTTGCAGAACGTAGGGAATTTTCTGGAAGTCGTAGCCGTGTTCTTTAAGGTTGTCCATCAGATTATCGAGGGCTTCGTGGTTGGCGTCCATACGCTCCTGCTGGGAATCGGCCACGAAGACGATTCCATCGACGCCGCGCAGGATCAGCTTACGGCTGGCGTCGTAGAAGACCTGACCCGGAACGGTATAAAGATGGATGCGGGTCTTGAAGCCGCGCACTGAGCCTAGATCCAGCGGCAGAAAATCGAAGAACAGCGTACGATCAGTCTCAGTGGCGAGCGAGATCATCTTGCCCTTCTGCTGCTCCGCGGTCTTCTGATAGATAAATTGCAGATTGGTGGTCTTGCCGCCCAGACCGGCACCGTAGTACACGATCTTGCAATTGATCTCCCGGGCTGCAAAATTGATGAAACTCAAAGACCTTCCTCGAGCTTTGCGGCAGACGACGGCTCGAACATCTGCCGCTGCAAATTTTTGGATCGTTACTGCTTGGTTTATATCACAGGGGCCAAAGTTACTGCAGGTTACTCCAGTTACTTGAGTCGATGCCTCGCTCGGAGGCCTTGACCGCGCAGCTGACTCAGGAGTGTGGGATGACACTTTCAGTCTTTATTGGGACCAGCGTGGATGGCTTTATTGCGCGCCTGAATGGCGACCTCGACTTCCTCCCACCGGATGGAGGCGAGCCACACGGCTATGAGGAGTTCATGGCAACTATCGATACGCTTGTGATAGGCCGCAAGACATTCGAGACAGTGCTGGGCTTTGACGAGTGGCCGTACGGGAAAAGGCGAGTTGTGGTTCTAAGCCACCGGAGGCTGGACGTTTCTCGGGCGCTCGGAGAGGCGGTAGAGCAAATGACAGGGTCTCCAGCGGAGATTGCTTCCAAACTTGCCGCCAGCGGCGCGCAGAACGTTTATGTCGATGGAGGAGTCACCATTCAGGGATTCCTGCGCGCGGGCCTGATCCAGCGGCTGATTATCACCCGTGTTCCTGTGCTCATTGGCGAGGGCATCCCGCTGTTCGGCTCACTGCCGCATGATATCCACTTGCACCATGTGGAGACCAAGGATTATCCGAGTGGGCTGGTAAAAACCGAATATCGTGTCGGCGCTTAGAAATCCGCGAGAATCGCGAATGCCGGCGGTTCGAGTCTAGTCTAGTGCTACGATTTTGATTAACGATGACTTTCGAGCTGTTTATCGCAAGACGATATTTGCGCGCGAAGCGGCGCCAAGCCGTCATCGGCGTAATTACGGCCATTTCTATCGCGGGTGTTGCTGCGGGTGTTGCATCTCTGGTCATTGCCTTGGCGATCAACAACGGATTTCGTCAAGATCTCCAGGATCGCCTGCTTGGATCGAGTTCGCACATCAATCTGCTGCGGGTGCAAAGCGATGGCATCCGAAACTGGCAGCTCTTGATGGAGCGCTTGTCCAAATTGCCCCATGTGTTTGCCGCGGCCCCGGCGATCTATGAGCAAGTACTTATTTCGCGTGGGCCGCGGGCGCGCGGCGCTGTGCTTAAAGGTATTGTTCCCGCGGATGAGCGCAGAGTGAGCGACTTGTTGAAAACCGTGAAGCTCGGTTCGGCTGATGCTCTGGATCAGGATCAAACGCAGCCCGGTTCGAAAACAAGCGGCGGGTCAGAGAGCCATGCAGTTGCTACTCCTGACGCCCTCAAGGACGTTGAATCTCGAGTTTCGGCCATGCCGCCCATCATTCTTGGGAAAGACATGGCCGACGACTTAGGCGCAGGCATCGGTTCGGTCGTTTTGGTCACCAGCCCGCAGGGAGAACTCACACCGTTCGGAATGGTTCCGAAATACAATCGGTTTCGCGTAGCGGGAATCTTTGATTCCGGATTCTACGACTATGATTTCTCTTGGGCATTTGCTCGCCTGAGCGACGCGCAGCGGCTCTTCGGACTTGGCGACGAGATTTCCGTTCTGGAATTCAAGGTAGACGACATCTACCGAGCCGGGCAGATCGCCGAAGAGATCGAACAAGCGGCCGGTAAAGGCTTCATGACCACGAACTGGATGGAGCAGAACAAAGCTCTGTTTCGCGCTCTGCGCCTGGAGCGTTTAGTCACATTCATTACCATCGGGCTGATAGTTTTCGTCGCGGCTTTGAACATTCTGATCTCGCTGACCATGATGGTGATGGAGAAGACCCGTGACATTGCGGTGCTGATGTCGATGGGGACGCGCAAATCGCAGGTGCGGCGGATCTTCATCTCACAAGGTCTGCTGATCGGTGTGGTTGGCACCGCTATCGGTCTGGTTCTTGGCTTTTCGCTTTCCTGGTTTGGCGGACATTATCATCTACTTTCGCTCGCGCCGGAGGTGTACTCCATCGACTATGTACCATTCGCTCCGCGAGCCACGGATGGCATCTTGGTGGCTCTGGTGGCAGTTGGTATTTCGCTGATTGCCACCATCTATCCCTCCTGGTCGGCGGCACGAATCCTGCCGGCCGAAGCCCTGCGATACGAGTGACACCTCCCGCGGGGAAGGCCATCTCGCCGTGACCGGGGTCACATCTACCTTTGTGAACTCCAGCGTACAGTTTTTCTTGTGAATGTTATCGGTGGGAGGGTAGAACAATAGTCTGCTGCTCGTGTTTTAATGGAGGACGCGGGGCTACACGTTGTAGCTGATCGCGAGTCCTAATGTGACGAGGAGCATAGCGGTTGCATCTAATAGAAAAGGCCTGCTTGAGGGTCGAAGGGCTAAAGAAGGTCTTTCGCTCGGGTAATTCGAGCTTGGTGCTCTTTGAAAACTTATCATTCCAAGTCGCCAAGGGCGAGATGCTGGGGATCGTGGGCGAATCGGGAGCAGGGAAGAGTACACTGCTGCACATCCTAGGCGCGCTTGATAGGCCTTCTGCGGGTGACGTATACTGCGCGAATCTGCGGCTGAATTCGCTTTCCGAGGATGCCGCCGCCGAATTCCGCAACCGGGAAGTCGGTTTTGTTTGGCAGTTCCACTATCTTTTGCCGGAGTTCACGGCATTGGAAAACGTGGCTATGCCATTGCTCGTCAGAGGAATCTCACAGCCGGAGGCAAACGCCAAAGCTTTGCACTGGCTGAATGCGATTGGTTTGGAGCAGCGTGCCGGCCACCGATCGGGTGAACTCTCCGGTGGCGAACAGCAGAGGGTGGCGTTGGCCCGGGCGCTGATCGCTCAACCAAAGATCCTGCTGGCCGACGAACCGACTGGGGACTTGGACAGCCGCACTGCAGATTCAGTTTTTGAATTGATCGCCAGGCTCCATCGCGAGTGCCAGCTCACCTCCCTGATTGCCACGCACAATCTTGTTTTTGCGCGGCGTTGTCATCGAGTGCTGCGGTTGCAGAATGGCAAAATGGAGGAGGTTGCACCGGAAGCGTTTCCCGTGTAGCACGAAGCGGCAATTGACTTTTATGAGATGACGTGCCGGAATGATAACAACTATGGAGTGAGTAAAGAGTACTAGCGGAACGATGGGGTATCCGTGGTAACCGGATTGGCAACAGAATTGAAGGATTTTATCGGCAAACTGTGGCATTGTGTTGGCATGACCCAACTAGGCACGCCAGCTCCGAGAGTTGCGCTCTCTCGGCAGTCCAGGGGGTAGGGTTTTATGTTTGAACGTTATACCGAAAAAGCGAGACGCGTCATCTTCTTTGCCCGTTACGAAGCCAGCCAGTTTGGCTCTCCTTATATTGAGACGGAACATCTTTTGCTTGGACTGTTGCGCGAAGACAAAGCCCTGACCAACCGTTTCTTGCGCTCGCATGCTTCGGTGGAATCGATTCGCAAGCAGATTGAAGGTCATACGACCATTCGGGAGAAGGTCTCCACTTCTGTCGATCTGCCGCTCAGCAACGAATGCAAGCGGGTGCTCGCGTACGCGGCAGAAGAAGCCGAGCGGCTCTCTCACAAGCACATCGGCACGGAACATCTGCTTCTTGGATTGTTGAGGGAGGAGAAGTGTTTTGCCGCCGAGATTCTGCATGAACGAGGACTTCGGCTGTCGACGATTCGTGAAGAGTTGGCGAGGACCAGTCAGGAGAAGGCGCAGCCGCAACGTCAGCGTGAGTCATCGCTGCTGAGCGAATTTTCGCGTGATCTGACCCAGGCTGCAATGGATACGCAGCTTGATCCGCTGGTTGGGCGCGAGGGTGAGTTGGAGCGTGTAATCCAGATCCTCTGCCGCCGTACGAAAAACAATCCGGTTCTGATCGGCGAGCCGGGTGTCGGCAAGACCGCCATCGTCGAGGGGTTAGCACAGCGGATCGCGGATGGGGAGGTTCCATCGTTTCTTGCCGATAAGAGGATTCTGGCGCTTGATCTTTCGCTCATCGTGGCTGGCACCAAGTATCGCGGCCAATTTGAAGAGCGGCTCAAGACCATCATGAAGGAACTAATGGAGTCGCAGAACTCCATCATCTTCATCGATGAACTGCACACACTTGTTGGTGCGGGATCGGCGGAGGGATCGCTCGATGCGGCTAACATCCTGAAACCGGCACTGTCGCGCGGCGAAATTCAATGTATCGGCGCGACCACGCCAGGCGAATATCGCAAGTCCATCGAGAAAGACCGCTCGCTGGAACGGCGCTTCCAGGCGGTGAAAGTCCCGCCACCGACGGAAGGCGATGCGACCAAGATTCTTTTTGGAATTAAGGATCGCTACGAAAAATTTCACGCGGTGACGTATACCGACGAGGCGATCAACTTCGCGGTTTCACATTCCAACCGCTACATTCCCGATCGGTTTTTGCCTGACAAGGCGATCGACCTGGTCGACGAAGCCGGCGCGCGTGTAAAACTCCGCCAGACCTCGTTGCCGGAAGAAATCACCGAAGTCCAGAAACGCATCAAGTTCATCGTCCACCGTATGGAGAACGCTATCGCGAACCATGAGTTCGAAAAGGCGCGCTTCTATTCGGACGAAGAACGCAAAGAGCGCGAGAACCTGCGCGCCCTTCGCGAAAAATACCACCTCGATGAATCCTCCACCGGCGTTGTCGGTCGGGAGGACATCGAGGATGTGGTATCGCGCTGGACTGGCGTACCCATTACTTCAATCAAGGAAGAAGAGTCACAGAAGTTGCTTCGCATCGAAGAGGAATTACACAAGCGGATCATTTCGCAAGACAAAGCGATTCTGGCTTTGGCGCGAGCGATTCGCCGCTCGCGTGCCGGTCTGAAGAGCCCCAACCGGCCCATTGGTTCATTCCTATTCCTTGGCCCAACTGGCGTGGGTAAGACCGAAGTCGCCCGGACCTTGGCGCAGTTCATGTTTGGAACTGAGAAATCCTTGATTCGCTTCGACATGTCGGAATTCATGGAGAAACACTCGGTTTCGAAGCTGATCGGCTCGCCTCCCGGATATGTCGGCTACGAAGAGGGCGGACAGCTTACCGAGCGTGTGAAGCGCGCGCCGTATTCGGTCGTGCTGCTCGACGAAATCGAGAAGGCGCATCCGGATGTGTTCAACATCCTGCTGCAGGTGTTTGAAGATGGCCAGCTGACCGATGGCTTGGGGAACACGGTGGACTTCAAGAACACCATTTTGATCATGACGTCAAATATCGGCGCGCGACACCTGCAGAAGCGGGAAGGCCTGGGATTCCAGTCGAGCAAGGAAGAGATGGTGTCGGAAAAAATCCATGATCTGGTGATGAATGAGGTCAAGCGGACCTTCAATCCCGAGTTCCTGAACCGGTTGGA